>JAKOMQ010000041.1 GCA_022241605.1 Aquimonas sp. | reverse complement strand
TATTATTAAATGTTCTACCAAACACCCTTATTATTTATTGCTCCTTATTGAGAATACATCTGATAAATTTTCCTATTCAAAATGWGTTTTTTAAGAGATAAATGTAATTTTTTACTCTTTTTTCATGAATTTACTTCCGTAATAACCGATTGTGACAGTCAAGGGTGCGGAATATGGGCTATAGAATATGAACTATCGGATTTAGAAGCGGTACTGTATAAGCGAGTCACTGAGTATGTCCGCGAGGAATTTAATCGTGCCGATGCTTTAGAAAATGAAGGTCGCAAAGGTAATGTTGGCTTTGCTTTGACTATTTTGCAACGTCGGCTTGCTTCTTCCCCGGAAGCTATATATCAATCGCTGCTACGCCGCCGGGAAAGGTTGCAAAAACGGCTGAGGCAAGAAGAGGTTTTGAGGCGGGGAAGTAATGCAACCATCATTGAATTTAAGCAAGTTCTGGATCTGGAAGACTTAGAAGATGATTTAGAGGATATTCCTGGTGAAGAACGAGAAGCAACAGAACAGGAAGTAGTTGACCTAGCTACAGCATCACGGACGATCGCAGAATTACAAACAGAAATTAAGCTTTTAGAAGAATTAGAGCAACTGGCACTGCGGGTGCGACGTAGTGGTAAAGATAAAAAATGGGAAGAACTCTCGAATCTCTTGCAAAATGATGCCGAAATGTTCAACGCCCAAGGACATCGGCGCAAGCTCGTGATTTTTACCGAGTACCGGGACACATTAAATTATTTGACAGATCGGATTCGGACGCTACTTGGACGTAATGAAGCTGTGGTAAATATACATGGCGCAATGGGACGCGAAGAACGCCGCAAAGCGCAAGAGGCATTTACCCAAGATATTGAAGTACAAGTCTTAATAGCTACGGATGCTGCGGGTGAAGGGATTAACTTGCAAAGGGCGCATCTCATGGTTAATTACGATTTACCTTGGAATCCTAACCGCCTAGAACAGCGTTTTGGGCGAATTCACCGGATTGGGCAGACGGAGGTATGTCACTTATGGAATTTAGTGGCAAAAGGCACTCGTGAAGGCGATGTCTATTTGGCGTTACTGAAAAAGATAGAGGCAGAGCAGAAGGCTCTGGGAGGTCAAGTATTTGATGTATTGGGAAAAGCGATCGCCGGGACGGAATTACGAGAGTTATTGATTGAAGCAATTCGCTATGGCGATCAACCAGAGGTGCGAGACAGACTCAACCAAGTCGTACATGATAAACTCGACCAACAGCGACTACGCGAACTTTTAGAAGAACGGGCTTTGGCACGGGATTCGATGGATATCGCCAAAGTGCAGCAAATTCGGGAAGAAATGGAAAGGGCAGAAGCACGACGGTTGCAACCTCATTTTATTGCTTCTTTCTTCCTAGAAGCATTTACCCAATTAGGTGGAACATTGCGTCAACGTGAACCCCAGCGTTACGAAATTAGTCATGTTCCGGCAGTTATTCGCAATCGAGGGCGGCAAATTGGTGTAGGAGAACCATTGCTGCTACGCTACGAACGCATCTGCTTTAAAAAAGATTTAATCAGCATTTCTGGTAAACCCTTAGCTGCCTTCATCTGTTCTGGACATTCTCTACTGGATGCCACAATTGATCTGACTTTGGAACGACACCGGGATTTGTTGAAACAAGGGACTATCTTAGTAGATGAAAATGATTCCAGCGAAGGAACCCGCGCCTTAGTTTATCTAGAACACTCCATACAAGATGCACGGACAAATCTAAATGGCTCTAGGCGTTTAGTCTCGCGGCGGATGCAATATGTGGAAATCAATCCAGAAGGCAATACCTACAATGCAGGTTACGCACCTTATCTGAATTACCGTCCGCTAACAGACGAGGAAAAGGGTATTGTGGAAACAGTTTTAGAAGAATCTTGGTTACGAGAAGATTTAGAAGCAAAAGCCAAGAGTTATGCGATCGCTCATCTTGTTCCTCAACATCTTCAAGAACTCAAGCAACGCAAAGAGGAACTAATTGCTAAGACGATGACGGCAGTAAAAGATAGATTAACCAAGGAGATTAATTACTGGGATCATCGGGCAGAGGAACTGAAAATCCAAGAGGAAGCTGGCAAGCCTAATGCCAAAATTAACTCAGGTAAAGCACATCAACGAGCTGATGATTTGCAAGCACGGTTAATGCAACGCTTGGAGGAATTAGAGCAAGAACGTAGATTATCGCCATTACCGCCTGTGGTAGTTGGGGGCGCGTTGGTAGTTTCAGTAGGCTTCCTGCAACGAATGCAAGGCAAACAACAAGCAACAACGGCGATGTTTGCCAGGGAGACGGAACGGGTAGAAAAGGCAGCAATGACGGCTGTGATGGAAGTAGAACGCAATTTAGGGTATGAACCCACGGATGTGAGTTATCAGAAGTGCGGCTATGATATTGAGTCGCGTATTCCAGAAACAGGACAGTTGCGATTTATTGAAGTAAAAGGGAGAATTACAGGTGCTAAAACTATGACAGTGACAAAGAATGAAATTATTACCGCTCTAAATAAGCCAAACAATTTTATTTTGGCATTAGTGCAAGTGCCTTTAGCAGAAGCTATGGAAGGTAATTGTTCTATTCACTACTTACACCGTCCGTTCCATAAAGAGCCAGATTTTGCCGTGACAAGTGTTAATTATAATTGGCTGGAGTTGTGGCAACAGGGAACTGAGCCAAATTAAAATAATTATATTGCTGGTAATGAATAGAGCATAAGCAAAATGTCACCAAAAACTTTTGATATTGCTGACTTATCTGATAATTTAGCTGATTTATTGTTAGATATCCAAAATCATGTTGAAGTTACCCTAACTCATCAGGGTGTCCCTTTGGCAAAAGTTTTGCCTTTGACTCAACCTGAGCCTACAGTTACTAAAGCTGATTTAAATGATGCCTTAAAGCCAAGAATTGCGGGTTTTTGGCAGGGACAAGTTAAAATTGCTGATGATTTTGATGAGACTTCAGAAGAAGTAATTGCAGCATTTTATGGGGATGAGTAGTGAGCTTTTTATTAGATACTCATATTTTGTTGTGGTTTTTAGAAAATGATTCTAAATTGTCAGATAGGTTACGAGAGGTAATTATTAATCCTGAAAATTTAATTTTCGTCAGTGCGATTAGTGCTTGGGAAATTTCAATTAAACAGTCTTTAGGAAAGTTAATTGCTCCTGGGAATTTGGAAGAGGCTTTGCGCTTCAGTCGGTTTGAGGTTTTGTGTATGACATTGGCACATGGAATAAAGGTTGCTGATTTGCCTCTACACCATAAAGATCCTTTTGATCGGATGTTAATTGCTCAAGCTTTGGTAGAAGGTTTAACAATAATTACAGTAGACCAAAAGTTTAAATTTTATGATGTGCCATTATTCTCTGATGATTTTGGGTAGCTCAAATATGCCAAAATTTCAGAACTCTAGCTTTCTCTAGAATAAATGCTACACGGTTACTTCATTTGCTGATCGTTTTTTGGTGCGTAGGCGTAGCCCGCACTTCGGCTGCGCTCTGTGACCGTCGTAGACATCGCAATTTTGTCAGAGTAATCGCTCTTGGATCTGCCTACTTTATTGGATAGCTGGTTATCCAAGTAAAAAGGAATGCTTTTGGTGAGAGCAATCACAGGACTAAACTAACTCTTTAGCAGAAATCCTCAAAGGCTCGACTTTATGCGATCGCTTTCCTTTGGGTGCTACAAAGCGAATCTCGACATCGTAACCTGCACTCCTAGCAAGTTTTGCTAGAGTTTCAATTTTAGGAACCTGTTTCCCAGATTCAATGCGAGCTAACTGTGGCTGTTTAATGCCAACCAACTTAGCAAAATCCCGTTGATTTAAGCCGCTAGCCTTCCTTAAAGCAATAACTTGTTTTGCACACTGGAATTCAGATTCCAAGGCATCGTATTCAGCCTTTACCTCTGGATCTGCTAAAACCTCATCACGGATAGAATCCCAAGAAATTGTGTTAGAAGTCATCGTTTTTTAAACTACAGGCTTTTAGCTAAAGATAATGTACGCTCCGAATTATCACTGAACCATCCAGCAAGTATCGTGATTATAATTGCCGGACGAAGCTCTGTAACTAAGTTAGGCGAGCAGCAATCAACAAAGACTAATTAGCCTACCAATGCTTGATGTAAATATTCCGTAAGTCCACTCACTCGGAATATTTTGTGCTGCTTCTTGCTCAGACATTTACTGGCTTCCATCATATCAGTCTCGCAAAATAATGACCTACCGCAAGAAGCTAATCGAAGTCGCGTTACCACTGGAAGCGATTAATCAAGAATCTGCTAGAGAAAAATCAATTAGGCATGGACACCCTTCTACGCTACATTTGTGGTGGGCGCGGCGACCTTTGGCAGCTTGTAGAGCAGTTTTGTTTGCATCTTTGGTAGATGATCCCTCAAGTCATCCTGACAAATTTCCCACTGAAGAAGAACAAGAAAAAGAACGCCAACGATTACATGACTTAATTGGGCGAATTGAAAATGTTGAAACAAAGGGAAAGTCAACCCAAACTGTTCGCGGCTTGGTATCTTGGTCTGACATAACGAATACCAGTGTAGTTGAGGAAGCACAAAGAGAAATTGCTCGTTGCCTTGCTTGGGAAAAAGGTGATGAACCACCAACTAAACCGGAAAAAGTAACAGAGTATTTAAGCAAACACGCACCACCTATTTATGATCCCTTTTGTGGTGGGGGTAGTATACCTTTGGAAGCCCAAAGATTGGGGTTAGAAGCACATGGTAGTGATATTAATCCTGTAGCGGTTTTGATTACTAAAGCTTTGATTGAAATTCCGCCGAAGTTTGCAAATTTGCCTCCTGTTAACCCTGATTCTCGGAAAAATTCGCTAAAAACTAAAACATGGTATGGGGCGCAGGGTTTAGCTGAAGATGTGCGCTATTACGGGCAATGGATGCGGGAGCAAGCTTTTAAGCGAATTGGACATTTATATCCCAAGGTGAATTTATCGCAAGAGTATGGGGACGCTAAAGCAAC
Organism: Aquimonas sp.; assembly: GCA_022241605.1. GTDB lineage: Bacteria > Pseudomonadota > Gammaproteobacteria > Xanthomonadales > Xanthomonadaceae > Aquimonas. The sequence continues at coordinate 1,355 of JAKOMQ010000041.1, read as the reverse complement.
GGTGATTGCTTGGTTGTGGGCTAGGACTGTGAAATGTCCTAATCCAGCTTGTGGTTGTCAAATGCCGTTGGTACGTTCTTTTGAACTTTCAACTAAGAAAGGGAAGGAAGCTTGGGTAGAACCAATTATTAATCGTAGCCAGCAACCACCTGTAGTAAGTTTTCAAGTGAAGTCTGGTAAGGGTGAGCCGCTAAATGAAACTGTTAATCGCAAAGGTGCAATTTGTATATGTTGCAATACTCCTATGCCTTTGGATTATGTTCGTACTGAAGGTAAAGCGGGACAGATGGGCGCTCAGTTAATGGCTATTGTGGGAGAAGGTGAACGTGGACGGTTGTATTTATCGCCAACTAACAAAGACGAGCAAATTGTAACTTCAGTAAAACCAGAATGGAAGCCTGAAGCCAATTTGCCTCATAATCCACGAGATTTCAAAACGCCTAACTACGGGATGCGTACATTTGCAGAACTTTTTACCCCACGTCAGCTTGTAGCATTGAACACTTTTTGCGAATTAGTAAGCGAAGCACGGGAAAAGATACTTTCTGATGCTGTAGCTTTTGAAATACCAGATGATAGTTTACCTCTTTGTGAAGGTGGTAAGGGTGCGACTGCTTACGCGGATGCAGTGGCGACTTATTTAGCGATCGCTGTTGATAGATTATCCGATAGAAATTCAACAATTTGTTCTTGGGATACAGGTAGAGATAGCACACGTAATACTTTTGCCCGTCAAGCAATTCCAATGACGTGGGACTTTGCAGAAGCGAATCCTTTAAGTGAGTCAACTGGTAACTTTATCGGTGCAGTTGATTGGATAGCCAAAGTAATTGAAATTTCTCCTTGTAGCACTCAAGGATTTGTCCAACGCATAGATGCTACTAAATCAGATATTTACGCAAAATCAATAGTTGTTTCTACAGACCCACCCTACTACGATAATATTGGCTACGCTGATCTCTCAGAGTTTTTTTATGTTTGGCTACGACGTTCTCTAAGTTTGATCTATCCCGACCTTTTCAGTACCATACTTATTCCTGATAAAGAACGAGAATTAGTAGCTACACCTTATCGTTTTGGTGGTAGTAAACAAAAGGCAAAAGAATTTTTTGAGACGGGACTGGGTGAAACTTTTAAAGGGAGCATCCCACTTTTTTGAATGTCATTGCGAACGCAACGAAGTGGAGTGTTCGCGTAGCGTGCCGGAGGCTCTAGCAATCGCATGGTTTTATTCTTAGTGCGAGACTTTGCGATTGCTGAGTCGCAAAGCGACACGCTACGCGAACGTCGTTCCTCCTCGCAATGACATTTATTCTCTAGGTGCTAAATAAAAACTGGGATGCACCCAGATGCTA
>JAKOMQ010000009.1 GCA_022241605.1 Aquimonas sp. | reverse complement strand
GCAGCAGGAGGGCATCGAAACGGCGCACATCGACCCCGGCAAGCCTTGGCAGAATGGCACCGCGGAGAGCTTGAACGGCAAGTTCCGCGACGAGTGCCTGAGCATGGAGTGGTTCCGGAGCCGGGCCGAGGCGCGGGTGATCATCGAGAGCTGGCGCCGCCACTACAACGAAGATCGCCCCCACTCGAGCCTCGGCTACCGGACGCCGAAGCAGTTCAAGGACGAACAGAAGCAGAAGAACGAAGCATCAACCCACCGAGCCTCCCTCAACTAATCGGTGGTCCTGAAAAAGCCGGCAGGTCAAACCCACGCCTGCTCGTTGATGAGCAGGCGACATTTGATCGCCGAGGATCGCGCGTGGCTTATCGCGTTTCAACCCACGCCTGCTCGTTGATGAGCAGGCGACGCGGTCTGCGCGCGCCGGCCTTCCGCACTCTCGGCGTTTCAACCCACGCCTGCTCGTTGATGAGCAGGCGACCGACCGCATTCGCCCGTACCTGCTGAGCTTCTGGGTTTCAACCCACGCCTGCTCGTTGATGAGCAGGCGACATTGCCGCAGGCATCGCGCGCGCGCTGTATCCCTCGCAGTTTCAACCCACGCCTGCTCGTTGATGAGCAGGCGACTTCGCTACAGCGCTCTCGCCCTGCTTGGGCGGCATGTTTCAACCCACGCCTGCTCGTTGATGAGCAGGCGACTCCACCTCGGCAAACCGCTGATCTGAAAGGCTTGCGCAGACGCTTTGCGCGAACCTCGTCGAACGCTGGGCATCGAGCCAGCAAACAGCCACGCGCGGCTCCGTAAGTTCAGACAAATCAAGGGTTTCCGATCAGCGCGAACCTGCCGGGAAATCGGGCGATGCTCCAAGTTCGCGTCAGACCACCAAGGGGCCATCGAAGTCTAGCGCACGGAAGTTCCCGTGCTGCTTGATGTTGAGATCCACCGGCTCGTGCAGGCGGTAGAAGCGCAGGCAGTCCTGCTCAGGGTCGATGATCGACAGCAGGCGGCGCTCCAGCTCTTCGAACTGCATCTGGTTGATGCGGCACTCGAACACCGATTTCTGCACGCGCTGGCCGATGCGTTCGCAGGCCTTGGCCACTCTGCGCAGGCGGCTGCGGCCTTCGCGGGTTTCTGTTGAGACGTCGTAGCAGGCGATGACCAGCACGGTGACCTCAGCGGTGCAGATAGGGCAGGTAGGCGGGGGTTTCGCCGCGCAAGCTGCGCGCCAGGATGCGGGCCTGCACCTGCGGCAGCAGACCGCAGGGGATCTCGGCCTCGAGCAGCGGGTGGGTCAGTACATCCTGCTTGCGGGTCTGCCAGGCGGTGGCCACCGTGCGGCGCGCCTCGTCGCCCAGGAGCACGCCGCCGCCTTCGGTGACGCGGAAGTCGCCCTCGCCGATCTGTCCGCGGTTGATCAGGGACAGCGCCGTGCGGTCGGCCAGCACCGCGCGAAATTCCTCCACCAGATCCAGCGCCAGCGCAGGTCGGCCGGGTCGCAGGGCGTGCAGAAAGCCCATCTGCGGGTCCAGCCCGACAACTTCGAGCGCGCTGCGGCATTCGTGCGTCATCAAGGTGTACAGGTAGGAGAGCAGGGCATTGCAGCGATCACGTGGTGGGCGTCGGGTGCGGCCCGAGGGTGCGAAGGCCTCGCGGCGGTCAGCGCGGATCAGGTGCTGGAACACGCCGAAGTAGGTACGGGCGGCCTCGCCTTCCACGCCGCGCAGGCCATCCAGGTCATCCGCTACCGCCGCCGCGCGTAGCGAGGCATCAAACTTCTGCACCGCAGCGCCGAGCGCTTCGCTGTCGGCTTCGCTCTTGGCCTCGCGCGCGCCGCGCTGCAGCACATGGCGGCTGTTGCGCAGCTTGCCCAGCACGAACTGGCATGCGTTCGCGAGCGTGCTGGCGGCATCCGAGACCGCCTGATGCTGGGCTTGGCGCAGCAGCACATTGCCGCTCATCGGGCCTTCGATGCGGGCGCGGAAGCGCCCGCTGCGATCGAGCAGGCAGAGCCCGATGCCACCTTCCGCGCAGCGCCCGATCAGGGCCGGAGAGATGAGCACATCGCCCAGGCAAACGATGCTGCCAAGATGGTGCAGCGGCACGCGCAGGCGGGTTTCGCGCTCCACCTCGATGCGTACCGTGTCGTTGTCCAGATGCAGATAGCTGCCGCCGGTCATCACATAAAGGGTGTTCTGCAGGGTGTAGCTGAGGCTCATGGCGCGGTCAGCTCCTTCAGCAGCGCTGCGTAGCGGGCGTGTTCTGCCACCGGCTTGGGCTGGCAGAGTTCAATCAGCGAGCACTCGCGGCAGCGGGCATCGTTGGCGGGTGGCGGAAGCTTGGCTTCACGCAGCATCGCGCGCACGGCAAGGGCCGCGGCTTCCACCTCGGCGCGCAGCGTCGCGTCGATGCGCACTTCGCGACGCCGACGCGAACTGTGGTGGTAGATCGCACCCATGGGTACCGGCATTCCGGTCATCTCTTCCAGGCACAGCGCCTGCGCGGCCAACTGCAGTTCGTCGTGACGGCGCTGGCGTCGGGGACCGTGCTTGTATTCGACGGGGTAGGGCGTGCCGTCGGTGGCGAACTCGACCACGTCGGCCTTGCCGATCAGGCCCAGGCGCTCGCACCACAGCGGCATGGCGCGCTCGATGCGAGTGCGGCCTGCGCGCTCAACACCCGGTTCGTCCACCAGCGCATGCACTGCGCGCCCGCGCGCGGTATGCAGATTCTCGGCGAAGGCCTGCTCGACATGAATCAGCGCGCACTGGCGCGGGCAATAGCTCCAGTGCTGCAGCGCGGACAGCGGGATGGGGTCTTCAGCGTCCACCCGCCACATAGCCCAGTGGCCGCCAGCGCACACCCTCGTCTTGCACGATGAAGTAGCCGCCAGCGCGCGCTTCGGGTGACTCGATCAGCTGCAGCAGACGCACGGCGGCGTCTTCCACGCCAAAGCGCTGCAGGCGGAACAAGACCAGGGCCGGCGGTGATGCCAGGCCTCGGCGGAAGATCAGCTCTCCGTAGTCCATGTCAAACGTCAGCAACCAGCGCTGCTCGGCGACGGCGCGCGCGAGCACGCTGACGTCATCGATGCCGGGTGAGTCTTCGCGTATCGCCGCGACTTCGATACCCGCGGCCCGCAACCGCCGGATCGACGGCGCGGGCAGGTTTTCATTGGCGAGCACCCGCGGCGGCCACATGCTCAGGCCACCGCCTTGCCCGCTGCGATATAGCGTTCATCACGCATCAGCTCGGCCGCAAACGCCAGCGCCGCCTGGATGTCCGCGGTGCTGAGATGCGGGTAGGCCTCGATCAGGGTCGACGTATCCCAGCCGCCCGAGAGGCGCTCAAGAATCCACTCGACCGAGATACGCGTGCCTCGGATGCACGGCTTGCCCAGCATCACCTCGGGTTCGGCCACGATGCGGCTCTTCCAGTCCATGTCAGCACCTGCGGATCAGTTCCACGCCTGGGCCGGCACATACGATTTCACCCGCATCAAGAGTACGCCCGTCGAAGTGGACGGTGTAGTCGTCGAAACGGCGCGCAATCGCCACCTCGGGCTTTCGGGCCACCTGCAGTCGATCAAACAGGCTGTGCGCGGGCGCGTTGCCGAGCTCGCTCTCATGCTTGAACACGTAAAGGCCGCGGGTGGACATCTGCCCTCGAGCAGCAGAACGGTCGTGCTCGAACATCTGGCCCAGGGCCTGCCACAGCAGTTCGAGGTCGTCCTCGGAGAAGCCTGACTGCTTGGCAAGGAAGCTGGAGACGAACCCGTGTGCCACATAGAGACCGTAAGGCACGGTGTGCTTGCGGCCCATGGTGCGATTGTCGCCGCCCTGCTTCTCGGCCTCCGCCTCGGTGGCCACCGCCATGCGGGTGATGCTGTGCTCTTGCGCAACGATGGGGTCGACCGAGCGGCCGAAGGTGAGCTGGACGGGGCCGCGGACCTGTCCGCAGTTGACGCCGGTCGACATCACCGCACCGAAGGTGCGCACGTCGAAGAAGTTGCGGCACATCCACTGGCGGGCGTCATCCACATGGGCGCCGCCCTTGCGCTTCTTGTCGTCGCCAGCCAGCGCGTCGAGTGCACCGATGCCTTCATAGGCGCGTTCGTGCTGCTTGTTGAGCACGGCTCGTTCCTTCACGTAGATCTCGTAGGGCGGCTGCTCGCTTTTCACCAAGCCCACGTAGTTGCGCACCTTGCGCTTCAGGCAGACATCGGTGACCAGACCAAGGCCCGTCTCGACGTCAAGCCGAGGAAGGTTGCCGGCATCGGGGTCGCCGTTTGGGTTGCCGTCGATCACGTCGAACAGCAGGGCGAAGTCATAGCGATGGGCGAGGCTCATGCGGCGGTCTCCTGTTCATTGACTGTGCGATAGGTCGAAGCGTGTTGACGCTGGTGGTAGTAGCCGACGGCGAAGCGACCCTGGTCGGCTAGCGCCAGGCTGGGCGGGAAGGGCGCATCGGCCGGCAGGCCGTCGATGATCGAGCCGACCAGCTTCTCGAGGTTCTGTGCGCGGCCGCGGCTGTCGATCTTGGCGAGGTGGTGATTCTTCAGTCGATTCAGCGTCGGGAAAACGGCGAGTGGATTGCTCGACGCCGAACCGAAATAGCGATCGCGGATTGTGGCGTTGAGGCCGGGGTTCGCCTCTTCCTGTATACGCTCCAGCACAGCAAACAGGCGGCCGAGGCGATAGGCGACATTGGTGTTCTCTTGGTCGAGCGACACGGTGAGCTTCTCCTTGTCATCGATGGCCATGCGGTTCAGGCAGGCCTTCAGTGCAGTGGCGCGTGGGTAATCGATCTCCTGCTCAGCCCGGCAGCGCCGCAGCGCGGCCTGCAGCCAGCTCTGCGGGTAGACGGTGCCGGTCAGGATGGAACGCATGATGTCGCCGCCCAGGTTGGGTGGCAGGTTGTCCAACTTGCCTTGCAGTGCGCAGGCGCGCAGCAGGCGGGTCAGCGGTAGCGCGTCGGGCTGGTTCGGGCCGTGGGCGAGTTCGATGTCCTTGAACCAGTTCGCGAACCGGTTCGCCATGCCGGCGATGGTGTCGACGTGCCAAAAACGCACGGACAGCCGCGCGGCATTCGGCGCTAGGCCGAGCACGAAGAAGCGCTGTTGAGCCTCGGGCAGCTGCACATACTGGCCGGTGCGCACGGCGGCATACAGCTTGGCGACGCGGTCGGTGTGCGCTGCCGGGTCATCCTCCTGGGCGATGCCCAGCAAGCTCAGAAAGTCGCCCTGCTCCATCGCGCTGTCCTGCTCGGACCAGAACACCATCGAAGTGTCGCCCACCTGCGCGCGCTGTCGTGAGTTGCGGGCCAGCAGATCGTTCAGTGCCGTCGTGTACTTGGCGGCGGCGTCCTTTCCCACTGGGGCATTTGCGCCCTGCGACTTGCCGTAGGACGCGAACGAGGCCTGATTGAAGGACACGATGTTGGCGCCCGAGGTCTGCGCGCCCCACACGCCCTTGATGGCCGCATGCAGTCGTTCGATGGCTGCAGGCTCGCCGTTGACCAGACACAGGCCGTCGTTGTCGGAGGCCGACAGTAGTGACCTGCAGGCGGCCACCACGGCCGGGCGCTGGCAGACGAGGTCGTCATCAATGGAGAGGCGAAAGCTCATCAGCGGATTGTTGGTACGGATCTCCTCCCACAGCGGGTCGCGCGCCAGCTGCTCCAGATCGAGCCCATCCAGAAAGGCGAGCACGGCGGCAACGCCAGCATCGCTGCGCGCAGACTCCGGCAGCCCTTCGATGCGCTGGCGAAACGCCAGATGCTGTTCGCGCAGGCGCTCGGGCTTGGAGGCCTTGCCCTTCAGCTCGACCGGACAGCCCAGCACGTACTCGGCGGTGTCCCAGAGCAGGTTTGCCTTCACGCCCGAGGTCTTCTTCTCGCCCTGCGGCACGATGCGTGGCCGCGCCCGCCGCGCCTTGCCCTCGCCCTGGCGCACATCGCGGAACTGGAGGAAGCGTCCACCGCTGTCGATCTCGATCAGGAACGGGATTTCCTTGCTCTCGAAGCCCAGCGGCGCGGGCTGCTCATTTGCATCGCTGAGCTTTGCGCGGCGGTCGTACAGCTCGACCAGGCTCTGCAGGATCATCCGCGCACCTCCGGGCTGTTCCAGGCCGGCACCCTCACCACGCCCTGCTGCAGCGTTGCTTTGAAAAATCGCGGCGCAGGCTCGGCGGGGGCGGCGAAATCGAGGTCGTAGAGCATCCAGCCGAGCTCGCGGGTTTCGTCCAGCGCGGCGGGTTCAGAGACTACTTCATCCACCAGTCGCACATCGGCCGAGAACTCGCGGCAGCCGAGGTAGGGCTGGTTGACGCACTGACCGCGCTGGGCTCGACGGCGGAACATGTCGGCGAACTTGCCGGCGTTGTCGCCAGGGCCCGCCTCACGGGTGAGTTCGAAGCGTGCATGCAGGCGATAGCGCACATCACGCAGGAACAGCCCAGCGCGCTGCTGGCGATCCTCGTCGGCGTACAGCGCAAGTGAGCCCGAGCCTGCGCGCATCGCGGCCTCGACCGAGCGCGAGGACACCACCGAGCCGACCTCGTTGCGGCGCAGGCTGAACCAGCGGATGGGGTTCAGCACCTCAATCTTCTGCACCTGCCAGCGGATCGCCGGCTTCCAGCAGATCGACTCGAAAATCGCGCGCGCCGCCGACGGCGTGATCACGTCGTAGGACACGCGCTCGGCCTTCATTTCGGGCCGGGTGAAGCAGGCGAAATCGCCGCGGACGTCCAGACAGAAACCTTGCATGCGTGCTCCATCAAACCATCAAGAGGGCGCCGTCATCCGGGCCGTCCAGCCGCAGGCCCAGCACAGCGTCGTATTGCGTTGAAGAGACCAGTTCCCACACCCCGGGGAACAGCTCGTGAACTTCGTGAGAGTGCTGCAGGCGCTGAAAGTCCCACGGGTTCACGTTGACCGTGAAGCGCTGCAGCCGGCGCAGCGCCGAGCCTTGGCCCTGCTGCGCCATCAGCGCGGCGCGCGCAGCCGCATACCGCCTGTCTTCGGCATCCGACTGGTAGGGCACGAGGATCGCCTGCTGTCCGTCGTCGATCAGCTTGAAGCGCTCTGCCGCCGTGCGTAGCTGCAGACTCTGAGCCTTCAGCAGCCCGACAATGTCGTGCTGATCCAGCTCGCAGTCGCTGTAGAGGGACTGAAAGTAGCGAGTGAACAGTGCAGGCTGCAGCGGGTCGCCTTCAGCCAGCTTCAGAACGCCGACACAGGCTTGAGCACCCATTCGCTGCAAGCCCGGCGGCGCCGGCGTCATCGGCACGAACACGATCACTCTGCCCAACTCGGATAGCAGCCCTTCGCGGTTGCAGCGCCCGGCCGCCTGCGCGATGGAATCTAGCCCAGCCAGCGCCCGGTAGACGACCGGGAAGTCCACATCCACACCGGCCTCGATCAGGCTGGTGCTGACCACCCGCAGAGGTGCGGTGTCGTGGCCCTCGCGCCGCGCCTGCAGTCGCTGCCGAACCTGCTGGATCACCTCGGAGCGATGAGCGCCGCACATGCGCCCCGACAGGTGCAGGCTGCCCGAAGGCAACAGTGCATGCAGGGCCTGCGCGTCAGCGCGGCTGTTGACGATCACCAGCACGGACTCGTGGGCGCTGACGCGCTCTGCCAGCTCGGGCCAGTCGATGCCGACCGAAAGGTCTTCGGGCAGCTCGACCTGCACGCGCTTCAACTGCCGGTACAGCGCCTCGCGGTTCGCGACAAGCTCGGTGGGCTCGGGCAGGCCGCGAAAGTGGTGGCCGAAGCTGCGGCGCTCCGTCAGCGCAGGTTGCGTCGCTGTGCAGAGAACTATGGAGGTTCGGTAGTGCTGGCTGAGCAGACGCAGCATGTCGACGATCGGCTGCAGGAAGGGCGGCGGCAGCATCTGCGCTTCGTCCAGAATCACCACGCTGTCCAGAATGTTGTGCAGCTTGCGGCAGCGGCTGGTGCGCGCCGCGAACAGGGATTCGAAGAACTGCACATTGGTGGTGACGATGATCGGTGCGTCCCAGTTCTCGGTGGCCAGTCGCGATCGTTGGGTTTCGCGGCTGCCCTCGTTCTGGACCTCGAAGTTGCTGTGATGCTCTATGACCGACTCGCCGAAGATGTCGCGAAACACATCAGCAGTTTGCTCGATGATGCTGGTGTAAGGGATGACGTAGATGATTCGCTTGAGGCCGTGGCGCTGCGCGTGCTCCAGCGCGAAGGCCATGCTTGAGAGCGTCTTGCCGCCGCCGGTGGGTACGGTCAAGCTGAACAGGCCGGGCGCGCAGGCTGCGCGCTCCCGGCAGTCGGCAAGGATTTGGCCACGCAGCTGCTTGACCGGGCTGTCGGCCGCGAACTGCGCCATGTGCGCATCGAAGCGCGGCTTGAGCTCGCTCAGGGTGGGGTAGGCGCTTCGCAGGCGTGAGGCCGCTGGGTCGCCAAAGGCTTCGCTGTCCAGTACGTCGGCATCGACGAGGCAGGAGAACAGCAAACGCAGCCAGGTGGCGAATGCAAGCGGTTCGTCGTTGCGGCCGGGGATCGTGGGCGGTACAGGCGCTGTGCTGTCGAGAATATGTGCGGGCGGCGCACCCAACTGAGCGGCCTCCAGTCGGCCTGCCGCGTTCGCGCGTTGCAGTCGAGTCTCAAGATCAGAAGCGTCGTAGAGACCCGCATGGTGGGCTGCGATGGGGTGGGCGATCAGCGCGCCGAGTTGGCCGAGTTGCATAAGGGCATGCAGCGCGCCCGCAGCGGAGTGATCCACGCGGCCACTGTCACCGATCCCCGCGTCCTCGTGATCCACCTCGACGCCATTGGCTTCCAGCAGATAGCGCTGAAAATCGGCGGCGTACTTGCCGAGGTCATGCCAGCGGCCAGCCAACTCGCCCCAGGGCCCGCATCCAAAAGCAGCCGCGAAACCTTGAGCGCGATTCGCAACGCCCCGCAGGTGATCCTCCAGCGCCTGAAACCTCAGCTCGCCGTCTGCTGCCCTGATTGCACGCGCATAGACCATTTCATCGAAGTCCCGACGAGGGACAGCTGACGCTACCAGCAAGTTCGGGCGGGAAGTACCACACGCACTGCCAACAAATGCAAATCCGACAGGCGCGGGCTTGAGCCGGGACACCTCGAAAAACACGCGGCCCGCACAAGGCGGGCCGCGTGGGTGAATCAGGTCGCAGCCGTCGACGCTACAGCAGCGGCACCATCAGCAGCGCCACCAGGTTGATGATCTTGATCAGCGGGTTGATGGCTGGGCCAGCGGTGTCCTTGTAGGGGTCACCGACGGTGTCGCCGGTCACCGCGGCCTTGTGGGCCTCCGAACCCTTGCCGCCATGGTGGCCGTCTTCGATGTATTTCTTGGCGTTGTCCCAGGCGCCGCCGCCGGTGGTCATGCTGATGGCCACGAACAGGCCGGTGACGATGGTGCCGATCAACAGGCCGCCGAGCGCCCGGATGCCGGCGCCGGGGCCCATGGCCCAGTTCATCACCAGCGCCACCGCCACCGGCACCAGCACCGGCAGCAGCGAGGGCAGCAGCATTTCCTTGATCGCGGACTTGGTCAGCATGTCGACCGCGCGCGAGTAGTCGGGCTTGGCGGTGCCCTCCATGATTCCCTTGATCTCGCGGAACTGGCGGCGCACTTCCTCCACCACCGAGCCCGCGGCCCGGCCCACGGCTTCCATCGCCATCGCGCCGAACAGGTAGGGCACCAGGCCGCCGATGAACAGGCCGATGATCACGGCCGGGTCGTTCAGCAGGAACTGCGTGGACTTGCCCGCGGCATCCAGGTTGTGGGTGAAATCGGCGAACAGCACCAGTGCGGCGAGTCCGGCCGATCCGATCGCATAGCCCTTGGTGACGGCCTTGGTGGTGTTACCGACCGCGTCCAGCGGGTCGGTGACGGCGCGCACTTCAGGCGGCAGCTCCGCCATCTCGGCAATGCCGCCAGCGTTGTCGGTAATCGGCCCGTAGGCGTCCAGCGCCACGATCATGCCGGCCATCGACAGCATCGCGGTGGCCGCGATCGCCAGACCATAGATGCCGCCGAGCTGGTAGGCCGCCCAGATCGAGATGCAGACCGCCAGCACCGGCGCCGCGGTGGACTTCATCGAGATGCCCAGCCCGGCGATGATGTTGGTGCCGTGGCCAGTGGTGGAGGCACGCGCTACATCCTGCACCGGCTTGTACTGGGTGCCGGTGTAGTACTCGGTGATCCACACGATCACACCGGTCAGGACCAGGCCGATCAGAGAACAGAAGAACAGGTTCAGGGCGCCGTAGCGGGTATCCGCCATCAGCTCCATGGTGATCGGGTAGAAGGCCGCGCCGGCCAGCACCGCGGAGATCACCACGCCCTTGTAGAGCGCGCCCATGATCGAGCCGTTGGGTTTGATCTTGACGAACAGCGCACCGATGATCGAAGCGATGATCGAGGCCCCGCCCAGCACCAGCGGATACAGCACGCCGTTGGCGCCGACCGACTCGGCCATCAGGAAGCCCAGCAGCATGGTGGCGATCACCGTGACCGCGTAGGTCTCGAACAGGTCGGCGGCCATGCCGGCGCAGTCGCCGACGTTGTCGCCGACGTTGTCGGCGATCACCGCCGGGTTGCGCGGATCGTCCTCCGGAATGCCGGCCTCGACCTTGCCCACGAGGTCCGCGCCGACGTCGGCGCCCTTGGTGAAGATGCCGCCGCCCAAGCGCGCGAAGATCGAGATCAGCGAGCTGCCGAAGGCGAGGCCGACCAGCGCATGCAGGTTGTCGTCCTCGCTGACACCCAGCTGCTTGAGCACGAGGTAGTAGCCCGCGACGCCCAGCAGGCCGAGGCCGACCACCAGCATGCCGGTGATGGCGCCGCCCCGAAAGGCGACGTCCATGGCAGGGCCCAAGCCGCGGCGTGCGGCCTCGGCGGTGCGCACGTTGGCGCGCACCGAGACGTTCATGCCGATGTAGCCTGCGAGGCCCGACAGCACCGCGCCGAGCAGGAAGCCCAGCGCCGTGGTCCAGGCCAGGAACACGCCCATCAGCACGAACAGCACGACGCCGACGATGGAGATGGTGAAGTACTGGCGGTTCAAGTAAGCGCGGGCGCCTTCCTGGATCGCGCCGGCGATCTCCTGCATCCGCTCGTTGCCGGCTGGCTGGGCCATGATCCAGCGCGTCGAGACCACGCCGTAGAGGATGGCGATCGCCGCGCAGGCGAGTGCCATGTAGAGACCATACTGCTGAAGCATCCAGAACCCTCCCAAAGCCGTGATGGACCCGCTCGATGGGCGGGCCTTCGTTGGACACGGGCGTGCCCAGGGCTAGGGAGTGGATGGGGCGGCACTGCGGATGAAGCGCAGCCCATCCGGTCAATCAGAGTTACGAGCCCCCCGGCTCAGGTAACGCCTGCAGCCCGCACACGCGGACGTCACGGAGTGTAGCGGGAAAGCGCCACCGGAAGTGATCCGGTGCCGGGATGGTGGCAGCGGCACGTCGCGCCCGCTGGGGCTTCCAGTCGCAGCTCGGCTGCTTGGCTTGACTCAGCCGTGGAATCCGTCGATCTCGACGGCCAGCTCCGCGCGACAGATATCACCCTGCAGCAGGATGCGCGGCACCGCGCTGGGCAGCAGCTCGTCAAGCAGCTGCGCCAGCATGGCTGCCTGGGCGGGTTCCCGGAGGTAGAGGCGCAGCGGGCTGGCGGCGCCCAGCAGGGCAGGTAAATGCGGGCGGCGCTCTGCCGCCGCCTGCAGCAGGCTGTCGAGGTTTTGGCGGATCTCACGCAGCTGCTCGGCGGCTCGGCCGGGGTGCGCGCTGGCATGCCCGACCACGGCGGCCGTGCCCGAAATCAGCAGGGGCAGGGCGCTGCCTGCCGGCGCCAGCATGGCGCGCGCGAAGCCCGGGGCCTGCGGGCCATAGCTGCGCGGGTAGCGATACGCAGGGACCTGCCGAGGATTCTCGACCGGTTCGCCCGGCTGCGTGGCTGCAAGCCAGTGCATGCGGAGGCCTCGATCGCCGTTGCGGTAGCCGATCGCGGTGGCTGCCGGCAGATCGGACTCCGGCAGCGGCAGCGCGGCGGCACGGCCGACGCAGAAGCGCCGATAGCGTTCGTTGTCGCCCGTGCCCTCAAGCAGGCCGTCAAGGAAATTCCACACTTTGAGCAGGTGCGGATGCCCGCCGCCCAGGCGATGCGCCTGCAGCCGCGCATAGGCGGTTTCGGCCGCGCTGCCGGCGTCTTCCTGCGTGCAGTCGAGCTGGGCGAACTCCAGCCCGCCGCAGCGGGCGCCACGCGGTAGACCCGCTGCAGCCGCGGCAAAAGGTTCCACCCTGCCATCGCACTCCCAGGCCTCGAAGCAGGGGCCGCCCAGCAGGGGCTCCAGCGGCAGCCAGACGTAGCGGGGGTCGGGGAGCTGTCGCGGTGCCCTGTCACCGAACCCGAACAGCGCGAGCGTGTGCGGCCCGAGCAGGACAGCGGGGTCGGATGCATGGGCATGGCGCACCGCCAGCGGGGCGGACGTGGGGGCAAGCGGCTGGGGGGCAGTCATGGGCGAAGGTCGGAGCGCGGCGCGGCCCGGCACGGCCGCGCGGCAAGCCTGCAATGATACACCCCGGCTGCAGCGCCTTCGGGCGCAGCGGCGGGGCGATGCCGCACGCTCTCTCGCGTCAGCTGCATCCGCCTGCGGATGCGCTGCATCGCGCCGCCCTCTTTCACGTTGCTTTCGTAGGCCAAGGACGAACCCATGCAGAAACTCCTAATTGACACCGATCCGGGCGTAGACGACGCGCTTGCCCTGCTGATGGCCCTTCGCCATCCGGCGGCGGAGGTTGTCGGCATCACGGTCAGCGCCGGCAACGTCGGCCTGCAGCACACGGTGGCGAACGCGTTGCGCCTGGTCGAGCGCTGCGCCGCAACGGTGCCGGTGTTTGCCGGCTGCGACCGTCCGCTGGTATTGCCGGCGGCGGATGCGGCCTACGTGCACGGACGCGACGGTTTCGGCGATGCTGGCCTGCCGCCCGCGCAGCGCCGGGCAGAGCCCGAGCACGCCGTCCAGGCCATCCTGCGGCTGTCGCGCGAACACGCGGGGGAACTCACGCTGGTCACCCTCGGCCCGCTCACCAATCTGGCCCTTGCCCTGCGTCTCGACCCGGCGCTGCCGTCGCGTGTCTCGCGCCTGCTGGTCATGGGCGGCGCAGTCACCGCCCACGGCAACATCACCGCCAGCGCCGAGTTCAACATCCACTTCGATCCCGAGGCGGCGCGAGTGGTGTTCGACGCGTGGCCGGACTTCGAGCTGGTCGACTGGGAGGCCACCCTCGGCCATACCGTCGCCGACGCGGAGTTCGCCGACTGGTTGGCCGCGGGCGGCGAACTGGCACGCTTCTACGACGTGATCTCGCGCCAGACTCGCGCGTTCATCCGCACCCATCACGGCGATGCCTTCCACAGCGCGGATGCGCTGGCGATGGCGGTGGTGCTGGAGCCGGACATCACCTCCGACCTTCGCCGCCACCGCATCGAAGTCGAACTCGCGGAGGGGCTCTACCGCGGCGCTACCCGCGTCGACTGGATGAACCGCGACCCGCGCGGCCCCAACGCGGCTATCGTCGGCCGGGTTGAGCTTGCGCGCTTTCATGCCCTGCTGCGGATGGCGATCGCCTGATCGAGGCCTGCGCGTCCGCTCGTCGAGAAGCGCCCCTGGGCTGCTCAGGCACTACGCGGCGGGGGTAGCTCGCGCACATGCAGGTCCATCTGCGGGAAGGCGATCTCGATGCCGTGCTCGCGGAGCAGGCTGTCAACGCGACCGTGCAGATCGTTCTGCGCCAGCAGTCGCTGTTCGATGATCGGCACGAACACCCGCAGCTCGAAGTCCAGCGAGCTGCCCCCAAAGGCCAGGAACCACGTGCGAGGCGCCGGCTCGCTGGCCACGTACTCGCACTCCTGGGCTGCCTGCATCAGCACCCGGTGCACCAGCGCGGTATCGCTGCCGTAGGCCACGCCCACCTTGACGATCAGGCGCGTGGTCGGGTCGCTGAGCGTCCAGTTGGTCAAGCGGTCGGTGATGAAGGACTTGTTGGGGATCACGACTTCCTTGTTGTCGAAGTCGAGGATCGTGGTGGCGCGGGTGCGGATGCGGGTGACCCTGCCGGTGAATTCGCCGATGGTGATGATGTCGCCGACCCGGAACGGACGCTCGAACAGCAGGATCAGGCCCGACACGAAGTTGGCGAAGATTTCCTGCAGGCCGAAGCCAAGCCCGACCGTCAGGGCCGCCGCCATCCACTGCAGCTGTGACCAGCGCATGCCGAGGAAGGACAGGCCGATCAACAGTCCGACGATGACGATGGCGTAGCGCGAAACGCTGGTGATGGCGTAGCGCGTCGCCGAGTCCAGATTGACCCTCGACAGAAGCGCGATTTCCAACAGCCCGGGAAGGTTGCGCGAGGCCACCACGGTCAGCACCAGGGCGGCCAGGCCGATGGCGGCGCTGCGAAGGCTGACGAACGCAGCAACCCGCTCGCCGGCCTCGTTCAGGTCGGTGAAGCGCCAGAGCAGGATTTCATCCAGGCGCTGCAGGGCGGGCAGGATTTCCGCCCAAACCCAGAACAGGCCCAGCACCATGGCGATGATGGAGACGGCGCGCAGCAGGCTGCGGGTCTGCGCGTTGATGCTCTGGATGTCGAGCTGCTCGGCCTCGACCTCAGGCGGCACTTCGCCGTCGTTTGCAAGCTCAGCGTGGTCCATAGGGTCGCCGTCGGCAGCTGCCGCAGCCCGCCGATCTTCCGCACGACGCAGGAACAAGCGCCGTTCGCCGAGCAGGAACCAGCGCCCGAGCAAGCCGTTCAACAGCGCCACCATCAGCATCGCGCCGCCGCTCTGCCACAGACACAGCACCAGCACCGCGGCTGTGTATACGTAGCCGTCAAGCGTCAGCACGAGGATGGTCAGCAGCAGGCCGGCCAGCACCAGGCGCAGCAGCTGGCGCAGGCGCGCCGGCTCGACGGTACCGCCGCGCGGGCTCCACAGCCGACCAGGCGCAAACAGCCACCAGAACAGCCCGATCGTCGAGACTGCGAACAGCATGAGCAGGCTGCGGCCAGCGGTATCGATCGCGAGATCCTGCCCTCGGATCATCGCCAGCGTGCTCAGGAACTGGATGGGCAGCAGCAGCGAGGCCGCCCAAGGCACCGCCCGCGCGATCGCCGCGCGTCGGGCGCGCGTCCAGCGGAAGTGCGCGTGTGCCAGCCCGCGCTCGATCACCAGCCAGCGCAGGAAGGTGAACAGGGCGATGTTGCCGGCCAGCGCGGCCAGCGCCGTGCCCAGGGAATGGGTGTAGCGCCCGGGCTCGCCTGCGGCCTGCAGCAGCTGGCCGGCCAGCCAGGCCAGCACCGCCCAAGGCAGGGCGGCAAGCAGCGTCCACGCCAGTGCCCGAATCGTAAGCAGGTAGGTGTCCTCGCGGATGCTGCGCATCGGCACCGACAGCGTCAGCAGCTCGCGGCGCGCGCGCCGCTGCAGCCAGAACAGACCGCCGACCACCAGCAGGCCGGCAAACGCCTGCAGCGGCCGCTCCTGCAGGCGCTGCGACACCAGTCGCGTGGTGAAGGTAAACCGGTCCGGTTTGACCAGATCGGCCCAGCCTTCCGGAAGACTGCGCAACCATGCGGCGTCCACGGAGCGGTGGCTGCGGATCCAGAACAGCTGTCGATCGAGCACGTCCGCCAGGCGTTGGCTGTCAAGTCGCTGACGGTCAAGGATGACCTCGGCTTGCTCCAGGCGCTCGGCCAACCGGCGCAGCCCAAGTTCGAGGCGTCGCAGCAGATCGCCGCGCGTCTCGATCGCGGTGTCGATCTGGCCGCGCAGGGCTACCGCGGCGGCATCGTCGTCAACCCCCTCAAGCGCATTTGTCACCAGCTCGGACCGTCGAACCTCCAGGCGCGCGAGCGCGTCGGAGACATCGAACTGCCGCAGGCGCACCTGCACGTTCTCGGTGCGCAGTGCCTCCACCTGGCGACGCAGGCTTTCCGGCTGAGCGAGGCGCTGCCGCTCGCGCAGCAGCACTGCACCGACCGCCTCGCTGCCCGAGCCCAGCGCCAGTCGTGCCTCGGTGTCACGCAGGCTCTGCTCGATGCGCTCGCGTTCGGCCTGCAGGCCCGCCATGTCGATGCGCAGCTCGGACAGCCGCCGGCTTGAGGCAGTGATCTCGCTGCCAAGTTCAACGTTGCGCTGTGCCTCCGCGCGCAGCGACGGGGGCGCCTGCGCCACCTGCAGCTGGGCTATTGCCAGCGTTTCCGCCAGCGCCGCCAGCTCGGCCTCGCTGCGTTCGCCGAGTCGCGCCTGCGCGTAGCCGGCCAGCTGCTCCAGCTCCGCGACCTGGCGGCGCAGCAGACGCTGGCGGAGTTCGAGCAGGCTTCGACGGGTGCTGCCCGTTTCCTCGCGGGTGCGCGCGAGCTCCAGTTCGGCGCGCCGCTGCGCAAGCTCTGCCTCATCGCGGACCCGTCGGGCCCGCTGGGCGAGGCTGCCGTCGGGAGTGCTGCTGGCAAGGCTGCGCTCGGCATCGGCGATGTCCTCCTGCAAACGGCCGATCGACACCGCGCCGACGTTGGCGATCGCCGCCAGCGCGGCCGACACCGACTGTTGTTCGCGGCGCAGCTGCTCGACCTCGGTGTAGAGCTGGGCCAGCCGGGTTTCCAGGCCGTCAAGGCGTTGTTCGGATTCGATCTCGCGGCGCGCGCGGGCCAGATCGGTGCTGGTGTCGCGCGCCAACTCGCGCTCGATGCGCCTGCTTTCGCCGGAGGCCTGGCTGGCCTCGGTGCGCAGCAGGGCAATCTCTTGGACCAGCTGGCCCGCATTGGCCCATGCCACTTGAGCGGCATCCAGCAGGCCGGCCAGCTCCTGTCTCTGCGGCTCGGCAAGGCTGGGATCCTGCTGCAGGCGCTGACGCAGCGGGTCGATGTCCGCCGGGCCCGAGGCATGAGCCGGGGACAGGGCCAGCATCAGGTGCGAAAACAGCAGGAGACTCAGCGCGCGGAAGGACATGCAGGTTTCGAGCTTGCGGCCATGGACAGCGCACGTTATCATGCCGCTCTTTTCCCGCCGAAACCGGGCAGACACCCATGAAAGCCGACATCCACCCGAAGTACCAGCCCGTGGTCTTCCAGGACGTGTCCTGCGAATTCGCCTTCCTGACCCGCTCCACGCTGTCCAGCAAGGAGACGATCAAGTGGGAAGACGGCCAGGAGTATCCACTGATCAAAGTGGAAATCTCCTCGGAGTCGCACCCGTTCTACACGGGCAAGCAGAAGATCGTCGACACCGGCGGCCGCATCGACAAGTTCCGTCGCCGCTACGCCCCGAAGTGATTTGCCGGCCGCGTCTGACGCGGCCCTGCGGCTCTGACGATGCGTTTGCATGGAGGCCTGGTAGGTAATCTGCCGGGCCTCTTCGCTTGTCCGCTGCTTGACCTGCTGCGGCGCGCAAGGCTCACCAAAGTTGCACTGGCGGATGCAGGGCGTCGTGGCATACTCGACGGGATTCCCGGCAGGCTCCGCGGCCCTGCAGAGCCGCCACAATGGCGTGCGGCACGCGGCTTGCTGGGGGATTCTCAGGCCCGCTCCGTGCTCCGGCGCCGACGCGGGTTTTCATATGCTGCACTGCAGCCGCGCGTGGCCACCCAGGCTCCGCGGCGCGCGCTGCGCGCCAGACGCGCCGCCGGCCTTGCAGCCGCCACGAACCACCGCTTCACACGCGAAGGAGCAAGCCGTGTCCGAGAGCCAGAGCCTGACGCTCACCGATTCCGCCGCCGGCAAGACTGCCGAATTTCCGCTGTTGCGCGGCACCCTCGGCGCGCCTTGCGTCGACATCACCAGGTTGCCCAAGGAGACCGGCTACTTCACGTACGACCCGGGTTTCGTCGCCACCGCCAGCTGTCGGAGCGCGATCACCTACATCGACGGCGACCAGGGCGTACTGCTTTACCGCGGTTACCCCATCGAGCAGCTCGCCAAACAGTCGAGCTTTCTGGAAGTGGCCTACCTGCTGATGCAGGGTGAGCTGCCGTCGGCCTCCGAGTTCAAGTCCTTCGAGCACGAAGTGACGCATCACACGATGATGCACGAGGCCCTCAAGAATTTCCTCGGCGGCTTTCGCCACGATGCCCATCCGATGGCCATGCTGTGCGGCATGATCGGCTCGCTGGCGGCCTTCTACCACGACAGCCTGGACATGGAAGATCCAGCCCAGCGCCGCCTTGCCGCCATCCGCCTGATCGCCAAGGTGCCGACGATTGCCGCCGCCTGTTACCGGTACTCGATTGGCTGGCCAAACCGGTATCCGCGCAACAACCTCGAGTACGTCAACCGCTTCCTGCACATGATGTTCGAGGTGCCGTCCGGGCCGCTTGAGCTGCCGCCGGTGGCGGCCAAGGCGCTGGATCTGCTGTTCATCCTGCACGCCGATCACGAGCAGAACGCCTCCACCTCGACAGTGCGTTTGGTCGGCTCCACTGGCGCCAACCCCTATGCCTGCGTGGCCGCCGGCATCGCTGCGCTGTGGGGCCCGGCGCACGGTGGCGCCAACGAGGCGGTACTCAAGATGCTTGAGGAGATCGGTCGCCCCGAGGACGTTGCCAAGGCCGTGGAGAAGGCCAAGGACAAGAACTCCGGTTTCCGCCTGATGGGCTTTGGCCATCGTGTCTACAAGAATTACGACCCGCGCGCCGCCATCATCCGCGAGATGACCCACAAGGTGCTTGCAGACCTCGGCGTCAACGATCCGCTGCTGGAGGTGGCGATGAAGCTGGAGGAGGCAGCGCTGAAGGACGAATACTTCGTCGCCCGCAAGCTCTATCCGAACGTCGATTTCTACTCGGGGCTGATCTACAAGGCGCTCAACATTCCCACCGAGATGTTCACCGTGATGTTCGCGATCGCGCGCACCGCCGGCTGGGTCAGTCATTGGCTTGAGCAGCAGAACGATCCAGAGGCCAAGATCGGACGTCCGCGTCAGATCTACACCGGCGCCGGTGTCCGCGACTACGTGCCGCTGTCCTCGCGCTGAGGGCGTACATCTGCGCTGCCGCACGCGACGCCCGCCTTTTGGCGGGCGTCGCGCGTTCAGGGATCGGCCGCGAGCAGTTCCTGCAGCGCAGCCAGCGATGCCCGTCGCATCGGCCGCTCGTCGGCCCCGTCCAGCGGAGCCTGGCGCAGGGCATTCCTCGGCAGCACGGTGAGGTCGATGGGGATGCCGTCGGCGCTGAAGACAAAGACCGGAAACACCGCGCTGCGCTCGCGGTCGAGCCGCAGCCGCCGACTCCGCTCCTCGATCGGAATCCCGCGTTCGGCCAGGAACAGCGGCACCTGCTCCGGCTCGTCGCAGTACAGCTGCAGGCAGACCGAGGCGTGCTCATCCGCCGAGCCGTCCAGCACGGCGCCGACCAGACGTGGATCGAAGCGCGCGAAGAACTGCATGGCCTCAACGGCGGCCTCGCGCCGCCGCTGCAGCTCGCGCGGCCGCTCCCCACCCTGGAACAGGCGCTGGTACTCGCGCAGGGCTTCCTCGATCTCGGCATTGCGGGGCAGGGCCGCCTCGTCGACCACCCCGAGGCGCGCGGCGGCGCGCGTCTTGGCCTGCTGGAAGTCGCGGATCCCGCCCTCGGCCATCAGGCGCGCAGCCTCGTGGGCGAGACGCTGGCGGGTTTCGCGGATGCGGGTGCGGCTGTGCTGAACGGCGTGTCGCATGGCGCCCTTCCCCTGCTGGATGCGCGAAGAGATCCGCGCAGGCCATGCATTCCGGCCCGCGCCTCGACGCCGAGCATAGCGGAGCGTTTCGTGCAGGAAATGACAGACTCCGGGCCGCGCCAGTGCGGGTCCGGCCCAGGGTTCAGAAGATGTCGAAGCTCTCGCGCTGCTCAAGCACGCGGGCGTCAGCGGCCACCCGGCGCTCCAGCCGCGAGATGTCTTCGACCCGCACCATCTCGGCGATCCCGCCCGCGCTCCCCGGCGGCAGTAGCGCACCCGTCTGTGGATCGATCATCACCGTGGCGATGCCCGTCGGCAGCGGTTGGCGGCTTTCCGGCACGCCGTCGAGGGCTTCGCGCATGTAGTCGATCCAGATCGGCAGGGCAGCGCGGGCCCCGAACTCACCGCGGCCCAGCGAGCTGAAGTCGTCCATGCCAACCCAGCTGGCCACCGCCAGCCCGCCGCCAACACCGACGAACCAGGCATCGCGATGATCGTTGGTGCTGCCGGTCTTGCCGCCGATATCGCTACGCCCCAGCACCAGCGCATTGCGGCCGGTGCCGCGGCGGACGACGTCGCGCAAGAGGGAATTGACCAGATACGCCGTGCGTTCATCGATCTGACGCGGCGCCAACAGGCTGTCAGCCGGCGCATCCACAGCGGCGGCGCTGGCGGGCGTCTTGGCGGGGCCGAGATCGAAGCTGTCGTCATGCCCTGCCGCAAGCGGCTCGCCCAGCCGCTGCGGGCATTGCCGGCATGCGCGCGGCGCGGAGTGCTGGAAGACGATGTTGCCATCGCGGTCTTCGATGCGATCGACAAACCAGGGCTCGACCAGGTAGCCGCCGTTTTCGAAAAAGGCGAAGCCACGCGCCATGTCGAGCGGGCTGACCGAGCTCGTGCCCAGTGCCAACGAGAGGCTCTCCGGCAGGCTGTCAGCGCTGAAGCCGAAGCTTTGGATGTAGCGTTTCGCAAAGCTCGCGCCGATGGCGTCGAGCAGGCGCACCGAGACCAGGTTGCGTGATGTCACCATTGCCTCTCGCAGCCGCATCGGCCCGGCGAAGGTGGCGTTGTCGTTCTGCGGTCGCCAGGTGCTGCCATCGGGCTGCCGGAACACCACCGGTGCATCCAGCACCACCGAACCCGGCCCGAAGCCGCGTTCGAAAGCCGCGGCATAAACGAAGGGCTTGAAGCTGGAGCCCGGCTGGCGTTGGGCCTGGGTGGCGCGGTTGAATTTATTGAGGGCGAAGCTGAAGCCGCCGGTCAGTGCACGCACGGCGCCGCTGTCGGCGTCCACCGCGGCCAGCGCGGCTTGGACCCGCGGTATCTGGGACAGGCTGAAGCTGCCTTCGTCATCGAGCAACACGCGTACCAGGTCGCCCACCGACAGCACGGTGTCGACCGCGCGCGGGGCCGGGCCGCGGCGATTCTCATCGAGATAGGGGCGCGCCCAGGCGACCTGCTCAAGCAGCAGTTCGACCTGCTGGCCGTCGCGCAGCATCAGCAGCGCACGCTCGGCCGTGCTCTCCAGCACCAGCCCCGCATGCAGTCCCCCGCTGGTCGGGTAGTCACGCAGCAGCCGCTGCAGCTGGGCGGGCGTGGCGCCGTCGGGCAGCTCGATGCGCGCCTCTGGCCCACGCCAGCCGTGGCGGCGGTCGTAGTCCAGCAGCGCGCGGCGCAGGGCGGCATTGGCGGCGGCCTGACCCCGGCTGTCGACCGTGGTGAAGATGCGATGTCCGTCCGCCATGGCATCCGCGCCGAGCAGGTCCATCGCGAACTGCCGGGCGATTTCGGCCACGAAAGGCGCTTCGAGTTCGATCGCGGGTTCATTCGGACGGGCAGGATCTGGCGTGGCCTGGGCGATCGCCAGCTGGTTCGCGTCGATGAAGCCGACCTCGTGCATGCGCTGCAGGATGTAGTCGCGGCGGATGCCGGCGCGCTGCGGGTTGGTCAGTGGATTGCCGCTGGAGGGAAACTTGGGAATCCCCGCCAGCATGGCCGCTTCATGCAGTTCGAGCGCCTCAAGCGGTTTGCCGTAGTAGAAGTCGGCGGCAGCGGCGATGCCGTAAGCGCGATTGCCGAAGAAACTCTTGTTCAGGTACAGCTCCAGGATCTCGTCCTTGCTGAGCTCACGCTCCATCTTCAGCGCCAGGAACATCTCCGTCAGCTTGCGCTTGAAGGTGTACTCCGAACTCAGGAAAAACATCTTGGCGACCTGCTGCGTGATCGTGCTGCCGCCCGCCACGCGCTCCTGACCGCTGGTGGCCAGCAGCCACACCGCGCGGGTGATGCCGCGCCAGTCGATACCCGGATGCTCGTAGAAACGCGCATCCTCGATCGCGATCACCGCCTGCTTGACAACCTCGGGGATCTCGTCGATCCGCTTGGGCTGGCGCCGGGCCTCGCCAAACAGGGCAATCAGCTTGCCGTCGCTGGACTGCACGGTGAGCGGCATCTGCAGGCGCACGTCGCGCAGCGTTTGAACGTCCGGCAGGGTCGGCGTGATCAGCCACCATGCGATGCCGATCGCGCCCAGTCCAAGAGCGGCGAAGAACACGCCGAGGATCAATCCTAGGCGCAGCAGGCGGCGGAACAGGCGCATTCCGGGGGTCCAGAGGAGTGGGAGGAAGACGCGCAAGTATAGGTCGCGGCGCCGACGCCCACGAGCGCGTGGCTGAACGCGAGACTGCTCCCTATACGGCGCAAGTCCTTTGGCCACGCGGCGATGGGAGGCTCGCGTGGGACTTGCATGGACGCTCCGGGGCGCCCGTGGATGCGCAATTTCTTGACGGCCGTCGCGGTTGCCGGCGCCTGAACCGAAGATGTCTGTTGCCAGACTGCAAATAATCGTTATTTAATGTAGTCGTGGAGTAAATGCCTGTAAGGGCTTGTGGGAAGGGGAGAAACCGTGGGGCTGTTCGCAAACAAGAAGGTGCCCTTGATCGGCGTGGACATCAGTTCCACGGCCGTCAAGCTGCTCCAGCTGAGCCAAAGCGGCGGTCGCTATCGCGTCGAGCACTACGCGGTGGAGCCGCTTCCTCCCAATGCCGTGGTCGAAAAGAACATCGTCGAGGTCGAGGCGGTGGGCGAGGCGATCAAGCGCGCACTCAACCGCAGCGGGGCCAAGAGCCGATTCGCCGCAGCGGCGGTTGCCGGCTCGGCGGTCATCACCAAGGTGATCCCGATGCAGGCCGACCTGTCCGAAGACGAGCTTGAGGACCAGATCCAGGTCGAGGCGGGGCAGTACATCCCCTACCCGATCGAGGAGGTCAGCCTCGACTTCGAGATGCTGGGCCCGGTCAAGGACAATCCCGAGATGGTGCAGGTGCTGCTGGCCGCCTCGCGAACCGAGAACGTCGAGGTGCGGACCGCCGCACTCGATCTTGGCGGGCTCACCGCCAAGGTGATCGACGTCGAGGCTTTCGTTATGGAGAACGCCTTCCGGCTGATCGCAGACCAGCTCTCGGTCACCCGCGACGGACTGGTGGCGCTGGTCGATGTCGGCGCCACCATGACCACGCTCAACGTGCTGCGCAACCAGCGAAGCATCTACACCCGTGAGCAGGTCTTCGGCGGCAAGCAGCTGACCGACGAGGTCATGCGTCGCTACGGCCTGTCCTACGAAGAGGCTGGCCTGGCAAAGCGCCAGGGCGGGCTTCCGGAAAGCTACGAGATCGAAGTGCTCGAGCCCTTCAAGGAAGCCATGGTCCAGCAGGTCAGTCGCCTGCTGCAGTTCTTCTATGCCGGCAGCGAGTTCAACCGGGTCGACCAGATCGTGCTGGCGGGTGGCTGCGCCTCGATCGCCGGCGTGGCCGAAATGGTCGAGGAGCAGCTGGGCATCAGCACCGTCGTCGCCAACCCGCTCGCCAACATGTCGCTGGCTTCGCGCGTGCAGGCGCAGTCGCTCGCGCAGGATGCGCCCTCGCTGATGATCGCCGCAGGCCTTGCCCTCAGGAGTTTCGACTGATGGCCAAGATCAATCTATTGCCCTGGCGCGCCGAGCGCCGAAAGCAGCGCCAGAACGAATTCTTCGGTCTCGTCGGCACCTGTGCCGTGCTCGCCATCCTGGTGGCGTTTGGTGCCGTCCAGTACTTCGACGGTCTCGTCAGCAACCAGCAGCAGCGCAACCAGCTTCTGGAGCGAGAGATCGCCGCGCTCAAGGCCAAGACCGCCGAGATCGAACAGCTCGAGAAGAAAAAATCCGACCTGCTGGCGCGCAAGCAGGTGATCGAGCAGCTGCAGGCCAACCGCTCGCAAATGGTCCACCTGTTCGACGATCTGGTTCGGACACTGCCGGATGGCGTGCGGCTGACCTCGGTCAAACAGGTGGGCAGTCAGCTCACGCTCGAGGGGCTCACCCAGTCGAACGCGCGGGTGTCTTCCTACATGCGCAATATCGAGGCTTCCGGCTGGATGTCGCGCCCGGACCTCACCATCATCGAGGCCAAGGGCGATGACCGCGCCCTGCCGTTCCGGTTCTCACTGAGCGTGCAGGTTACCCGCCCGGTCGGCGAGGGCGAGGAGGACGAGTTCCTCGAAGCCTCGGGAGGACAGCTGTGAAGGACTTCGATCTCAGCAATCTCGACTTCAACAACGCAGGCGCGTGGCCGGCCGCAGTCAAGGCGGTCTTTTGCGCCATCGTGGTGGCGGTGATCCTGTTCCTGGGCTGGTGGTTCTTCATCAGCAACCAGCAGGACCAGCTTGAAGCGCTCAAGCGCACCGAAGTGACCCTCAAGCGCGATTTCGAGGCCGAGCAGGCCAGGGCCGTAAACCTCGAACCGCTGCGCGAGCAGCTGGCGGAGATGGAGGCCATGCTCCAGCAGATGCTGCGCCAGCTGCCCTCACGCACCGAAATGCCCGACCTGATCGTCGACATCTCGCAGACCGCGCTGGCGGCGGGCATCCAGAACGAGCTGTTCCAGCCACAGCCGGAGATCCGCCGCGAGTTCTACGCCGAGAAGCCGATCAGCCTGCGCATGGTCGGCAGCTACCACCAGTTCGGCGATTTCGTCAGCGGCGTGGCTTCGTTGCCTCGCGTTGTCATCATGACCATGCATGACATCTCGCTGCGACCGCGCGACGACCGCGGCGGTGCGCTGGTTTTGGAAGGCACGGTCAAGACCTACCGTTACCTGGACGAGGATGAGCAGGCCGAAGTGGCCGCCGCTTCCGTCCAGCAGGCACAGGGGGCGCGTTAGTGATGAGCGCATTCGCACGACATCCTTGGTTTCGAGCGGGCACGCTGCTGCTTTGCGCCGTGGGCCTCGCCGCCTGCGATCCCGGCACTCGCGATCTCGACAACTACATCGCCGACGTCAAGCAGCGCCCTGCGCCACCGCTGGAGCCGCTGCCGGTGATGAAACAGTTCGAGAGTTTCGTCTACAGCGCGCAGGGGCTGCGTGATCCATTTACTGCGCCGCAGCGCCGCGAAGATGCTGCGCGTGCGGACGGGCCGCGCCCCGATGCCAATCGCCGCAAGGAAGTCCTTGAGGCCTTCCCGCTGGACGGTCTCGACATGGTCGGATCCTTGGGCGTGGGCGGCAGCCTCGTGGCTTTGGTGATGGACCCCGGCCGGGTCGTGCATCGGGTGCGCGTTGGCAACTACCTGGGGCAGAGCGACGGCCGCATCGTCGCGATCCGAGAAGACGGTCTTGAGATCGTCGAACTGGTGGCGGATGGTGCAGGCGGCTGGCTGGAGCGTCCCGCACGTCTGGCGCTCGACAATGAATAAGCAGTGGGGAATCGCATGAAGCGCACATCCAAGTCCATCTCCGGTGCCGGCTGGGTCCGCATGGCCCGGCGTCTCGGTCTGGCCGCCCTGTTGGGCGCAAGCTCCAGCGTCCTCGCTGCCGGAACACTCAACAACATCAGCTTTTCGGCCGGCGCCGGGGGCAGCGTGGAAATCACGCTTGACCTCTCCGAGCCGGTCACCGAGCTGCCGGTGTTCACCACCGAGGATCCGCCGCGGATCATCATCGATCTCCCCGACACCCGGAATGGAGTCGCCCAACGGCGCATTCCGGTCGGCATCGGCGCCACCAGCTCGATCGCCACCGCGGAGGCGGCCGGCCGCACCCGGGTCTCGGTCGATCTGTTCCGTTCCTCGTCCTATGAAACCCGCACCGAAGGCAATCGCGTCATCCTGGTCGTGGGTGGAACGAGCACGGCGGCTGCTCCGGTCACGGCCTACAACCCCGACCCGGCCAAGCGCACGCCGAACGTCACCGAGGTCGCCAATATCGACTTCAGGCGCACCCCCCAAGGCACGGGCCGCGTGATCCTTTCGCTCACCGGCGAAGGTGTGGCCTCGGAAATGCGGGTCGACGGACAGCGCGTTCGGATCGATCTCGCGGGTGTTTTCCTGCCTGAGAACATGGCCGAGCGCCTCGACGTGATCGACTTCGCCACGCCGGTGCAGAGCATCGAGCTCTCCCGCAGCAGCAACGGCACCCGGCTGGAGCTTTCCATCAACGGTCGCTTTGAGCCGCTTGCCTACCAGACCGGCAACGAGTTCGTGATCGAGGTCGATCCGGTGCAGGCGGTCGTGGTTGCCGCCGACGGTACCGCCGTCGAAGTGGCGGAGGGGGCTTACGTCGGTCGCCCGGTGACCTTCAACTTCCAGGACATCCCGGTTCGCACCGTGCTGCAGCTGATCGCCGAGGAGTCCGGCCTCAACGTGGTCGCGGCCGACAGCGTCACCGGCAACGTGACCCTGCGTCTCATCAATGTGCCGTGGGACCAGGCTCTTGATCTGGTGCTGCGCGCTCGTTCGCTGGACCAGCGGCGCGACCGCAACGTGATCTGGATCGCCCCGCAGGCCGAGATCGCCTCCTACGAAAAAGCCGTGGCGGACGCACGCCTCGAAATGGAACAGCGTGCCGAGCTGGTCAGCGAGTACATCACCATCAATTACGGCAGCGCCGAGGACATCTCCAAGCTGTTGACCGACGACAGCAAGGGCAATCAGCAGGGCGGCCAGCAGGGCCAGCAGCAGCTCGACGGCAGGGGCTTCCTCTCGCCGCGCGGCTCGGTCACCTTCGACCGTCGAACCAACACCCTGCTGCTCAACGATCTGCCGCACAAGATCGAGGAGATCAAGACCCTGATCGCCCTGCTTGACCGTCCGGTCGACCAGGTCCTGATCGAAGCCCGCATCGTCATTGCCAACGAGAGCTTCGCGCGCGAGCTCGGCTCCCGTTTCGGCGTCTCCGGCGCCAACCAGTCCAGCAGCGGCCGCGTAATCACCACCTCCGGCTCGCAGACGGCGACCAACGCCATGATCGGCCGGGCTATCGAAAACCGCTTGGCCGGCCGAAACGGCATCGGCGGCATCGGACAGGATCTGACCGGTCTGCCGGGGAGCCGCCTCGGCGTAAATCTGCCGGTCCAGAGCCCCGCCGGTTCACTTGGCTTCGCCATTCTTGGCGCCGATTACCTGCTCGACCTCGAGCTTTCGGCCCTGCAGCAGGAAGGTCGCGGTGAAGTTGTTTCCAGCCCGCGGGTGATCACCGCGAACCAGCGCGAAGCCAACATCAAGCAGGGCGATGAGATCGGCTACAAGACGATCACCACGTCCGGCGGCGCCGCCACCGAGCAGGTCCAGTTCAAGGAAGTGGTGCTAGAACTGCTGGTGACCCCCACGATCACCCAGGACGGTCGGGTCTATCTGGTGCTGAGCGTCAAGAAAGATCAGGTCAACGGCTTCATCGACGGTGTGCCACAGATTGCCAAGCGCGAGATCAGCACCGCGGTGCTGGTGGATGACGGTCAGACCGTTGTCATCGGCGGTGTGTATGAGTTCACGTCGATCGAAGATCTGCGCAAGGTGCCCTTCCTCGGCGACGTGCCGGTGCTGGGCAATCTCTTCAAGAACACCCGCCGCGAGTCATCGAAGGCGGAACTGCTGATCTTCGTCACCCCGCGCGTGCTGGCCGTCGCCGGCCGCAACGCGCGCTGATCGGATCCGTAACGGAACAAGAAGCCACACTCCGGCGCTGGAAGCGGAACCGGAAACCTCGGAGAGACGCGATGAAAGCTACAGGTCTGTTGAATTCCATGCTGTTGCTGGGAGCGATGCTTGCGCTCTCCGCCTGTGGCGGCGGCGGCAGCAGCGGCGGCAGCTTTGAGCCGCCCCGCGCCGTGAGCATTGCTGCTCAGCCACAGTCGGGCACGGTGCCGGCCGGTGGCCAGGTATCGGTGACGGTTCAGGTGAGCCAGGCCAATGGCAATCCGGTGGCCGATGGCACCGTGGTCAGCTCCACGGTCAGCCCGAGCAACCTCGGTCAGATCTTCGGCGTGGCCAACGGCCAGCCCGGTAGCGGATCGACCTCCCCTACGGTCGGAGGGCGTGCCGAGTTTGTCTTTGTGTCTGGATCCCAGCAGGGGTCGGTCAGCGTCGGCTTCTCCACCCAGCCTGCCGGTCAAACCGCCGCGTCGAGCACCACGCTGGCGCTCACGATCGGCCCCCCGACCGCGCAGGGCAACATCACCATTCAAGCGACCCGGACCCAGCTGCCGGTCAACCTGTTTGGCGTGGCGCCTTTCATCGGTTCGCCCTACATGGCTGAGCTCACCATTACCGCTCGCTCCGCCAGCGGTCAGGAGATCAGCATTCCCCAGGGTGAGGCCGGCGGGCTGGGCGTCACCATCAACCCGGTGACGGTGGCGGCGTTCAGCACACTCGACGACCCCGAGACCGAGGACATCAACGAGTTCTTCGTGTTCCTCGGCCAGGGTCCGGTCAACATGGTCGCTGGCCGCGGCACGATTTTCGTGCACTCCTTCAACATCACGGGGACTGCCCGGATCACTGCATCCATCCAGGATCCGGACACCGGCCGTGTCATGACGGCCACGCAGGACATCCAAGTGGTGTCCACGACCCCGCCGCTGCCTTCCGTCATCGCGCTGTTCCCGAGCTTCAGCGGCCTTTATGTCCAGGGTTCGGGCGGTCAGACCGCCGGTACCTTCGAGGTCGAGCTGTCCGACGGCATCGGCCAGCCGGTGCGCGACCCCGTCTCCGGCAGCAGCGCCTTCAACAATGTGCGCGTGGAAATCATCGGCAGCGACTCGATCGCCGCAGGCGAGCGCCTGACCGGGGTCAACGCCGCCGGCCAGACGGTCAGCGGGCCCGCGATCAGTATCCGCACCAACAACGGCATCGCGACTTTCAGCCTGATCTCCGGCACCCGCGTCGGCCAGACCACGGTTCGCGTCACCGCCGACCGTGCCGACAACAATGTCGACAACGGCATCAGCGACCCGGTGGTGACCGAGCGCACCGTGGTGATCTCCGACGGACGCCTGTTCGCGCTGCAGATCACCAGCCCTGCCCTTGAGGCCATCGTCGAGAATCGCGTGATAGCTCCCGGCGAGGGCATCGGCGGCGAGAGCCAGGACGGCAGCTACAGCCTGAATGTCAGCGTGCTGGCAACCGATCGCCAGGGCAATCCCGTGTTGCCGGGTACGCCGGTGGAATTCGGCCTGATCGACAGCCCGATTGTCGGCTTCCCCGGCTCGGGTTCCGGCAGCTTCGCCATCAGCGGTGGCGACGGCAATCCGCAGGAAGACGGTTTCCTGTTCACCGCGCCGACCGGCCAGTTCCAGACGGCTGCCGGCGGTGCAGGTCCGGGCGACACCCTGCTGGTGTTCGGCCAGGCGGTTGCCGGCAACCGCGACCTCGAGAGCGCGCGCACGATCAGCTCGATCAGCAGCCAGACCTCACTGAGCGTGGCCCAGCGTTTCAACCGCAACGACGACACCGGCGTCAGCGTCGATAACGGCAATGTCCTGCCGTATATCATTGGCCGCGCGATCCACGGCAACATCATTGCCACTGCCTTCACCGATGCCAACGGCGTTGCAACCACCCGCATGAACTTCCCCGTGTCCCGGATCGGCCAGGCCGTGCAGGTGTGGGCGCGCGGCAGTGCCTCGACTACGGGCGGCACCAAACTGATCACCGACATCGGTGGCTTCGTCTACCCGGGAATCGCTCCGCTTTCGATCATCGCAAGCCCGACCGTTATTCCCGGCAACACGACCGCCAGCGTGACCGTGTGTCTGCGCGACGGCCAGAACAACCCGGTGCAGGGTGCCTTCATCAACTTCGGATTCAATCTGCCCTCGGGTTTCGGCACCATCGGCAGCCGCAGTTCGGGCCCACTGCCTTCCCCCACCGGCGCCAACGGTTGCGTGCAGGTCAGCGTAGTCACCACCGGTGTCAGCGACGAGGAGGGCGAGCTGCAGTTCTCGCTGGGTGAGGCCGAAGCCATCGTCAGCATCAGGACCGCAGCCGACCTGATCCTGCAGGCTTTCCCGAGCGCGTTCATCGGCAACGGCACCTTTGAGGTAAACCTCCGTCTTATCGACGGCGCCGGCAACCCGGTTGCCAATCGAGCGATCGGTTTCCAGTGTGCCGGAACCGGCACGACCGCCATCGTCAGCGTGGTGCAGCCGCCCGGTCTGACCAACGCCCAAGGCCAAGCCACGGCCATTGTCAGCGCCCAGGAAATGGATCAGCCCAACGGCGGTGCTCTGTGGACCTGCGAGTTCAGCTTGGCTGGCGGTGATCCGAGCACCTCGGTGATCTTCCGCGGCCGTGACAGCTGCGCCGGAGGCCCGGGCTTCAGCCCACAGCCGCCTGCCGGCGCCTGTAACCAGGGCGGCAACCAGCAGCCGGTGGCCTTCACGCTGAATCTCAGCAATGGAGCAGGCGGCACCGGCGGCACCGTCACTGGTTCCGGTGGGTTGACCTGCGCCGTCGGGCCGGCTGCCACCCAAGCCTGCACCCAGAATTTCCCGTCAGGAACGATTCTGTCCTTGATCGCCACTCCCAGCGCGGGTCCCAGGCCCGCGCCAGCGGTCAGCGGGAGCTGCGCGCTGCAGCCGGGGCAAACGTCGCCGGGCAACACCTTCAACGTTCAGGTCAGTGCGCTCAGCTCACCCCTGACCTGCAATATCGCCTTCCAGTAGCTTGGCAGATCAGCGGCGGGTTGGAGATCCCTCCTACCCGCCGCGCCGCGCCTCGCCGCAGTCGCGGTCCTGGCTCGCGATGGAGGACAGCCGGAACGGGACTATGAACTCCCATCGCGTTGAACTCGTTGCTGGCGAGGTCCTGTTTCGGGAATCGGATCCGCCCGATGCGGCCTACCTCGTCGAGCGGGGTCGGCTTGCGATAACTGCTGGCTCGGATCAACGGCGTATCGCCGAAGTGGGCGCCGGCGAATTGCTGGGCGAGATGGCCGTCATCGACCGCTCGCCGCGAACGGCCACCGCAACGGCACTCGAACCCTGTGTGTTGCTTGCGATAACGCCCGAACAGATCGCGGAGCGCCTGCTCAACACCGATCCGGTCGTGCGCGCATTGCTTGAAGGCCAGCTGCGGCGCTATCGACAAACCCTGGCGCAGTCGCTTGGCCAAGGCAGCCAGATACCAGAAGGGGAGGGCACCGAAGCCCTGCTCGGCATCGACAAGATTCGCCTCGAAGGTGAACTGCGCGACGCCCTTCGCGAGGGCCAGCTGGAAGCCCGTTTCCAGCCGCTGCTCGAAATCCGCCCCGGACGCGTGGCCGGCTACGAGGCGCTGGTGCGCTGGCGCCATCCCAGACGCGGATGGATTTCTCCCGCCGAGTTCATTGCGCTCGCGGAAGAGACTTCGCTGATCCTTCCGGTGGGCGACTATGTGCTGGAGCTGGCGCTGGATGCGCTCATGCACCTTGATGACGCCCGGCCTGACCAAGCGCAATTCGTCGCGATCAACGTGTCTGCCCGGCAACTGCTGGAAGAAGGGCTGCTCGCGAGAATGCTGGAGCGCATTCAGCGCAGGTCGCTCGATCCAGGTCGGATCAAGATCGAGCTCACCGAAAGCCGTGCGCTCGACCCAATACGCGTGGCGGTGATGATGCAGCAGGCCCGGCTTGCCGGCATGAAGGTCGCACTCGACGATTTCGGCACCGGCTACTCCAATCTGCAATACATGCACCTGCTGCCCTTCGATACGCTGAAGGTAGATCAGGCCTTCGTGCGCAACATGCACGAAAGTACGCGCGCGCTGCGGATCGTCGAGTCGATCGTCGGCATGGCCCATGCCCTTGGGGCGGATGTGGTCGTGGAGGGCGTTGAGACGGCTGTGCAGCTTGAGCAGTTGGCGGCCATGGGCTGTCGCTACGCGCAAGGCTGGTGGGTCGGCAAACCGCAGAAACTGTCCGAATTGCGTCACACCGATCGGCCGCCCTGACCCGGGGTTGATTACGCCGGCGCTGCACCAGGCTCCCAATCCCCCAAGGCCCGTGGGGCACGTCTCGATGCTCCGGTAGCGCTGCGCTTCGCCCCGCCCTGCGGCAGGCTCCGATCCCGGTTGTCATGCGCGCGGATGGCGTCTGACCGGTTTCGCCTGCCCTGCGCCGATGGGGCAGCAGGCACAAAAGATGTCGGCACACCGGCGCTGCGCCAACAGGGAACCTAACACTGAGCGCTATCTTCCAAGGTGCGGATGCGCCCGTGTATCGCAGCGGGGATCACGCCATACTGCGGCGGCGCCGCGCATCGACGCGCATCGCTGAGCGCGCGATGCCCATGGAACCCAAGCGCGCACGCGCAGTCCAAGCGACCTCTCCTGCAAGGCTTCGACATGCATCCAGCGGATACAACTGACATCGCAGACAACGCGCCCGCCGGCGCCGAGGTCGATCCCCTTGTGCTGCGCTTTCTGAGATTGCGTGAAGTGTTGGCCGCCGAGGTGCTGGGGCAGCCGGCGCTGGTGGAGCGTTTACTGGTTGCAATGCTGGCGGATGGCCACCTGCTGGTGGAAGGCGCACCGGGTCTTGCCAAGACCACCGCCATCAAGGCTTTGGCGGCCCGTATTGAAGCCGATTTCCATCGTGTGCAGTTCACCCCCGATCTGCTTCCCGCCGATCTGACCGGGACCGAGATCTACCGACCGCAGGACGCACGCTTCGAGTTCCAGCCCGGGCCGCTGTTCCACAACCTGCTGTTGGCGGACGAAATCAACCGCGCTCCGGCGAAGGTGCAGTCGGCGCTGCTGGAGGCCATGGGAGAGCGTCAGATCACGGTTGGACGCGTCACCTATCCCTTGCCCGAGCTGTTCCTGGTGATGGCTACCCAGAACCCGATCGAGCAGGAGGGCACCTACCCCTTGCCCGAGGCCCAGCTCGACCGTTTCCTGATGCACGTGCGCATCGGCTATCCGCAGGCCGAGAGCGAAACCGGGATCCTGCGTTTGGCGCGCGAGCGCGCCCTGCGTGAACTCAATGCGGACAGGGTGCCGGTGCCGGCCGCCATGGACCGTCTCAGCGCCGACGAAATCCGGGAGGCCCGACGGCGCGTGCTGGGCCTGCATCTGGCACCGCGCTTGGAGCGCTACATCATCGAGCTGGTGCAGGCCACGCGCGACCCGCGGCCTTATCTGCCCGAGCTTGCGCCGATGGTGGCGTTCGGCGCCAGCCCGCGCGGCAGCATCGCTCTGGAACGCTGCGCGCGTGCGCTGGCGTGGCTGGCCGGGCGCGACTTCGTCACCCCGGAAGACGTGCAGACCATCGCTCCGGATGTGTTGCGCCATCGAGTGCTGTTGAGCTTCGAGGCCGAGGCCGAGGGCCTGGACAGCGAGGCGGTGGTACATCGCCTGCTGGAGCGCGTGCCGCTGCCGTGAGCATCGGCGTCTGCGAGCCCAGCCTGTCCGAGCTGCTGGCCCTGCGCGCGCGCGCGCAGGCGCTGGCCGCGGGCGCGCGCCGGCGCAGCGCCGACCGCGCCGCCGGCAGTCGCCATAGCCCCTTCCGCGGCCGCGGCATGGATTACGCCGAATCCCGCGCCTATGCCAGCGGTGACGATGTGCGCCACGTCGACTGGCGGCTGACTGCGCGCGCCGGCAAGCTCCACACGAAGCTGTTCGCCGCAGAGCGAGAGCGCACATCGGCGGTGCTGCTCGATACCTCGATTTCGCTGCGCTTCGGCACACGCCAGGGCTTCAAGTCGGTGCAGGCCGCGAGGCTCGCTGCACTCTTCCTCTGGTTCGCCCAGTCTGAAGGCGATCGGGTGACTGCCGCGGCCTTTGGTGCCGTCAGCGGCCAGCTGCCGGCGCAGGGCACTCATCGCGGCGTGCTGCGTGCGCTTTCTGAAGTCGAGCACTGGTCACGCGTTTCACCGCAGGGCGGCCCGGCGCTTCCACTGTCCGCGGCGGCCGACCGCATGGGCCGAGTGCTGCAGGGGGGTGGCCACATCCTGCTGCTTCTTGATTGCGCCAGCCTCGATGCCGAGGCCCTGCGAGCCCTCGCCCGCCTGCGCCGAGACCATGACCTCGCCGCACTGGTGCTGGCCGATCCGCTCGAGCGCGAGCCGCTGCCGCCCGGGCGCTACCGCATCGAGACTCCAAGAGGTCTTGCCGAGCTGCATTCGGACGGCAGGCTTGCACCCTGGCAGACCGCGTTGCGCGAACGGCAACAGCAGGCCGTCGATGCCTTGCGCCGGATCGGTGCCGGCGTGCGCATTGCCAGCACCCGCGAGGACCCAGTCCGCAGCCTCCAGGACCTGCTGCGCGGGCGTCCGCAGGAGGCCGCGTGAGCGCCGGCCCGCAGCTGCGAGATATCCAGCTGCCGCCCGAGCCCGGGCTGTGGCTGCCGGCACCGCTGCCGGGCCTGCTTGCAGTGCTCGCCCTGCTGGCTTTGGGCTGGCTCTGCTGGCGATGGCGCGAGCGAATCCTCCGCCAGCGCCATCGTCGGCGCTGGCTGGACGCGCACGCCCGCATCGAGTGCGAACTCGCCCCCGGCGTGCCACAGGTCGCCGCAGCTTCCGAGCTGCTGCATCGAGCGCTGCGCCAATACGCGCCGGAAGCCGCTGCGC
Source organism: Aquimonas sp. (assembly GCA_022241605.1). Taxonomy (GTDB): domain Bacteria; phylum Pseudomonadota; class Gammaproteobacteria; order Xanthomonadales; family Xanthomonadaceae; genus Aquimonas. The sequence goes on along the minus strand of JAKOMQ010000009.1, from coordinate 92,824 downwards.
TGCACGGCCAGGCTTGGCTGGACTGGCTGGACGCCCTGCTGCCCGAGGCCCCGCCCTCAGCGGGCCCCGCAGCCTGCCTGCGCGATGCCGCGTGGCGGGCGCAGCTCGCGCCGGACGAGGCGCGTGCGGCCACCGAAGCGCTGGGACGCGCGCTGGCGCGAGTGCTGGAGCGTTCGCCATGAACGTCAATGCGCTGATCGAGCTTTGGGCAAGCCTCGAGTGGGCGCGGCCCTGGGCCTGGCTGGCGCTGCCGCTGCCCCTGCTGCTGTGGGGACTGCTGCCATCGGCCGCCGTGGCCCATGGCAGCGTCCTGCGCTTGCCGTTTGCGACCACCGCGAACCTAGTCGGGTCGCTGCCGCGTCGCCACTGGGGGCGGCTGGCCCTGGCCGCTGGGTGCTGGATGCTTCTGTGTGCCGGTGCCGCCCAGCCGCAGCGTCTGGGCGAAGTCAGTGCCCCGCCTTCGACCGGTCGCGACCTCATGCTCGCGGTGGACACCTCGGGCAGCATGGCGATCGAGGACATGCAGATTGGCGGGCGCCGGGTCGATCGCTTCACCGCCGTGCGCCATGTGGTGGGAGACTTCCTCGAGCGCCGTGAGGGCGATCGGCTCGGCCTGCTTCTGTTTGGCCAGAACGCCTACTTGCTGGTGCCACTGACCTTTGACCGCAGCCATGTCCGCTACCAGTTGGAAACCAGCGTGATCGGAATGGCCGGCCGCGAGACCGCCATCGGAGACGCCATCGGGCTCGGGGTCAAGCGCCTGCGCGAGCGTCAAAGCGATGGCGAGCGCGTGCTGGTGCTGCTCACCGACGGGGTCAACAACGCGGGCGTGCTCGACCCGCTGCAGGCCGCGCGGCTGGCCGCCGCCGAGGGCGTGCGCGTTCACACCATCGGCATGGGCGGGGACGGCGGCAGCACGCGGGTGTTCGGCCTGCAGGTGGCCACCCCGGGCGGCGAAATCGACGATGCCGGTCTCACCGAGATCGCGCGCTTGACCGGCGGCCGCTATTTCCGCGCCCGCGACACCCGCGACCTTGCCAACATCTACGCCGAGCTCGACCGTCTGGAGCCGGTCGATCAGCGGGCGCCACCGCAGCGGCCGCGTGAGGAACTCTACCCGTGGCCCTTGGGCGTGGCCCTGATGCTGGGCCTGCTGCTGGCGGCGCCGCTGCCGCGGAGGCGACCTGCATGATCGAAAGCCTGGAGTTCCTGCGTCCAGCCTGGCTCTGGTTGCTGCCGCTGCCCGCCCTCTTACTGGCCCTGCGCGTGCTCTCGCGGCGGCGCGAGGATCCGTGGCGATCCGTGGTCGACGCGCCCCTGCTGTTGGCGCAGGCGCGCCCCGGTGCTCGCGCACCGCTGCTGCCGGAGCTGCTGCTGACGCTGGGCCTGGTGTTCGCCCTGCTGGTTCTGGCCGGGCCGGCCTGGCGTAGCGAACCGGCGCCGCTGCTGCGGCGCGAGGCGCCGCTGGTGCTGGCGCTGGACCTGTCGGCCTCGGTGCGCGCCGCCGACCTGCGCCCGGATCGCCTGAGCCGCGCCCGCTTCAAGCTGGCCGATCTGGTGCGCGAACGCAGCGATGGCCAGACGGCGCTGTTGGTCTATGCCGGGGATGCCTTCGTGGTGGCACCTTTGACCGATGACGCCGCCACTCTTGACGGCCTGCTGACGGCGCTCGATCCCAGCCTGATGCCGGTGCCGGGCCAGCGCCCTGAGCGCGCCATCGTGCTGGCCCAGCGCCTGCTGCGAGATGCGGGGCTGGCGCAGGGCGAACTGCTGCTGCTCACCGACAGCGCCGGCGCGCCCGCACGTGCCGCGGCCGCCGCCGCGCAGGCGGCGGGTCTGCGAGTGCATGTGCTGGGCCTGGGTACGCCGGAAGGTGCACCGGTGCCGGCCGCGGGTGGCGGTTTCCTGCGCGATGCCCAGGGAGCAATCCGCCTACCGCGGCTGGACGAGCCCGCGCTGCAGGCGCTGGCGGATGCCGGCGGCGGCCGCTACGCCCGCTTTGCCAGCGACAGCAGCGACCTCGCCGCGCTGGGCCTGCTGAATCCAGTCGGCGAGGCCGCCCTGGCGGTCGGCCCGGCGGCCCTGATGCGGCTGCGCGACGAAGGCCCGATGCTGTTGCTCCTGCTGCTGCCGCTGGTGGCGCTTGCCGCGCGTCGGGGTTGGCTGCTGGCGCTGCCCCTGGCCCTGCTGGTGCTGCCGTTGGCGCCGGCGCCGGCGCTGGCGGCGACGCCCGCTGCCACGGTGTCGACCGAGGTTGGAGGGCTTGGCCAGTTCTGGCGGGACCTGTGGCAGCGTCGAGAGCGTCAGGCATGGGAAGCTCTGCAGGCCGGAGAGCCCGAGCGCGCCGCTGCGCTGGCGCGCGATCCCGACCTGCGCGGCGCCGCCGAGTTCCGCGCCGGGCGGGCGGCCGATGCCGCGGCCTCGTTCGCCGAAGCCGACGACGCCCGCGCGCATTACAACCGCGGCAACGCGCTGGCGGCCCAGCAGGACTGGCAGGGCGCGCTGGCGGCCTGGCGCGACGCACAGCTGCGCGAGCCCGCACATGCCGATGCCGCCGCCAACATCGAGGCGGTCGAGGCCTGGCTGCGCGAGCAGCCACCGCAGCCGCAGGAGGGCGAAGGCGATCCGGGCGAGTCCGGCGAGTCAGGCCAGCCAGACAGTGAGCCTGCGGAAGGCGAGCAGGGCGAACCCGGCGCCGACGGGCAGGGCAGCCCGCAGCAGGCGCCGCCCGAGGAGGATCCGGCGCAGCAGCAGGGCAGCGAGTCCGAGCCGGGCGAGGACAGCGCCGACGAGGCGCCGCAGCCAGCCGCCGACGGCGATGCCGAGCAGGAGCAGGCCAGCGCCGAAGCCTTTCGCGAAGCCATGCAGCAGGCGCTCGACGAAGCCGGCGAGGAGGATCAGCGCCAGCCGCTGCCGGAGCCCGATCCCGCCGAGCGCGCCGAAGCCGAGCGCCAGCAGTCGCTGGAGCAGCTGCTCCGGCGCGTGCCCGACGACCCCGGCGGCCTGCTGCGCCGCAAGTTCCAGCTCGAACACCAGCGCCGCCAGCGCGAGGGCGATCCACCATGAACTCCAGTCGTTTCCCACCCTCGCGCGTCGTCGCACTGCTGGTGCTGCTGCTCGGGCTGGTCAGTCCGGCACTCGCGAACGAGCCGCCGGTGCGGGCCTTCCTCGACCGCGACAGCATCCGTCTCGGCGAGACGGTCACGCTGAATATCGAGTCCAGCCAGATCGGCGGCGCCGAGCCCGACCTTGGGCCACTGGCCTCCAGCTTCCGCGTGCTCGGCAGTTCCAGCAGCACCCAGGTCAGCATCGTCAACGGTCAGCGCCGCAGCCAGACCCTGTGGGGCGTGCTGCTGGAGCCGCTGGAGGAGGGCGTGATCGGGATTCCGCCGCTCGAAGTCCATGGCGGCCGGACCGAGCCCCTGCGGCTGACCGTGCTGCCGCCGGAGCGGCCTGCTCCTGGCGTCGGTGACGACGTGCTGCTGGAGGTCGAGATCAGCACCGATCAGCCTTATGTGCAGCGGCAGGTGGTCTACACCCTGCGGCTGCTCTACGCCGTCGCCCTGCTGGAGGGCCAGCTCGACGAGCCGCAGGTGCCGGGCGCGGAGCTGCGCCGGCTCGGCGGTGACGCCACCTACACCCGCGACGCCGGGGGCCGTCGCTACAACGTCATCGAGCGCCGCTATGCCCTGCTGCCACAGGCCAGCGGCACGCTCGAGATTCCCGGCCCGCGCTTCCGCGGGCGCGCGCTCACCGGCCGCAGCGGCAGCCGAATGCTGGATCCGGGCAGCACCGTGTCGGCCGCTGCGGAGGCCCGGATACTGGAAGTGCGCCCACGCCCGGCGGCCGGCGGCGAGCCCTGGCTGCCGGCGCTGGAGCTGGACTATCGACTGCAGACCGGGGCCGAGGCCGAGATCCGGGTCGGCGAGCCGATCACCCTCAACCTGCGACTGTCCGCCCGTGGCCTGGCGGCCGAGCAGTTGCCGGAACTGCGGCTGGCGCCAGTGCCCGGCGCCGAGCTCTACCCCGATCAGGAAGCCAGCGCCACGCGGGAGGGTCCGCGCGGGCTGGAGGGCGAGCGCAGCCGCGGCTTTGCCCTGGTGCCGACCCGGGCCGGGGTGCTGGAGCTGCCCGAGCAGGTGCTGGAGTGGTGGGACACGGCCGCCGATGCGCCGCGGCAGGCGCGGATCCCCGCGCGCCGTTTTCAAGTGCTGGCCGCACCCGGCGCGGTTGATGCCGATGTGCCTGCGGCGGCGCGGCCGCTGTCGGCGATTGGCTCCGCAGGCGCGGCGCCTGCGATCGGGGTGGGTGTCAATCCTCTGTGGCGGGCGGCCAGCCTGCTGCAGGCGGCGATCCTGATGCTTTGCCTGTGGCTGCTTTGGCGGCACGGTGCCCTGGGCCTGCCACTCATCGCCTGGCTGAGGCGCAGTGCGGGCGACGAGGCCGCCATGCCGCCCCAGGCCGGCCCGCCGCTGGCGCAGGCACTTCGCAGCGGCACCCCTTCGGAAATGGCCGAGGCCCTGCGCGCGCTGGCTCGCGGGCGCGGGCTCGCCGCCAGTCTGGACGCACTGGCTGCGGCCCTGATCGAGCCGGACCAGGCCGCCGCCGTTCGGCGCCTGCAGCAGCATCTTTACGCGGAGGGCAGTGCGGCAGGGCTGCCGGAACTGCGCCGGGCCCTGCAGCACGCCTTTCGGCGTCCGCCGCGGTTTGGCGGCGCGACTGCATCGTCTGCTGAGCCTGGTTCCGACGGCCTGCCGCCGCTGTATCCGCCGCGGTGAAGCCTGACCTTCGGCGCGCGGGCGCCCGCGGCGGCTCGTGTACCATCCGGCGCTGACGCGACGGGGCGGGGGAGTCCGGTGCTCGTCGCGTGCCTCTGCACCGCCGTCGGCGTCGCCGCCGCACGGCAGTTGCTTGATCCTGTTCCCGGGGGAGCCGAATGACCTGTCCTGATCTGACCGTATGCCGTACTGCGCCCGCTCGCCTTGGTCGCCTCGCGGCGCTGGCCCTTTTGTCCCTGCTGGCAAGCCTCTGCGCCGGTGCCGCATTCGGCCAGTCCGAGTCGCCTGCCGTGCAGGCCGACCCGCTGGTGGTGTCTGAGGGCTTCGAAGCGCCGCCGGCAGCGCCCGTCGAACCGGCATTGCCCGTAGCCGAGATGGCGGCGCCAAGCGCCGAGGCCGAGCCGAGTATGGATGCGCGCGTTGAGGCGGCGATTCGCCCGGTTGCGGATTACGTCTCCAACTTCATCTTCTACGCGGTGCGGGTCGGTGGCACCGATGAGGATCCGGTCCGGTTTCCGCTGATCGTCGGCTGGCTGATCCTCGGCGCCCTGGTGTTCACCTTCTATTTCCGCTTTGTCAGCGTCCGCGGCTTCGTCCACGGCTTCAAGCTGCTGCGCGGGGACTACAGCAGCAAGCGCGATGCCGGCCCGGGTGAAGTCACCCACTTCCAGGCCCTGACCTCGGCGGTCTCCGGCACGGTCGGTTTGGGCAACATCGCTGGCGTCGCGGTGGCGATCGCCATTGGCGGCCCGGGCGCGACCTTCTGGATGGTGCTGGCCGGCCTGCTTGGCATGTCGACCAAATTCGTCGAGTGCACGCTGGGCGTGAAGTACCGCATCGTCAAGCCGGACGGCACTGTCTCCGGCGGCCCCATGTACTACCTCTCGCGCGGCATCGCCGAAAACTACCCCGGCATGAAGTGGTTCGGCTGGAAGCTGGCGATCATTTTCGCGGTCTGCGCCATGCTTGGCGCAATCGGTGCCGGCGCCATGTTCCAGGCCAACCAGGCCTACTCGCAGTTGCTCAACGTGACCGGCGGCAGCGAAGGCCCCTTGGCCGGCAACGCCCTGCTGTTCGGCCTTGTTTACGCGGGCCTGGCTGGCGCCGTGGTGATTGGCGGCATCACCCGCATCGGCAGCGTCACCGCCAAGCTGGTGCCGGCCATGGCCCTGCTCTACGTGCTGGGCTGCCTGTTCGTGATCGGCAGCCACTTCACCCAGATCCCGACTGCGATCGGTGCGATCTTCGCCGGCGCCTTCACCGGCGAGGGCGCGGTCGGCGGCATCATCGGCGCGCTGATCGTCGGCTTCCGCCGCGCCGCCTTCTCCAACGAGGCAGGCCTGGGCTCGGCGGCTATCGCGCACTCCGCGGTCAAGACCCGCGAGCCGGTCACCGAGGGCTTCGTCGCCCTGTGGGAGCCGTTCATCGATACCGTAGTGATCTGCACGATGACCGCGCTGGTGATCATCATCACCGGCCAGTACCTGGTCGAGGGCGGCGGTGACGGCGTGCAGCTCACCTCCAATGCCTTCGGCAGCGTGGTCAGCTGGTTCCCCTACGTGCTGACCTTCGCGGTGCTGCTGTTCGCGTTCTCCACCACCATCACCTGGGCCTACTACGGCGCCAAGGCGGCCAGCTTCCTCGCCGCCGAGAGCAAGGGCGTGCTGTACGGGTTCAAGTTTTTCTACCTGGGCACCGCCGTGCTCGGCTGCACCCTGCAGCTGTCGAGCCTGGTCGATATCGCCGACGCCCTGCTGTTCATCATGGCCATCCCCAACCTGATCGGCGTGTACCTGCTGATGCCGGTGGTCAAGCGTGAGATGGACCGCTATTTCGCCCGCCTGCGCGCCGGCGAGTTCCGCAACTACCGCCAGCAGCCGGAGGCCTGAAGCCGATGCAAGCCACCCGTGGAATGCAGCTGCACACCAAGATGGCCATTGGCTTCGCGGTGGGCATCACCGCGGGCGTGCTGGCCAATCTGTACGCCGCCGATGCCGGCTGGCTGGCTGCGCTGATCCGCTATGTCACCGACCCGGTAGGCCAGGTCTTCCTGCGCCTGCTGTTCATGCTGGTGGTGCCGCTGGTGTTTTCGGCGCTGGTGCTCGGGGTCATCGAAATCGGCGATCCGCGCTCGCTGGGCCGCATTGGCGGTCGCACCCTGGTCTACATCCTCGTGGTCACCGCGATCGCGGTCAGCATTGGCCTGGTCGCGGTCAACGTGATCCAGCCCGGCCGCGGGCTGCCGCCAGAGGTGGCCGAGACCCTGCTGGCCGAATCCGCCGATCGCGCCGCCGACATCGCCGCCCGCGGTGGCGCAGTGTCGGGCATGGACCTGCTGATCAACATCGTGCCGCGCAACCCGATCGCCTCGGCCGCCAACGGCGATCTGATCGGTGTGATGTTCTTCGCGCTCATGTTCGGCATCGCCGCCACCGTGATTGGTTCGCCCGGCACCCGCAGTTTTGCCGGCGCGGTGCAGGGGGTGTACGACATCTGCCTGAAGCTGATCGGATGGATCATCCAGCTCGCACCCTATGCGGTCGCCTGCCTGCTGTTCGGGATCACCGCCAAGCTTGGTTTCGAGGTGCTGGTGCAGCTCGCCCGCTACGTCGGCACCGTGGTGCTGGCGCTGGGCATCCACTTCTTCGTGGTGTTCCCGATCCTGGTGCGGGTGTTCGGCGGCATGTCGCCCCTGAAGTTCCTGAAGGGCGCCGAGCCGGCCATCCTCACCGCCTTCTCCACCAGCTCCTCCAGCGCGACGCTTCCAACCACGCTGAAGTGCGCCGAGGAGCGGCTCGGCGTGCCGCGCCCGGTGGCGCGCTTCGTCTGCACCCTGGGCGCCACCGCCAACATGAACGGCACCGCGCTCTTCGAGGGCGTCACCGTGCTGTTCCTGGCCCAGTTCTTCGGAGTCGAGCTCAATCTGTTCCAGCAGGTCACCATCCTGGCGCTGTGCATCCTCGGCGCGATCGGTGCGGCCGGCGTGCCCGGCGGCTCGCTGCCGGTGATCGCGATGATCCTCGCCATGTTCGGCATCCCGCCCGAGGGCATCGGCTTGATCCTTGGCGTCGACCGTTTCCTTGATATGTGCCGCACTACCGTCAATGTCGGAGGCGACCTGGTCGGTTCCGTGGTGGTGGCCAAGTCCATCGGTACCGACGACCACATGCTGCCGGCCGAGGACGGTCCCGCCCCCTCCGGGGCGCACGGGGCCGTGCGCGAGGTCTAGGCGGTGGCGGAGACGGACCTTACCGGCCTGCTGCAGGCCTGGCGCGGCGGTGACCGCGCCGCGCTCGACCGCCTGCTTCCCGAGGTCTACGACCTGCTGCGGAAGATGGCCGCAGGACGCATTGCCGGCGCCGGCCCGGTCGCCAGCCTGGAGCCCACCGCCTTGGTGCACGAGGCTCTGCTGCGCATGCTGGGCGGCAACCCCGACCTGCAGAACCGCGCTCACTTTCTGGCCGTGGCGGCCCTGCAGATGCGCGCGGTGCTGGTTGACCACGCGCGTGCCCGGCTGGCCGCCAAGCGCGGTGGTGGCGCGCTCATGCTGACCCTGGGTGCGGCCGAGCGGCAGGCAGAGGACCGTGGTGTCGAGGTCGATCTGCTGGCGCTGGACCAGGCCATGGCCCAACTCGCCGAGCAGGATCCGCGCACCGCGCGAGCGGTCGAGATGAGCTACTTCGCCGGCATGAGCCGCGACGAGATCGCAGGGGTGCTGGCCGTCTCCGAGGCCACCGTCGACCGCGACCTGCGCTTCGCCCGCGCCTTCCTCAGTCGACAGCTCAGCGCTGGCGCCTAGTGCAGTGATTCGCACTTGAGTGAACGTATCTGCGGCGTCTTTGCGCGGCTGTCAGCGTTCCTCCTCCTCGCCATAGTGCTGCCATGACTCGTCGTCGGGCCTTGCCAGCCACACAAATCCGCTCGCAGCGACTGTCCGACAAGTACGAATCACTACCCTGAAGAAACTCTGCTTTATCGGAGCTTCTCGAGGGTCATCGATGGCGCGCCCGCGAATCCAGCGCGCAAGTGCATGCTTCGGCGCGAGCGGCTCCGGGCCGGCGCCGGACACATGACCCCTGATCAGCGCCCGGAGGGAGTTGATCAGAGCTTTTGCAGCGCGCTACAGGCAGCGGATCAATAGCGTCTGACTGCGACTTTGCCGGCGACGGCGTGGCCCCGTGCAAGCCTGCCTGCACAGTTCACCGGCGCGGGGCAGGCCTGATGGCTCGCTGCGTGGGGTCAACGCAAAGTTCGCGCTCGCGCACTCAATCCCAAAGCCGTTCCACCCCGCGCAGCAGGGCGCGATAGCTGAGCGTTGGCAGCGCCTCGCTGACGGCATAGTGCGGATCGGCGGTGTCGCGGCGGATGCGGTCGGGGTCGGGTTGGGCGTCGGATTTGAGCAGTCGCCGCACCTCGGGCTGGGCGGTGTTGCGGCCGCGTGCGAACACCAAGGCCACTTCCTCGCTCGCCAGCCGCACCAGGCCGCCCGGTGGATACAGGCCAACCTCCCTCACGAAAAGCGCCACGAGCGACTCATCGACCGCGCTGCCGCGGCCCAGGAACAGGCTGCGCAGGGCCTCGCGGGTCTGCAGGCCCGAATCCCCCGGGCTGGGCCGGATCAGGCTGCAGTAGGTGTCGGCAAGGGTGACGATGCGGGTGCCGGTCGAGAGCGCGTCGGCGTGCAGCCCACGCGGACTGCCGGCGCCGTCGAGGCGCTCGTGATGCTGTTCCACCGCTGCCAGCCACACCGGGTCGTCCACCCCCGCCTGCCGCAGCAGGTGGGCTGCCAGCAGCGGGTGCTGTTCCTGCCGGTAAGGCTCCAGCCCGGCCGATGCCGCTAGCGTCTGCCGCAGCGTGGACGCCTGCGGCAGCAGCAGCAGGTCCAGGCTCAGTGCAGCGATGGAGAGGCTTTCGATCTCAGGTTCCGGGCGCTGCACCGCGCGCGCCAGCAGCCGCACCAGCAGTGCGGTGTGCAGGGGGCGTGCGCACCAGCCTGCGTCCGGATCCGCCAGCTGGGCGGCCGCCAGTGCGGCATCCGCGTCCTCCTCGGCATAGCGGCCGACCAGGTGGTTCAGGTTCTGCAGGGCAGGCACGGCACCCGACGCGGCCCGCAGCAGACGCGGCTGCAGCGTGTCCAGAGCCTCGATCAGCGCGCGCATACCGTTGAACACGCTGCGCTGCATCACCAGCGAAGTCATCAGCGGCGCATCCTGCGCGAAGCGGGTCGTGGAGTCGTCCGTCGCATCCGCCTCGGGCTCTGCGCCTTCACGCACGAGGCCACGAGCCAGCAGGGCTGCGCGCGTGGCCGCGCTGCGCACCACGTGGCCGCGCTCCAGCAGCAGATTGCCTTCGATGTCGAACACCGCGCTGGCCAGTGGCTGGCCCAGAACGACGTCCGCTTCCTGCACTGGCCGCATGGGCCTCTCCGACGGGCGCGCCCTCTGCGGAGCGCTGGATTCCGTCGTGCAAGTTTCGCGCCGCGATCGACGACGGGCTGTCTGGCAGGCCTCAAAGGTCGCCGGTGGTGACGTGATTCACAGGGGACGGTCCGGTTTTGGGTAGGGCGAACATGTCGAAGCCACTGAAATACCTTGGAAACATGGCTTATGAAGATGAAGTATTTAAAATGATGATGAAAAGCATTGAAACATTTGTCTTTTAAAACGCTGCGCTGCGGCATTAAGGTCAGGAGCCCCGCCCACCGGAGCCGTCGACCATGGCCCCCAGCCGCAGCGCCGCTGAAGCCCTCACCCCTGCCTCCATCGCCCTGCACGATCCGCGGGCACAGCGCGTACTCACGCCGGAGGCGGTGGAGCTGCTGCAGGCCCTGCATCGCCGCTTCGAGCCCACCCGGCAGCGTCTGCTGGATGCGCGTCGCGCCTGGCAGACGCGGATCGATGCCGGCGGCCTGCCGGATTTCCGTCCCGAAACCCGCGAGATCCGCGAGAGCGAGTGGACCGTGGCGCCGACCCCAGAGGCCCTGCAGGATCGCCGCATCGAGATCACCGGACCGGTCGACCGCAAGATGATTATCAACGCGCTGAACTCCGGCGCGAAGGTCTTCATGGCCGACTTCGAGGACTCGTCCAGCCCGACCCGCCGCAACATGCTGGACGGCCAGATCAACCTGATGGATGCCGTCGCCGGCACCATCGATTTCACCTCGCCCGAGGGCAAGCACTACGCGCTGAAGGCCGAGGGCCTGGCCACCCTGATCGTGCGGCCTCGCGGCTGGCATCTGGACGAGGCCAGTTTCCGCGTCGACGGCCAGGCCATGTCCGGCAGCCTGTTCGACATGGCCCTGTTCGCCTTCCACAACGGCCGCGCACTGCAGGCGCGCGACCGCGGGCCCTACTTCTACCTGCCGAAGATGCAGGCTTTCGAGGAAGCCGCGCTGTGGGACGAGGCGATGGCTTTCGTCGAGAACCGCCTCGGCCTGCCGGTCGGCTGCATGAAGGCGACCGTCTTGATCGAAACCCTGCCGGCGGTATTCGAGATGCACGAGATCCTGCACGCCCTGCGCTGCCGAATCGTCGGCCTAAACTGCGGGCGCTGGGACTACATCTTCAGCTACATCAAGACCTTCCGTCGCCACCCCGACCGCGTGCTGCCCGACCGCAGCCAGGTGACGATGACGGTGCCTTTCCTGAAGGCGTACTCGGAACTGCTGATCCAGACCTGCCATCGCCGCGGTGCGCATGCGATGGGCGGCATGGCGGCGCAGATCCCGATCCCTGCCGATCCGGTGGCGAACGAAGAGGCGCTGGGACGCGTGCGCGCCGACAAGCTGCGCGAGGTCACGGCCGGCCACGACGGCACCTGGGTGGCGCACCCGGGCCTGATCCCGGTGGCGCGCGAGATCTTCGACAAGCACATGCCCACGCCCAACCAGCTGCACGTGCGCCGCGAGGACGTGCAGGTTGGCCGCGACCTGCTGATCCATCCCAGCATCGGCACCATCACCCGCGAGGGCTTCTACGCCAACATCGACGTCTGCGTGCGCTACCTCGCGGCCTGGCTGGATGGCTTCGGCTGCGTGCCCATCTACAACCTGATGGAAGACGCCGCCACCGCCGAGATCAGCCGCGCCCAGCTCTGGCAGTGGCTGCACACGCCGGACCAGCGCTTCGATGACGGCGACCGCATCGACATGGCCCTGTTCGAGCGCGCCATCGACACCGTTGAGCAGCGCCTTCCGCGCAGCGGCCTGCCGGGCCAGGCCCGCCTCAAGGAGGCCGCCCAGCTGCTGGCCGAGTTGACCCGCGCCGACAGCCTCGAAGACTTCATCACCCTGCCGGCCTATGGCCGTCTCGACCACGCCTGATCCCACACCGCCTCGACCCCGCGAACATCCAACAAGGACACCGCCATGAGCCACACTCTGCCAACCGCCGAACAGCTGCAGCGCGACTGGGACACCAATCCGCGCTGGAAGGGCATCACCCGCAACTACAGCGCCGCCGACGTAGTGCGCCTGCGCGGCACTGTGCACATCGAGCACTCGCTGGCACGCCGCGGCGCCGAGCGCCTGTGGCGCCAGCTGCACGAGATGCCCTTCGTCAATGCGCTGGGCGCGCTCACCGGCAACCAGGCCATGCAGCAGGTCAAGGCCGGTCTGCAGGCCATCTATCTGTCGGGCTGGCAGGTCGCCGCCGATGCCAACATCGCCGGTGAGATGTACCCCGACCAGAGCCTGTACCCGGCCAACTCGGTGCCGCAGGTGGTCAAGCGCATCAACAACTGCCTGGCCCGCGCAGACCAGCTGCACCACGCCGAAGGCAAGGACGACATCGACTGGTTCGCGCCGATCGTGGCTGACGCCGAGGCCGGCTTCGGCGGCGTACTGAACGCCTTCGAGCTGATGAAGGCGATGATCGAGGCCGGCGCCGCCGGCGTGCACTTCGAGGACCAGCTGGCCTCGGTCAAGAAGTGCGGGCACATGGGTGGCAAGGTGCTGGTGCCGACCCGCGAGGCGGTAGAGAAGTTGAATGCCGCGCGCCTGGCCGCCGACATCATGGGCGTGCCCACGCTCATCGTGGCCCGCACCGATGCCGAGGCCGCCGACCTGCTGACCTCCGACATCGACGCCAATGACACCGCCTTCTGCACCGGCGAGCGTACCGTCGAAGGCTTCTACAAGACCAACAACGGCCTCGACCAGGCGATCAGCCGCGGCCTCGCCTATGCGCCCTACGCCGACCTGGTCTGGTGCGAGACCGGCAAGCCGGATCTGGAGTTCGCGCGCAAGTTCGCCGAGGCCATCCACGCCAAGTTCCCCGGCAAGATGCTGGCTTACAACTGCTCACCCAGCTTCAATTGGAAGAAGAACCTGGACGACGCCACCATCGCTAAGTTCCAGAAGGAAATCGCGACCTATGGCTACAAGTTCCAGTTCATCACCTTGGCCGGCTTCCACAGCCTGAACTACTCGATGTTCAACCTGGCCTACGGCTACGCGCGCAACCAGATGAGCGCCTTTGTCGAGCTGCAGGAAGCCGAGTTCGCTGCCGCCGAGCGCGGCTTCACCGCCGTCAAGCACCAGCGCGAGGTCGGCACCGGCTACTTCGACACCGTCACCCAGGCCATCCAGGGCGGCCAGAGCTCGACCACCGCGCTCAAGGGCAGCACCGAGGAAGAGCAGTTCCAGGGTGGCGACAAGCAACACGCGGCCTGATCAGAGGCCTGATCCACGGCTTGCGGCCAAGCGGGGCCGGGTGCCTTGTGCACCCGGCCCTCTTCGTCAGCGCGCGGGCAGGTCAGGCGAATCTGAGCAGCGGCGCTGGCGCAGCGTCCGGACCGCGGTGATCGCGAGGAACCCCAGGCCAAGCGCGACGCACAGCGCGGAAAACGAGAGCGGATGCAGCGCCAGGTGCTCGGTGTGCCAGACGATATCCTCGATCCGCTCGCCTTCACCCCGAGCGCGCCGGGTGAGCAGGGGCGAAATCAAGCCCAACTGCAATTCCCACACGCCGTGGCCGCCTTCGGGGGAGAACTCATACGTGCGTTTGCTCTGTGGCGACAGGCCGACCAAAAGCAGCACGACCGACACCGTGCCGGGGTCCAGCAGGCAGCGAAGAAAGCCTTGAGGCGGCTGACAGTAGCGATCCTTCATGAAATATCCCGCTCAAAAAAGGTGGGCCCTGAAATCTGCACCCGCCGGATCGAGGATGCAAGCCATCGCTCGCGTGTGCGCGAACCACTGGCGGCCCGCAGCGCACGACGCGCTCACGTGATGCTCCAGCGGCTGGCTACACTTGCAGGCTTCGCCCCATCGGAGTCCACCCCATGCCCTTTCCCTTGAGCCGCCCGCGGCGCATGCGCCGCGACGCGTTCTCGCGCCGGCTGATGCGCGAGCATCGTCTGTCCAGCGACGACCTGATCCTGCCGGTGTTCGTGCGCGAGGGTGAGCAGGCACGCGAGCCGGTGGGCTCGATGCCGGGGGTGGAGCGGCTCTCGATCGATCTGCTGCTGACGCTGGCCGATCAAGCCGTGGACCTCGGCGTCCCGGCGCTGGCGCTGTTCCCGGTGAGCCCGCCCGAAGCGAAATCCCTGGACGCCGCCGAGGCCTGGAATCCGCAGGGCCTGGCCCAGCGTGCGGTGCGGGCACTCAAGGCCCGGCATCCGGGTCTGGGCGTGATCACCGACGTGGCGCTCGACCCCTTCACCACCCACGGACAGGACGGCCTGATCGACGACAGCGGCTACGTGGTGAACGATGCCACCGTCGAGGCTTTGGTGAAGCAGGCGCTCAGCCATGCCGAGGCCGGTGCCGACGTGGTGGCGCCATCCGACATGATGGACGGCCGCATCGGCGCCATCCGCGCAGCGCTGGAGGCCGCCGGCCACGTACACACCCGCATCCTCGCGTATTCGGCCAAGTACGCCAGCAGCTTCTACGGGCCCTTCCGCGACGCGGTGGGTTCAGCCGGCAACCTTGGAAAGGGCAACAAGTACACCTACCAGATGGACCCGGCCAATTCGGACGAGGCCCTGCGCGAGGTGGCGCTGGATCTGGAGGAGGGCGCCGACATGGTGATGATCAAGCCGGGTATGCCCTATCTGGACATCGTGCGGCGGGTGAAGGACAGGTTCGGTGCGCCCACCCTTGTCTACCAGGTCAGCGGCGAGTACGCGATGCTCAAGGCCGCGGCGCAGAACGGCTGGCTGGACGAGCGCGCCGTGGCGCTGGAGTCGCTGCTGTCGATCAAGCGCGCCGGTGCGGATGCCATCCTGTCCTACTACGCGCTGGACGCTGCGCGCTGGCTGCGCGAGGCCGGCTGATTCCGCTACAGTCCGGGGATTACTCCCCTTCACGCCCCGGCAAGGACCCCGCCATGACCCAGCACTTCGCCGTGTTCGGCCAGCCCATCCAGCACTCGCTGTCGCCCTACATCCACGGCGAATTCGCCAAGCAGTGCAAGATCGACATGGACTACCGTGCGATCGAGGCCAGCCCGGCCGATTTCGCCACCGCAATGGCGGCGTTCGCGGCAGCCGGTGGGCGTGGCGCCAACATCACCCTGCCGCACAAGGAGGCCGCCTACGCCCTGTGCAAGGAGGTCAGCGAGTACGCCTTCCACGCTGGTGCGGTGAACACCCTGATCCGCCAGGGCGATGCCTGGCTGGGTGACAACACCGACGGCATCGGCCTGGTGCGCGACCTCACCGAGCGCGAGCGCCTGGACCTGCGCGGCCGCCGCTGCCTGATGCTGGGTGCGGGCGGCGCTGCACGCGGCGTGGCTCCGGCCCTGCTGGAAGCCGGCATCGCCGAACTGGTGATCGTCAACCGAACCCCGGAGCGCGCCGACACGCTGGCCGATATCCTCGGCGAGCCCGACCGCGTCAAGACCCGCTACTGGGAAGACCTTGGCAATCAGGGCAGCTTCGAACTGGTCGTCAACTCCACCTCGGCCGGCCGGCTCGGCGGCAAGCTGGAGCTGCCCTTCAGCCTGCTCGCGCCGCGCGCGCTGGCGGTGGACTTGAGCTACGGCGAGGTGGCGATTGGTTTCTTGGCCTGGGCCCGCGCCGGCGGCTGCGATCACGCCGTGGACGGCCTGGGCATGCTGGTCGAGCAGGCCGCTGAGAGTTTCCTGCGCTGGCACGGCGTGCGTCCGCAGACCCAGGAGGTCTACGAGGCCCTGCGCGCCTCCGATCCGCTGCTGCAAACGGGCGACTGATGCAGTGCCGCCCCGGCTGCGGTGCCTGCTGCATCGCGCCGAGCATTTCGAGCCCCATCCCCGGCATGCCGCAGGGCAAGCCGGCGGGTGTGCGCTGCGTGCAGCTCGATGCGGGCAACCGCTGCCGGATCTTCGGCCAGCCCGAGCGGCCGGCGGTCTGCGTGGCGCTCAAGCCGGAACCCCTGATGTGCGGCGCTGATTCCGGCGAGGCCCTGGCCTGGTTGACCGAGCTCGAACGCGCGACCGCGTAGCGGCCGCGCTGCCCTCAAGCCGACTCGATCGGTAGCCGGCGATCGGCCTTGACCGTGCGCAGCACGAAGCTGGTGTTGACATCCGCCACCGCTGCCGAGCCCAGCAGGGTGTCGAGCAGGAAACGCGAGAAGTGCTCCAGGTCGCGCACCTGCACCTGCAGCAGGTAGTCCATGTCGCCGGACAGCTCATGGCAGGCCACTACCTCGGGCCAGCCCTGCACGTCTTCGCCGAAGCGGCTGACCGCCTCGGCCTCGTGGTGGCGCAGCTGCAGGCGCACGAAGGCGGAGAGCCCGAGCCCGAGCGCGGGCGCGGAAAGCTGCGCGCGGTAGCCGCTGATCACGCCGGCCGCCTCCAGTCTTTGCACCCGGCGCAGGCAGGCCGAGGGCGAAAGACGGATGCGCTCGGCCAGCTCGGTGTTGGCGATCCGGCCCTCGGCCTGCAGCGCGGCCAGCAGCCGCAGGTCGGTGCGGTCCAGCTCGGTCATGCGTGATTCCTTCGATTCAAGGCCTGAAATCGCACGAATATTGCGCATAGGCGGATGCGTGGCGCAACAAAACAAGCCCATTGCGCGTATGGCGTCGTACTCTGGAGAGACGATGCGCGGCCCACGTGAGGCCGCGTGCAGGGCTGGGCGCAGCAACTGGAGGAGGGCCGCCATGAACACACCGCAGCGCGTCGAGCACGCGATGACCGACAAGGGCTACGTGCCGCTGTACGCCACCGGCGTGGTCGAGCAGCCCTGGGACACCTACACCGACACCGACCACGCGGTCTGGGGCCAGCTCTACCGGCGCCAGCGCGACCTGCTGCCGGGCCTGGCCTGCAGCGCCTTTCTTGAGGCGCAGGATGCGATGGGCATGGGCGAGGACCGGATTCCCCGCTTCGATGAGCTCAACGCCATACTGGCGCGCACCACCGGCTGGACGATCATCGGCGTCGAGGGCCTGCTGCCCGAGCTTGATTTCTTCGATCACCTCGCCAATCGGCGCTTCCCGGTGACCTGGTGGATTCGCAAGCCCGAGCAGATCGACTACATCGCCGAGCCCGACCTGTTCCACGATCTGTTCGGCCATGTGCCCCTGCTGATGAACCCGGTGTTCGCCGACTACATGCAGGCCTACGGCCGCGGCGGCGTGCGCGCCCACGGCATCGGCCCCGAGGCCCTGGTCAACCTGACCCGCCTGTACTGGTACACGGTGGAGTTCGGCCTGATCCAAGAGCCGCAGGGCCTGCGCATCTACGGCGCCGGCATCCTCAGCTCGGCCGGCGAGTCGAAATACTCGATCAAGAGCGACGCGCCCAACCGCATCGGCTTCGATATCAAGCGCGTGATGCGCACCCGCTACCGCATCGATACCTACCAGAAGACCTATTTCGTCATCGACGACTTCGAGCAGCTGTTCGACGCCACCCGCCCCGACTTCGCGCCGATCTATGCCGAGCTGAAGATGCTGGATAGCTTTCCGGCCGGCAGCGTGCAGACGACAGACCGCGTGATCACGCGCGGCACCGGCGAAGGTTGGCTGAGCGGCGGCGACGTCTGAGCGCGCATTGCATCGGCTGGCCCTTGGGTCGGTGGCCGTGGATGCCGAGCGGCTCGTGTGGCGATGTCCCCTGCGCTCGCGTCTGCGCAGGCGTGGAGCGGGGCGGGGGGCGACCTGAGCCCCGGCTGGGCCAAGCGCGCGACACCTGAGGCAAGCGATGAGCGCGTGAGCTCGTGGCGATGAGGGAGCTGCGCTTCGTAAAGCGCTATCCTTGTCAACGCCATCGCGCAAACAGGCAAATCCGATGTGGGCTCAACATTTGCTGCATTCCTGTGTCCCAGCACTCGCCGTGCTAGTGTCCCTGCCTTCGGCGGCGGCGACGATCGTCGTCAACTCCGGCGCCGATGTCGAAGGGCCACCTTGGGTCGGCGAGCCGGCCCGCTGCGCCGCCGGCAGTACGCTGCCCTGCCGCATGCGCGACGCGGTGGCGGCCGCGCGCGGTGGCGATCGCATCGTCTTTGCGCCCGGCATCACCGAGATCGCGCTCGGACGCACCCTGAAGTTCGCGGACACCAGTGGCCTGCCGGTCACGGTGGACGGCGAGGGCCGGGTGACGTTCCCGTCGCCCACGGGCAATCCAACGCTGCGCATGATGGGGCCGCACACCAATGTCGTGGTGCTGCGTGGCTTGACCATTCAAGGCGGGCTGGCAGACTACGGTCTTCCCCTCGCCGCCCCTTATGTGCACGACTGCGGCGGCGCGATCCTGAACCAGGGCAACCTGACGCTCGAGCGGATCACGCTCACCCGCGGACTCGCGAGGTACGGCGGACTGATCTGCAATATGGGGGAGCTTCGCATCGCCGATAGCACGCTCACCAGTGGGAGCGCCATCGCCAGCGCTGGCGCGATCATGAATGCGGGAACCCTGGAGGTCACCAACAGCACGTTCGACGCCAACTTTGGCCCGCCATTGGGTTTTAGGTTCGGCCATGCGGGCGCGGTGAACAACCACTACGGGACCGCTGATTTCAATTTCGTCACCATGGCTCGCAACCGCGGCGCCGTGGACACTGAGAACGTCAACGTGGGCCACGCGATCCTCAACGACTGTGGCGATGTTCGTGTTCGCAACTCGGTGCTGCAGGCGTCCCAGGTCATGGGTTTGAGCGTCGGCCGCTACCCTTGCACGATCGCACCGACGCGGGTCGAGAACAGCCTGTTCCCCCGCTCCAGTGCGGGCCTTCTTTATTCCATGGAGATCTACTGGGACGACGGCGGCGGGAACATCAATGCCCCAGCCCCGCTGGAGGAACCGGCGGCCAACGGTGGCCCCACGCCCACGATGGCGCTGCCGCAGGACAGCCTCGCGATCGACGCCGTGCCCTGCGTGGGTGCGCCCGCCACCGACCAGCGCGGTCGGCGTCGGCCGCAGGGGGCGGCCTGCGACATGGGGGCCTTTGAATACACCGGCGAGCTGTTCGTGGACGGCTTCGAACCGGGCGCCGCGACCGCCACGGGAGACCAGCCATGAAGAACCGCCGCATCGGGCGCAGCGCGCTCATCACGGCCTTGCTCGCGCTGTCTGCGCAGGTCGGCGC
This sequence comes from Aquimonas sp., assembly GCA_022241605.1. Lineage (GTDB taxonomy): Bacteria > Pseudomonadota > Gammaproteobacteria > Xanthomonadales > Xanthomonadaceae > Aquimonas. The sequence goes on along the minus strand of JAKOMQ010000009.1, from coordinate 73,532 downwards.
CGCCACCATCACGGTCAACGATGCCAGTGACCCTGCCGCCTTCGGCGCGGTCGATGTCTGGCCGCAGAACTGCCTGCCCGGCAGTGGCCAAGCCTGTCGCCTGCGCGACGCCGTGGCGCTGGCCCGCGGTGGCGACACCATCGTGTTCGCGCCGCATGTCACCCACGTCGAACTCTTTCATGGGCTCGTTTTCAGCGACCGCAGCGGCCTGCCGGTGACCGTCGACGGCGGCGGGCGCGCGTCCATCGGAGTCGGAGCCAATCCCTTGGCGGCGGCTGCCATCCGCACGACAGGCCCGCGCAGCAGCAATATCACCATCCTGCGCGCGCTCAGTGTGCAAGGGCACGTTGTTGACCGCATGACGGAACACAGCTGCGGCGGGGCCGTGGTCAACCTCGGCCAGATCAGGATCAGTGACAGCAGGCTTTCCGGCACGGCCTCCCTCGGCGGAGGGCTCTGCAACTATGGCCTGGCCCAGATCGAGCGCAGCTCTGTCAACGGCAGAGCCTTCTGGGGCGGTGGAGGCATCTTCAATGCCGGGGTCCTCGAGATGTCGAACAGCACCATCTACTCGACCCATGTGTTTGGGGTACAGAGCGCTGCTGAAAACCCGAGCCGCATGTACGGCTGGGGGGCGAGCCTCTACAACTACTACGGCACCGCCCGCCTGGATTTCGTCAGCATCGGCAACGGCAGCGTCAGAAGACTGGGCCTCCCCGTCACGCCCTGTGGCACCCAGGTCTATAACCGCTGGGGCGACGTCAGCATCGATCGCTCGATCATCAGCGTCGGGCGCACTTCTAATGGCTTTGGGGAATTACCACCCGGCTTTCCGCTGCTGCACGTGGGCGTCTGCGGCTATCCCAGCATGGCCGAGGCGCCGACCCTGGTTTCCCGCAGCCTGATCGAAGCGTCGGGGGGCAGCCAGGCCTGGGCGCATCCGGAATGGCTGGTCGATGGTGGCAGCAACCATGACATCCCCCCCGACGCCAATGGGCGGCGGGACGAGGTCGTTAGTGTGCAAGAGACCGGCGGCTTCAACCTTGCCGCGATTCCCCTGCAGAGGATCCATCACCTCGTGAGGGATGCGGTCGACTGTGACGGCGCCCCCGGCACCGACCAGCGCGGCGTGCCGCGACCGCAGGGCGGCTTGTGCGACATGGGTGCGGTGGAACTGGAATAGCGCCGACCGGCGCATTCCCGGCCGCCGAGAACGAAAATCCCGCGCGGATCGCCCCGCGTGGGCTCTGGCCCTCCCGACCCATAGGCGCACGTCGGTGCTGCATGGCGCCGAAGAGCGCCTTACGGGTCCGGATGGTGTTCACCCCGTCGAACAGGAACCCCACCGCTGCGCGCCCAGCCGCGTGGGCTTCGACAGCATGCGCACGCGCTACCGCATCGACACCTGCCAGAAAACGTACTTCGTCATCGATGACTTCGAGCAGCTGTTCGACGCCACCCGCCCCGACTTCGCGCCGATCTACGCCGAGCTCGCGCCGCTGGAGAGCTTCCCGGCGGGCAGCGTGCAGCCGAGCGATCGCGTCATCAACCGCGGCACTGGCGAAGGCTGGCTGAGCGGCGGCGACGTCTGAGCCGGTTGCCCTGATCCAAACGCGAGGCCCGCACAGCGATGTGCGGGCCTTCTGCGTTCTTCGGCTGCGGACGCTTCCCGGTTGTCCATGAGCACCTGCCTGCCTCTTCGTTCGTGAGGCCGCATTGAACCGAACGCCCGAATGCCCGCACCTTGAGAATGTATGCGGTGCTGCAAGGGCTCAATCCGGTGCGCGACGAGCAAAGAATCTACGACGAGTTCCTCGTAGCAGCGGCAGCGACAGGCGATCGCGCAGCGCTGCAGCGGCTGGTTGCGCGCTGGCAGCCGCGCCTGCTGCGCCATGCCTGGCGGGTGCTGGACGACGCCGAGCTCGCCCGCGACATGGTCCAGGAGTCGTGGGTCGAGATCCTGCGCGGCCTAGGCGGTCTGGATGACTTCGCTGCGTTTCCGGCCTGGGCCTGTCGGATCGTTTCGCGTCGCTGCTACCGGGTCTTCAACCGCTCGGCGCGCCAGCCCTTCGAGGCGGAGGAGGCCGGGTTGCTGCACGAACCCGCGATTCCAGACCACACCACTGCGGAGTTCGCGAGCGACCTGGAAACCGTCATGGCAGCCGTGCGGGCTTTGCCGCCGGCCCAGCGCGCCGCGCTGGCGTTGTTTCACCTCGAAGGCATGGGGGTGGCGGAGATTGCCGTCGCGCTTGACGTCCCGCCGGGGACGGTCAAGACACGGCTCATGCATGCGCGGCGCAAGGTCCGTGCAAAACTTGAAGGAGCAGGTGATGGACAAGTTTGACGAGATGATCGGCCGCGCCATGAGCGAGGAGGATCGCGCCCTGCTGGCGCGCTACCAGGAGCAGGGCTATGTCTCCGAGGCGCTGGGGATGTTCCGCGGGCCGAAGGCAGCCGTCGTCCGGCTCGTGTATGCCACCGTGCTGGTCAGCTTCGCCGGTGCCGCGTTCGCCTTCTGGAAGCTGCTGGGCGCGACCGATCCCACCACCGCGATCCAGTGGGGGACCGGCACCGTGCTGCTGTTCCAGATGACGGTGCTCTGCAAGACCTACCTGGGCAGCCACATGGAGGCCAACCGGATGCTCAGGGAGCTCAAGCGCATCGAACTGCAGGTGGCGATGCTGCAGAGGTAGGCAGCCGAGTCTGCGGGAAGTTGCGATGGCCCCTGTCGAGCAGGTGCCTCCCTGACTGGTTCAGTGGTCGCGGGCCCCGAACTCGCCGTTTGCGAATACGTGCAGCGCTGGGTGCAGGAAATCCGTGTCTTGTTCCGCTCGGCCACCGTCTTCGAGCGCGAACTGGACTCTGCACTCCGCCTTCCAAACCATCCCTCCCAAGCCGGGAGGGCCCCGGATGGAATGCCTCGCGCGTCACTTCAATCCCCTCGCCCGAAACGGATACGAGCCAGCTGGTCGCGAACAGCGAATGCTCCTCCCGCGATTGGGGGAGGGAGTGAGGCGCGCAATGCTTCCTGATAGGACAGGCCTGGGGAGCAACCCAGCTCAACGCAGAGCTCAAGGCTCGCGAAGGATCTTGGACCGCAAACGCCCGCCAGCTCGCATTCGAAGAGTTGCGCTCCCAGGATGACTGAAACTCCCAGATCCTCCTCCGAGAGCCGATGGTGCTTGATCAGCGCTTGGCGCACGGAAGTGTTCGCATCCCACCAGAGCACCAGGGACTCAGCAAACTCTGCGGCTGATGCGCCACCTTGAATCCGAAGACTTGCATCGTGCGCCACCGAGGAGTCGGCAGGCAGGGCAAGACTGCCCTCGGCTGTGATCTGCACTTCGGCCATGGCCCGCTGAAACTGTGGCGAGCCCTCAAACGTCGGCACGGACAGTCGATCGTGCTCTGCCCACCACTGGGTGCAGCGGGCTTCCAGCAAGGTCGCGCTCTCGAGAGTAAGAACCGTCTTGCCCCAGCGGTCGACTGGCCGCTCCAGGACATCCCACGCGGCCCGGCAGACAGCGTCGATCCGGGCATGCAGAGCTGCGTACTCGAAGGAAGAAGCCCCAAAGCGATCCAGCAGTGTCTCGGCGAACGCGAAAAAGTTGTCAGCAGCGTGCAGGGAGGCCGGTGTCGGGACATTCGCTGGGCGGCCTGGGCTGGACTGATTGACACGTTTCTCTTGAGGCCTCTCCTGCGGCGCCCCTATTCGGTCGGCAGCAGAGTCGCGGTAAGCGACAGGAGAGGGCTCGGTAGCTACTCTCGAAGCAACCAGCCACCAAGCCAGCGTGGCCAGCGCTGCTGCGAGCACAACCTTCAGCACGAAGGGTTTCAAGATCACTTCAACGAGCCCTTGTAACTTCCACGTTCACTGACGATTCCGATGCGCTGGGCATGCCTTCCACTGCATACAGGAGTTTCGGAGCCACAGATTACTCGACGAACTGCTCGGCAACGCCGCTGGGCGCTGCAGGATCTTGTCGTCAACGCGAGAGCCCCGATCCGAGACCATGCGTCGCCCCCGGAAAAGCACAAGGCCCGCGCATTGCTGCGCGGGCCTTGTGCGCTTTCCGTGCAGCTGCGTGAGCCAGTAGATCAGATCGACGTGCAGGTAATCCTGCCACCAGCGACCACGCAACCTCTCACCCTACCGTTCGGGCGCTCACACGCGACGATGTAGCAGGTGTGATCCAACCAGCGTCGGATCGTGTCTTCGCTGTTGTCGACGCCGAAACTGAACCTCGTGCCGTTGGGTAGGTTTTGCCCCGGCTCCACGATGTCCTGCTCGTTGACGTCGCGCGCGCTTCCAGCGATGTACTGAGGCCGCCCTTCAATAGTGTTGTTCTTGCTGAACTCGAAAACGACAAAACTGCCGTCCGAGAGCGTTACCTCGACCTGCACTTTCAGGAGCTCCCCGTTGGTGAAGATCTTGTCCAGACTCTGGAGCAGAGAGCCTAGGTTTGCCGCTGCGTTGGCTGAGGCGCCTGCACGTTCGAAAAGCACGTTAGCCTGTGACCTCAGCCAGTTGCTCACGTTGTTTCTAGGGCCGGAGTCGCTCACCACATCGTATGCACTCACGCCATGGACAGGATCATTCGGGCCGACCGTGACGGGTACGGTGATCTTGCTCAGGTCACCGAACTCGGCCCTGACTTGCACCATCTTGTCAAAATGGTCGAGATACTCCGAAGGGACCGGAACCTCAACCGGGAAGAAGACGATCGCGCCCGGCATCAGGTCCAGCTCCCGGTGGACCTCGTAGCCCTTGAGTTGGCCGGAGCTGAAGTCGTAAAAGTAGTGGATTCCGAGGCCTCGGTTTGCGGCCGCCGTCTGGAACGCAAGCTCATTGCAACCGTTGCAGGGGTGGGCTTCCAGCGAGCTTGCCAGCACCGTCGAGGACGACGCTGCGAGCCAGCAGCCGGCAAGCACCAGATTTCTGAAGATGGACATGATGATTTCACTGAAATTGCGTAAGGGATCGCTTCACATATTGATACGTAATGGATCAGGTGCGAAGCGTACACAAGCTAGCATGCGCTCCGGGGGGGGCAAGCTGTTTCTCCTTTTGGCTGCAGATTCCCCAAGAGCCCTGTCGAAGAACGGAAAAATCCTCGATGCCATATCAAAAAAGGCCCGCGCATCGCTGCGCGGGCCTTCCGTCCTTGCTCTCGGCGCCTGGGCTTCAGCGCTTCATGAAGTTGAAGAACTCCTCGTTGGTCTTGGTGTTCTTCATCTTGTCGAGCAGGAACTCGATGGCGGCGAGCTCGTCCATCGGGTGCAGCAGCTTGCGCAGGATCCAGATCTTCTGCAGGAAGTCCGGGTCGATCAGCAGCTCTTCGCGGCGGGTGCCGGAGCGGTTGATGTTGACCGCCGGGTAGACGCGCTTCTCGGCGATACGGCGGTCCATGTGGACTTCCATGTTGCCGGTGCCCTTGAACTCCTCGTAGATCACCTCGTCCATCTTCGAGCCGGTTTCGACCAGCGCGGTGGCGATGATGGTCAGCGAGCCGCCTTCCTCGACGTTGCGGGCGGCGCCGAAGAAACGCTTGGGCCGCTGCAGGGCGTTGGCATCCACACCGCCGGTCAGCACCTTGCCCGAGCTCGGCACCACGGTGTTGTAGGCGCGCGCCAGACGGGTGATGGAGTCGAGCAGGATCACCACGTCCTTCTTGTGCTCGACCAGGCGCTTGGCGCGCTCGATGACCATCTCGGCCACCTGCACGTGGCGGGCGGCGGGCTCGTCGAAGGTCGAGCTGACCACCTCACCGCGCACGGTGCGGCTCATCTCGGTGACTTCCTCGGGGCGCTCGTCGATCAGCAGCACGATCAGGTGCACGTCCGGGTGGTTGTAGCTGATTGCGGATGCGAGGTGCTGCAGCAGCATGGTCTTGCCGGCCTTGGGCGGCGACACGATAAGCCCGCGCTGGCCTTTGCCGATCGGGCTCATCAGATCCATGATCCGCCCGGTGATGTCCTCGGTGCTGCCGTTGCCGCGCTCCAGCACGAAGCGCTTGCGCGGGAACAGCGGCGTAAGGTTTTCGAACAGGGCCTTGTTCTTGGACGCCTCCGGCGGCTCGCCGTTGATGGTGTCGACCTTGGCCAGCGCGAAGTAACGCTCGCCGTCCTTGGGCGAGCGGATGCGGCCGGTCATGTAGTCGCCGGTGCGCAGGTTGAAGCGGCGGATCTGGCTGGGCGAGATGTAGACGTCGTCCGGACCGGCCAGGTAGCTGGCCTCGGCGCCGCGCAGGAAGCCGAAGCCGTCCGGCAGGATCTCCAGCACGCCTTCACCGGCAACGCCGTCGCCGTAGCGGGTCAGCACCTTCAGGATGGCGAAGGTGATGTCCTGTTTGCGCATGCGCGCGACCGTATCAGTGATGCGCAGGATCTCGGCCAGATCCAGCAGCTGATCGGCGCGCATCCGCTTCAGCTCGGTCAGGCTGTGGCTGGGCATGTTCGCCGGCGGCTGGTAGGGCTGGCTCTGCGGAGGCGGCAGGCTGTCCTCATCAACATCGCCCGCTCCGCCCGGCTGCGTCGCTGCACGCTCGCGGTTGCGGCGCTCGCGGCGCCGTTCGCGGAATTCGCGACGGCTCTCGCGGCGCTCGCGGCGCGCACGTTCGGCAGGGTCTTCGTCGCCCTCTGCGGTCGACTCGCCGTCGCTGCCCTGGGCTTCCTCGGTGCCGGCCGGGGCCGCTGGATCTGCGGAAGCCGACGTTTCGACAGGCTCGGGGCTCGGCGCCGCCGCTGCGGGAGCCGGGCTTGGCGCGGCTGCCGCGAGCGCTGCCGGTGGCTCGGCGGGAGCCGTCGCTGTCGCTGGCGCGGCGGGCTCCAGCGGAAGGCTGCTCTGGGCGGCGGCTTCGGCGGCTTCGGCCGCTGCTGCTGCAGCAGCTCGGGCGCGGACGCCACGGGCGGGCTTCGCGGGCGGGGTGGCCTCGCTGGCGTCTACGGTTTCGGGTGCTGCCGGCTTGGCAGGCGGATCGACCTGCGTCGCCGCAGCGTCGCCGTTCGGGGTTTCATTCTCGGACAAGGGATACCTCGCGCAGTGCGAGCGGGATTCTGACGAATCGGGAGGGAAGCGGGGAGGGGTGCTGCAGAAGAGAGGCGGGCGATTGACGCTCCGCGTTGCTGCGGAACAGTACACCGCGGCTGCCTGGATCACAAGCGGACGCGAAAACCCAGCTCAAGGCAGCTTCAGGGAGCGCGCTTGATCAAGCTCAAGATCATGGCGTCGGGCCCGCGCCATCCTGCAGGCCTTCACCAAAACCCTCTGGAGACTGCCATGGATGCCTGGCGCGCCTTGTTGACCACCGACGCCGGCCTGCTGAGCCTAGGCGTCATCGTGTTCATGCTCGGCATGGGCGGCTTCCTGTTCTGGAAGTTCCGGCGCCTGATGGCCGAGGAGGAAGCCGAAAACAGCCGCGGCCGCTGAGGGCGGCCGCAGCAGTAGGGCCCGCGCGGCGCGCAGGCCTGCGCTTGCCGGGCGCGGGTCAGATCGCTTTTTCGACGAACTGGGTCAGCTGGCTGCGGTTGATGGCCCCCACCTGGGTGGCGGCGACCTTGCCATCCTTGAAGAGCATCAGGGTCGGGATGCCGCGCACCGCGAACTGCCTGGGCGTCGCCGGGTTGTGGTCGATGTTCACCTTGACCACCTTGACCCTGCCGGCAAAGTCCTGTGCCACCTGGTCCACGATCGGGCCGATCGCCTTGCAGGGGCCGCACCACTCTGCCCAGAAGTCGACCAGGACCGGCTCGCTGGACTGGATCACTTCGGCCTCGAAATCGGCGTCGCCGACATTCCTGATGTGTTCGCTCACGTTGATCTGGCTCCTGGGGTGCCCGGCCGAGGTGGCTCGGGTGTCTGAAAGGACGTGGATCCGGAGCCGTCGCGCGCTGCTGGCGGCGAGCCCCCGGGCTTGGGCTACACTTGCGGGCGATGCCTGACATCCACAAGCCGTCCGACCTGCCCGCTGCCCTTCTGGCAGCCCCGATCCATGCATTGCGTGGATCCGGCGGTCGGCCTTTCCGGCCCTCCCCGCCCCTTGCGGTTGCCAACCGGGCTCCATGCCCAGCCCCGGCAGTGTGCGTTTGGTGGTCCGGCCACGCAAGCATCCGCGCAGCGCGCGGACTGCCGGGAAGCCCATGAGCGACAAGCCCCTCACCGACGTTACTTTCTCCAGTCTGGATCTCCACCCCGTGCTGCTGGATGGCCTGACCCAGGCTGGCTTTACCCGCTGCACGCCGATTCAGGCCCTGACCCTGCCGATCGCACTCACCGGCCGCGATGTCGCCGGCCAGGCGCAGACCGGCACCGGCAAGACCATCGCGTTCCTGGTGGCGGTGGTGAACCGCCTGCTGACGCGGCCGGCGATCGCCAGCCGCGGCGAGACCGACCCGCGCGCACTGATCCTCGCGCCCACCCGCGAGCTGGCGATCCAGATCCAGAAGGACGCCCAGAAGGTTGCTGCGGAGACCGGCCTGCGCTTCGCGCTCATTTATGGCGGCGTCGACTACGACAAGCAGCGCGAGATGCTGCGCGCGGGTTGCGATGTGATCATCGCCACCCCGGGCCGACTGATCGACTACCTGAAGCAGCGGGTGTTCTCGCTGTCGGCCTGCGAGGCGGTAGTGCTGGACGAGGCCGACCGCATGTTCGACCTCGGCTTCATCAAGGACATCCGGTTCCTGCTGCGGCGCATGCCGGCGGCCGGCGAGCGCCAGAGCCTGCTGTTCTCCGCCACGCTCAGCCATCGCGTGCTGGAGCTGGCCTACGAGCACATGAACGAGCCGGAGAAGCTCACCGTCGAGACCGAGACGGTGACGGCCTCGCGGGTGCGGCAGGTGGTCTACTTTCCCGCCGCCGAGGAGAAGATCCCGCTGCTGCTGAACCTGTTGTCCCGCAACGACTCCCGCCGCAGCATGATTTTCGTCAACATGAAGGTAGCCGCGGAAAAGGTGTGGCGCCGGCTGGACCGCCACGGGCACAAGGTGGCCGTGCTGTCGGGTGACGTGCCGCAGAAGAAGCGGCAGAGCCTGCTGGCCAAGTTCCAGCGCGGCGATCTGCATATCCTGGTAGCGACCGACGTGGCCGCGCGTGGCCTGCATATCGATGGCGTCAGCCACGTCTACAACTACGACCTGCCGAATGACTGCGAGGACTACGTCCACCGCATCGGCCGCACCGCGCGGCTCGGCGCCGAGGGTGACGCGGTCAGCTTCGCCTGCGACATGTACGCCATGAGCCTGCCGGAGATCGAGGCTTACATCGAGCAGAAGATCCCGGTGGCGCAGATCAGTCCGGACTTGCTCGCACCGGTGGCTGTGCTGGCGCGCGAAGCTTCGACTGCGGACGCAGACGAGGATGAGGACGACTCCATCCCGACCAATCCGCCGCCGTCTTCGGGCGCGGACGCCGCACGCAAGCGACGCCGGCGCAGCGGTGGCAGCGGCGGTGGTGGCGGTAGCGGCGGCGGCCGTCGTCACGGCTCCGGGCCGGCACCAGCGCCCGGTTCGGGAGCCTGAGATGCCCGTGCCGCTGTGGCTGGGGTCGGCCGGCGCTGCGCGCCTGCTGGCCCTTGCCTGCGGCGTGCTGGCCCTGTTCGCCCTGCTGAGGCTGGTGTTCCTGCTGTTGGCCGGCCCCAGCCTGCCGGCGCCCCAGCCGCTGCAGCTGCCCGGCGCAGGCGCCGCGGCAGCCCCGGCTACGTCCATTGCGCGCGCGCATCTGTTTGGGCAGAGCGGCGCTGCGCTGGATCTCGCCGCGCTCGCCGCACAGGCGCCCGAGACCGCGCTCAAGCTCAGTCTGCGCGGCACCCTCAACCTTGAAACCGAGGACGAGGGCGTCGCCATCATCGCCGACGAGTCCGGCGCGCATCAGCGCTACCGGGTGGGGGATGACCTGCCCGGGGGGGCGCGCTTGGTTGGCATCAGCGCCGGCCGTGTGCTGCTTACCCGCAACGGCGTCACCGAGGGCCTGAGCCTGCCGAGGGAGGGGCTGGCGCCAGGCCCGCTGCCGCGCAGCGCCAGCCCGGGGCCGGTGCGCGGCGGCCCGGTGGATCGCAGCATGCCTTCGCCCTTCATCAACCCGATGATCGCCCCGGGCGGGCCCAGCATGGAGAGCATCCGCGATGCCACCGGCATCGACGCCGCTGCGCTCGCCAGCCAGCTGCAGGTGATTCCGGTGCTGGAGAACGGCCGCTTTGCCGGCGTGCGGGTTTCGGCCGGCCGCGACAGCGAGCTGATGCGCCGCAGCGGCCTGCGCCCCACCGATCTGGTCACGGCGGTCAACGGCATTCCGTTGGACGGTCCGCAGCGCCAGGCCGAGCTGATGCAGACTCTGCGCGAGGCGCGCTCTCTTCGTCTGACCGTGGTCCGCGATGGCAGCGAGCAGCAGCTGGGCGTGGACCTCAAATAGCCGCTGTGGAAAGATCGCCGGCTACCACCGTCACCGGTGCCGCCCCCTGATGCCGTCCCCCACCCGGATGCCCGGAATGCCCAATCCTCGCCGCCTCCGCTCTCACGCGCTCAGCGCCGCCCTTGCCGCCGCATTGATGCTGTCGCCTGCCATCGCCCAGGAGGCGCCGGTGGTGATGATCCCGCAGGCTGTGCCGCAGGCGGCGAGTGCACCTGTCGGCAACGGCAGCGGCCGCCACACGCTGAACCTCAAGGCGGCCGACATCAACGTGCTGATCCAGACCGTCAGCGAGATCACCGGCCGCAGCTTCATCGTCGACCAGGGCGTGGCCGGCGCGGTCACCGTGATTTCCAGCCAGCCGATGACGGCCGACGAAATCTACGAGGTGTTCCTGTCGGTGCTGCGCGTCCACGGCTACGCCGCGGTGGCGTCCGGGCGCATGACCAAGATCGTCCCCGACGTCAGCGCCGCCCAGCAGGGCAGCCTGGGCGCGGTCGACGGCGGCCCGGACGCGGTGCTCACCCGGCTGATCGAGCTCAGGCACGTCAGCGCCGATGAGATGGCCGCGCTGCTGCGGCCGCTGCTGTCGCAGCAGGCGCATGTGGCCGCGCACGGCGGCAGCAACAGCCTGCTGGTGGCTGATCGCGCCGGCAACCTGGAGCGGATCAGCAGCATCATCCGGCGGGTCGATGTCGCCGCCGATGCGGAGATCGAGGTGATCCCGCTGCGCCACGCCAGCGCGGTCGAGATCGCGCGCACCCTGATCGCGCTTGAGCAAAGCGCGACCGGCGCCGCCGGGGCCCAGCCGCGGGTGCTGGCGGATGAGCGCAGCAACTCTCTGCTGCTGTCCGGCGACCGCGCCCAGCGCCTGCGCGCGCGCAGCCTGGTGGTGCATCTGGACACGCCCTTGGACGGCGGTGATTCCACCCAGGTGGTCTACCTGCGCAACGCCAGTGCCGCGGCCCTGGTGCCGGTGCTGGAGGGCGTGGCCGCCACCCTGACCGGGCAGGCCCCGGGCGCGGAAGGCGCGCGCTCGGCCACGATCCAGGCCCATCCGGAAACCAATGCGCTGGTGATCAGCGCGCAGCCGGCGGTGTTCCGCGAGCTGGCCTCGGTGGTGCGCCAGCTCGACGTGCGGCGTGCGCAGGTGCACGTGGAGGCGATCATCGCCGAGCTGAGCGACGAGCTGATCTCCGAGCTGGGCGTGCAGTGGCAGAGCACCAATGTCGGGGAGGACGGCCGCGGCGTGATTGGCGGCACCAACTTCCCCGGAGCCGGCAACAGCGGCATCGTCGGCGGCATCCTTGATCCACTCGGCGCGGTGCGCGGCAGCGGGCTGAACGTCGGCTACCTGCGCGGGTCCCTGCGCCTGCCGCTCGGGCCCGGTGGCGACGATGTCACCGTGTTCCAGCTCGGCGCGCTGGTGAAGGCCCTGCGCGGCGACGGCCGCGCCAACGTGCTGTCCAGCCCCAGCATCGTCACCCTTGACCATCAGGAGGCCGAAATCAAGGTGGTGCAGGAGGTGCCCTTCCTGACCGGCCAGTACACGAATACCGCCGCCGGCGGTGGGGTCAACCAGCCGACCAACCCGTTCCAGACGGTCGAGCGCAAGGATGTCGGCGTGATCCTCACCGTCACCCCGCACATCAACGAGGGCGATGCGGTGCGGCTGGTGCTGAAGCAGGAAGTCTCCGCACTGGCGCCGCAGGCCTCGGGCGCAATCGACCTGATCACCAACAAGCGCGAGCTGTCGACCACCGTGCTGGTGCCGGACCGCGGCCTGCTGGTGCTCGGCGGACTCACCTCCGAGGAAACCACGGAGAACGTGCAGGGCGTGCCCGGTGTGTCGCGGATCCCGCTGTTCGGCAAGCTGTTCAAGAACCGCGCGGCCTCGCGCAGCAAGCGCCATCTGGTGGTGTTCCTGCGCCCGACCATCTTGCGCGATGCCGCCACCGAGGCGGCGGTGTCGTCGGAGAAGTACAACTACATCCGCACCGAGCAGCTGCGCGTGCGCGAGCGCTCGGAGAGCCGCATCGGCGGTGAGTATCAGCCGCTGCTGCCGGAGCTGCCGGCCGACCTGTTCCGCAATCCACCGCCACCGCCGCAGCAGCCGGAGCCGCCGCGGCCGTGAGCCTGCCGCAGCGCCCGGGCTTTGGCTTCGCCCGCCGCCACGGCGCCGCCGTGCTGGCGCTGGACGAGGCGCAGGCGGAGGTCGCCTGGCGTCGCGGCGTGGCACCCGAGGTCATCGCCGAGCTGCGTCGCCACCTGGGGCGCCCGCTCAAGCTCAGCCGCTACGAGCCCGAAGCCTTCGACGCCCTCCTGCGCCGGCTTTATGAGGGCGGTGGCGATGAGGCGATGGCGATGGCCGCCGATTTCGATGAGCGGCTGGACCTGAACCAGCTGGCCGAGGCCCTGCCCGAGCCGCAGGACCTGCTGGAGAGCGAGGACGAGGCGCCGATCATCCGCCTCATCAACGCGCTGTTGACCGAGGCGGTGAAAGAGAACGCCTCCGACATCCACCTGGAGCCCTTCGAGCACAGTCTGCTGGTGCGCTTCCGCGTCGACGGCGTGCTGCGCGAGGTGCTGCGCCCGCAGAAGGCGGTCGCGCAGCCGGTGGTCAGCCGCATCAAGGTGATGGCCAAGCTCGACATCGCCGAGAAGCGCCTGCCTCAGGACGGCCGCATCAGCCTGCGGATTGCCGGCCGCCCGGTCGACGTGCGGGTGTCGACTATTCCCGCCGGCTTCGGCGAACGCGTGGTGCTGCGCCTGCTCGACAAGCAGGCCGGCCGGCTCGACCTGGCCGAACTCGGGATGGATCCGGTCGCGCTCGGACACGTCGATCGCCTGATCCATCGCCCTCACGGCATTCTGCTGGTTACCGGCCCCACCGGATCGGGCAAGACCACCACGCTGTATGCGGCCCTGTCGCGGCTCAACGACAGCACCCGCAACATCCTCACCGTGGAAGACCCGATCGAGTACTACCTCGATGGCATCGGCCAGACCCAGGTCAACCCCAAGGTGGAGATGACCTTCGCTCGCGGCCTGCGCGCCATCCTGCGCCAGGATCCCGACGTGGTGATGGTGGGCGAGATCCGCGACCTGGAAACCGCCGAGATCGCGGTGCAGGCCTCGCTGACCGGTCACCTGGTGCTGTCCACCCTGCACACCAACTCGGCGGTGGGTGCAGTGACCCGTCTGCACGACATGGGCGTGGAGCCCTTCCTGCTTTCCTCCTCGCTGCTCGGCGTGCTGGCCCAGCGCCTAGTGCGCCGGCTCGACCCCGAACTCTGCGAGTGGTATGCGCCCAGCGCCGCCGAATTCGCCGCCTTTGGCCGTGCGCCCGATCCGGAGCTGCGCTTCGCGCGACCACGCGCCGAGCTGCCCGGCCGCGCCAGCGGCTATCGCAGCCGCAGCGGTCTGTACGAAGTGGTGCTGGTCGATGAGGCAATGCGCGCCCTGATCCACGCCGGTGCCGCCGAGGTCGCGCTCAGCCGCGAGGCGCGGCGCCACACGCCCTCGATCCTTGATGACGGCTGGAGTAAGGTGCTGGCTGGCATCACCTCGGCGGATGAAGTGCTGCGGGTCACCCGCGAGGATTGATCCGCCTGCCGCGATGGCGTGGCGGGGCTGATGCCAGTCTGGACGCGTCGCGCGGAGCTGTCGCCGTCACGTGCCGTTTCCTGCAGCCACCCCACCCAGCCTGAGGTCAGCATGCCCGCCATTCGCCGCTTTGCCCTGTACTGCGCGTTTGCCCTGTTGGCCGCCGTCCCGGTGGCGCACGCCAACCCTTATGAATCGGTGGTTCGAGCCCAACTCGAAGCCGCCAAGAGGATCGCCGAGACCGAGGGCTTCAGGCGCGCCTTCGACGATCATTACGACCTGCTTGGCAACAGCGCCAGCGACCGGTACAGCTTCGAGCTTGAGTCCGGCCGTGAGTACATCATCGTCTCGGTCTGCGACCAGGACTGCTCCGACCTAGATCTCAAGCTGCGCGACGAGAACGGCAACGTGGTTGCCGAGGACGAGCTGGACGATGACGCCCCGGTAGTGCGGATCACCCCGCGCTGGAGCGGCAAGTTCGAGCTGACCGTGACCATGTTCGAGTGCAGCAGCGCGCCCTGCTATTACGGGATCAGCGTGCTCGGGCGCTGAGTTTCGCGCGGCATAAAAACGCAAAGCCCGCCTTTCGGCGGGCTTTGCGCATGCAGCTCAGGGAGTCTCAGCGCTCGATGATGGCGGTCACACCCATGCCGCCGGCGGTGCAGACCGACACCAGACCGCGGCCACTGCCGCGTTCTTCCAGCAGCTTGGCCAAGGTGGCGACGATGCGCGCGCCGGTGGCAGCGAACGGATGGCCGAAGGCGAGCGAGCTGCCAACCACGTTGAGCTTGGCCGGATCGATGCTGCCGAGCGGTGCGTCCAGCCCCAGCTTGTCGCGGCAGAACGCCTCGCTTTCCCAAGCGCGCAGGGTGCACAGCACCTGTGCGGCGAAAGCCTCGTGGATTTCGTAGAAATCGAAGTCCTGCAGGCTCAGGCCGTGGCGCTTGAGCATCTGCGGCACTGCCCAGGCCGGGGCCATCAGCAGCCCGTCGCCGTGCACGAAGTCCACCGCGGCCACCTGCGCATCCACCAGCCAGGCCTGCACCCTGAGGCCGTTCGCCTCGGCCCAATCGGCACTGCCGAGCAGCACTGCCGCAGCGCCATCGGTCAGCGGGGTGGAGTTGCCAGCGGTGAGCGTGCCCGCACCGGAAATCTTGTCGAAGGCAGGCTTGAGGGTGGCCAGCTTCTCGACCGAAGTGTCGCCGCGCAGGATGTTGTCGCGGCTGACCCCGCGGAAGGGCACCACCAGGCCCTCGAAGAAGCCGCGCTCGTAGGCAGCGGCGGCCTTGTGATGGGAGGCCGCGGCCAGCGCGTCCTGCTCTGCGCGGGGGATACCCCATTCCTTTGCCATCAGCTCGCAGTGCTGGCCCATGCTCTTGCCGGTGCGCGGTTCGCCGACGCCGGGGAATTCGGGCTTGAGCTCGCGCGGCGAAAAGCCGCGGAAGGCGCGCAGGCGATCGCCTGCCGAGCGCGCCATGTTGGCATCCAGCAGGCGCCTGCGCAGCGGGCGGCTGACGTTGATCGGCACGTCAGAAGTGGTGTCGGAGCCGCCACCGATGCCGGAGTCGATCTGGCCCAGCGCGATCTTGTTGGCAACGTGGATGAGCGTGTCGAGGCTGGTGCCGCAGGCGCGCTGCAGGGTGATGCCAGGCGTCGCCGGCGACAGGCCGGAGGAGAGCGTAGCCTCGCGGCCCAGGTTCCAGTCGCTGCTGTGCTTGAGCACCGCACCCAGCGCCACCTCGCCCAGCGCCTTGCCATGCAGGCCGAAGCGCTCGACCAAAGCCCCGAGGGTACGAATCGACATGCCGAGGTTGCCGACGTCCGCATAGGCCGTGTTGTTGCGGCAGAACGGGATACGGACGCCGCCGATGATGCCGACGGGGCGGACGGAGCGGGGGCTGGTCATGCGCTTCATGCCGTCATCTGGGTCGAGCGTCCGATAATAGCGCAGGCTTTCCGAGCGAAGGCTTTAGCCACGGGCTTTGTTGAGTCGCAGTCCGCGCAACTTTCCCAACTGCAGGATCACCATGGAAGACAGCCTCAACTGCTTCGGCGCACTCGCGCTTGAAGTCAGCCCCTCCGCCACTGCCGAAGATGCGCCGGTGCAGTTCCCCGGCGGCCGCGACAGCCTGGGCCAGGCTGCCACCGAACCCCTTATCGAGCAGGTGCTGATCGACCTGCAGCGCCTGTTGCCGGAGGCGCTGGAGCTTGACCTTGGGCTTGCCTTTGCCGCCTTCGATCCGGCCGAGCTGCTGCGTCCGGGCTGGCCGGTGCATGCCGCCCTTGCCGATCTGCTGGTGGGTGCCCCCGGCGAGCGCAGCGCTGCGCGCGTGGTTGGGCTGTGGGCCAGCGCCGGGCGTATGCCGGCTCGCGCCCTGCAGCCGGATCCCACCCTGCTCGGCGGCCCGCTGCGGCTGCTGCCCTTTGTCCTGCACGGTCGCCCGGACCGCATCGCAGCGGTCGGCCGACGCATGGAGGATGAGCTGATGGAGAAGGGCATGGCAGGGGCGGCGACCGCCTTGGCCCTGCAGAAGGCTTTCGAGCTGCCGCTGGAGCACGTGCGCTACCTGAGCCTGCACGATCTCTGCGCAATGACCGCACTGCAGTATGAACATGCCGGCCTGGCGCCGGTGTGGTCGCTGTTGGAGGCCGCCCTGTTCACTCCGCAGGGGCGCGAGGTGGTCAACGTCGAGCAGGAGCCTCCCGCCCTGTTCGCTGAGGGCCAGGTCCGGATCGCCCTGCAGCGCCCGGCCGGACTGGAAGCCGAAGCCGCCGCGCTTGGCCTGCCCGCGGCGGCCGTTGCCCGCATGCGCCAGATGCGCGCTCGGCAGTGGCAAGCCGTGCTTGCAGCCCACGGCGTTGCGGCCGAGCTGGTCGAGATCGAGGGCACGGACGTGTTGGCGGAGCTGGATGCCGCGATGCGAAGGCACTGAAGAGCCGGGAATGGGGAATCGCGAGAGCCGGGGGCGAGACGCCTACGGCAGCCCAGCGGCATCTTCGATCCCCAACAAAAAAGCCCCGGAGCCTGCGCCCCGGGGCTTTTTCGACAGCGGATGCTGGTCGCTTACGGCAGGATCACCGTGTCGATCACGTGGATCACGCCGTTGCTCGCGGCGATGTCGGTCGCGGTGACGTTGGCGTTGTTGATGCGTACGCCGTTGCTGGTGTCGATGCTGATGGCCTTGCCGTTGACGGTGTTGGCTTCGGTCAGGCCGACGACGTCAGCGGCCATCACCTTGCCGGCCACCACGTGGTAGGTCAGCACGGCAACCAGCTGCTCGCGATTCTCGGGCTTCAGCAGGTTCTCGACGGTGCCGGCGGGGAGCTTCTCGAAGGCGGCGTTGGTCGGAGCGAACACCGTGAACGGGCCTTCGCTGTTCAGGGTGTCGACCAGGCCGGCGGCCTGCACGGCAGCGACCAGGGTGGAGAAGTCGGGGTTGCCGGCGGCAACCTCGACGATGGTGCCGGCCTTCTTTTCGCCGTAACCACCGTGGTTGCCGTGGTTGCCGGCAAATGCCAGCGGCGCGATCAGAAGGGCGGCAGTGATGAGCATCAGACGCTTGAACATTGGGGAACTCCGTTTGGTGGTGGGCAGGTCATGCGAGGGCACGGCCCGCCGCAGCGGCGCTGCGGTGGTCGTGGGGCAGAGTCTGGGCGTGTCCATGTTCAACGCCTGTGCTTTTCCGGTGAGTGACGTCTTGATGGATGCCAAGACCGAATTCACTGCTGCGCACCGCGCGTGATGACCATGTCGGAGCTGCGTGAGCGCGGGTTTCAGGGCGCGCGCGTGCTCGCCTCGTACATCCGGTAGTGCGTTTCGGCCATGCCCAGCGAGGCATAGGTTTCTTGGGCCGCGAGATTGTCGCGTTCGACGTACAGGCGCAGGCCGCAGACGCCGGGGTCGGCGCGGGCCTCGTCCGCCACGCTGCGGTAGAGCGCGCGGAACACGCCGCGCCGGCGCGCTTCAGGGCGCACGTACACGCTCTGGATCCACCACCAGTCGCCGCAGCGCCAGTCGCTCCACTCGAAAGTCAGCAGCAGCGCGCCGGCCACCTGGCCATCCAGTTCGGCCAGCCGGTAGCGCCCGCGCGCAGGCGCGGCCAGCAGCGCCGCCACGCCGCGCTGCAGCCGCTCCCGGTCCAATTCCAGTGCCTCGGTTTCCAGGGCCATTGCGGCATTGAAGTCGACCAGCACCCCGATATCGGCGGAGGTGGCGGCGCGGAGGTGGGGTGTGGTCATGACGGCGTCGACGCAGGCGGGGCGGGGCCGGGCAGTCTGCCACCCGGACGCCCGACAGCGGGTTATCCGGGCTAGACTCCGCGCCATGTTCAAAGACCATTTTTCCGCCCAGGCCGGGCTGTATGCCGCGGCCCGTCCCGGCTACCCCGACGCATTGTTCGACTGGTTGGCCAGCCAGCCGGGCGAGCGTGAGCTGGCCTGGGACGTCGGCTGCGGCAGCGGCCAATGCGCACTGCCGCTGGCCGCACGCTTCGAGCGGGTAGTGGCCACCGACCCCAGCGCCGCGCAGATCGCGCGCGCGGAAGGCCGCGGCAACATCGACTATCGCGTCGAGCCGGCCGAGCTGCCTTCGTTGCCGCGCGGCAGCGTCGACCTCATCACCGTCGCCCAGGCCCTGCATTGGTTTGACGTCGAGGCTTTCTACGATGCCGCCTACGGCGTGCTGCGCCAGGACGGCGTTATTGCGGTCTGGTGCTACGGCCTGAGCGTCGTGCAGCCGTCGGTGGATCAGGTCTTCATGCGGCTCTATCGCGGCCTGCTGGCGCCCTACTGGCCGCCGGAGCGCCGCCACGTCGAGAACGCCTACGCCGAGCTGGGCTTCCCCTTCGAGCCGATTGAAGCGCCGCGGTTCGCCATCGAGCAGGACATGGAGCTCAGCCAATACCTCGATTATCTGCGCAGCTGGTCTGCCAGCCAGGCGTATCTGCGCGAGCACGGTAGCGACCCGGTGCTGCAGATCGCCGAACCGATGACGGCAGCCTGGGGCGATCCGGCGCAGCCCCGGCGGGTGCGGTGGCCCCTGCAGCTCAAGGTCGGCCGGCCGCTGCCGCCGCGCTGAGCCCAGGCCGCCGTCGTGCCCGCCTTCGAGTACAGCGCGCTCGACGCCGAAGGCCGCCGCGCCCGCGGCGTGCTGCAGGCGGACACCGCGCGCGCCGCGCGCACGCAGCTGCGCGAGCGCGGGCTGAACCCCTTGAGCGTGGAGGAAACCCGCAGCGGGTCGGCGCCTGGGGCACGCCGTATCGGCGGCGCGGAGCGCGCACTGCTGATGCGTCAGCTGTCCACCCTGGTGGCCTCCGGGCTGCCGATCGACGAGTCGCTGGCCGCGCTGGCCGAAGGCAGCGAAGGGCGCCTGCGCAGCCAGGTGATGGCCCTGCGTGCACGGGTGCTGGAGGGCAGCACGCTGGCCGCGGCGATGGCCGAGTTTCCCGGCTCGTTTCCTGCGCTGTACCGGGCTTCGGTGGCCGCGGGCGAGGCCGCCGGCAAGCTTGATGCGGTGCTGCTGCGTCTGGCCGACTACGCGGAAAGCCGCGATGCGCTCTCGCGCCGGGTGCTGCTGGCGCTGACCTATCCCTTGCTGCTGTCGACCGTGGCGATCGCGGTGGTGACCGCATTGATGATCTGGGTGGTCCCGCAGGTCATCGGCGTGTTCAGCCAGTTTGGTCAGGCCCTGCCGTTGCCGACCCGGATCCTGGTGGCGCTGTCGGCCTTCATCGAGTCATGGGGCGGCTGGCTGGCGCTGCTGCTGGTCGCAGCCGTCGTTGCGCTGGGTTTCGCACTGCGCCAGCCCGGCGTTCGCGCTGCCCTCGATCGCGTCAGCCTGCGCATCCCCGTCTGGGGCCGTTTGGCGCGGGCCATGGACACCGCCCGCTTCGCCCGCACCCTGGCTTTGCTGACGGCTGCCGCGGTGCCGCTGCTGGAGGCGCTGAGTATCGCCAGCCAGGTGGTACAGAACCAGCTGCTGCGCGAGGCGCTGGCGCGCGCCAGCCTGCGGGTGCGCGAAGGCCAGGCGCTGTCACGCGCGCTGGCCGACAGCGGCCAGTTCCCGCCGGTGGCGCTGCGGTTGATCGCCAGCGGCGAGCGCAGCGGCCGGCTCGACGCCATGCTCGGCGAGGCCGCGGCCCAGCAGGAGCGCGAGCTCGACACTGCGCTGGGCGTGGCCATGGCCGCGCTCGGCCCCGGCGTGATCCTCCTGGTCGGCGGACTGGTGCTGTTCGTGGTGCTGGCCATACTCTTGCCGATCTTCCAGATCAACACCCTGATCCGCTGATGCCTGCCGCCGTCCGTGCGCCCGCCGCCGAGCCCGCCCCGCTGCTGCGCTTCGAGGGCGTGACCAAACGCTACGCCGGCGGCCACGAGGCCCTGCGCGAGTTGAGCTTCGAAATGGGGCGCGGGGAAATGGTGTTCGTCACTGGCCACTCCGGCGCCGGCAAGAGCACCCTGCTCAAGTTGATCCACCTGGCCGAGCGTGCCTCGCGCGGGCAGGTGCTGCTGGAGGGACGCAATCTGGCCCAGGTGGCGGCCCGCGAGGTGCCCTACCTGCGCCGCCGGGTCGGGATGGTGTTCCAGGACCACCGCCTGCTGCTGGATCGCAGCCTGTTCGACAACGTAGCCCTGCCGCTGCTGATTGCCGGCACGCCGCGCCCGGAGCTGGAGCGGCGGGTGCGCGCCGCGCTTGAGCGGGTGGGCCTGCTGGCGCGCGAGCGCAGCTCGCCGCTGGCGCTTTCGGCCGGCGAGCAGCAGCGCGTCGGCATCGCCCGCGCGATCATCGCCCAGCCGCCGCTGCTGGTGGCCGATGAGCCTACCGGCAACCTCGATCCGCAGCTGGCCGAGGACATCATGGCGCTGTTCGCCGAACTGCCTTCGCAGGGCACGGCAGTGCTGGTGGCCAGCCACGATCTGCATCTGGTGCGCCGGCTGGGCAAGCGGGTGCTGGTGTTGGACCACGGCCGGCTGGTCGACGACTACCGCCCGGGCCAGCGCGCATGAGCCGCAATCGTCGGCGTCGCCCCGCCGCCAGCCCGCGTCCGGCGCCGGGTTCAGCGCGTCTGGGTGGGCGCCTTCAGAACTGGCTGCAGCTGCACCTCTTCAGTCTGGTGTCCAGCCTCGGACGGCTGTGGACGCGGCCGTTCGCGAGCGGGCTGACGGTCGGCGTGATGGCGATCGCGCTGGCGCTGCCGTTGGCCCTTGGCTTGCTCATCGGCAACCTGCAGAAGCTGTCTGGCGCGGTCGAACAGTCACGTGAGATCGGCGTGTTTCTGGCGGTCGAGCTTGAGCCCGAGGCGATTGAGGTCAGCCTGCAGGCGGCACGCGATCTTTCCGGCGTCGCCGAGGTGGGCGTACGCAGCCCGGAGCAGGGTCTCGACGAGTTCCGTGCCCTGGCAGGATTCGCCGAAGCCCTCGCCCTGCTGGAGAGCAATCCTATTCCTGCGGTGCTGGAAGTGGTGCCGGAGGTCGGAGCTGATCCCGCCGCGCTGGTCGCTGCGCTGCAGACGCTGCCGGGAGTTGAACTGGTGCAGCACGACGCGCTCTGGCGCCAGCGGCTCGATGGCTGGCTGGCGCTGGGTCAACGCTTTGCGCAGGCGCTGACCGTCCTGCTGGTGCTGGGCGCACTGCTGGTGGTGGGCAATACCGTGCGTCTGGACGTGCAGGGCCGCGCCGAGGAGATCGCGGTCATCCACCTGCTCGGCGGCACCGCGGGTTTTGTGAGGCGGCCGTTCCTGTATCTCGGGGTCTGGTACGGGTTAGGCGCCGGAATGCTGGCGCTGGCGGTGCTGGCTGCCCTGGTCGCAGGGCTCTCGGTGCCGGCCGCCGAGCTGGCTGAAAGCTATGGCAGTGGGTTCCGCCTGCACGGATTCAGTATCCTCGACGGTTCCGCGGTGCTGGCCGGCGCCGCCGGCCTGGGGTGGCTGGGCGCATACCTTGCAGTCGGCCATCACCTGCGGCAGGTCGAATCGGGGAGAAGGGTCGATGAGCACTGACAGTGGAAGCGTCCACACCTGGCCGGTGGCTCCGGTTCCTCGCCTGCGGAGGCCAGCATGAGCGGAGCCAGCATCACCCGCCACATCACGTCCGAGACCCCGCGGGTGATGGTGGTGGACGGATCCAAGGTGGTGCGGCGCCTGATCGAGCAGGTGTTGCGCGCCGAGCTGCCGGGCGTCGAAGTGGTGTCCTGCGAGACCGGTGCCGACGCTCAGGCTGCCCTGCAGAACGGCGTTATCGATCTGGTCACCACGGCCTTGCGCCTGCCAGACATGGACGGCCTGCAGCTGGCCCGCTACGTGCGCGAGCATGCGCCACAGGCCTTCATCCCGATCATCGTGGTGTCTGGCGACGTCAATGAGCGGCTGGTGCAGCGCAGTTTCAGCGACGATGTCACCGATTACTTCGACAAGTCGCTGGGCTTTGCCGCGTTGGGTGCCTTCATTCGTGGCTACGTGCGGCCAGAGGACGAAACCGGCGGCGATGTGCTGTATGTCGAGGACAGCAAGGTCGTGGCGGTCGCCACCCGTCGCATGCTGGAAAAGCACGGCTTGAGGGTCAGTCACGTGGTCAGCGTCGAGGACGGCCTGGACCAGCTGCAGGGCCATGTGGATGCGGGCAATGTTCCGGGCGTGGACCTGGTGCTGACCGATGTGTATCTCAAGGGCGGCATGACCGGCCATGACCTGCTGGAGCATGTGCGGGGTCGTTTCGCCTACAGCAAGGCCCAGCTGCCGATCCTGGTGATGACGGGCGACGACAATCCCGCCAACCAGTCGGCCCTGCTGCGCGCCGGCGCCAATGACCTGGTGGAAAAGCCCATCGAGGAGCGCCTGCTGGTCACAAAGCTGCTGTTCCAGCTGCGGGTGGGCCGGCTGATGCGACAGAAGGTGCAGGAGGCTTGAGCGTCGAGCTGGAGCGGGTGCGCCTGCACCCGAGCTGGAAATCGCGCCTGTCCGATTCCCTGCTGTCGCCGCAGATGCAGGCCCTGAGGGGCTTCCTCCTGGAGCGCCGCGCCGCCGGCGCCCGTATCCATCCGCCTGCCGGGCAAATCTTCAGCGCTCTCGACAGCACGCCCTTCGACGCCGTCAAGGTGGTGATCCTGGGCCAGGATCCCTATCACGGGCCGGGTCAGGCCCATGGGCTCAGCTTCTCGGTGCCGCCCGGCGTGGCCATCCCGCCTTCGCTGGGCAACATCTTCAAGGAGCTGCAGAGCGACCTGGGCATCGCCCCGGCAGATCACGGCTGCCTGCTGCCTTGGGCTCGACGGGGCGTACTGCTGCTGAACGCCGTGCTGACGGTGGAGTCGGGCCAGGCCGGCTCGCATCAGGGGCGCGGCTGGGAGGCCTTCACCGACGCAGTGATCGAGTGCCTGGGCCACGAGCGCGAGGGGCTGGTGTTCATGCTCTGGGGCAGCTACGCGCAGGCCAAGGGCAAGCTCATCGACCGCGTTCGTCACGCCGTGCTGCGCGCTCCACATCCGTCGCCTCTGTCCGCGCACCGCGGGTTTCTGGGCTGTGGCCATTTTTCGGCCGCCAACCGGTACCTGCAGGGCCGCGGCGAGCAGCCGGTGGATTGGCGGCTGCCGCCTCGCTCAGCCCTTGAGCCCGCTCAGAGCGTGTGAATAAACCCAGATGCCGTAGCGAGGGCGCCCAGCGGCGGCCGCAGCCGGCGGAGGGTTTTTTCACAGGCTCTCAGGCTTGATTTCAGTGGCGCTTGCCCCACCTTGAACAGTCGGCGCGTCCAAAGGCCCCTCAGGAACTTCACCCGCGGTTTAGCACTCTCAGGGCTAGACTGCTAAAATCGCTTGATGGAGAAGCCCATGTCACAGCCTCTGGTGGCTCACAATTTTCCCGCTCTCAGCGCCATCGGGACGCTGGACGCCTATATCGGCTCGGTCAACCGGATCCCGGTTCTGGCCGTGGAGGATGAACAAACCCTGGCGCGGCGCTACCAGTCCGAGCAGGACCTCGAAGCGGCACGCCATCTTGTGCTGTCCCACCTGCGCTTCGTCGTGCACGTGGCCCGCGGCTACAAGGGCTATGGCCTGCAGCTGGCGGACCTGATCCAGGAAGGCAATATTGGCCTGATGAAGGCGGTCAAGCGCTTCGATCCCGATCAGGGCGTCCGACTGGTCAGCTTTGCCGTGCACTGGATTCGCGCCGAGATGCATGAGTTCATCCTGCGCAACTGGCGCATCGTCAAGGTCGCCACTACCAAGGCCCAGCGCAAGCTGTTCTTCAACCTGCGCAAAAGCAAGCGCCGGCTGGGCTGGATGAACCATGAAGAGGTCAAGACGATTGCCCGCGACCTCAACGTGCCGGAGTCCGAGGTGCTGGAGATGGAGGCGCGCCTGCAGGGTCAGGACATCGGCTTTGATGCGCCGGCGGACTCCGATGATGACGCCCGTCCTGCGCCGGCTGCGTACCTCGTCCAGCAGGGCGGTGATCCTTCGCTGGTCTATGCGGCAGAGGACGAGGAAGAGAACCGGCTTGAGATTCTCCGCGATGGCCTTGCCAGCCTTGACGCGCGGTCGCGGGACATCGTCAAGCGGCGCTGGCTGGGTGACGGCAAGATCACCCTGCAGGAACTCGCCGACGAGTACGGCGTTTCCGCCGAACGCATCCGCCAGATCGAATCGGCGGCGATGAAGAAGATGAAGGCGCTGTTCGCGGCGTAAACTGAGCGACCAATACGCCACCCGTGGGCCCTGCGCGAGCGGGGCCCACGTCGTTTCCGGAGCCCACCATGGAAATCTTCAAGGTCTTCACCCTGGAGGCCGCACATCGCTTGCCCAAGGTCCCGCCTGGCCACAAGTGCGCTCGCGTGCATGGGCACAGTTTTCGGGTGGAGATCCACGTCGAAGGCGAACTCGACGCCGAGATGGGCTGGCTGATGGATTTCGCCGACATCAAGGCGGCGTTCCAGCCGATCTACGACCGGCTCGATCATCACTATCTGAATGATGTGCCGGGCCTTGAAAACCCGACCAGCGAACGCTTGGCAGTGTGGATCTGGGAACAGTTGAAGCCCGCTTTGGCCGAGCTTTCCATGGTGGTCGTGCACGAAACCTGCACGTCTGGCGCTCGCTATCGCGGCCCCTGATCTTCCCTACCCAAGCGTATGGGAACTCAGGGTTAACAGATTGTGTCAAGCATTTCACTGAATCTTGACTAAACGAGAGGCGGCTTCTTTGCCCGTTTATGTTGCGATGCAGCAAAGTCTGGGCTAGTCTCTTCCCACACCCCGCCGCACAGTTCAGGAGAACGCCATGTTCGATCAGATCAACGCCCAGTTCAGCCAGTACACCAAGCAGCTGACCGAATCCGCCCTGCGCATGAACGCGATCGCGGTGGAGCACTTCGAAGCGATTGCCGCCCTTCAGGCCAAGGCCCTCGAAGGCCGCCTGAGCGCCGTTTCGGCCTTCGCCAGCGAAGCCGCCGAAGTGCGCGACCTCGAGACCGCCAAGACGCTGCTGCCCAAGACCATGACCTTCGTGAAGGATGCTTCCGAGCACCTGATCGCCGTCAGCCAGGAGCTTGTCGGCCAGAACCTCAAGACCTCCGAAGCGCTGGCCGGTCTGGCCAAGACCAACTTCGACGTCGCCAGCGAGGCCGTTGCCCGCCCGGTGGCCAAGGCTGCGCCCAAAAAGGCCGCCTGATCCGCCACGCACATCAGGGGCGGCCCCCGCGCCCCCCAGGTCTGTCGCCGCGGCAAGCCGCGGCGGCCGACAGCCCGAGGACAACCTCCCTCCCTGTCCTTGGCGCTTTCCGAACCGGCAGACTTCGTGTCTGCCGGTTTTTTTTTTGTGCGCGCAGTAACGTCCCCGATGCCGCCCGCGCTCAGAGCGTGTGAAAAAACCCAGACGCCGTAGCGAGGGCGTCGCTGGGCGTTGGTGGCGAAGCGCGGCGCGCGAATTCAAGGGGTTGGCGGGCCAGATGACCGCGGAATTCGCGTAGCGTGCTGCCGCCACGGGCGCCCAGCGGCGGCCGCAGCAGGCGGATGGTTTTCTCACACACTCTCATCAGTAGACCGTCAGCCACGCGCTGCGTGAGTGTTCCTGGCCAGTGACTACGCGCTCATACAGGCGCCTCAGCTCCAGGCTGATCGGATTGGCACCGAACTCGCGCTGATCCAGCCAGCCGACCTGGGCGATCTCCGCCGACGTGCCGGTGAGGAAGATCTCGTCGGCGTCCATGAGTTCATCCAGCGCGACCGGGCGCGCCTCCGCGCCGGCCAACTCGATCACCGTGGCGCGGGTGATGCCGGGCAGGGCGTCGGGGTGTTCGACCGCGGTCACGCGGCCGCCCTTGACCATGAACACGTTCTCGCCGGTGCACTCGACGACGTGCCCCTGCAGATCGGTGAACAGGGCTTCGCCGAATCCGCGCGACGTCGCCTCGCGTTTGGCAAGAATCGAGTTGACGTACGCACCGCACAGTTTCAGCGGCGGAATTGCCGCGGCCGTATTGCGCCGATACGGGCTGTGGGTGAGCCTGACCCGATCGCTGCCCAGATGCGGTTTCCACGGCATGGACGCCACCAGCACGTCCTCGCCCAGCACTTCGACATCCAGCCCAAGTCCGCCACGCGCATAAGTCGCCAGCGGCCGGATATAGGCGTCGCGGTGCCGGTTCTCGCGCAGCACGGCGAGCGTAGCCGCCTCGAACTCGCTCACCGAGAACCGGATGCCCAGCGCGTCACAGCCACGAGCCATGCGCTCCAGGTGATCGCGCAGGCGGAACACCGCGGCGCCGGCGGGAGATGCATAGGCGCGGATGCCCTCGAACACTCCGGTGCCGTAGTGCAGACCATGCGCGAGCGGGTGGATGCCGACCTCATCGACGCGAACGATTTCGCCGTTGTACCAGAGGCTCAAGGACATTCCGCCACCTCCACCTTCAGGCAGTCGTAGAGCTTCTCCATCTGTCGGCACAGGCCCTCGGGCGGACGCTCACCGGACAGCGTCAGCTGCAGGTGCCAGGAGGCATCGTCCCCGCTGCGCTGGCCTTCGATAGCCAAAGGCGTATAGCCGCGGCGTTCGGCGGTGCCCAGCACGCGCAGCAGCGCACCTTCGGCCGGCCGCAGCGTCAGATCAAGCCGGAATCGCATGGGTTGGGGTCTCGTCCAGCATGGTGGCGTTGCTGTGGTTGGGTGGCACCAGCGGCCACACGTTGGCGCGGGCGTCGATGATCACGTGCAGCAGCGCCGGCCCCGGGGTGGCCATCAGCTCGCGCAGCGCCGCCTCCGTGTCCTCGCGGCGCTCCAGGCGGACGGCGGGAATGCCGAACACGCGGGTCAGCGCGGCGAAGTCGGGGTTGTCGGAGAGGTCGATCTCACTGAAATTCTTCGCGAAAAAAAGCTCCTGCCACTGCCTGACCATGCCCAGCGAACTGTTGTCCAGCAGCACCATCTTGATCGGCAGCTTGCAGCGCGCGACCGTGGCCAGCTCCTGGATGTTCATCATGATGCTGCCGTCGCCGGAGACCAGCACGACGGGGCGATCCGGGCAGCCGAACTGCGCGCCCATCGCTGCAGGCAGGCCGAAGCCCATGGTGCCCAGCGCGCCCGAGGTCAGGTGGTTGCGCGGATGGTGGAAGCGCCAGTGCTGGGCTACCCACATCTGGTGCTGACCGACATCGCAGGCAACCACCGTATCAGGCGGCATCAGCTCCGACAGTCGCCTCAAAAGGGCAGGCGCATAGACGCCCTTGCCGGGAGCGTCATAGCGCGGCGCAAAGTTCGCGCGCATCCGCTGGCAGCGCTGATGCCATTCCTCGCAGTTGCCGCGTGCCGCCACCAGCCCATGCAGAGAGTCGCGCAGGTCGCCGTACAGAGGCACATCGGCCCGCCGCAGCTTGCTGATCTCGGCCGGGTCGGCGTCCAGATGGATGACCCGCGCGTCCGGGGCGAACGTGCTCAGCTTGCCGGTGGCGCGGTCGTCGAAGCGCGCGCCGATGCAAATCAACAGGTCGCACTCCTGCACCGCGGTATTCGCCGCGCGGGTGCCGTGCATGCCCAACATGCCAATCAGGTAGGGATGATCCGGCGGCAGGTTGCCCTGGCCGCGCAGCGTCAGCACGGTGGGGAGCCGCGCAGCCTCGACGAAGGCGCGGAACTCCGCCACCGCATCGCCCAGCACCACGCCCTGGCCGGCGTAGACGATGGGACGCTCGGCCGAGGCGATCGCTGAGATGGCTTCGATCAGCTGCGCCGCCGAAGGCTGCGGCAGGGTGTCATGGGTTGACGGCGGCAGCGGGCGCAGGTGCTCGGCTGGAGCGTTCTGCACGTCTTTCGGGAAGTCGATCAGCACCGGTCCGGGGCGCCCGCTCTTGGCGATGCGGAAGGCCTCGTGCACCACCTTGGGAAGGTCTTCGATCGAGCGCAGCAGGAAGCTGTGCTTCACGATCGGCAGGGTCATGCCGTAGACGTCCAGCTCCTGGAAGGCGTCGGTGCCCATCAGGGTGGTCGGCACCTGCCCGGTCAACACCACCATCGGCACCGAATCGAGAAAGGCATCGGCGATGCCGGTGACCAGGTTGGATGCGCCGGGCCCCGAGGTGGCCACGCACACGCCGACCTTGCCGGAGGCGCGCGCGAAGCCGTTGGCTGCCAGCGCGGCCCCTTGTTCGTGGCGAACCAGGATATGGCGCATCGAAGAGCCGGTGAGCGCATCGTAGAAGGGCATGATCGCGCCGCCCGGGTAGCCGAACAGCACGTCCGTGCCCTCGGCTTCAAGGCAGCGGGCCATCAGTTCGGCACCGTTCTTGGCCGGCTTCGAGGCCGTCGATGCAGAAGGCGCGGACGCAGGCATGGCCGACACCACAGGCGCGTCCAGGCTTTGGGCGGCGCGGGCGTTCATGCGGCGGCGTCCTGCCGCTTTGCAGCGGGCGCGTCGGCGGCGGGGGTTTCTGCAGCCTTCGGTGCGGCATTCAGCCAGGCCATTTCGGCGCGCAGGGTCTTGCCGATCTTCTCGATGGGATGATCCAGGTCGGCCTGCTTCAGGCGCTGGTATTCCGGGTTGCCGGCCTTGTACTCGGCGATCCACTGACGCGCGAAGGTGCCGTCCTGGATCTCGGTCAGGATCTCCTTCATGCGTGCCTTGGTGTCGGCATCGATCACCCGCGGGCCGCGGGTCAGGTCGCCGTACTGCGCGGTCTCGCTGATGAACTCGTGCATGCGGGTCAGGCCGCCGTCGTAGAGCAGATCGACAATGAGCTTGAGCTCATGCAGGCACTCGTAGTAGGCGATCTCGGGCTGGTAGCCGGCTTCGACCAGGGTTTCCCAGCCGGCCAGCACCAGCTTCGTCGCGCCGCCGCACAGCACCGCCTGCTCGCCGAACAGGTCGGTCTCGGTCTCTTCCTTGAAGGTGGTCTTGATCGCCTTGGCGCGCGCGCCGCCGACGCCGGCACAGTAGGCCAAGGCGAGCTCTTCGGCCTTGCCGGAGCGATCGGCGTTGACGGCGTAGACGCAGGGCACGCCGCGGCCGATCTCGAATTCGCGGCGGACCAGCGCGCCCGGGCCCTTGGGCGCCACCAGGATCACATCGAGATCCTCGCGCGGGGTGATTTCGCCGTAGTGCACGTTCAGGCCGTGCGCGAACAGCAGGCAGGTGCCGGGCTGGATATTCGGCTCGATGTGCTCGCGATACAGCTGTGGCTGCACCATGTCCGGCGTCAGCACGGCGATCAGGCCGGCTTCGCGGATGGCCTCCGCGGGCGTCTTGACGGTGAATCCGTCCGCCTTGGCCTTGGCCTCGGTCGGGCCGCCTGGACGCAGGCCGATGACGACATCAGCGCCGGAGTCGCGCAGGTTCATCGCGTGGGCGCGGCCTTGGCTGCCGTAGCCGACGATGGCGACGCGGGGCAGGGTGGCGGCAGGGTTGGTCGGCTGGCTCATCATTTATTCCTTGGCTCGTTCGGGGCGTGAGTGGGTGGATAGGGGCGGCAGCGGCATCAACCGGTGGTGATCGCGCCGCGCGAGGCGGAGCTGACCAGCCGGGCGTACTTGGCCAGCACGCCGGTCTCGACGCGCGCGGCGATGCGGGCGGGGATGCGGCGCGACAGGTCGGCGGTGGTTTCCAGCACACGCCGGTCCACGTCGATGATCACGGTGTCGCCGTCGGCCAGCTGGGCGATCGGGCCGCCACGCGCGGCTTCCGGGCTGGCGTGGCCGACCATGAAGCCGTGGGTGGCTCCGGAAAAGCGGCCGTCGGTGATCAGCGCGACCTCGTTGCCCAGACCCTGGCCAACAAGTGCTGCGGTGACCGCCAGCATCTCGCGCATGCCGGGGCCGCCGGCCGGGCCCTCGAAGCGGATCACCACGATGTCGCCGGCCTCGATCTCGCGCGCCTGCACGGCGGCGAACGCGGCGTCTTCGGAATCGAACACTTTGGCCGGGCCTTCATGGCGACGACGGCCGTGGCCGGCCAGCTTGACGATGCAGCCCTCGGGCGCGAGGTTGCCGTAGAGAATCGAGTAGCCGCCGGTGGGCTTGATGGGATCGCTCACCGGGCGAACAGCGTCTTGGTTGGGGTCACCCGCTGGTGCGGCGTCAATCTCGGTGAAGAAGCTGCGGCCGCTGACGGTGGGCGTATCGAAAAGCAGCCCGGCATCCTTCATTTCCCGGGCAACCAGTGCGGTGCCGCCCATCGTGTACAGCTCGGCCGCGGTATAGCGGCCGCCGGGTTTGAGGTCGGCGATCACCGGCACGCTCGATGCCGCCTGGAACTCTTCCAGATCGAAGGCCACGCCGGCCTCGTGCGCGATCGCCAGCAGATGCAGGGCGGCATTGGTCGAACCGGCGGTGGCCGACACCGCGCGCGCGGCGTTGCGCAGGCTGTCGACCGTGATGATCTCGCGCGGCAGCGGGCCCTGATTCGCAAACAGGTGCATGACCTGCTCACCGCAGGCTTCGGCCGCGTCGCGCTTTTCCGGCGCGGGCGCGGGGATGTCGTTCAGGCCCATCGGAGACAGGCCCAGGAAGGTCATCACCATGGCCATGGTGTTGGCGGTGAACTGGCCGCCGCAGGCGCCGGCACCGGGGCAGGCGGCCTTCTCGACTTCCATCAGCTCGGCGTCGTCGATGCGCCCGGCCGAATGTGCGCCGACCGCCTCGAACACGTCCTGGATGGTGATCGCCTTGTCCTTGCAGCGGCCCGGCAGGATGGTGCCGCCGTACAGGATCAGGCCGGGCAGGTTGAGGCGGCCCAGCGCCATCGCGGCTGCGGGGATCGTCTTGTCGCAGCCGACCAGCAGCACGACAGCGTCCAGGCAGTGGCCGCGCACGGCCAGCTCGATGGAGTCGGCGATGACCTCGCGCGAGGGCAGCGATGCGCGCATGCCCTCCGAGCCCATGGCGATGCCGTCGGTAACGGCAATCGTGTTGAACTCGATCGGCGTGCCCCCGGCGCGACGGACGCCGATGCCGACGTGCTGGGCCAGCTCGCGCAGGTTGATGTTGCAGGGGCTGACATCCGACCAGGTATGAACCACCGCCACCAGCGGCTTTGCGATCGCGGCGTCATCCAGACCCGTGGCGCGCAGCATGGCGCGGGCGGGGGCACGGGCGGGACCGGTCTTGATTGCGTCGCTCTGCACGGGGGGATTCCTGGTGGCGGTGGAGGGGTGGCGGGCGGGCAAGAAAAAACCCCGCCTCGTTGCCGGGGCGGGGTTTTCGGTGTTTTCGGATCCTGTGCCCTGGGGGCTGTGCTTCGGACCGTACTTTCCTATCCCGCGCCGGGTGGCAGGCCAATAAGAAGTACGAGTACGAGCAGCGCCAGAGCGGCCGCCGCGATGCGCGCGTTTGTCACCTGCACCTGGGCGGTGCGGGCAGTCGGGCGGCGGTGGGCAGGCAGGCGGTTCATGCGCTGCAGCAAATCACAGGCTCTGCGCAGGTGTCAACAACCTTCCGGACTATGCGACCAACGGTCTCCGGCGTCGCGCAGCTGGCGGTCCGGGTCTGCGCATCGTCTTGCGCGGCGTTCTACACTCGTGACTTTGCCGCAGCGCAAGGGATGGGAGTCGTCATGAACAGCCTCAGTTCTCACCCCCGGCGCTGGCTCGCGCTCGGCGCTGTAGTGATTGGCCTGCCTTTGCTGATGATGCTGGCGCTGATGTGGTGGTGGGACCATGAGCCGCCGGTCTTCGACCCGGTGGCCGCGGCGCAGGATCGCGCGGGAGCGCGCGGCGGACGCCTCGCGGTTGGCGCGGTCAGCGTCGAAGCCCTGCGCGTCGTTGCCGGAACCCTGCTCGACAAGCGCGGCGGCTACCTCAGCAATGACCGTCTGCCGCCCGGCGTGCTGATGGACAACGTGCCCAACTGGGAGTTCGGTGCGCTGGTGCAGGTGCGCGATTACGCCAAGGCCTTCCGCAACGAATTCAGCCGCTCGCAGAGCCAAAGTGTCGAGGACCCCGACTTGGCCGAAGCTGATCCGCTGTTTTCTTCCCCCAACAACCGCTGGCTGCTGCCCTCGTCCGAGAGTCAATACCGGAAGGCGATCGCCCATATCGAGGCCTATGGCCGCCGCCTGCCCGGTGATGGTCGGCCCGCGGCGCAGTTCCACGCGCGCGCCGACAACCTCGCCGATTGGCTGTCGGTGGTCGAGAAACGCCTGGGCTCGCTGTCGCAGCGGCTGTCGGCCAGCGCCGCCCCCCGCCAGGGCAAGCGCGTCGAGGGCGAAGCCCCCGCCGAAGCCTCGCCAACGCTCTCGCGCACGCCCTGGAGCGAGATCGACGACGTCTTCTACGAGGCCCGCGGCAGCACCTGGGCCCTGCTGCACTTCCTGCGCGCGGCCGAGCACGACTTCGCCCAGGTGCTGCGCGACAAGAACGCCGAAGCCAGCCTGCGCCAGGTCATCCGCGAGCTGGAGGAAAGCCAGCAGGCCCTGGGCAGCCCGATCGTGCTGAACGGCGCGGCCTTTGGTTTCTTCGCCAACCATTCCCTGGTGATGGCCAACTACGTTTCACGCGCCAATGCCGCCGTGATCGATCTGCGCAGGCTGCTGGAGCGCGGTTGAGCCCCTCGTTGGCGAACCGGCCCAGGTTGTCGGTGTCTGGCAGCAGGCACAGGCTCACGCGCCTTTGCATGTTGCTTGGAGTCTGGTTGTTCTCCTGGCTGCCGGTGCTGTCTGCTGCGCAGCCGTCATCCGGCGCGGGATTCGTGCTGCGTGCCGTGCAGGCCGAGGGCTGGGGCGTCAGCGCCAGTGGCCCTTGCCCCGAGGCCGACGGCCTGACGTGGCGCAGCTTGAGCATCGAGCCGCCGCCCGAGGGCTGGAGCGGGGCGCCCGTTGCGGTAATGGTTGGTGGTGCCAGCGTTGATCTGGCGCGGCTCAGCCACGGCGAGCGCAGCTTTTGCGGGCAGTTCGGACACGGTGGGCGCATGGACTCACGTTTCCGCACCGGCGTCGGCGGCGTGTTCGTGCCGCCGGCAGGCAGCCGCGCGCCCATCGAGGTCGAAACGGCCGGCGTGGTGTTCGCGCGTTGGCCGCCGGTGGTGACCCACGGCAGTCCCTCGGCCGTGCAGCACGTTGACATCCTCCGTTTCGCCTTCCGTGTAGCGGTGCTGGCAATCACGCTCGGCATCGCCCTCTCCACCTTCACCGCATGGCTGGTTGCACGCGAGCGTGCGCTGCTGATGTTCTCAGCGGTGACCGGGCTGATGGCGCTGTGGATCGCGCTGCTGATCCGGCCTCTCCGGCTACCCGGAGGCCTGGCTGCCCACCGGACAGATGCGCTCGCGCCTGCTGGTGTTCCTGCCCCTGCTCGTGGGCGCTGGCACCCTGCAGCTGATGCTCGGCCCGCGCGGCGGCCGTCGTCTGGCGGATTCGGCCTAGTGGGCCTTGGCTCTGCTGAACGCCACGCTTGCCCTGATTGCCTGCGCCGCCATGCTGCTGCCGATCGGCCTCATTCCGAGCATCGGCTGGCTGGGCGAGCTTCTGGTCGTGCTCGCGTTTGCCGGGGGGGCGCTCGCCAGCGCCTCGCGTACGCGACAGGGCTCGGGCTACGCGTCCGGCAACCTGCTGGCGCTGACGCCGATCAGCCTGGTTGGCGCGATAGCCCTGCTGGTCCCGGAGCAGATCGCGCCTTACAAAACCGAGCTGCTTGTGGCCGGAGCCAGCTGGATCGTGCTGATCGCCAGCGCCATGCTGATGCTGCGGTTGGGCAACCTCAGGCGTCAGCGTGACGCCCTCAAGCAGTTGGCCGAAACCGATGCCCTGACCGGCCTCGCCAACCGTCGCGCCGCTCTGATGCGGCTGGAATCGGAGCTGCTGCGCCGGCGCGCCGAGGGCGTCAGCTTTGGCCTGATCTTCGTCGACAGCGATCACTTCAAACAGATCAATGACAGCCACGGCCACGCCGCGGGCGACCGCGTGCTGGTCGCCGTGGGCGAATCGTTGCGCACGCTGGTCCGCGCCAGCGATACCGTATCGCGCCTGGGCGGCGAGGAGTTCCTGCTGATCCTGCCCGGCGCGGAGATGGACGCCTGTGAGCGGCTGGCAGAGCGCGTCCGCGAGCGCATCGAATCACTGGCGCTGGCAGGCGGTGAGGGCGCCAGTCTGAGCTGCACGGCCAGCTTGGGCGTGGTTGGCGGCGATGCTGGCGAGACCGCCGATGCCCTGCTGAATGCAGCCGATCAGGCGATGTACGCCGCCAAGCGCGCCGGCCGCAACCGCGTCGTACGGGGCTGAGCGCCTGTGCAAAAAACCACCCGGCTGATGCGGCCGCCGCTGGACGCCCGTGGCGGCAGCGCGCGACGCGACTTCGGCGGTCACTGTGGCCCGCAGAAGTCCCTTGAATTCACGCAGCGCGCCCTGCCGCTGACGCCCAGCAACCCCCTCGCGACGGCGTCTGGATTTTCTGAAACGCCCTGAGGCCAGCACCCTCGGGCATCAGAACTTGGGTTTGTCTTCGGTCGCGT
Source organism: Aquimonas sp. (assembly GCA_022241605.1). GTDB lineage: Bacteria > Pseudomonadota > Gammaproteobacteria > Xanthomonadales > Xanthomonadaceae > Aquimonas. Next base: position 38,605 of record JAKOMQ010000009.1, on the reverse strand, counting down.
CGAAGCGTGCGATTGCAGCCATCAGGATCGCGCGGGCTTCTTCGGCGCTGCCCCAACCCTCGAGCTTGACCCACTTGCCCTTCTCCAGGTCCTTGTAATGCTCGAAGAAGTGGCCGATCCGCTCCAGCCAATGGGCGGACACCTGGTCGATGTCCTGGATGTGGGTGTAGCCGGCGAACACCTTGCCGGCAGGCACCGCCAGCAGTTTCTCGTCCGAGCCCGCTTCGTCGCTCATCTTCAGCACGCCGACCGGGCGGCAGCGGATGACCGAGCCGGGGATCAGCGGCAGCGGCAGGATCACCATTACGTCGGCCGGGTCGCCGTCGCCGCACAGCGTGTGCGGCACGTAGCCGTAATTGCAGGGATAGCGCATCGGCGTCGACAGGATGCGATCGACGAAGATCGCGCCGGTGTCCTTGTCGACCTCGTACTTGACCGGTTCGGCGTCCTTGGGGATTTCAATGACGACGTTGATCTCGTTCGGCACGTCGCGGCCGGAGGGGACAAGTTCGAGGCCCATGGTTGGTTCCTTGCAGGCTGGAAGGGTAAATCGCACAAGGATACGGGATAGGCTGCTGCGGCGCACCACGGGTTGATGTCGGGGCCTGCCATGGCAAGCTCCACCCGGCTGTCCGCGCAGGCCGAGCAGTGAACCTTGGGCGTTTCCACGTGGACTCGAAAAGGATGAAGCATTCAAGTTGGATGGCGGCGCTGGCCGTGGCGGCGGCCTGCGGCCTGCTGCTCTGGCTGTGGCTTGATCGATCCGGCCCACCTCCCGCGTTGGCGCCCATGGGAACGGGCATCGAATCTACCGCGCCGCGGCCCGGGCTCGACTTGACCGAGCCCGAGGACCTGCGGCTGCTGAACACCACCGCGCCTTCCGCACTGCCGGCCCTGCCGGATCCGCAGGCGCCCCTGGTGCAGCGTCTGGATCAGCTCGCCGAACGCTTCCGCGCCGGCGATGCCGCCTCGGCCTGCCGGATCGCCGCCGAGCTGGTGCGCTGCCGCACCCTGCGCAACACCGGCAGCTTCTCCGACGACCGCGCCATCGATGCGCTGGCGCGGATGGACCTTGATGACGCCGAGCTGGAGTCGCGCACCGCCGAGCTCGACCGCCTGCTGGCGCAGAACCGTCGTGCCCGCAGCGACTGCGAGGCGCTGGAGCCTGCACGCGTGGAACAGGCCTCGCGCTATTTCCTGGCCGCCGCCCGCCGCGGCCACGTGCCTTCCATGCAGCAGTTTGCGAACGCGGTCGGGATCGACGGCGAGTCCCTGCTGCGCGACCCGCAGCTCTACCACGCCTACCGCATGGAGGCCTGGCCGATGTTCCAGCGCGCCTTCGAGAGCGGCCACCCCGCCGCTGCCAGCATGTGGCACTGGGCGCTGGAGTCGCGCGGCTTCGCCTTCTTCGCCGGCGTCATTCCCGACGAATGGCGCCAGACCGGCACTGCCCGCGCGCTGTCCCAGCTGATGGCCGAGGAGCTCGGCTACGCAGGCGATCGCAGCCGCATGGAGGGCGTGGAGCCCGAGGACTACAGCCGCGCCCAGGTCCTGTTCGACACCCATTTCCGCGGCTCGCCCTGGCTCGAACAGGCGCGCCAGCAGGCGCTGGCCCCGCAGCCACCCTTCGTCGGCGCGCCGCGGCTGCCGGACTATGCGGCGCAGTGCGAGGACGCGGGGCGCTGACGTTTGCTGCGCCTGCGCGCATGTCGGGCGTGTGCCGACCGGCTCAGGAATCGCCGGCTTGCCTTAGCCACCGCCACAGTGTGCTGCGCGAGATGCCAAGCGCATTTGCGGCTGCACTGCGGGAACCGCCGTGCGTGCCCAGCAGCGCACGTAGCTGCATAGCAGTCGGCCTGTCCGGGTTGGCGGTCGGCCCGGCAGAGTCTTGCGGCGGCGACAATGATGGGCCCGCTGTGGACAGGCCTGCCAGCTCCGGCGCCAGCCGCAGCAGTGCCGCCGCGTCGATCTCCACCACCGCCGGATCCACCTGCGCATGCAGCCGCTCCAGCAGGTTCCGCAGCTCGCGCACATTGCCCGGCCAGACGTAGCCAGCCAGCAGTGCGATCGCTTCAGCACTGAACTTCAGCTCACGCATGCCCAGGCCGCGCCGGCGCAGGCTGTCCTGCAGGCTGGTGATCAGCAGCGGCAGGTCGCCGCGGCGCTCGCGCAGCGGCGGCAGGCGCAGGCGCAGCACGTCGAGGCGGTAGAACAGGTCGGCGCGGAAGCGGCTGTTTGCCACCGCCGCGCGCAGGTCGACGTGGCTGGCGGCGATCACCCGCAGGTCGACCGGGATCGGGGTGGACGCGCCCACGCGCAGCACCTCACGCTCCTCCAGCACGCGCAGCAGGCGCGTCTGCAGGGCCAGCGGCATTTCGCCGATCTCATCGAGAAACAGGCTGCCGCCGCTGGCGGTTTCGATCAGGCCGGCGCGGCCGCCTCTTCTTGCGCCGGTGAAGGCGCCTTCGTCGTGGCCGAACAGTTCGCCTTCCAGCAGCGACTCCGGCACCGCGCCGCAGTTGATCGCCACGAAGGCGCCGCGCCGGCGCGGGCTGACCCCGTGCAGGGCTTGGGCGACCAGCTCCTTGCCGCTGCCGGTCTCGCCCTGGATCAGCACCGTGGCCGGGCTCATGGCGGCGCGGCGGATCTGCTCGCGCAGCTCGATCATGGCGGCACTCGCGCCGACCAGATCCTCCAGCGCATGCCGCGGCGCGCCGGGCTTCTTCGCCCGCGGGCTGGGGGCGTGATCCTCCTGCGCGATCAGGGGCCTGGCCACATCGAGCGCGCTCTCGAACGCCTGCCGGATCGAATCGGCCGAGTACATCAGCACGCCCGCCACGCCGGCCTGCTCGGCCAACTCCGTCACCAGGCCGGTGCCAACGATCGCGCGCACGCCCTGGCTGACGAGGTCACCCACGGCCGAGCGCGCTTCCTCGGCGGTAGTGAAGCTGCGCTGGGCGATGTCGAGGCCGAAGTGGCGCTGGAACTCGGCGAACACCGGCAGATCGGTTTCGTGCGTGATCACGCCGATGCGCTCGGCGATGCGGCGCGCGCGCGACAACGCCTGCATCAGGTCGAAACCCGAGGCGCGCACCAGCACCAGCGGGCGGCTGATACGGTTGCGCAGGTAGGCGCCGTTGCTGCCGGCCGAGATCAGCACGTCCACCCGCTCGCGCGGCAGCCGCGTGCGGATGTGGCGCACCGCGTCCTCGAAGCCGAGATTGAGATTCTCGATGCGGGCGCGGCCGTCGAACTCGGGCGTGACTTCGCGCAGCAGCTGGGACAGGCGCGAGACGGATGCGGTCCAGATGACGGGCAGGCGGGTGTTGGCGGGGCTGTCGCTCATGTTTCAACATGCTGCTGCAGGTGTTGCATTGAAACATATGCTCGCAACATTCGCCTGTCGTGGCCTGGCTTCGTTTCCAAAGAATCAATGGCTTGGACTGAATGAGCGCCCTTGGCTGGGCTGGCACGGGTCTTGATGTATCAGCTCCGACACCCGCCCGCTGCAACGCGCGCATCCTCACCCGGTTCCTTTCGACAGGAGTTCCCCATGAGCCACCCCTCCGCCGGCGCCAAGTTCCGCGCCGCCGTCGCCAGCGAGAAGCCGCTGCAGCTGCCGGGCGCGATCAATGCCAACCACGCGCTGCTGGCCCAGCGCGCCGGCTTCAAGGCGATCTATCTGTCCGGCGGCGGCGTGGCCGCCGGCTCGCTGGGACTGCCCGATCTCGGCATCAGCACGCTCGATGACGTGCTCACCGACGTGCGTCGAATCACCGATGTCTGCGACCTGCCGCTGATGGTCGACGTCGACACCGGCTTCGGGCCGTCGGCCTTCAATGTGGCCCGCACGGTGAAGTCGCTGATCAAGTTCGGAGCCGGCGCCATGCACATCGAGGACCAGGTCGGCGCCAAGCGCTGCGGCCATCGCCCGGGCAAGGAGATCGTCAGCCAGCAGGAGATGGTCGACCGCATCAAGGCCGCGGTGGACGCGCGCGCCGATCCCGACTTCGTGATCATGGCGCGCACCGATGCGCTGGCGGTCGAAGGTCTCGATATGGCGATCGAGCGCGCCGTGGCCTGCGTCGAGGCCGGCGCCGACATGATCTTCCCCGAGGCGATGACCGAGCTGGCGATGTATCGGCAGTTCGCCGCAGCGGTGAAAGTTCCGGTGCTGGCCAATATCACCGAGTTCGGCTCCACCCCGCTGTTCACCGTGGACGAGCTGGCCGGCGCCGATGTCGGCATCGTGCTGTATCCGCTGTCGGCCTTCCGCGCCATGAACAAGGCCGCCGAAAACGTCTACACCGCGATCCGCCGCGATGGCACGCAGAAGAACGTGGTCGACACCATGCAGACCCGCATGGAGCTGTACGAAGCGATCGGCTACCACGCCTTCGAGCAGCGCCTCGACGCGCTGTTCGCCAAGGCCAAGCAGTAATCGCACAGCGCACCTCGCGCGGCGGAGCCTCGCCAGCGCGCCCCCATCCACTGTCAACGGAGAAGCCCGTGACTGAATCCACCGCCCCCGCTACCCCCGGCTTCAAGCCCAAGAAGTCGGTCGCCCTGTCCGGCACCACCGCCGGCAATACCGCGCTGTGCACGGTCGGCCGCAGCGGCAATGACCTGCATTACCGCGGCTACGACATCCTGGACGTGGCGCGCAGCTGCGAGTTCGAGGAGATCGCCCATCTGCTGGTGCACGGCAAGCTGCCCAATCGCGCCGAACTCAGCGCCTACAAGGCCAGGCTCAAGAGCCTGCGCGGCCTGCCAGCGGGCCTGAAGACCGCCCTGGAGCAGCTGCCGCCCTCGGCGCACCCGATGGACGTGATGCGCACCGGCGTGTCAGTGCTCGGCTGCCTGACCCCGGAAAAGGACGATCACAACCATCCGGATGCGCGCGGCATTGCGGACAAGCTGATGGCCTCGCTGGGCTCGATGCTGCTGTACTGGTACCACTACAGCCACAACGGCAAGCGCATCGAGGTCGAGACCGACGATGACAGCATCGGCGGCCACTTCCTGCATCTGCTGCACGGTGAAAAACCGAAGCAGAGCTGGGTCGCGGCCATGCACGCCTCGCTGGTGCTCTACGCCGAGCACGAGTTCAACGCCAGCACGTTTACCGGCCGCGTCATCGCCGGTACCGGCTCGGACATGCACAGCTGCATCGCCGGTGCGATCGGCGCGCTGCGCGGGCCCAAGCACGGCGGCGCCAACGAGGTCGCGTTCGAGGTGCAGAAGCGCTACGAAACGCCGGACGAGGCCGAGGCCGACATCCGCGCCCGCGTCGAGCGCAAGGAAGTCATCATCGGCTTCGGCCATCCGGTCTACACCGTCTCCGACCCGCGCAACGTGGTGATCAAGCAGATCGCCAAGGAGCTGTCGGAAGAGGCCGGCTCGATGAAGATGTACGACATCGCCGAGCGCCTGGAGTCGGTGATGTGGGACATCAAGAAGATGTTCCCCAACCTCGACTGGTTCAGTGCGGTCAGCTACCACATGATGGGCGTGCCGACGGCGATGTTCACCCCGCTGTTCGTGATCGCCCGCACCTCCGGCTGGAGCGCGCACGTGATCGAGCAGCGCATCGACGGCAAGATCATCCGGCCGAGCGCGAATTACGTGGGGCCGGAGGATCTGGAGTTTGTGCCGCTGGATCAGCGCAGCTGATCAAGAGCCGGGATTTGGGATTCGGGATTCGGGATTCGTTTGAAGCGATCCGCTTCGTCACCACCCTTCGGCCAGTCCCATCGTCCTGTGCATTCAAGCCCCTCTCCCGGTGGGAGAGGGGTTGGGGAGAGGGTCCGGTCGAAGCGGCCACCTTCTCCAATCCGCGGCATTCCTGCTCGGAGTGTTCCGATGAGTCCCACCTTTGTTGCAGACGCGCGTGAACCCGCAGCCTTGCGCCCAATCTTCAGGCCTGCACACGCTGGCGATCTCGGCGTACTGCTCGCCCTGATCGCAGACGACGCCCTCGGCAAGAACCGCGAGTTTGACGCTGCCAACCCCAGCTACCTCAGGGCCTTTGAGGCGATCAGTGCCGACCCCAATCAACAGCTCATCGTGGCCGAGCTGGGTGGCCGCATCCTCGGCATGGCCCAGCTCAGCTTCATCCCCGGCTTGGGTCGCGTTGGCGCTTGGCGCTGCAACGTCGAAACCGTGCGCATCGCCTCCGATGTGCGTGGCCACGGCCTCGGCGCGCAGCTGATGCGGGCCTGCGAGGAGCGAGCGCGTGAGCGTGGCTGCGCGCTGCTGCAGCTGACCTCTGACGCGAGTCGCGTCGATGCGCATCGCTTCTATCGTGGCCTGGGCTATGTCGACAGCCATATCGGTTTCAAGAAGCTGTTGCCCCGATAGACCAGACTTCCCTCGCCGCGCGACACGCTCCCGCTCCGAACGAATCCCCAATCCCCAATCCCGGCTCTCAAATGAACACAAACCACCGCAAACCGCTGCCCGGCACCGCCCTCGACTGGTTCGACGCCCGTGAGGCGGTCGATGCGATCCAGCTGGGTACCTGGGCGACGTTGCCCTACACCGCGCGCGTGCACGCCGAGAACATCGTGCGTCGCTGCGAGCCCTCGATCCTGCGCGAATGCCTTGAGCAGCTGGTCTACCGCAAGCGCGAGCGAGATTTCCCCTGGTTTCCGGCGCGCGTGGTCTGCCACGACATCCTCGGTCAAACCGCCCTGGTCGACCTCGCCGGCCTGCGCGATGCGATCGCCGAGCAGGGTGGTGACCCGGCCCAGGTGAATCCGGTGGTGCCGGTGCAGCTCATCGTTGACCATTCGCTGGCGGTGGAGTGCGGCGGCTACGTGCCGGATGCCTTCGAGCGCAACCGCGCCATCGAGGATCGCCGCAACGAGGACCGCTTCCACTTCATCGACTGGACCAAGCGCGCCTTCAAGAACGTCGATGTGATTCCGCCGGGTAACGGAATCATGCATCAGATCAACTTGGAGAAGATGTCGCCGGTGATCTACGTGCAGGACGGGGTTGCCTTCCCGGATACCTGCGTCGGCACCGACAGCCACACCCCGCATGTGGATGCGCTGGGCGTGATCGCGGTCGGCGTGGGCGGGCTTGAAGCCGAGAACGTGATGCTGGGCCGGGCCTCGTGGATGCGCCTGCCGGAGATCGTCGGCGTTGAACTCTCGGGCCGCCCGCAGCCGGGCATCACCGCCACCGACATCGTGCTGGCGCTGACCGAATTCCTGCGCAAGTCCAAGGTGGTCGGGTCCTACCTGGAGTTCCGCGGCGAGGGCGCCTCCGCGCTCACCCTGGGCGACCGCGCGACCATCTCCAACATGGCGCCGGAGTATGGCGCCACCGCCGCGATGTTCTTCATCGACGTCCAGACGCTGGACTACCTGCGCCTGACCGGCCGCAGCGACGAGCAGGTCGCCCTGGTCGAGAACTACGCGCGCACCGCCGGCCTGTGGGCCGATGACCTCGCCACGGCCACCTACGAGCGCACGCTGCACTTCGATCTGTCCAGCGTGGTGCGCAATATGGCCGGGCCGTCCAACCCGCATGCGCGTGTCGCCACCAGCGAGCTTGCCGCTCGCGGCATCGCCGGCAATCTTGAGGCCGCCCGCGCGCAGGAAGCGCAGGGCCTGATGCCCGATGGCGCGGTGATCATTGCCGCCATCACCAGCTGCACCAACACCTCCAACCCGCGCAACGTCATCGCCGCCGCCCTGCTGGCCAAGAAGGCGAACGCGCTGGGCCTGTCGCGCAAGCCCTGGGTGAAGAGCTCACTGGCGCCGGGCTCCAAGGCGGTATCCCTGTATCTGGAGGAGGCCGGCCTGAAGACCGAGCTGGAGAAGCTCGGCTTCGGCATCGTGGCCTTCGCCTGCACCACCTGCAACGGCATGAGCGGCGCGCTGGATCCTGCCATCCAACAGGAGATCATCGAGCGCGATCTGTACGCCACCGCTGTGCTCAGCGGCAACCGCAACTTCGACGGCCGCATTCACCCCTACGCCAAGCAGGCCTTCCTGGCCTCGCCGCCGCTGGTGGTGGCCTATGCCATCGCCGGCACCATCCGCTTCGACATCGAGCGCGATGCCTTGGGCCATCGCGAGGACGGCACGCCGATCCTGCTCAAGGATCTGTGGCCGACCGATGCCGAGATCGATGCCGTGGTAAAGCAGGCGGTCAAGCCCGAGCAGTTCCGCGCGGTGTATGAGCCGATGTTCAAGCTGAAGCTGGAGACCGGTGAGAAGGTCAGCCCGCTGTACGACTGGCGGCCGATGAGCACCTACATCCGCCGTCCGCCCTACTGGGAGGGCGCGCTGGCCAAGCCGCGCACCTTGGCTGGCCTGCGAGCGCTGGCCGTACTCGGCGACAACATCACCACCGACCACCTCTCGCCCTCCAACGCGATCCTGCTCGACAGCGCGGCCGGCGAATACCTCGCCAAGATGGGACTGCCCGAAGAGGACTTCAATTCCTACGCCACCCACCGCGGCGACCACCTGACCGCGCTGCGCGCCACCTTCGCCAACCCGACCCTGCAGAACGAAATGGTGCGCGACGCCGACGGCACGATCCGCCGCGGCTCGCTGGCGCGTATCGAGCCGGAAGGGCAGGTTACGCGGATGTGGGAAGCGATCGAGACCTACCTGGAGCGCAGCCAGCCGCTGATCATCATCGCCGGCGCCGACTACGGCCAGGGCAGCTCGCGCGACTGGGCGGCCAAGGGCGTGCGTCTGGCCGGTGTCGAAGCCATCGTCGCCGAGGGCTTCGAGCGGATTCACCGCACCAACCTGATCGGTATGGGCGTACTGCCCTGCGAGTTCATGGCCGGCACCACGCGGCTGACCTTGGGCCTGGACGGCAGCGAAACCTATAACGTCGTCGGCGAGCGCTCACCAGGCGCGACGTTGAGCCTGATCGTTCATCGCCGTAATGGCGAACGCGTGGAGGTGCCGGTGCGCTGTCGCCTGGACACCGCGGAAGAGCTGTCGATCTACGAGGCGGGTGGCGTGCTGCAGCGGTTTGCGCAGGATTTTTTGGCGGGGGCGGTCTGAGGGGCTCTGCTACCAATCGGGTGCGGCAATGCGCATGAAAGTCGGCGACAAGGTCCGAGTGCTCGCGATTCCAGACTGGCTGGTTAACGAACTGCCTCAGGAGGACGTTGACAACCTGCGGTCACAGATCGGGGTCGTTCACGTGATTGAGGAGGTGCAGCCCGACGGTTACCTTTGGCTTTCCGGTTGGTTCTCGCTAAAGCCCTCCGACGTAGAGTGGGTCCAGGCGGGTGCCGGTGGCGCCTGACGTGCACCCAAGCGCATCAATCGATCCTTTCGCGATTGTTGGGCCCGCTTGGTTCACGCCATCGGCTTTGACTCCTGGATGCTGCGGAATCCAGTGCGCTTGTGCGATTGAATGGTTCGGTCACTTCCGCCCTCTCCCCCGGCCTGCCTCCGCTTCCCACTAGGGGAGAGGGGAGCACAGCTGAGGGCGAGGTGACCGAATCGGCAACCGTGAGGTCAAGGCGCTGAATCCGAGATGCAGCGTTGCCGTCGCATCAGATGCGCGTTTCTAGCAGCTGCTGGAACTCGGACATGCGATAGATGACCGTTCGCCACGCGCTTAGCAATCGCAGGACATAAGCCCCTCCCCCCTGGAGGGGGAGGGGTTGGGGAGAGGGGGATGGAATCTCGCGACTTCGCCAAGCGCTTGCGCAGGAACATGACGGATGCTGAGCACATGCTCTGGCGCAGGCTTAGGGCGTACCGGCTTTGCGGCCAGAAGTTTCGACGCCAGCATCCTATCGGTCCGTACATCGTCGACTTCGTGCATCTGGGTGCCAAATTAGTTGTCGAGGCAGATGGAGGTCAGCATGCCGAATCCGAATCTGATCGGGAGCGCGATAGCTGGCTTGCTGCTCGCGGCTACCGGGTGATCCGATTCTGGAACGATCAGATCCTGCGGGAACCTGAGGCGGTTCTGGAGCAGATTTTGAGTGTGCTGCAAGTCTCTTCCCCCTCTCCCCCGACCCCTCCCCCTCCAGGGGGGAGGGGAGAAAAGCCCCCACGTTTCGAGGACTAGGTAATGCCCAACCCCCCCCAGCTCCGTATCCCAGCCACCTACTACCGCGGTGGCACCTCCAAAGGCGTGTTCTTCCGCCTCGAAGACCTGCCGGAATCCGCGCAGGTGCCCGGCCGCGCCCGTGACCGCCTGTTCCAGCGCGTGATCGGTAGCCCTGACGCGTACGCCAAGCACACCGATGGCATGGGCGGGGCGACTTCGTCTACCAGCAAGTGCGTCATCCTGTCGAAGAGCGCCAAGCCCGATCACGATGTCGACTACCTCTACGGCCAGGTCTCGATCGACACCGATTTCGTCGACTGGTCGGGCAACTGCGGCAACCTTTCGACCGCCGCCGGCGCTTTTGCAGTTCAAGCCTGCTATGTCGACAACAACCGCCTGCCGAAGGACGGTGTCTGCGTGGTGCGGATCTGGCAGGCCAATATCGGCAAGACGATTCTGGCGCACGTGCCGATCACGAACGGCGAAGTCCAGGAGACCGGTGACTTCGAGCTCGACGGCGTGACCTTCCCAGCGGCGGAGATTGTTCTCGAGTTCATCGATCCCGCGGACGAAGGCGAAGGCGAAGGCGGCGGCGCGCTGTTCCCCACCGGGAATCTCGTCGACACGCTGGACGTGCCCGGCATCGGCCCCCTGCAGGCGACGATGATCACCGCCGGCATCCCGACCGTGTTTGTCAACGCCGCCGAGATCGGCTTCAGCGGCAGCGAGCTGCAGGGGGACATCAATGGTGACGCGGCCGTGCTGGCGCGCTTCGAGGCGATCCGCACCGCTGGTGCGCTGCGCATGGGCTTGATCAAGACGCCTGAAGAGGCCGCCAAGCGGCAGCACACGCCCAAGGTCGCCTTCGTGGCGACCGCGGCGGACTACGTGAGTTCCAGCGGCAAAACCGTGCGTGCCGAAGAGATCGACCTGCGCGTGCGCGCGCTGTCGATGGGCAAGCTGCATCACGCGATGATGGGCACGGCCGCGGTGGCGATCGGCACGGCGGCGGCGATCCCCGGCACCCTGGTCAACCTCGCGGCCGGTGGCGGCGAGCGCAGCGTGGTGCGCTTCGGGCACCCTTCCGGCACCCTGCGCGTGGGTGCCGAGGCGCGCTGCGAGAACGGCGAGTGGCGCGTCACCAAGGCGATCATGAGCCGTAGCGCGCGGATCCTGATGGAAGGCTTCGTGCGGGTGCCTGCGGACAGCTTCTGAGCCCTGGTTTCACCCGCTGTTCCAATGTGAAAGGCCCGGACATGTCCGGGCCTTTCGTCTTCCTCAGCCGGGCCGAAGGCTTCAGCCAACCTGCTTGCGCATGCGGTCGGCGCGGCGCTTCGGGTCCGGGTGGGTGCTGAGCCAGGACACGCCGCCGCCGCCCATCGCGGCCATCTTGTCGAGCGCACTGACCGCAGCCTTGCGGTCGTAGTTGCGGCGGGCCATGAACTGCATGCCGTAGTCGTCGGCCTCGCGCTCGTTGCCCTGTGAGTGCTGGGCGGCGACTACGCGCTCCAGCAGGCCGCCGAGCTGGCTGTCGGCGAGCTGTGCCACGCGGCCGCTGCCGGAGGATGCAGCGGCGTCGCGGGCGGCGCTGGCCGCCAGCGCGGTCTGCAGGCGCTTGCGGGTGTGGTTGTGGGCGACATGGCCGATCTCATGCCCCATGACGAAGCGGATCTCGTCATCGGTGAAGGCATCCAGAAGGCCACTGTAGACACGCACGCTGCCGTCCGGGGTGACCATCGCGTTGATCTGCGGGTCGAGATAGACCTTGTAGTTCATGCGTAGGCCGTTGTCCTCTTCCAGCCCGCGGGTAATCGTGGCCAGTCGCTGCGCGTAGCTGTTGCCTGCCGGTGCGACGCGGTGCTGGGCGTCGGCGTAGGTGACCATCTGCGCACCGTAGGCGCGCACGTCTTCATCGCTGAGGCTGGCGGCGGCTGCGCCCTTGCGAGCGGCGCCGAGCATGTTGCCAAGGCGGCTTTCGCTGGCCTGGGCGAAGCCGGCGACGCCAAAAGCGCCCGCGGCAAACAGGAAGTGTCTGCGGTCCATCGTCTGTGCTCCATGCGGGCGCTATGCCCGCGCAGTGTGGAATGAATGCTGCAAAACAGAACCGCCCGATGGAAAACCATCGGGCGGCGCAAATGCTCTTAAACATTGGATCCGGATGCAAGCCTGTACGGCCCCGCACGGTTGCGGGGCCGTACGAAAGTGCTCAGAGCGTGTGAAAGAACCAGACGCCGTAGCGAGCGCGTCGCTGGGCGTTCGTGGCAGGGCGCGCTGCGCGAATTCAGGGGGGGTTGGCGGGTCAAATGACCGCGGAATTAGCGCAGCGCGCTGCCTCCGCGAGCGTCCAGCAGCGGCCGCAGTAGGCGGATGGTTCTCACAGGATCTCAGCGCTCAGCTTGCGCGGGGCGAGGTGCCGCCACCACGGACAGGGTGTATCCGCCCTGGCCGCCCATCAGCCCCACCGCGAGCAGTCGGCCGACGCCGTCCTCGTCCAGGGTCAGGCTGAGCTGGGCGGTGGTGCCGCCGCCGCTGTCATCATCAAAGGCCTCTTGAAGGAACGTTTCGCCTTCGAACAGACCCCACTTCAGGGTGGGGTCGAAGCTCTCGCTCTGCAGGCGCGCCACCACGCGTTGACCCGGCCGGCCCTCGATACGGAACACGTCGAAGCGGGCCTCTTCGTCATCGAAGGGGTCGTTTTCGTCCAGCTGGCCGCGCACGGACTCCCCAACTGGCACGGTCTGGGCCACGATCTCGCGCTGCGGCAGCGGATCGCCCACGCGAAGCCGGTAGCTGCCGGCGGCGCTGCCGCTGGGGCTGGTCACCTTCACCACGCCGCGTCCGCTGGCGTCCAGCGTGACCATCAGGCGGGCATTGAGCCCAGGGCCGCTGTCATCATCGCTGGCCTGGCTGACGAACTGATTGCGCTCGATCCGGCCGTATTCGACAAACGCGTCGAAGTCGTCGGAGTCCAGTCGTACCTGAACGCTCTGGCCGCGACGCCCCGAGACGGTCCAGAGGTCATGCGGTCGATCCTCCGTATCGCGCGCGGAACTGTCGCCGAGCCGGCCTTCGACATCCGTATCGAGCCGCAGCGCCTGCGGACGTGCGGGCGCCGGCGGCGGCGCCACGGTGACGCTCAAGGTGTAGTCGCCAACGGCGGCGGAGTTGATGCTGTTGGCGCGGATCTGCACTTTGCCGGACGCCGGCACGCTGTACGCCAGCGCGGCATTCAGGCCGCCACCGCTGTCGTCATCCACGCTGCAGTCGTCCGAGCAGCCGGGCGCGGCCACGCTGCCTACCGCGAGATAGCTGTCGAAGTCGTTCGACTCCATGCGGATGCGCAGGCGCTCGCCGGGGCGTCCGGTGTATTCATAGAGCTGATACGGGGTGCCATCGTCGGCGCGCGGCGATCCTGCGTCGAGCCGGCCGCTGGCAGGCTGATCGGCAAGGATTGGCGTCTGCGCCTGCAGGGCGGGGGCGAGCAACAAGGAAGACAGGGCCAGCGCCAGCGGCGCGGTCTGGAGCAAGCGGAGTCGGCTCATGGCGGTTCCAGCGTGGGGAAAGGGCAGCGGCTGCCCCCCTGTTGGCGCCGCCGCGCGCATTGTCGCAGATGCGAACCGCTTGTGAATGGCGCTCAGCGCGGCTGGCAAGTTCGGACGCGGTCACCTTTGGCACACCGCGGCGAGCGCGGCAGCCGGATGGTTCTCACAGGCTCTCGGCGGCCATCGGCAGTCGCGGCAGGACCGGGCGAGGCAGCCACGGCGACCAGGCCGGGCCAAGGGCGGCGTGGCCGCGCGGCGCCGGGCCCAGCAGATCCAGGAATCGGTTGAACACGGCCTCGGCGCGCGCCTGCTGGGCATGCACCAGTCGCTGGGTGTCGCGCAGGATCCGGGCGGGGTCGGGTCCGGGCCGGTGGCTCTCCAGTTCAGCGCGGTAGGCGGGATTGGTCAGCCAGCGCTGCACCAGTGCGGCATTGGCTTCCAGATGGAACTGCAGGCCATAGGCGCGGCTGCCGTGGCGGAAGGCTTGCTCGGGGCAGTCGCGCGAGCCCGCCAGCCGCACCGCTCCGTCCGGCAGCTCGAAGCCTCGGCTGTGCCACTGGAACACCGGCGCGCCCAGGCCCAGCGGCGCCAGTACGGGATCCGCGCGGCCAGCCTCGGTGGTCTCGATGCGGTGCCAGCCGATCTCCGCCCGCGGCAGGCGCCGCACCGCTGCGCCCAGCGCATGCGCCAGCAGTTGGGCGCCGAGGCAGATGCCGAGCACCGGCAGGCCGCGCTTCAGGGCCTGCTCGATGCAGTGCATCTCGATGCGCAGGTGCTCGCGCTGGGCCTGCTCCTCCACGTTCATGGCGCCGCCGAGCACGATCAGGCCGTCGTAGCGCTCTACCTGTGGCCGCGCCTGCGGATCGCGCCAGAAGTTGACGAAGCGCAGCCGATGGCCACGCCGACGCAACAGGGCATCAAGCGTGCCCAGTGGCTCGGCGGCGACGTGCTGGAAGACCAGGAAACGGCTCACTGTGAGGGTGTCAGGCCGAAGTGGGAAGCAAACATGACCGCATGCTCCGCGCCCACTGCGCAAGCTGCAAGGGCGCTTGGGTTCTAAGTCATGACCCGGAGGCAGGCGCCAGCGCTGCTAGCACCGGAAGCCGTGGGCTGGCCGGGCCGAGCGCTGCCTCGATTCTCTGCAGCAGCGCCTGTGCCTGTGCGCGCTCGTCGGCGTCCAACGCGAGCAACAGCTCGGCTTCCAGTCGCTCGTGATGGCCCGCAGCCAGGCTTGAGGCCAGCGCGGCGCAGCCTTCGCGGTCGGCGGGATCGCTGCGCAGTCGACCGGCCAGGGACTCCAGCAGTCGCGCGCAATGGCCGCCGCCCAGCAGACGCTGGGGCATGGCGCCGGGCAGCGCTCCGAGTTGCTTCATGGCGGTCGCAAAGGCGGCCTCGGCCAGCGGCGCACGCCCGCTGCGTGACAGCGCAATGGCCTCGGCCAGCCGTGCCCGCGCCGAAAACAGATGGTCCGGACCGAAGCGCCCCTCGAACAGACCACGCGCCAGCTGATAAGACTGCACCGCGGCGGTCGGCTCAGCCCTGGCCAATGCCAGGTCGCCGAGGCTCAGATGGGTGAATCCGGCATCCGGCGAGTCGGCGCCGACGAAGCGGGTCTGCAGGTCCAGCGATTCGCGCAGCAGCGCTTCAGCATCCGCCAGCTCCCCGCGCAGGGTCAGCAGCTTGCCGTAGTTGTTGCTGAGCGCGCCCAGCGCCGCGGACTCACCGTTGACCTCGCGCTGCACCGACAGTGCGCGCTCGAAGTATTCCGCGGCTGCCGGCAGACGGCCTTCGGTGAATGCGATTGCCGCCAGATTGTTGAGGGTGTTGCCGGCATGGCTGCTGCGGCCTTGGCCGTTGCGCTCGAAGCCCGCCAAGGACAGCTCGAACTGGCGCCGGGCCTCGGCATTGCGGCCCTGCATGTAGTAGGCCGTCCCCAGATTGTGGTCGGCCGCGGCGGTGAGAACGCTGTCGGCGCCGGAGACGGCGTAGCGCAGCGCGGCCGCGCGCTCGTAGGCGGCCAGCGACTCCGCCGGCCGGCCGAGCAGGCGCAGGCACTGGCCGTAGTTGTTCAGCACGTTGCTGAGCACGACCCGCTGGTCGCTGGGCTGCGCTTCCAGCAGCGCGATTGCGGCTTCGGCGCGCTCACAGCCCAAAGCCGGCTCGCCGCGGCGGATATCAACCAGGGCGAGGTCGCCGAGCACCTGGGCGCGCAGACTGGCGGGCTCGCTGCCGTCCTGGGTCTCCAGGAAGCGCTCCAGCAGGGGGCGCGCGGAGGCGAAATCCTGCAGGTAGACATAGAGCTCACCGACGGTTGCCAGCACCAGCCGACCGGTAGCGGGGTCATCGGCGAAGGCCTGTTCGACCTGGGCTGCGCTGCCGCGCAGCAGCTCGCGGGCCGACAATCGACCGGCATCGCCCGACACCGCGGCGGCGTCGCGGAACATGAGGCCGAGATGGTTCATCACGGTCTCATAGCGCTGCGCCTCAAGCTGCGCGGCGTCGCGCTCGGCGGCGGTGATCCGGGCCTGCCACAGCACTCCGGTCAGACCCGCCAACAGGGCCACCGTGGCGGCGCCGCCGAGGCCGGCGGCCAGTGCGTGCCGACGCGCCCATTTGCGCAGGCGATAGCCCAGCCCCGGCGCATGCGCGCGCACCGGGCGGCCGTCCAGATAGCGGCGCAGGTCATCCGCCAGCGCCTCGACCGAGGCGTAGCGACGCGCCGGATCGCGGGCCAGCGCCATCTGCACGATGGCGTCGAGGTCGCCGCGCAGGCGCGCGCGCGGGATCTCGCGGGTGTCGTGCCGGCTGGGCGGCTCGGCGTCCTCCTCGCAGACGCGGCTGATGAAGCCGGCCCAGTTGCCGTCAAATCCCGGGTGCGGGGTGCGCCCGGTCAGCAGCTGATAGAGCAAAGCCCCCAGCGCATAAACATCGCTGCGGGTGCTGACCGGCTCGCCGCGCAGCTGCTCGGGTGCGGCGTACTCGGGCGTGAGCGCCAGCGCGCGGGTGTCGCCGCGGCCGGCCTCGGCGTCCAGCAGCTTGGCGATGCCGAAGTCCAGCAGTTTGACCTGGCCCTCGTCGTTGACGCGCACGTTGGAGGGCTTCAGATCCCGATGCACGATCAGCTGCGCATGCGCCTCGCTGACTGCGCCGCAGATGGCCAGGAAAACGCGCAGGCGGGTGTCGAGATCAGGCGCCACCTGTGCCGCCCATTTGTCCAGATCGCGGCCCTCGGCCAGCTCCATCACCAGATAGGGCTGGCCGTCCGGCATCACGCCGCCGTCCAGCAGGCGGGCGATGCTGGGATGCTCCAGCCGCGCCAGCACCTGGCGCTCGCGCTCCAGCTGCTGCTTGAAGCGCAGGTCGGAGTTGCGCAGCAGCTTCACCGCCACGCGCTTGTCGAAGGCGCCATCGGCGCGCTTGGCGAGGTAGACCGTGCCCATGCCGCCGCGGCCGATCTTCTCCAGCAGCTGCCAAGGGCCGGCCTTGAGGCCGCGACGATCGGTGGCGCGCTCTTCGGTGAGCGCCGCCGCCAGCCCGCCCAGCCGCGGCAGATCGGAGCCATCGGCGCCCAGCGCCTTGATCAGGTCCGGGTAGAGATCGGGATGGATTTCCCGGCACAGGCGCAGGAAGTTCTCGCGCTCGGCGCCGTCGAGATCCAGTGCGCGATCCAGCAGCGGCTCCAGCCGCCGGAATCGCTCGGGCAGGGATTCGCGGCCGTCGGCGGTGCCACTCACGCCGGTGCGTCCCCGTCCGCCATCGGCTGATCCAGCGCCAGGCTGAGGAAGGCCCGCGCCTTCTGCCAGTCGCGGTTGATAGTGCGCTCGGTGACCTCCAGCAGCTCGGCGGTCTCGGCGGCCGAATAGCCGGCGAAGTAGCGATACAGCACCACTTCGGCCAGGCGCGGCTGGGTCTTCTCCAGCTCGTTCAGGGCCGAATCGATCTCCAGCAGCTGGGCCAGCTCGCGCGCATCCTCGGCCGGTTTGTCGCGCAGCTCGCGTTCGACGTGGTCCATGCGGCGCGCCTCGGCCAGCCGCGAGCGCGCGTGGTCAATCAGGATCTGGCGCATGGCGCGCGCCACCAGCGAGAAGAAATGCGCGCGGTTGGCGAGGCCCGGATAGTCGGCCCGGCGCAGCTTGAGATAGGCCTCGTTGACCAGCGCCGTGGTCGAGAGCGTCTCGCCCGGCTCCATCTGCCGGCGCTGTGCCCGCGCCAGCCGGCGCAGGTCGCCGTGCACCAGCGGCAGCAGGGTGTCGAGCGGATTGGGGTCGCCGGCGGCGGCCAGGATGGCGGTGATCTGTCCGAGAGCGGACGATTCTGCGCTGTGCTGCATGCTGGAGCCCCGCGAATTGAGGATGCGCGGGCGCGGTGGTCCGAAATCCGGACGGGCCAGCGCCCGTCCGGATTGTGCCCGCCTCGGCCAAGACGGCCAAGGGCGGGCGCGTGAAGGCCTATTCGAAGCCGTTGGCGAAGATCGTGCTGCCCCCACCTTCGTCGTCCACGATCGTGATCTGCACTTCCATGAACTCTCCCGGCGCGGCGAAAGCGCTGATGGGCGTCATGCGTACGGTGAAGGTCCGATCGCCATCCGCGATCGCGTTGTTGATCACCGAGAAGCCGACCGACTGCGGCGTGTTGTTGCCGTGGTCGAACTGCACCAGCTGCGGCGGCGCAGCGTTGTAATCTTGCCCCGCAATTGCCGTTCCATTGATAAGCACCACCGAGTAGCGAATCGTGCCCTGTGCGGTAAGCAGGACGTTAGTGAACGGTGGAACCGGCCGGAGCACGCTCAGGTTGACGCTGCCAACGGTCTCGTCGACGCTGACGCTTCCGGCCTCGAAGGTGGCGCGGGCGTGGCTCTGGCTGCCGAGGCCTGCAACGCCGCTGGCGCGCCACGACGGATCAACCGCGGCGAAATCAAACACGCGGAACACTTCGCTGGTGTTGTTGAACTGCAAACCGATGCGCCCGGGCCCTGGAACGCCCCCACCGCCGCTGGAGCGCGACCAGCGGTCCCGTACGATCGCCAGACGGTTGTTCCAGACCAGACTGATGTCCGCCAGACCGGTCGCCCGGTCCAGGCCGTTCTCGGAGGCGATGTAGGGAGGTGGCACAGGCCCGGGCCCTGCGCTGCCGTTCTGGGCGAACGTATACATCCGCTGTGGCCGCAGCACGGCTTCGCCAAGTCGGAACGTTTGGTCGAAGGCGACAACCAGCTGCGGGTCTTCGCGCGTGCCGAGCTGATCCACGCCGACCAGGTTGACATGTGCGGGTATGCCGCGTGCCGCGGCATCAAACACGCGAGTGCAGCTCGTGCCTGCGCTGCCGCTGCCGACCGCACAGCGCAGCACGTCGGCTGGCCTGAATCCCCCAACCTGGCGGTCGAACGACACCAGCACGCTGTTGCCGCCGAGGTCAAAGCGGTCGGGAGTGATGGCATCGATGCCGGCGCCGGCCGCCTGCGCTGCGGCCAGCGGCAGCAGGATGTCGGGCTCGGGGCAGGCGACATAGATCTCATGCGGCAGCACCACGCCGCCCGGGACACGCGCGGCGGCGCCCGGCGAGGCCAGCACGAAGGTGGGATCGCTCTCCGCACAGGCCGTGCTGGCGCTGGCACTCGCTGCCGGCAGAACGCCGGCGAACACCAGCGACAGCGCAGCGCACGACCTGAGCTTCATTCGATGCCTCCCCGGCCTACTTGTCATTGCTGCCGCTCACGCTGGGGTCGAAGGCCTGCAGCCCACCAAAGCCGCAGCGCTGGCTGCCACAAAGGTTCGGACCGAGCTCGATGCAGTTACTCAGATTCAGGATCGAGTTGCCGGCGGCGATCACGTTGCCCGAGCAGCCCGAGTTGGCGATCTGGGCTCCAATGAGCGGCTGCTGTGTCGGCGTGGGGCGCGTGTCGTGGAAGGAATTCCCCTCGATCAGGATCGACCGGGTGGTGGCGAAGATGCCGTAGCGGGTGTTGACGAACTGGCTGTTCCGGACAACGCCGCGACCCATCTGGATGCCGTCGTCGGTGGCCCCGCTGATGGTCAGGTGCTCGGCGATCAAGAAGGAGTTGTTGTCCGCGCGAATACCATCGCGGAAGTTGCTGATGCTGCCGTTGTGTATGCGAACCTTGCCGAAGCCATTGATCTGAACGCCGGCGCTGTTGCC
Source organism: Aquimonas sp. (assembly GCA_022241605.1). Taxonomy (GTDB): domain Bacteria; phylum Pseudomonadota; class Gammaproteobacteria; order Xanthomonadales; family Xanthomonadaceae; genus Aquimonas. The sequence goes on along the minus strand of JAKOMQ010000009.1, from coordinate 18,863 downwards.
AGATTGGCAGGGTGTCTCGAGCGTGCAGAGGATCTGGTGACCCTGAAGATCGATCGAAACTTCCTGATTCGTCTCAACGAGGATCGAGGCGGTGTTGCCAACCGTGTTGGTCAGGCTGCCACTGAGTCGGAAGCTGGCGATGCCGCTGTTGACTGTTTCGTTTGTGATCTCGATGGTCGGCGTCGCCGGGTTGTCGCCCGGAAAGCAGCCAATAGCCTTGCAGGCATCATTGATCTCGTAGAAGCCGCCCGTCGCAAACGCGGGAGCAGACACGAGGCCGAGCAGAAGGCCCGGCAGCAGCGAAAGATGGAAGCGACGCATGGGTTCTGACCTCTTGGCGGTGTCACCGCGGAGTGCGGATGTAACCGAGGTCGAAATCCGCCGCTGATGACGGACATGGCTACTGAGTCGCTTAGCGCAACGGGCAGCCCAGGCTGAGATAACTGTGCTCGCGCACCAGGCTTTGACCCAGCAAGTCACAGGTTTGCCTGGTTTCCGTTTGGCGGCCGGCGAGCGCATCACTGCGCGCGCGCGCGGCACTCAGCAGCGGATGGCTTGGCCTATGGAACCGTTCCAGCACCGACTGCAGACTGAGCAAGCTGTCGGCAAGCGCTTGTCTCTCGCCCAGCGCCTGCGCGGCCTGCACCACCTGCAGCCAGGGCATCGGCTGGTTTTGCTGGCCGTCCGGCAGGCTGATCAGCGCTGCTGTCGCTGCATCCAGGGCCGTGCGTGCCTGTGCAGCATCGCCGGTCTCGGCGGCGGCGCGGGCCCGCCAGGCCTGCAGGGATGCCACGGTTATCGCCTGGGTGTGACCGGCCTGTTCGAACTGATCCAGCAGTGCGTTCAGGCCCAGCAACACCTCGTGGGCCGGCCGCCCCGCTTCCAGCTCGAAGACCAAACGCTCGCCGCGCCCATGCAGAAACGTGAAATGGCGCGGATCGTGGTGCTGTTCGCGCAGTTCGATCCCGCGCACGTACCAGTCCAGCGCTTCAGCGTGCTCGCCGCGCAGGCGCAGGGCTCGGGCCAGCTGCACCATCAGGATCGCCGGCCCCTGCGGAAAGGCTGCAGCGGCAACCGGATCGAGTGCTTCGATCCGCGCCCGCAGCAGGTCGATGCCTTCGTCCTCGTAGCCGGAACGGATCAGGTCAACCGCCAGGTTGCTTGCCGCATAGAACATCCGCTGCCGCGTTGCTTCGCCGTGGCGGTCGACCAGCGCAAGGGTGGCGCGGCGCTGCTGCAGGCCTTCCTCGATGCGGCCGGTATCGATCAGCAGGCTTGCTCGCGAGTCCTGCACCTCCGAAAGCTGCAAGACGTTGGCTGCTTCGTCCATTTCCGATAGCAGCACCAGGGCGCGGTCGGCGGCAACGAGCGCCTCGACGGGCCGTTGCGCCCAGCGCAGGTGCTGCGCACGCAGCCTCCAGGTGGCTACCTCGAAGCTGCGCTCCCGATGATCAGCCGGCAGGCTTTCCCAGAGCGCCTGTGAGCGGTCCAGCAAGGCCAGGGAGTGCTCGACGCGGCCCGCGGAGTTGTGGACCACGGCGAGCTGGTTCAGCACGTCGGCTCGCGCATCTGGGAGCAGGCCAGGCTGAGCGGCACGCTCCTCGACAAAGGCCAGCAATGCTTCCGGGTCGATCTGCTCGTCGTGCTGCTCGATGCGCCCGAGCTCTGCCAGCGCCTCATTGAACAGGCTGTTGATGCTGAGCGCGCGCTGCGCCGAGCGCTCGGCCTGCCCCTGCGCTGCCACCGCCTGCAGGCGCGCGCGCTCGGACTGCGCCGCCTGCTGCAGGGCCACGCCGGTGGCGCCCGCCAGCAGCAGCACCGCCGCTGCAGAGGCGCCGACCGCCAGCGCGTGCCGACGCAGGAACTTGCCGAACACATAGCGACGGCCGCCGGCGCGGGCGCGCACCGGGCGTCCTTCCAGCCAGGCCAGCAGGTCCAGCCGCAGGGCTTCCGCGGAGGCATAGCGCTGCGCGGGCAGCGGACGCAGGCAGGTGGCGAGGATCGCGGCAAGATCGCTGTCCAGGCCCGCGGGAAGCGGCGGATCACCCCCCAACACGGCCTGCACCTGGGCCGCGGTCTCCAGCCCCTCGAAGGGCGCGCGGCCGCTGCAGAGCTTGAGTGCCAGCGCGCCGAGGCCGTAGAGGTCGGTGGCGACGGTGCCGCGCTCGCCGCGGATCTGCTCGGGCGCGGCATAGCTCAGCGTGTAGCCGGCCGCAGTGCGGCTGGCCTCCTGGTCCAGGCTCTGGGCGACGCCGAAATCCAGCAGCACCGCGCGGCCGCCATCCTCCACCAGCACGTTGCCGGGCTTGATGTCGCGGTGCAGGACCAGCTGCGCATGCGCCGCCGCCAGCACTTCCGCCACCTGCACGATCAGCCGCAGGCGCGCCGCAAGGCCCAGCCCGTGGCGCTCGCAGTAGCGGTCGATTGGCTCGCCATGCACGCGCTCGATCACCAGCCAAGGGCTGCCGTCGGGCAGCACGCCGCCGTCCAGCACCGCCGGCAGGCCCGGATGCTGCAGTCGCGCCAGCACCTGCCGCTCCTGCAGCAGGCGGCGCGCGGAGTCGCGATCGAAGCTGCTGCCGCGCGGCAGCTTCATCACCGCCTGCTGCTCGAAGCCGCCCTCGCGACGACCCACCGCCAGCACCAGCGACTGCCCACCGCTGCCGAGCCGGCCCTGTACGGTCCAGCGTCCGATCGCACTGCCGGGTGCCACATCGCGCTCGAACCCCAGGCCCGCGGCAGCCGGCGCGTCGAGCAGGCCGGGCCGCTCGGCCAGCCGCGCCAGCAGGCTGCGCACGTGCGTCAGCGCTGCCGGCGGCAGCTCGTTGGCCAGCGCATCCAGCGCCTGCGGCCACTGGCTTTCCGGGAGGTCGACCAAGCGATCAAACGCGGCCTCCACCGCCGACCAGTGGCTGCTGTCGATCGGTGGCTCAGGCATCATCCAGCGCCTCCGCCAGCAGCGCACGGGCCTGCAGCCAGTCGCGCCGCACGGTTTTCTCGTTCAGGCCCAGAAGCCCGGCGATCTCGTGGTTGTCGTAGCCGGCGAAGAAGCGCATCTCGACCACCTGCACCAGCCGCGGATGGCTGTCGCGCAGGCGTTCCAGGGCGGCATCCACGGCCAGCAGGCGGGCGCCGGCTTCGGCGTCGAAGGCCAGCGCGCCGGCGTGCGACAGCGTGGTGTGCTGCCCGCTGCGCTTGTCGGCAGAGCGCGCGCGCAGGTGGTCGATCAGGGTGTTGCGCACCACGCTGGCGAACAGCGCGAAAAACCCGGCGCGGTCCAGCGGGCCGTCCTTGCCGGTGCGCAGCCGCGATTCGGCCATCCGCAGATAGGCCTCGCTGACCAGGGCCGTGGTGTTGAGGGTTTCGCTGGGCAGGCGCCGACGCGCGCCAGCCGCGATCGCGCGCAGGCGGGCATAGGCCGCGGGGCGCAGCAGGGCGTCCAGGCTGTCGGCCTCGCCGGTGGTTTCCGCAAATGGATCGGACTGCATGCAGGCACCCTGTTCTTCGACCACGCCGGCTCCCCAAGCATTTGGTACGACGCCGCGCAGCTGTCCGCGACAGCGCGCGGCCACGCAGCCTGCCCTCGGCCCCTACGGTGCCGAGGTGCCGAACAGCACCCGCCGCGCCTCATCATCAAGCGACCGCCCCGCGCCGCTGAGCTCCTTGCCCAGCGCGTAGGCGCGTGCAGTGGCCGGACGCGCCGCAATTGCCGCCTGCCAGCGCCGCAGCTCGGGGAAGGGCTCAAGGTCGAGCGGCGCTTTATCGTAGACGTTGATCCAGGGGTAAGCCGCCATGTCGGCAATGCTGTACTCCGCGCCGGCCAGGAAAGCGCGGCCGATCAGGCGCCGCTCCAGCACTCCCAGCAGGCGCAGGGCCTCGGCGCGGTAGCGCTGCTGCGCGTAGGGCACCGGCTCCGGCGCGTAGACGTGGAAGTGGCCGTACTGGCCGGTCATCGGCCCCAGCCCGCCGACCTGCCAGAACAGCCATTCCAGCGCAGCGTTGCGCTCGCGCTGGTCCTGCGGCAGGAAGCGCCCGGTTTTCTCCGCGAGGTAGAGCAGCATCGCGCCGGACTCGAACACGCTGAGGGGTGCACCACCGTCGGCTGGCGCATGGTCCACCAGGGCCGGAATGCGGTTGTTCGGCGCGATCGCCAGAAAGTCCGGCTCGAACTGCTCGCCGCGGCCGATGTTGACCGGCTTCAGGCGGTAGGGCAGTGCGGCCCCGGCTTCGGCCAGCTCTTCCAGCAGCAGGGTGATCTTGTGGCCGTTGGGGGTGGGCCAGTAGTAGAGGTCGAGCATATTGATCGCTCCAGTGGCTTCGCAGCGTTGCCGCAAATCTTACGGCTGCATCGGCGTAGCTGCCCTTCACACGCCGCTCCATGCCCGCACGAGCGGCTGGATGTCTGCCCGCAGTGCTTGCGCAGATTGCCGCGCGCTGACAGACAGGTGAAGTGACCAAACCCCCACCGCGGCCTGCCGTCCCTCTTCTTATGTATGGCGTGCGAAGAACGCAGAGCGTGTAAAAAATCCCAGACGCCGTCGCGAGGGCGCCCAGCGGCGACCGCAGCAGGCGGATGGTTTTCACATGCTTTCAGCTCAGAGGTCGAATGGTGTGCTGCGCAGTTGGGCGTGGTCGAGCGCGATGTCACCCGTCCGGTCTCGGCCCAGCTGATGGGCTTCAGCTTCGGTCAGCACCATTCTTTGCCCAGCGCTGTCCGGGTTTTCGCGGCTGGCGAGGGCGATATCGAACCAGGGCTTTCCCTGGCAGGCGCGCAGGTCGTCGGCCGCTACGCCCTGTCACCCGCAGTGGGCGGCTGGCAGGCTCTGGAGATCCCGGTAGCAGGTCTCGCACGCATCTGGCTCTCGGTCACTGGCTTGGCGCCGGACGCCGTGGCGGATATCGATGTCGAAGCGCCAATGGGCGGGATGTCGTTTGGCGCAAGCCCGCTGCAGCGCAGCCTGTTTTCGACGCCGGGCGCGCTGGGCGTCGAGGTCAAGCATTCCGCCTTTGGCGTACGTCGATCGAGTGCCATCGATCCGCTTGAGAGTCAGACGCCAGGGACTGAAAACGCGCTACGAGCTTGAAGGCCGAAGTGTTGGGGCGTCGATATGCGCCGCGCCGCGACCCCACGCGATGGCAGTTGCCATCCGGCATGCAGCCGCGGGTGGCCCAAGGCCGTCCGCGGCTGCGTGTGCGTTACTTCACCAGAAAGTTCACGCGCATATTGATGCGCCATTCGGTGATGCTGCCGTCGTCGGCGGTAATGACCTTGATGTCATTCAGCCAGGCGCCTTTGATGTTCTTCACCGTTTCCGCAACCTTGTGCAGGCCGGTCTGCACCGCGTCTTCCATGCTCTGCGTGGAGGAGCATGAAACTTCGATAACTTTCGTAACTGAGCCCATGGTCGAATTCCTCAAACGAATCGGGCGACGTTGCCCAAGCGAGACCTTAGCATCCAGCCGACTGCAGCGGTCTGGGCGCTGGCGCACATCGGGCGGGGCCTTCGCATGAGCACGGCCATGCCCGGAGACGCCCGCAGGTGGCACGAGCAGCCGAGGAGTCCGCATGAGGGCGGGCTCCCCGGAAGCGGCGCCGGCACGCCTCGACTGCGTCGGTGACGTGGTGGTGTCGGTGGACGGCCTTGGCCGCCATGTCCACCGCTTGCGCCGGGCCCCTGGGCCTGCGCCGTGCCGGAGCCGATCCCGGCTACGCATGCCGCAGCGCTCACCACGCTTGCGGCACACGTGGGCCGGGCCCCCGCGACTCAGGAGCGCGAACGCAGCGCGAATACGCCCAGCAGCGCGAGCACCAGTGCGAGCAACGCGGAGCCCGTCAGGGTGAGCGACGGAACCGGCATGGCCGGCCGCTCGGCCGTATTCAGCAGGCTTGGCGAAAACGCGCCCGGTGCAAAAGTGAACAGGCGCACCTCGTCGATTTCACCGTCGAAGAACTCGGTCGCCAGCAGGTTGTTGCCACCGATGTTGAGGGCGCCGGCGGGCGGGTTGGGGGCTTCCCCGCTGGTCGACACCTGTATGCCGTTGACGAAGAAGCGGTTGACGCCGGCATCGCGGACGATGGCGAGGTGCGTCCAACCAGGTGTCACCGGAGTCGATCCGCCAATCACGATGCCGCCGTAGAGAAAGGCCCAGTTGGCGCCGCTGCGGAAGAGGCCAAAACCACTGGTCGCAGAATTGCCGTTGTAGACAATCATGGCGTTGCCCGTGGTGCTGTTGCTGCGCGCCCACGCCTCCACGCCGAAGTTGTCGGTGGGCATGGCCAGCGCGGGGCCGCCATAGCGCGCGCTGCTGCCGTCGAAGCGCATCGAAAGCGTGCTGGTGCGCCCACGTGGCGTGCCGCCGGCGCCATATACAGGTGCCCCAAACTGCTGCAGCGGACTGCCAGCTGCGCCGGGCTGCGTCTGCGCAGCGCCGGGGCCGCCGATCACCGCGCCTACGTCGTCCTCACCCATCCGGTACTCGGCCACTACGGTCAGCTGGGCTGCCGCGGGCGCGGCCAAAACAAGCGCAAGCACGGCGCTGGCGACAGTCAGAAAACGCATCGGAAATCCCCCTGGTTGAACACGAGCATGCAGCGGCGCACCGCAGCGGCAGGTCGCGCGCCGTCCGCTCGCGGAGGATAGCGTTTTTTGGCGACAGCATGGCTGAGATGCGGGGGCTTGGCGGGATCCGGGCGACGGGAAAGCTCTGGTCTGTCCGAGCTTCTTCTGCGCCAGCGATGGCGCGCCCGCGGGTCAAACAGCACAGTTCTTGACCCGGCGAGAGCGAGTCCGGGCCGGCGCCGGACTCGCGACGTCCGAACAATGTTGAGGCTGGAGTTGGTCAGACTTTCGCTTGTCTGCCGGACGCAAAGACGCCGGCACACACTGATGATCTGTTCATCGCGGCTCAGCGGCGCACCGGCCATGCAGCCTTGCCGAAAGACACGCCATCGCCGCATTTTCCGCTGTGCGTCAGTCGGCCGATCGGGTAGCGTGCAGCCGACCCGGCGTCGACATCGCGCCTCGGATGAGTTGGAGTGTGCCAGTGGACGACACAGCGGGTGCAAGGGACTTGGACAGCACCAGTTGCCCTTCGAAAAGCGAAACCGGCCGCGTGCACGCAGGCTCGGCGTCCAGCGCCGGCACGTCGCAGGGCGCACCCGGCGCTGGGCGCGTTGGTTGGCGGCCAATTGGCTTGATGCGCGCCTTCCTGCTTTGCTGTGCCGTCCACTTGTGCGCGCCGGTCGCGGCGCAAACGCCGGAGCTTGGGCAGGACCAATCCGTGCCCGCCAAGGCGCCCGACGGCCTGTCTGCGCCCCCGGAGAGGGTCGACGTGCAGCCGGTCGCCAAGGATGAGGAAATCCAGCGACGACTCCAGAGCATTCTCGCGACGACCGGCTGGTTCGGCGGGCCTGGCGTCACTGTTCGCGAAGGCATCGTCTTTCTGACGGGAACCACGGAGAAGGAAGAATCGAGGCTGTGGGCCGGCAACCTGGCGAAGAACACCCAGGGTGTGGTGGCGGTCGTCAACGAGATCAGGGTGACCCCAAGCAAGATTCTGGATTTCGATCCGACCGTCCGTGCCCTGAGCGACTTCGCGCGCGAGTTCATCGGGCTGCTGCCGCTGTTGCTGGTGGCAGCCTTCGTGCTCGCCTTGTCATGGGGTGTCGCCAGGTTGACCGTGTGGCTGCTTCGACGCCTGCTACTGGAACGGACGCTCAGTCGCCTGCTGCGCGAGGTGCTGGCCCGCGCGGGCGGCATCCTGGTGATGGTCGCCGGCCTGTATCTGGTGCTGCGGATCGCCGGGCTGACCCAGCTCGCCCTCACCCTGGTCGGCGGCACCGGCTTGATCGGCCTCGTGTTGGGCATCGCCTTCCGCGACATCACCGAGAACTTTCTGGCCAGCCTGTTCCTGAGCCTGCAGCAGCCTTTTCGAGAAGGTGACCTGGTGGAGGTCGCAGGCGTCACCGGCTATGTGCAGCGGCTGACATCACGTGTCACCGTGCTGATGACGCTCGACGGCAATCAGGTGCTGATGCCCAATTCGACCGTCTTCCGAAGCGCGATCCGCAACTTCACCAGCAACCCCAACCGGCGTGAGGATTTCATCGTCGGCATCGGCTACGAGGATTCCATTGCATTTGCCCAGGAGGTCGCGCTCAAGGTGCTGGCTGACCATCCAGCCATTCTTGAGGAGCCCGAGCCCCTGGTGCTGGTGGACAGACTCGGCCCGGCCACGGTGGATCTGCGGGTCCTCTTCTGGCTGGACGGTGGCCAGCACAGCTGGTCGAAAGTGAAGTCATCCACTATCCGGTTGATCAAGCGGGCCTTCCAGGAAGCGAAGATCTCGCTGCCCGACGAAGCACGCGAAGTCACCTTTCCGCATGGGGTGCCGGTCCACATGGTCGAGCCCGCGAGCGCGGCAGAACCGGCGGCCGCGGCGGCGGCAAAGCCGACAACGCTGCCGGAAACCGTGGCGACCAAGGCCGAAGCCGGCCTGCAAAGCGAAGCGGGCGAGATCCAGGAACAGGCCCGCAGGTCCTGGACCCCGGGTGAGAACCTGCTGACCCCGTCCCTGCCACCCGAGCCAGGCTGATGGCGTGCAGCAGCACCGCGCCACCAGCGGCGAGAGCATGTGAAGAACCGTCCGCCTGCTGCAATCGGTGTAGGCGGATGGTGTTCACCGGTTCTCAGCCTTGCGCGCCGGCGGCTTCATCCAGCTGCTTTGCAACGGCCTGCCAACGGCGTTCCACCGCCAGCCGGTCCTCGGTTTCAGGCAAGGCGATTGCTCCCCGAGCAATCATCGCCGCGTGCCGGAGCAGTGTGCTGCGATCCTCAGACCGACGCACAAAATTGGCGATCAGTTCGATGGTGTCCAGCAGGCGAATGCTGACGGCAGCACTTGAGCCGGCATATTGTCGAATCTGGTTGAACGCAGCATCCGCGACCTCGCAGAACGTATCGGCACGCAGAATCAAGCGAAGATGTTTCTCGTGGTCCTGGCGATAAGGTGAGGGCATCTTGCGCTCCGCAAGCCGGCTCAACACCGACCCGAGGTGGTCTACGCATGCAATGGCTGTAAACGGGTCGTTCAGGCCTGGAGAAAGCGCGCGCACGGCAATTTCCACCAGCTGATTGACGCCAAACTCCATGTCCTGATCAGACGTTCTCTGATTGCCCAGCACGTAAAGCGTGTGGATCTGCCTGAGGAAGCCATCCGAAACCGGGCGTTTGGCGAACACCGAGGCAATCGTGCATCCGGCCGTCACGTAATTGCCCGGTTTCCTCTCCATCCGGACGACCACGTTTTCCTTGGTCGCGAGCTCCAGAAGAGCGTCTCCATCGATCAGCTGGAGATAACCGTTTCTGTCTGCGGCGACACACTGGATCTCGAGCGTGAGAACCTGTTCAAGACTTTCATCCGAGGGATCAAGCGAATCCTGACCGACGGCTTCGCCGATGTCGTCCGGAAACAGCTTTTGCATCCTTTCGATGGTCTCTTTGCCGAGCCGGGCAGCGATCTCGTTGGCTTGAATGGACACCGCGACATGATGAATGAAGTAGATGAAAACACCTACGCTCACAACCGCAAGCACGACGCCCAAACTTACCGAAAGGTGAGGAACGAACGCAGCCGCTTCGTCGCGTCGGATGGTCCGCAGCACGAGCAGACAGTAGACAAAGGTGGCGATAAAGGTGCCCAGTACCACCTGGGTACTTGTGTCGCGCATGAAATTTCGCAGCAGGCGCGGGCCCAACTGCGAGGAGGCAAGCGAAAGCGCAACCAGGGTCATTGAAAAAACAACACCGGCAATCGTAATCATGGATCCCGCAATGACCCCAAGTACAGCACTGGCGCCATCCGCTCCAGTCCTAAAGCGCCAGCCGAAGCGGTCGGCCATCCACTCGGAGACGTAGGCGTCATAGCTGACTAATGTGATTGCCAAAACGACCGCCCCTAGGGCCATGCTGGCTGGCGTAAACCAGAAACTCGAGCGCAGCCGGCTCCAATTCTTGATGATCTGCAGTTTCACCGGTTCGCGTCCTTGTTCGAATATGCTTGGCGCGCCGCACAAACACTTGCATGGCGAGGCGTCAGGGGCGTGGCGCAGCAGGTCTGTCGTTCGCCAAACACATGCGCGCCTGCGTTACCCAAGAGGATCGGCAGGCACTGTCGGCTCAGGGTTGATCAACAGTTTTGGCCGGCAGTGGTCCGGCCTCGGAGGGCTTGCACCACGCTCTGGGGATGCTACGCGCAGAGCGCGTCCTGCGCTTTCTTTCGCAAACTGACGCGGTCGTCGAGCTGGGCCAAGCGCACATTGTGGCTGCCATATGCACAACGGCCTCGGTGAGGCCAATGACGGAGCGCGGGGCTAGGAAGCACGACGCCTGGGTTCGCGCTTGTCAGGGTGTCTGAAACGGCCCAGGTAGTCGGGTGTTTCCGGCTTCAGCCGGCGCTCGCAGCGGATGCTGACGTTGTGGGTGCCCGGGGACCGTGGCTGCGCTGCCTGACGCTGCTGGCGTTGCTCGCGAGGGCATGGTGCAGCCTCTTCTCGCCTGGCGACTATCCAGCTGCGACGGAGCCGCCCGCCCCCGCAAGAACGCGTTGTCCCCCGCGATCGCCGACGCTGGCACGGGCTCCTTCGGGCGCGCTGGAAGCGGTGATGGCCTGAGACTGGCTATTGAAGAGCGTGGCGCAGCCGCAAAAAGCTACGGTCAGGCCCACGGCAAGAATCAAATGCCTTATCGCAAGGGTTTTCCGACACAACGCTGGTGCGGAGACCCTGCAAATGGCGAGGTCCGCCTGTGCAGGGGCAAGCGCAGCAGAGCGAATTCTCCCAAGATCGCCAGACGCAGGGTTCGTGAGGCCGTTGACCCGGGCCGGCCATGAGCCTGCCGCACCCGGATCAGCGTCTTGCGCGAGGTCCATGCGTTGCTGGATGCTTTGGCGGCCGAAGAACCTGCACCCTCGGACGGTTCTGGCTGGCTTCGATACAGCGTGCCGCGCGCAGCCAAGCATGAGCATCTGCCGGCTACTTTGGGTGCCGCTCGCGGTTGTTCGACGCCGTCATAGGTCCGCTGCGGCTCCTCCTCGCATTTTGTTCCGCACTTGATCCACCGCCAACGCGTTAGCGGTGGATCAGGTGCGGCATGCCGAGTGCGTCTGGAGCACGTCTACGCTCTCAGTACCGCGTCTGCAGTGCCAGCGGTGCTTCGTCGCCTAGCGTGCTGGCCGAGAGGAAGGCGATGTCGCCGCCGTTGGCCTGGACCAACTCGATCAGCTCATCCACCACGTCGTCGGTGACGCCATCGGCGGTGGCGTCTTCGCTGAGCGTTACGGTACGAGCGTCACTGTCCATCACGCCCGGCTGGATGAAGCCGCGGCGGACGTACAGGCGCTCGCAGTTGCCTTCACCCACGGTGCGAAAGATGTCGGAGAAATCGGTGAGCAGACGATTGGCGCCGTGTGCCTGCCCGCGCTGATTCATCGCTGCGGCCTCCACTGCATCGCGGTGCAGGGCCACGGCGTGCTGGGCATCGGCAATCAAGGTATGGGCATCTGCCTCGAGGTCCGCGGAATTGGTGACTTCGCCGACGATGTCGTCAGGGCGGTCCGACAGCTGCTTGAACAGGCCAACGTTGCGCGCATCGCCCATGACGATGACCGGCAGGCGGTCGCTGCCGCGTGCGCCCTGGATTTCCTGAAGGCTCTTGTCGATAACGTTGAGGAACTCCTTCAGCAGATTGTCTTCGCTCGGCGCCTGTGAGCGATCGTGGCCGCTGGTGCTGTACAGGGAGTGGTTCTTGATTGGAAAGCTGTGGCCCTGCAGCTTGGTGTTGCGGTCGAACACGTGGACCACGCGATCGTTGTAGGCCTGGAACAGGCGGCCGGACTCGCGCGAGATGACCACAACGAAATAGCTCACGGCATCGAACAGCCCGCGCGAGATGTCGCGGGTGGTGAAGTTGCTATCGATGATCGCGCGCTCATTGACCGCGAACGGCAGCCGCACGATATCCGCACGCCCGCCACCGGCGAACAGCGCCAACCCTTCCAGGTTCTGGCTGTGGTCGTGCGCTTCCACCTCAGCGTTGATCGCTTCCATGATCGGCCAGACCTCACGCTTGTCCATCTGCGCCAGCAGCCGCTCCTCGGCCTGCTTGACCAGATTCTTCAGGGTGATCGGATCCTGCTTGTTGTCAGGAAAGCTGCGATGGGTCGGCATCAGGATGCTGATGGCGGGATCGTCCTGACGTGCCTTGAGGTCAGCGAGCAGGGTTTTGAGGTTTTGCATGATGTCTCCAACTGGAAAATGTAGGTGCGCGACACGAAGTGGTCGCGCGTAGCGGACCGCCGAGGGTAGCACTGTCGGATTAACCTAGATTCGCTGGTGACACGGGAGTCCGCTGGAACGGCGTTGCCACTGGTCGCAGCATCGCCTCGTCTCTTCTGGGCAGGTCCAGCGCCGCGTCAGAGCCTGACGATCTGGAGGCTATCCCCGCGAGCGAAGCCACGGTCATCCGTGAGCATCCGGTCGCCTCGATCCAGCGACTGGCGGCACGCACCTCGGGGCTCGCAGGGCAAAAGCTGCGCGCAGGTTCCCGCGCGCCCTCTGCGCAGTACGGGTTCTCACAGGCCCTGAGAGAGTCTCAGCGCCGCTGTGCGGTGCGGATGTTTTTCAAGAAAACGGAATTCGTCCGCTCGCGCTCCTTGTGGAGCCTGCTTGCAGGCGATCGCGGCCTCTGGCTGCCCTCACGTGCCCCGGTCGCGAGCGAGCTCGCTCCTACACACAGCTGCTTTCGTGGGGCCATGACGCCAAGAGCCATGGCGAGCGCTGCGTTTCTTGAGAGCGGCCCTTGCCCGGATCCGCGCCAGCATCGAGTGCGACGGGGCGGTTCAGTCGAACGATCCCGAAACGGGCGCAGTGCTGCCGGATCCCTGGTGTAGTGAGTCGCACTTGAGCGAACCTGTCTGCGGCGTCTTTGCGCGGCTGACAGCGTTCCTGCTCCTCGCCATAGCCCTGCCATGACTCGTCGTCGCGCCTTGCCAGCCACACAAATCCGCTTGCAGCTACTGTCCGCCAAGTACGAATCACGACACTAGCGCGGCCGAGAGCACGGATGTTTTCGAGCACCTCCTGACTCGCGCGCATCCACGCCGATCCGCCTGCGCACTTTGCATCCCGTTAGCCCTACCATCGCGCATCCGCGCCCATCCTCGCGGCCAGCCACTGGGGAGAGTCGATGAAGCACGTAGCGTTTGGGTTTTCACTCGCCCTGCTGGTCGCGGGCACCGCCGAGGCCGGCCTGACCGCGCAGGAAGCGACGGAGACGGCCGCGGCCAGCTGGGCCGACTACGCAAACCGTTTTGCCTCGGAAACTGCCGCGGAGCTGGAGGCGGGGCGCATCGATCTTGACGGCGCCGAACTGCGCTTCCACGCCTTGAGCTTCGAGGGCGGCGAGGGCGAGGCCTGCACCGCGCCGTGTGAAGCTGAGGACGGACGGCGGCGACCGCTGTTCATCTCTCTGCACGGCGGCGGCGGCACCGCGAGCGAGTACAACGACGAGCAGTGGGCCAATCAGCTCGAACTCGGGCACTCGTATGCGCCTGCGGAGGGCATCTACATCGCCCCGCGCGCGCCGACCGACGAGTGGGACTGCTGGCATGGGCCGACCGTGGATGCGCTGCTGGTCCGGTTGATCGATGCACTTGTCGCAGCCGGCACGGTGGACCCGGATCGCGTCTACCTGATGGGCTACTCGGCAGGCGGCGACGGGGTGTACCAACTCGCGCCCCGCATGGCAGACCGTTTCGCGGCCGCAGCCATGATGGCCGGACACCCGAACGGTGTTTCCGTGGAGAATCTGCGCAATCTCCCTTTCGCGATCCACATGGGCGCACAGGACAGCGCTTACGATCGCGCAGCCGAGGCTGCGCGCTACGGGCGCACGCTCGCCGCACTGAGGGCCGCGGATCCAGAGGGCTACCGGCATCAGGTCCGGATCCACGCCAATAAAGGGCACTGGATGGACCTGGAAGATCGCGTCGCGGTGCCGTGGATGGAGGGTTTCGTGCGTGATGCCTGGCCGATGCGCGTGGTGTGGCGCCTGGGCCGCGCGCAGCAGGACGCGCTTTACTGGCTCGCATTGCCGGAGGGCGGCGAGGACGGAGACGGCCTCGTTGCTTCGGTTGACGGCCAGACCATCACGCTTGAGGGCCCCAGCGGACGGATGGTTGAAGTGCGCCTGTCGGCGGCCCTGCTGGACCTCGACGAATCCATCTCGATCGTCTCCGCCGCTGGCGAGACGCTGTTCGAAGGCCCGGTCGAACGCTCGGCCGACGTGATCTTGTGGTCGATCGAACAGGGCGGCGATCCCTCGGCGATCTACGAGGCGACGGTGACGGTGACCCTGCACTGACAAGGCGTGATGCGACCGCGCCGTTCGTGTGATCCCGCGAGCGGCGTGGTTGGCATCAACCCGATGGGCTGCAAGCGCCGCGCCGTCAAAGGCACGGCCGCTCGGCGATGCCGACCGTGACGCTGGGACAATCAACGCCACCTGCTCATGCCGGGCCGGGGCAAGCGGCTTGATCGCCTGCGAGCAGCGGCGTGCTGTAAGCCAGCTTGCACCGATAGCGACTTGCAGCACCCCGCTCGCGCGCGCTGCAGGCTCGCTACTCGCGGTCCAGCCCACCCTGATGTGCATGCCAGCACTCTTGCCCCGCTGGGCGGCACCAGGACAGCTCCAGAAAACCCTTGCACACGCGGAATACTTGGACAGCCCCACGCCTGCGGCTGGCTGTGTCGCGAATCGCGGAGCCAAGACGTATCGCAGCGTAGTGAATCCAAAACCACGGTGCCCGCATGTTCGAGAACCTCCTCCCGACACGGCTTCTGCCGTCGATCGTTCTGCTTTTCTGGGCTGCGTCCGGGGTTGCCCACGCTGCCACGTTCACCGTCACCAACACCAATGACGGCGGTGCGGGCAGTTTGCGCAACGCCATCCTCTCGGCGAACGCAGCCAGCGGCAATCTGCATTCAATCGTGTTCGATGTGCCCGCAGGCAGCACAATCAACGTGCTCAGCGAGCTGCCGAGCATCGACAAGCCCGGCATATCGATCGGCAGCGTGGCCGGGCCGCGCGTTCTCATCAATGCACAGAACAACAGCCCGCTGCTGCAGATTGGTGCGGATAACCTCCTCTTCACCCTGAACAACGTGGGGCTCTTCAGCGGTCGACGGGTTGGCGGAGGAGGCTGCCTCCTGGCCGGGCCGGCCAGCGGCAACGCCAGCATCTTCCTGAACGATGTGGCGATGTTTACCTGTGTAGGGCTGCGCAATGAACTCTTCCGCAGTGCCCAGGGCGGCGCCATGCTGGTATTCGGCCGCAGCATCAACATCAGCGACTCAGTGTTCGTGGGGAACGGGTTCGGGAACCCCAGCAACCTCGAGTTCAACGTCGCCGGGGGTGCAATCGCACTTCTTGCCGACAGCAGCAAGAGTCTGGTGAGCGATGGCGCGCTGTTCGAGCTGAACTTTGCGCAAGGCGGGACGGCCGGCAATGTACCCGCCGCACTGGGTGGCGCGATCTACGTAGGGGGCGGCGCACGGCTCAGCGTGAATCGCACCTCGTTCAACGAGAACTTTGCGGGTGCGGGCAGCCAGGCTGCTCCGGGCGATGCACGCGGTGGCGCGATCTATGCCGAGGGCAACGCACTGATCGAGAACAGCCTGTTCTTCCAGGGCGGTTCGCCGCGCGGCGTGCTCACGGTCGAAAGCAGTGACCGCAGCCGAACGCTGGAGGTGCGCAACACCAGCTTCTGGGAAGTCGATGCTTTCAACGGCAGCGCCGTAACAAGCAACCTGGCGATGGTCACCCTGCGCAACACCAGCTTCGCCAAGACCGAGGGCGGCAGCAGCCAAGGCAGCGAGGTGCGTGTGGAGGCCGTTCCCGGCCAGTTGGCGCCAAGCGTGTTGCGCTTGTCCAATGCGCTGTTCATCCGCGCGCAGCAGGGGCCGGTCGCTTCCTGTTCAGTGGGCAGCAGCGTCAACGTGGAAACCAGCTTCACGCTGTCCGATCGCGCGGCACCGGGCTGTGGAATCTCCGTCAGCCCCACACCGCTGCGTCTTGACTGGTTCGAGTCGCGGCCGCGCCAGTTCGGCGGATGGATCAAGCTGCTTCCCGATAGCCCCGCGATTGACGCTGGCAACCCGCAGGCGCCGAACCTCGCCGACTGGCGAACCTGCACCATCAGCGATGCCCGTGGAGTGCTGCGGCCGATTGATGCCACCGGCCTGGGATCGGCCTCGGTTTGCGATATCGGCGCGGTGGAACATGATCGAATCCGTCTGTTCGCCAGCGGATTCGAAACCCCGCTTCAATGACCTGAGCGTCGGCGTCTTCCGGAGTCCGCCGGCCAACCCTCAGCCGCGCCGCGGGCCTCGCCCGGGCACGCATGCTGCCCAGGCTCGCGCATCGGCATGGGATGAGCGCGAATGAGATCAATGATCTGGTGGATGCGCTGTCGATCCGGGCAAAAGTGATCGAACCGGCAACCAGCAGCGCGCCTGACCTGTGCGACCCGAAGGATCAGGACGTGCTCGGCACCCTGCTGCGGCGCTGCACACCCGTGCTGCCGATTACCTGATCACCGGCGACGAGGACCCGCTCGTGCTCGCCGACCCGCACCCGATCCTGACGCCGGCAGAGTTCTGGGCGAAGCAGGCGGGACTGTGAGGGGAGGGACATTGCAGCCAGTCAGTGCGGCAAACGTTGGATCTGTGATTGGGGTCGAGAACACGATGCCCCGCCTGCTCGCCTCGCTGCCCGCAGCCAGGGAGGAGATCGGTCCGGTGTCGGTCGGTGCGCTGGTCTAAAGTCTAGACCTGACCACTTCGCTTCTGCGGTGCTGACCCTCGCCCCACTGTGACCCTCGCGCCACTGCTGGCCAGCACGCCGAGTGGCAGCTGCCGCGTTCAAATCCAGTCGACCTTCAAGCCCTCAACCCGCGCAAAACCACGATCGCCCGTCAGCATCACGTGCTCGCGCCCCAACTTCAGACAGCAGGCGGCTTGCATGGCGTCCGGCGTGCGCAGGCCCAGGCGCCCGCGCAGCTCGGTGGCGATCTCAACGACGTCGCGTTCGAGCTCCAGCCAGATCAGGTCGGGCTGCTGGAAGAAGGCATCAAAGCGCGCCAGGCGTTCGGACGAGGCGGACTTGATGGGCCCCACGCGGCACTCCAGCCAGCTGAGCCGGCTGAGGGCGATGCGCAGAGCGGGATGCGCTGCCGCCAGCGTCTGCAGCCTTGCGCGCACTCGCGCCGCCAGCGCCGCTTCGCCCTCGATCAGGTAGATCAGCGCATTGGCATCGAGAAAGGCGATCACCAGTCGCGCCCTGCCTCAAGTTCGGCGTCGATCTGCGCGCGGCTGCGCTTGCCTTGAGGCGCCTGCGTCAGCAGCCACTGCAGCGCGCCCTGGCCGGGCACCGCTTTGGGCTGGGCTTGCAGCAGGCGCTCGTACTCGGCCTCGCTAAGCACCACCGCCGCCCGCCGGTTGCGTTTCATCAGATGCACCGGGCCAAGCGCCAAGCGGTCCTCGATCACGGCGAGGCCGTGCCGTTTGATCTCGGCGCTGGTGAGGATGTTGTCGGCCATCGCTGCATCTCCGCTTGCGTCGCGGAGGGCAGGCTAGCACAGAAAAGTACCGATAACGGTACTGGAAATAATGTGGAATCGGGCCTGCACAGGCAACGATGAGGCAGGCGTGGTCGAGTCCTGCGCCCTATGGAGTCGCCGGGGTTGAAGACGGTCGCGAAGCTTGGCGGTGGAGGTCCTGCAGGCCCGCGCGCGCAGCGTTGAGACAAGACCGAGTCTCACCTGCGAGAGATGTGTAAACCGGAGCTGGGATGCACCAAGGCTAGCCGTGACCTCCTAGCCTTGTTGCACCAGGGAGGAGATCGGGAAGCGTCGGTGTACTGGTCTCAAATCTCGACTTGACCCCATTCGCGGGCAGGCGATCTGGCACATCGGCTGGCAAGACGCGAGCGGCGCACGGTGGCCGAAGCGCAGCCGCTTCGTGCCGGTCGCCCGATGAGCGCACCCGCCGGGATGATCGCCTCCATTGCCCGCGTTCGCTCGGCGCCCCTTGCGACGCGGAACGTGGCGGACTTTCGGGAGACGGGCGTGGCGCTGGTGGATCCTTGGCGGTGCTGAGCGCGGGGATGGGTCAAACCAGGGCCTGACTCTCGCGCCTTCCCCTCGCGCCATTCGAGTCATATCGACCATACTGGTCATATCGACTTAGCAGGAGCCCGCCATGATCACTGAAACCAGCGCCGTCGCATTTCGCCAGAACCTCGGCGAGATGCTGAACCAGGTGCAGTACCGACACGACAGCATTGTCATCAACAAGGACGGCAAGCCCGTTGCCGCCCTCGTTGACGCGCGGCTGTTCGCGCGCATCCGCCGCATGCAGGCGCGCTTTGACGCACTGTCGGCGCGTATCGAAGCGGGCTTCGCAGGCACCCCGGAAGTCGAGGGCATGGCGGAGATCGATGCCGCTGACCTGCCGGCTTTTTCAGGACCACCGATTAGTTGAGGGAGGCTCGGTGGGTTGATGCTTCGTTCTTCTGCTTCTGTTCGTCCTTGAACTGCTTCGGCGTCCGGTAGCCGAGGCTCGAGTGGGGGCGATCTTCGTTGTAGTGGCGGCGCCAGCTCTCGATGATCACCCGCGCCTCGGCCCGGCTCCGGAACCACTCCATGCTCAGGCACTCGTCGCGGAACTTGCCGTTCAAGCTCTCCGCGGTGCCATTCTGCCAAGGCTTGCCGGGGTCGATGTGCGCCGTTTCGATGCCCTCCTGCTG
>JAKOMQ010000040.1 GCA_022241605.1 Aquimonas sp. | reverse complement strand
GCAAGTATTGGTTGTTGGGTTGGATCTGGCAAAGTCTGTTTTCCAGGTTCACGGTGTCAACGCGCAGGGCGAGGCAGTGCTACGGCGCAAGCTTTCTCGTGGTCAGTTGCTGAAGCTGTTCGAGAAGCTGCCGCCCTGCCTTGTCGGCATGGAAGCGTGCGCTTCGGCCCACTACTGGGCGCGCGAGCTGGCGGCGCTCGGGCACGAGGTCATCTGCGAAGCAGCCCAGCGCCCAAGCATGCGCTATGCGGCGATCAAGACCGAGGCGCAGCAGGCTGCCGGGATGGTGTTCCGCACCCGCGACCTGCTGGTGCGTCAGCGCACGCAGCTTATCAACGCGATCCGCGGGCACCTTACCGAGTTCGGGTGGGTGGCTCCCAAGGGGCCGTCGCACGTGAGCGTGCTGGCAAGTCTGCTCGAGGAAGGCGAGGAGATCGGCGCATCGCTTCCTGAAGCGGCACGGATGATGTTCCTGGTGATGACCGAGCAGCTCGAGCAGCTGAACGAACAGGTCGCGCTGCTCGACAAGGAGATCAACCGGCGTGYCCGCGAGGATGAGGCAGCCCGGCGGTTGATGACCATCCCCGGCATCGGACCTATCACCGCAACCGCGCTGCTCGCTCTTGCCCCACCGGCAGAGGGCTTTGCCAGAGGCCGCGACTTTGCAGCGTGGCTCGGGCTTACACCTAGGCAGCACTCGACCGGCGGCAAGGAGAGGCTCGGCTCGATCTCGAAGATGGGCGAGCGCACGCTGCGAAGGTTGTTGATCATCGGCAGCAGTGCCGTCGTGCTGCAGGCAAGCAAGCGCGGCGCACCGCGCGGCTCGTGGCTTGAGCAGATGCTGGCCAGAAAGCCGCGCATGCTGGTTACGGTCGCGCTGGCGAACAAGACCGCCCGTATTATCTGGGCGGTTCTGATGAAGGGTGAAGATTACCGCGAAGGTTACAGGGCTCCGGTCGCGGCAGCAGCGTAAGCTGAGGCGGACCAGAGGTCGTCGGTAGAGGCAAGAGACCGAAGGAGGGTATGGCACCACAGTCGGCGAGACGGAGCCGGAAAACCAGTGAAATCCACAGTGCCTCAGAGCACGCCTGGGTGATGTGGATCCGGTTCGCGAACTCCCATACGGGCCAGCGGCACAGCGCCGCGCAAACAGGCCGGACAGATGGCAGCATCCGACTACCGCCAATACCCGATTTTACTCTTGCATCTTCTGGGGCGTCCACAGATGGATTTCAGAATGGCCAGTATTATGATAGGAAAGCAAGAAGCGGCCTTCTCAAACAAGTGTCGAAAACATTCGGTTTTGACATTATAAATAGCGGTGCGGAATAAATAGCGGTGCGGAGGATTAACTCACCAACCTCATCAGGTGATCAACCGTCCAAATAGCTCAGCCCGTGCGTAGTGCCCGGTAACGTCGAGATCGAAACGGGCGCGCACGATGTCGTTCAAATCGATGTCGACCGCGACCAGTCCTGGCACAGCGTCAAGAGGACCCGCCAGCACTTCACCAAAGGGGGACACAATCATGCTGCCTCCACTGATCATGGGCGCGTCATCCGGTCGATCGCGCAAGGTAATCTGTCGCCCGAGAGCGGTTCCTGTCGCGGGCTGGACCTGGCAAGCACTCACCAAGAAGCAACGCGCCTCGTAAGCAATGTGACGCATGCTCACCCGCCAGATGTCGCGCTCGTCCACTGTCGGTGCGCACCATACTTCAACGCCCTGCCCATATAGGGCATGACGGTAGAGCGGCATGTAGTTCTCCCAGCAGATTGCCGCCCCGGCCCTTCCCGCTGCCGTATCCATCGTGGTCAGTTCAAGATCGGATGCCTGCGCCCAGACAAGACGCTCGGTAGCGGTGGGCATGAGCTTGCGGTGACGCCCGGACAGTTCGCCCGAAGCGGTCACAAACACTGCCGTGCAATACAGGCTGGTGCCATCCCTCTCAATGACACCGACGACCATCGCGGTTCCGAGCTGGCGGGCAAGCGAACGAACAGCCTCGAGTTCAGGCCCGTCCAACCTGACAGCCTGGTTGCAGTAGTCGAGATAAGCGTCACGTCCGTCAGCCGTGCGATAGCCCATGCGCGCGCCGAAATCGGCACCTTTGGGATAGCCGCCCAGCAACGCTTCGGGCAGAACGAGCAGATCGAGGCGAGCGTCGGCGAGTTCGTCGGCAAAGGCCATGATTGCCTCGACGGTCGCCGCCGTCCCCTCCAGGGCGGACCCGATCTGCAGTGCGCCGATACGCGCCGATCTTGCCGTCATAAGCGCAGCCCGGTCATCACCGTTTTCCAAGGTTCGCGATTTCCGTGGAGCGTGTCGGGATCGGTATCGCGCACGCGGGCCAGCTCCGCCGTCAGCATGTGAAACGGCAGAATCGCCACGAACGGGCGCAGCAGGGGGTGCGGTGGCGACGCGAATGCCAGGTCGGCGTCATCGGCCCCGCAGGTCGCGACATTGCTCAGGCCCAGTTCCTTTAACACCCTGACAAGAAGCGACGATCGACCGCCGTCGTCAAGATCGGGAACGAGGACGATTGCACTCATCGAGGGATTGTAGCTAGCAGGCGTGCCGTGGATCGCGAACTCAGGTGACATCGCCTCGGTCCACAACCATGCGCCTTCCTTGATTTTCAGCGCCGCTTCTTGGGCTGTCGCGAGGTCGGGTCCGAAGCCGCTGATGAKAATGGGCGCGTGCGTGGCGAACGAGCGTGTCCAACGCTCTGTGATCGGGATCGCTAACGTGGTAGCGAGCGCGGCAGGCAAACCGGCCAGCGCCGTGCCGAATGCGCTGGCTTCCGCCGGGAAAGTCGCGACGACGATCTTGGCGAGCGCCGCCAATGTCGCCTGATATGATACGCTAAATGTCCCCGCGATCTCGTTCGCGCAGGTTCTGACGGTYGCCTTTGCCGACTGATCCGGGGCTGCCTCGCCCACGACCGCAATTGTGTCGCAGCCAAGCGCCGTCGCGCGCTCCAGGCAGCGCGTGGGGAATACCTTGGTTCCCCGGTGGCTGATCACAACCACCTGATCGCTCGCCAAGAGCGGCGTCGCACCGGAGCCAAGGTCATGGGCATCCACCGCGAAAGCGCGGATCCGCCCTTGCGTTAGACTGGCCACCCAGTCCGCCGCGACCTTGGCCGCGTGAAGCGAAGTGCCGATCCCGCAGAACAGGATTGGCCGTGCTGCGTCGAGGGCAGGGTAGTTCGTCTTACTCAGTATTGTCTCGACTACCGCAGGAACGGTCGCGAGCTGCTCGTCATACGCAAATGTTTTCATGGCTAGTCTCGTTCAAGAGGTGCTTCGTTGATCGTTGGCCGACAAACGGGCGCGACCGCGGGCGCCATGTGAGACGCCCGCGGTCGCTGTCGTCAGACAGCGGGTGTCTCGACCTCTAGGTCGAACCCCTCGTCGATCCAGCCTGTGACGCCCCCGGCCATGATCTTTACCGGTCGGCCCAGCTTGGCGAGGCGGAGTGCGCCCCGCGCCGCGCCGTTGCAGTGTGGCCCCGCGCAATAGGTGACGAACAGCGTGTCTTCCGACCATTGCGCCATCTTCGAGGTGATGATCTTGCCGTGMGGGAGGTTGATTGCGCCGGGCAGATGTCCCTTGGCGAACAGCGCGGGGCCGCGCACGTCCAGCAGGACGAAACCGGGCTCTCCCGAGGTCAGAGCCTCGTGTGTGTCCCAGCAGTCAGTCTCGAACGTAAATTCGGCCTCGAAGTGCGCCACCGCTGCTTCAGACGGGGCCGCAGGTGTTAAAATAACCGCATTGGACATCGCATCGCTCCTTGTTGACTGCCGACGTCGTTACATCGCTTGTATCTGGCGCGTTTGCCAACTAACGTCAGGATCATGCCAATCGATCAAGGCCAGTTATGTAATTCCGGCCATCGTGTTGCGGCCGTCGTCTATGACGGCTTGTGCACATTCGAGTTCGGAATAACCGCGGAAATATTCGGACTGGCCCGACCCGAGATGGGATCGGACTGGTATCGCTTCACGACAGCGGCCGTTTCTCCTGGACCGCTTCGAGCCCATGGCGGCTTGCGCGTCGAAGGTGATACAGGTCTAGAGGCGCTTGAATCGGCGGATACGATCATCATCCCAGGTTGGCGCGGGATCGATGCACCAGTGCCGGAAACCCTCTTGGCCGCACTCCGGAGCGCGCATGAAAGGGGTGCGCGCCTTGCATCTATATGCTCCGGTGCCTTCGTGTTGGCGGCGACCGGCTTGCTAGATGGTCGACGCGCAACGACACACTGGCGCTACGCCGACGCGCTTGCCCAGGCTTTCCCCGCGATAACGGTGGATGCATCGGTCCTCTACGTCGATGACGCGCCGTTGTTCACATCGGCGGGGAGCGCCGCGGGAATTGATTTACTTCTTTATCTCGTTCGAGCGGACCACGGCCCCACGAAGGCAAACATGGTCGCGCGTCGGCTCGTCATGGCTCCGCATCGCCAAGGCGGGCAGGCTCAGTTCGTGGAGACCCCCGTTGCGCGAGTGCATGAGGGGAAATTAGCGCCGCTGCTGGAGAATATGCAGGCTGACCTTGGACGCGAGCATAGGATCATTGATCTTGCCGAGGCAGTCGGGATGAGCACCCGCACGTTTCTCCGGCGCTTCCACGATGTCACCGGCACCACACCGGGCGAGTGGTTGGCGAACGCGCGCGTCGATGTGGCAAAGCAGTTGCTGGAAGAAGGCCAGGTTTCGATCAAGCGGATTGCGCTGGCAGCGGGCTTTGGCAGCGTGGAGACGCTCCGTCATCATTTTCGCACCCGGGTGGGAATATCACCGGGAGAGTATCGCGAGCAGTTTTCACGCCGACCAGCTTGAGAACAAAGTGTCATAACCGGTCGCTTTCGGAATAGCAGAATTTTTCCAGAAGCGAGGCAAAGCCGCCACGCCGCTTTCGGAATCGAGCCAAGCCCCGCTTATGGCCAAATCTGGGTAGATTTGCGAGCGGCGGCATTTCTTCCCAATCGCTGCTTGCTGACAACTTTCGCGTCCAGTTCGATGAGCTCTGCAGCCTCAACCGCCTCTCCCCAAAGTTGGATCGCTTGCTGCAGTCAGGGTTTTGACTGCAGCTTCGGCGCTGGCTTGCGCTTGCCGGATGCATTCGCGCTTACGGCGGATGTTGTACGGCAGGCTTTCTAACGCTTGGCTTTTGCACATCGTCCGCGCGGCGCGCTGAATGCGCATCGCCAAAATGCGTTGCCCCTTGTCCGATCCAAGATTGAGGTCGCCAGCTTCGATCGCGATGCTCTGGGGAACAGGGGCAGCGACCGCGGCGGCTGAAGCGACCATGGTGGCACCGGCGAGCAGGGCATGAATGAGCTTCATAATCATTTCCTTCGATATTTGGCCGCCCACCAATGTGAGCGGCACGCGTCAGAATTTGCAGCTCGGCGCGCCTGCGGCTGCTCGGTTTCGAAATTGGGCTGGTCGTTTTCAGATCACGCGATGCTGATGAAAACAGGACAGACTAGGCGATTCCGAAATCGGCTTGTCGCTCGGCCCGCGCTCTGGCAGCCCGGCGCCCATGACAGTGCTCGAACAACTCGATCAGATGGCGCGCGGTGGGTCGATTGCCCTGTTGGCCTTGTGGAGTTGGATTCTGTTCCGCGACCATTGGCGCGATGTGCCGGCCCGGCTTGCTGTGGCGATGAATGTCGGGATTTGCAGCTATCTGATCGTGACGGCGGGCTGGTTTCATAAACCGAGCCTTGTCGCCCTGGCGTTTGCGCTGGGTGCGGGTGCGACACCAGGGCTGTTCTGGCTGTTCGCCAAAGCGTGGTTTAACGATGAAAAGCAAGTTGGTCTGATCAGCGCGCTGGTGGTGGGTCTGTCGGTGGTAAATACGCTGGTGGTCCAGCTGACAGCTCCTGGCGGCCTACCGGCCAACGCCATATCCGCGGTATTGTTCAGGGTCTCCATGCTCGCCTTCGCGGGAGCAGCATTACGGGAAGTCTGGCGTAGCCGGGAAGGCGATTTGGTCGAACGGCGGCGGCGGATTAGGCCGGTGCTTGTATGTGTTGTAGCGATCTGCGTCATTGCCATTGCCTTTGTCGAGGTGGCAGCTTCCCCCGCCGAGCCTCCTGCCTCGTGGAGGCTGGCGGTGGCGAGCGGCTCCTTGCTGGCCGTGTGCAGCTTTTGTGCGGTGTTGCTTCGCATGCGTCAGGGCGACATGTTTGGCCCGGCAGAGGTCACGGGTGCGTCGGTGAAACCCGCGCAGAACCCCAGCGACGATCCGCTTGCTGCCCGATTGCTGCAGTTCATGGCAGCGCATATGCCCTACCGCGACGACACCCTGTCTATCGCGAAGCTAGCCGCGCTTCTGAGTGAGCAGGAATACCGTTTGCGCCGCACGATCAACGGCCAGTTAGGCCACCGCAATTTTTCGGCCTTTCTCAATGGCTATCGTCTCGCCGAGGTGAAGTCGGCGCTGGCCGACCCTTCGCAACGCGACGTGCCGATCATCACCATCGCGCTTGATGCAGGCTTCGGCTCGCTCGGCCCGTTCAACCGCGCCTTCCGCGAGGCAGAGAGCATGACACCGAGCGAGTTTCGCGCCCGCGCGCTGGCTGTTTCCGAAATCGGCTAGCCGGAATCAAACAACGCCGCGCAAAGATAGGAGAACGCTGGCTGGTGGCGGTGAACATCTGCAAGAAGGACCCGATCATGCCCACCGGAATTCCGCCGCTCGATATACTGCTCGCCGAGGGGCACCATATCTTTGCCTTTGACTTCGGCCGCTATCTGATTGCAGCCTCGGTCACCTTTTCGCTGGTGTGGCTGCTGCGACGTACGGCGCTGAGGGCGCGCAAGATCCAGCTGCGCGAGGCCAGCGCGGCCGACATGCGCCGCGAGTTCTTTCAGTCGCTGCAATCGGTGTTCGTCTATGTCATCGGCGCCGGTTTCCTGATCTGGGGCAGCGAGGTGGGATTGTTCTACGATTTCTTCGGCGTGAGCTTCGGGTTGGGCGTGGATTTGCTGGTCCTTGCCGGGATTATCATTGCGCATGATGCCTATTTCTATTGGGCGCACCGCTTCATGCATCATCCCCGGCTGTTCAAGCACTTCCACCGCGCGCATCATCGCTCAATAACGCCGACGCCGTGGGCCGCTTACAGCTTTGCCCTGCCCGAGGCGGCGGTGATGTTCCTGTTCGTGCCTCTGTGGCAATTCTTCGTGCCGACACCGGGGTGGGTGTTGTTCACCTGGCTGAACTTTC
>JAKOMQ010000039.1 GCA_022241605.1 Aquimonas sp. | reverse complement strand
GGGCGCAACTTGAAGTTCCCCCGCTTCATCTTTGTCTTCGACCTGTTAATTTGCCTAGCGTTTGCGCTTCCGGGGCTGGCAGGTCTAGTGTGTGAGCAGCTGGCCATAGTAAACGCCGCACTTGGTCTTCCGGGCGAGCGCGAAGGAATTGCCGGTGGTGCGTTATTCTTTGTGCATTTCGCTGGCTTGCTTGGTGTAGTGCTGAACATAGCGCTTCTCGACTCAGCCCAGGTCAGACTTCATCGTGTGAATGTATACGCGCGCGGTTTCGTTGTCGCACTTTTGATCGATGCGGTACTCCGCCTTGGCCTTCCCGCCATCTTTTTGCTGTTCGCAGCAACGGAAATTATTGGCGGGCTGCTTACGCTGCCATGGTTGCAGGACCAAAGAAGCAGGGCGACATCTATTTAGAGCAGTTTTCAAGCAGTCTGGATCATATCCGCACGAGCTGAAGTAATTGGCGCACTCGTTTAGCTGGAAGATGTCGACGAGCCTGCCGATCAGGTCCCAGAGGCCGCGAACGGTGCGCTCGCCGGCCTTTCGCAGCATGGCCTTGAGTTTGGAGAAGGCCTTCTCGACCGGGTTGAAGTCGGGGCTGTAGGGCGGGAGGAGGCGCAGGATGGCACCAGCTGCTTCGATCTCCTCCTGCACAGCCGCCCGCTTGTGGCTGGAGAGGTTATCCATGATGACGATGTCACCGGGGCGCAGCTCGGGCAGCAGCACCTGCGTCACGTAGGCTTCGAACCAGTCGCCATTTATCAGTCCGTCGAGCACCATCGGCGCGACCATGCCGGTCATGCGCAGCCTAGCCACCAAGGTGGTGGTCTTGCGATGGCCATGTGGGAAGCCAATTCGCAGCCGCTCGCCCTCCGGGCAGCGCTGAGATGATGCTGCGCATCGATCCGTCGATCACCCCGACAATGTTCCACTACGCCACCATCTCGCAGGGTGAGGTGGAGGCGCTGCGCACCGTCACCAATGTGGTGCGCAAGGGGCGCGTTCAGGCGATCACGGCCAAAGAGATCACGCTTGAGGAGGGCAGCGAGCCTGCGCTTGCCGGAGCGCTCTATGTAGATTGCACCGCCTCGGCGGTCGAAACTCGTACGCCTGTGCCGATCTTTCAGGGCGACCTGATCGTGCCCCAGCTGGTGCGCGTGCCACAGCCCTGTTTCAGCGCCGCACTGATCGCCTTCGTCGAGGCGCATTATCCCGACGATGCGGCCAAGAATGCGCTGTGCCGCACTGTGCCCTTCCCGCATGATCTCAAGAGCTATCTCACCACCAACATCATCAACATCATGAACCAGGGCGCATGGTTCGCCGACGAGCGGCTCGGCGCATGGATCCGCCGGAGCCGCCTCGACGGCTTCGGCAAGATCGCTGCTGCGGTCGATTGCAGCGATACCGCGCGGGTCGCGGTGCTGCAGGAGCTGCGCCAGACCGGGCCCGCCGCAGTGCAGAACATGATGCGCCTCGCGGCGGCCTGATCAGCGAAGGAGCTTGAGCGCTCCGGTCAGAGAGCGCACCCATTTGTCCGGCCCTGCAACCCCTATGCCGAGCAGCGGTTCGGACCCGAGGTCGCGACCCGCGAATACATCAGCATAGGTCGCAAAGTCATGGATGGTCCGGGCCAACTGCGGGAATGGCACGACAAGGGCACCTTGCGGCCTGCCCGCCGATTTCCCAAGCAGCCCCGAAAGCGTCTCCGCCGAGGCCTGCAGAACCGGGATCGGACGGTCGGCGCTGTTCATGAAGGCGCGACCCGTGCTGTCGACCAGTGTTCTTCCTCCAAGCGCGGGAGCTGCGGCGCCGAGGCCAGCGGCGAGCACCGCCACGGTGTTGGCTAGGAGCCCCAGTGGCTGATCGGGATCGATGACGATCGCGATCCGCAACGCCTGCATGTCGGCTTCAGTCACGGCTCACCGCCGATCGCGCAAGCAGGAGGGCGTTGCGCGGATTCTCGCCAATCCGGCGCACCGCATAGGGCCACCAGTCGTGGCCGAAGGGAACATAGAGGCGCACCTTCTCTCCGTCGCAAGCCAKCGCCTCGGCGACATTCGTGCGCACGCCGAGCAACATCTCGAACTCGTATTCCCCCGGCTGCCAGCCATGGGACCGCGCTTCCCGGCGGGCGTAATCGTGCAGGGTCGTGTCATGCGTGGCGATGATCGGATAGAACCCGGAGGCCCTGGCTTCAGGCGACAGCATGAGACTGATCAACTTGCGGTAGTTGGCCTTGATCTCGGCTTCTTTCTGCAAGGCCAAAGACGAGCCTGCCGCAAAAGCGCCCTTGACCAGCCTGACCCGGGCGCCCGTTGCGACAGCGCGGCGCATGTCGTCCAGCGTGCAATGCCGATAGGCCTGCAAGGTAAGTCCGACGGGCAGGCCGGCAAGGGCCAAGGCATCGTGCAAGGCTATCGTGGCATCGGTGAAGCTGGCATCCTCCATGTCTAGCATCAGCATGTGGACCCCCGGCCGCTGCCCCGCCGCATCGCGGATTTCGGCGGCGATCGCGCGCATCCGTGCCTCGGCGCCTTCGGGGTCGAACAGATGGCCCAGCTGCGTGGGATCGACCGAGACGTGCACGTCGATCCCGGCCTCTCCGGCGAGCCGAGCGGCAGCGATCTTTGCGGCAAAGTTGCTCTGGGCGAGTTCGGGCGTGTCGACATATTCGCCGAGGTGAAACAGCGAAGCGGTGATCGCATGGCGCGACATCAGGTCCTTGGCGGTCTCTACCGCAGCGGCCGCATCGGCGCCCCCGACATATTGCCGCGCCAGCGCCGAACCGCCGATCAGGCGCTCCGCCAATGCCTTGGCCGCACGGCTCCGCGCGAGCGCGATCATGGTCTTCTGCCAGGGGTTCGTCATGGCGATGGGTCTAGCAGGGCGGCGGCGGAAAAGGTTTGCGAATTTGCGGTGGTCGCGCCACACTGTGCCCGGTTTGTTTCATGACATCATCGGATTGCGGAATATTATGCCGGATATCGACATCGACGCGGGAGATTTGCGAATCCTCTCGGCGCTCCAGACTGATGCGCGGCTGACCGTGCAGGAGCTCGCCGACAGCGTCGCCATGTCCACATCGGCGGCGTGGCGGAGGGTCAAGCGGCTCGAACAGGCCGCGATCATCAAGGGCTACAACGCCGCGCTCGACCGGCGCGCCTTGGGGCTGGGCGTGCTCGCCTTCATCCGCGTCACCATCGACAGCCACAGCCGCGACGAAGCCCGCCGCTTTGAGGAGCAGGTGCTCGATCTCGATGCCGTGACCGCCTGCTGGTCGATCGCAGGCGAGGCCGACTTTCTGCTGCAGGTGGTGGCCAGCGACCTCGACAGCTATGCCGACTTCGCCATGAACGTTGTGCGGCGGTTGCCCGGAATCAAGGAGATGCACACGATGTTCGCGCTTAAGGAGGTGAAGCCTCTTTCCGGCCTGCCGCTTCAGCTCTCGGGCAGCTCGGCGACGTAGACCTGCGCGCTGCTCCCGGGAGCAATGCTGGCGGGCGAAAGGTAGAGCCTGCCGCCGCGCTCGATGGCAGTGCTGAAGGAGGTGGCTGCGCCCTCCACCGCGACGAGGCGCGCGGTCAACTTCAGGCCGTTGCGGGTACCGACCAGGGCCAGTCATTCATGATAGCCGGATTGAACGGCTGGTTTCGTCAAGAGTCGCCAAGCCGCTTTCGGGATCGCGCGACGCCCCCGCTCATGACGGTAGCTGAGTGTGAAGCGGAACGGCGGCTCTTAGCGATCGCCGCGATCCAAGGATGGACTGTTGCCATTGATCAGAGAGCGCGGGTAGGATCAGAACACTTGATTCTCAAGAGAAGTTTCTGACCCTTAAGGGGAGAAATAATTGAGACAGACCCTCCGCCCGTCCCTTCGGGCCGCTTCGTGCCTTACCCTTGTGGCAGGGCTTACTATTGTCGCCGCATCTCCGCTTCGCGCGCACGGCTTTGATGCGCTTGCCACCGCAGCCAAGACGGAAATAGCGGAGGAGGCTACGGCATCGCTGCGGACCGAAGCCGCCGCTGATAATCCCGCAATTCCGGTGAAGCAGGCAACCCCTAAAGATCCGCGCGTCTGGGCCCCCCTTGTCCATCAAACCTATCCAAGAGATGCGGCGCTTGCCGGGCTTGAAGGGAGCGTGCGGATCAGGGTTGTTGTCGACACAGCAGGCCGCGTTTCAGACTGCTTCGTGCTCCAATCCAGTGGGCATGTAATTCTCGATCAAGCGGCGTGCGACGAAATGCGGCGTTTTGCCGTGTTCAACCCTGCCAGCGATGCATCAGCGTCACCGACGGTTGGCAGTTATTCGACTATCATCAATTATCGAATGCGCACTCCGCAGCCGTCGCCTCGACCGCCGATTCCGACAAGCCCCTCTGCGCCAACGATTTAGGCGGCAAGAGCCGCCATGAGGCTCTCGGGGCCCCGGATCAGTCCCGCTCGTGGCAGCTCGTGGGTGGATTACGGAATGGCGGCTTTCACCATCTATCATTGATCAGGTGCTAGCCCGCTCGAAGGCCGCACGTGTCTCCGCGTCTGCACCGTTCCCTGCTTCGAATGTCACTTCCGTAGACGCGAGCGGCTGACCCTGCTCGTTCGTCACCTGAATCGCTGCAATAGGTCTGCCGCTGCACTTTTCAGATAAGCGGACAGGCTCGTTCCCGGGGCCCGAGATCCATTCATCGCCCCATTGCATGAAGGCGACCACGATCGGGAAGAGCGCGCGGCCAGCGTCGGTCAGCCGATAGGCGTGACGATCGACGTCGACGCATGGCTGATATCGTTCGAGGACGCCGCTGGCACAGAGGGTCTCCAATCGGTCGGTCAGCACCGTAGGCGCGACACCCAACCGGCGCTTGAACTGCGCAAAGCGGCTGACGCCATAGAACGCGTCGCGGATGATCAGCAGCGCCCACTTGTCGCCGATAACATCGGCAGCGCGCGCGAAGCTGCAATTCATGTCTGCAAGCGAGGTCCGGGTCATAGCGAAAGCATAGGGGCAATTTGGTATCTTTACAATATCGCCTTGTTCGGTATCTTAAGGATATCGAATCACCGAGAGGACACACCAATGCCGATGATCACCGTCGAATATGTCGAAGGCCAGTTGACCGCCGATCAGAAGGAACAGCTTGCCGAGGAGATGACCCATGTCATCCTCCAGATTGAGGGCGGGGCTGACACGCCAGAAGGCCGGTCGATCGCCTCGGTGCGGTTTCGGGCCATCGCTGCCGAGGACTGGTATATTGGCGGCCACACCGACGACACCTTTGTGTCAGCGAGCGGCAAGTTCCTCATCGAGCTCAATGTTCCGGAAGGTTCGATGGATCAGAGCCGCAAGTCCGAGTGCCACAGGGCGATCACCGAGGCGGTGCTCAAGGTCAGGGGCATCGCTGATGCCGAAGGTGCGGCGCGTTCGGTCTGGGTCCAAATCTTCGAATGGCCCGAAGGGCATCTCGCAACCAGCGGTCGCACCTCGGCGTTGTTCGGCATCGCCAAGCTGGCCGGCATTCCGATGGATCATCCGTTGCTCGCCTTTCCGCGCGCCTATTTCGAGGCCAAGCACCGCATGTATGACGCGCATACCTATCCCGCTGCAACAGCCGGCCGCTCCCTTGTAAGTCTGGAGAACGGCAAATGAGCAGGACAATCCGCTTCTATTTTGACTACGTGAGCCCCTATAGCTACCTTGCCGCGACCCAAGTCGAGGTACTGGCCGAGCGCACCGGAGCGACAATCGACTATCGYCCCATCCATGTCGGAACACTGATGACAAGGGTCGGCAACCGCCCGACGAGCATTGAGTGCGCGGCAAAGCGTAACTATTCGATGGGTGATCTGGCGCGCTGGGGGAAGCGGCTTCAGATCCCAGTCGTGATGAACCCGCTGTTCGGGAAGCTCGACACGCGCCCCATGCTGACTGCGACCATCGCCGCAAAGGAGCTGGGGCACGAAAAGGCCGCAGCAAAGGCGCTGTTTGCCGGCATGTGGGTGGAGCAATCTAATTTCGCCGATGATACCACGATGATCGGTTTGCTCGATCGCCATGCTGTTCCCGAAGCCCCCGCAATCGTGGCGCTCGGCAAGGAGAGGCGAGAGGCGCTGACTGCGCTGATCGATGCGGCGGAGGCGGACGGGGCCTTCGGTGTGCCGAGCTTTGTCTACRAGGGTCAACTTTTCTTCGGCAACGACCGGATGATGTTCCTTGAAGAGGCGCTCGCCTCGTGACCGCCGCACCTGTCGCGCTCATCACCGGGATCGGCCCGGGTACCGGCCGGGCACTTGCCGAACGGTTCGCTGCCGGCGGGTATCGCCTCGCCTTGCTAAGCCGGAACGCCGAGCGGCTGAAGGCTATTACCGAAAGTCTTGCGGATGCACGGGCTTTTGTCTGCGACGTAGCCGACGGTGGGGCACTTGCAAACACACTTGAGACTGTAAAGGCCACCATGGGTGCACCGAAGATCGTGGTCCACAACGCGGTTGGCGGGGCCTTTGGCAATTTTCTCGACATTGACCCGGCTGTGCTTTCCGCCAATTTCCAGACCAACTGCATGGCCTTGCTGCACATCGCCCGCGCCACCGTCCCCGATATGATTGCCAGCGGTGGCGGAGCTATTATCGCCACTGGCAACACTTCTGCATATCGCGGCAAGGCAGGCTTTGCCGCCTTTGCCCCAAGCAAGGCGGCGCAGCGAATCCTGCTCGAAAGCATCGCGCGGCACTCGGGGCCGATGGGTGTTCATGCGGCCTATGTCGCGATTGATGCCGTCATCGACGTGCCATGGACCCGCAAGATGGCTCCCGACAAGCCTGACGATTTCTTCGCTCAGCCCGCCGACATCGCCGAAGAAGTGTTCCGGATCGCACATCAGCCTCGAACGACGTGGAGCTTCGAATCCGTTATCCGGCCATTCGGCGAGACCTGGTGAGGCCGTGAGCATTGAGATCGATCGCGCCTCGCCAGAAAACGGTTAGTCGAGCGTCTGATATTGATGTCGTGGACGGCTCTCCACCCTGCAGGATAATCCTGCGGACGAGTAGGAGAGGAGAGTGACGATGGAGCAAGTATTGGTTGTTGGGTTGGATCTGGCAAAGTCTGTTTTCCAGGTTCACGGTGTCAACGCGCAGGGCGAGGCAGTGCTACGGCGCAAGCTTTCTCGTGGTCAGTTGCTGAAGCTGTTCGAGAAGCTGCCGCCCTGCCTTGTCGGCATGGAAGCGTGCGCTTCGGCCCACTACTGGGCGCGCGAGCTGGCGG
>JAKOMQ010000038.1 GCA_022241605.1 Aquimonas sp. | reverse complement strand
CCTTGAGTGGAGCATGGGCACGCTCGGCCCCGGGCCATTGGCGCGCCAACTCGGTCAGGGTCAATCGGCGCCCTGCCACCAAGGCCTCCACGGCATCGAGCAGGCGACGGCAGCGGGTCGCGTGCATCGTGTCCAGAATCTCACCGATACAGCAGCGTAAAATCGTCGAAGCGTGCATGGCGCGGTCCTCAGGCTTGGTACCCCGAGGAAAAAACCGCGTCATGCGCGTTTCGTTTTGGCCGAAAGATAACCCCGGATGGCCGAGGAAGGCCGGAAATTTGTGGGGAGACCTCAGGCCTTGGCACACCCTATGGGTCAAGTGGGGCGTTGCCGCAAGATCGGGCAAGTAATCCCACCGCGGCAAGCCTTCGATGCGTGACGGTGCGCCGAGGCACACCCTATGGGTAAAGTGGGGCGTTGCCGCAAGATCGGGCAAGTATTCCCGCCGCGGCAAGCCTTCGATGCGCGACGGTGCGCCAAGGCGCACCCTGTGGACAACAGCCGCGTCGCTTGCCGCCGATCCGCGCTTCAACTCAGGCCTCGGGCTCGCGCAGCTCCGGCTCCGGCGCGTGGGGCCGGCTGCGGGTGCGCATCAGGATGGCTGGGCCCACCGGCAGCCGCACCACGCCGGCGCGCTCCCAGCCGCGGCGCTCGTAGAAGGGCGCACGGTCGCGCGTCCACAGGTGCAGGTAGGCATGGCCCATGTCGAAGGCCTCGGCGCTGGCGCGTGTCAGCAAGGCCCGGCCGAGGCCGCGGCCGCGGAAGTCCTCGCGCACGTAGAGGTTGGCCAGCCACGGCGCATGCTCGGCCCCGCCCGGCGGGTCCTCCTGCAGCAGGCTGACCGAGCCCAGCGGCTCACCCGCATCGTTGATCGCCACCAGGGTGCAGGGCAGATCGTGCAGACGATGGGTGGCAAGCTCGGCGGCAGCGGCGGCCACGTTCCAGTTTGGAACGTAATGGCGGAAGGCATCGTAGTGCCAGCGCGCCAGCTGCGGCACCAGATCGCGGTGCGCGGACAGCCAGGTGATGCGCCAGGGCTGCTCCGGGCCGGCCGTGCTTTCGTCGCTCATTTGCGCCCTCGTCCGATCGGAGCCACCGGCGGCAGGTCAGCCAGCAGCGGCAGTTGAACCTTGTCGATTCCCGGCAATTCGCGCTCGAGCTTTTCGATCTCTTCGCGGAAGGCCTGCACGTCCTCGAAGCGACGATACACCGATGCGAAGCGCACGTAGGCCACCTGATCCAGCCCGCGCAGGGCCTCCATCACCCACTCGCCGAGCTGGCGCGAGGGCAGCTCGCGCTCGGCGGACAGCCGCAGCTGGCGCACCAGCCCGCGCACCGCCTCGTCGATCTGGACCTCCGACACCGGCCGCTTCTGCAGCGCCTTGCCCAGGCTGCCGCGCAGCTTGCGCTCGTCGAAGGCCTCGCGCCGACCGTCGCTTTTCACGATCGCCGGCAGCTTGATTTCCACCGTCTCCAGCGTCGAGAAGCGCTCCCCGCAGGCCGGACACTCCCGCCGCCGGCGAATACTGCCGCCGTCGTCACTCACGCGGCTGTCCACCACGCGGCTGTCTTCGTGCTGGCAGAAGGGGCAGCGCATTAGGGCCGGCGTTGGGTGGTTAGGCTCATGTTTGGCTTGAGGGCCGGCCCGGGATTCGGGAGTCGGGATTCGGGATTCGTAAGAGCGCAATGAGGGGAGCTGGATTGCTGCGCTTCGAGTGAGGCTCGGCCGACGGCGGCCACTGCGATACACACGGAGGACCGTCGCGCAGAACGCTCGCCGGCTCTAGCGAATCCCCAATCCCGAATCCCGAATCCCTGCTTCACTGATACACCGGATACTTCCGGCACTGCGCGGTCACGGCGTCGCGCACGCGAGCCAGTACCGCTTCATCCGTGGGCGCGTCGAGCACGTCGGCGATCCAGCCGGCGAGGTCGGCGCAGTCGGCTTCGGTGTAGCCGCGGGTGGTGACCGCGGGGGTGCCGAGGCGCAGGCCGGAGGTGACGAAGGGCGAGCGCGGGTCGTTGGGTACGGCGTTCTTGTTGACCGTGATGTGAGCGGCGCCCAGCGCGGCCTCGGCATCCTTGCCGGTCAGCTCGCGGCCGATCAGGTCGACCAGCAGCAGATGGTTTTCGGTGCCGCCGGAGACGATCTTGTAGCCGCGCGCCATCATGGTATTGGCCATGGCCTGCGCGTTCTTCACCACCTGCTGCTGGTAGGCCTGGAACTCCGGCTCCAGCGCCTCCTTGAAGGCCACCGCCTTGGCCGCGATCACGTGCATCAGCGGGCCGCCCTGGATGCCCGGGAACACCAGGCTCTGGAACTTCTTCTCCATCGCCTCGTTGGCCTTGCAGACGATGATGCCGCCGCGCGGGCCGCGCAGGGTCTTGTGAGTGGTGGAGGTGCAGACGTCGGCATGCGGCACCGGGTTGGGATACACGCCCGCAGCGACCAGGCCGGCGACGTGGGCCATGTCCACGAAGAACAGCGCGTCGACGGACTTGGCGATCGCCGCCATCCGCGCCCAGTCGATTTTCTGCGAGTAGGCCGAGAAACCGCCGATCAACATCTTGGGGCGGTGCTCCTGGGCCAGGCGTTCGATCTCGGCATAGTCCAGCAGGCCGTTCTCGTCCACGCCGTACTGCACCGCGTTGAAGATCTTGCCGCTGAAATTGACCTTGGCGCCGTGGGTGAGGTGGCCACCGTGGGCCAGGCTCATGCCGAGGATGGTGTCGCCCGGCTTCAGCAGGGCCAGGAACACAGCCTGGTTGGCCTGCGAGCCCGAATGCGGCTGCACGTTGGCGTAGTCGGCGCCGAACAGCTGCTTGCAGCGCTCGATCGCCAGCCGCTCGGCCACGTCCACGTGCTCGCAGCCGCCGTAGTAGCGCTTGCCGGGATAGCCCTCGGCGTACTTGTTGGTGAGAACGCTGCCCTGCGCTTCCAGCACGCGCGGGCTGGCGTAGTTCTCGGAGGCGATCAGTTCAACGTGGTCCTCCTGGCGCTGGCGCTCGGCGGCCATGGCCTGGGCCAGTTCGGGGTCATAGCCTTCGATCTTCATGGAGGACGCGAACATGGGGCGGGCACCGGGCGCTGGGGAGGGAGGCCGCCAATGATACCTTGGGGGTCTGTGACGGCCGAAATGCAGCTATGTCCTCACTCCTGCGAACGGCCGCCGAGGCCTATATCCGCGCCTGCGCCGAAACCGCGCAGGGCAGCCCGCCGCGTCGCCAGGCCGCCCGCGAACGCGCGCTGAGCGACGGCGACGCGCCGTCGGCGATGGACTGGGCCTTCGAGTGTTTCGCCGGCTACGACTTCCGCGCGGGCCACGAGGCGCTGGGCCTGGCCCTGCAGCGCGATCCCGGGTTTCTGGCCGCGCGCTGGCTCGGCTTCCAGTACCCGCTGGACCCGAGCCCGGCCAGCACCGCCGAGCAGGCCGCCTACATCGAGCGCTGGCGCGCCGGGCTGCGCTGGTTCGAATCGCAGGATTTCCGCCGCCCGGAGCTGGCCGGACGGGTTTGGGGCTGTGTTGGCAGCGTCACTCCGTTCTATCTGCACTACCTCGATGACGCCATCCCCGAGATGCGGCGCTACGGCCGGCTGCTGGCGCGGATGATGGCGGCGCTCTCGCCCGGCCTGCCGCAGCCGCAGACGCGGCGGCCCGGCCCGCGCCGCATCGCGGTGCCCAGCACGCACTTTCGCGAGCACACCGTGGCGCGGCTGTTCCTGCCCCTGCTGGAGGCGCTCGACCGGCGCCGCTTCGAGCTGCACTTCCTGGAGCTGGAGCCCGCCGCGCCCGACTGGGCCGCACGCCTGGAGGCTGCCGGCCACCGCCATGCCGGGCCGCGCAACCCACCGCAGTGGCTGCAGCTGCTGGCCGCCGTGCAGCCGGACGTGGTGCTGTATCCCGAGATCGGCATGCACCCGCTGCATCAAGGCCTGGCCGCGCTGCGGCTGGCGCCGCTGCAGGCCTGCCTGTGGGGACACCCGGTCACGACCGGGCTGCCGACCATCGACTGCGCGCTGGTGCCGGATGCGCTGGAGCCGGCAGATGCCGCTTCGCACTACCACGAGCGCCTGATCCGCCTGCCGGGCCTGGGGCATGGGCTCGCGCCAGCGCCAGTACGCGCGCCCGTGGAGGCGCCCGAAGGCGTGCGCCGCGCGGAGCCCGGCAGCCTGGAAATCCTCTGCGGCGCCTCGGTGTTCAAGCTGCTGCCGGCGCAGGACACGGTATTCGCCGAGGTGCTGCGCGCGCTGCCGCAGGCGCGCCTGCACCTCACTCCGCTGCTGCCGGATTCCGCCCCACTGCGCGAGCGCATGCGCCCGGCTTTCGCAGCCGCCGGCGTCGACATCGACAGCCGGGTGGTGATGCATCCGCTGATGCCGCTGGAGCAGTTCCAGGCGCTGGCCGCCGCCTGCGATTTCGGCCTGGACAGCCTAGGCTGGTCCGGCGGCATGAGCGCGCTCGACCTGCTGCCGCAGGGCCTGCCGATCGTCGCCGTGGAGGGCCCCACCATGCGCTCACGCCAGACCGCCGCCCTGCTGCGCTGGCTGGACGCACCCGAACTGGTGGCCCGCGACACCGCCGGCATGCAGGCCATCGCACGGCGCCTCGGTGAGCAACCGGAGTGGCGCGAGCAGCTGCGCGAACGCCTGCGCGCCAACGGACCACGTCTGTATGCACGGCCGGACACGCAGGCAGCGTTGGAGGCCTTCCTGGCAGGCTAGCCGGAGCCAGACCATCAGCAGCCGGCAGCCCACGCAGCGAGCTTACGGTCGGCCCGGTAAGACAGGCCGATGGGCGCTCGTGGAAACCTGCCTGCCGCAGCCGCACACCGCTGGGAAGGCTTCCTGCCGCAGCCACTGACCTCTGGACAGGCTTCCTGCCGCAGCCACTCACCCCTGGAGAGGCTTCCTGCCGCAGTCGATCACCTCTGTGGGGACCTTTCTGCCAAAGCCACTCTCCCCTGTGGGAGCCTGCTTGCAGGCGACAGGCCATCGGCATCGCAGCAGCACAGACCTGTCGCGAGCAAGCTCGCTCCCACAAGAGCCCCTGACATCACCGCAGCCCAGGGAAGGCCAGCTCGGTAAGGCAGGCCGATAGGCATTCGCGGAAATCTGCCTGCCGCAGCCGCTCACCGCTGGGGAGGCTTCCTGCCGCAGTCGATCACCTCTGTGGGGACCTTTCTGCCAGAGCCACTCTCCCCTGTGGGAGCCTGCTTGCAGGCGACAGGCAATCGGCATCGCCGCAGCACAGACCTGTCGCGAGCAAGCTCGCTCCCACAACAGCCCCTGACATCACCGCAGCCCAGGGAAGGCCAGCCGGGTAAGGCAGGCCGATAGGCATTCGTTGAAACCTGCCTGCCGCAGCCGCTCACCTCTGGAGAGACTTCCTGCCGGAGCCGCTCTCCCCTGTGGGAGCCTGCTTGCAGGCGACAGGCAATCGGCATAGCCGCAGCACAGACCTGTCGCGAGCAAGCTCGCTCCCACAACAGCCTTGGCATCGCCACGGCACAGGCCTGTCGCGAGCAAGCTCGCTCCCACCACGCCTTGGCATCGGCGCAGCACAGGCCGGTGGCGAGCGCGTTCGTCGCGACAGGGGCGCGCGCTCCCGCCGGGTTCAATCGATGGCCGGTTGGCGCCAGATGCGTGCCCACAGGCCGGGCAGGCGGCCGCCCACGTCGCGGGGGGTGCGGAGCTGTTCGGGGCGGATTTGGCGCCAGCCGTCCTCGCTTTCTTCCGCCACTGCGAAGCGGAAGAAAAACGCCCCTTCCACGCCCATCCGCAGGTCCGACAGCACCAGCCGGCCGTCCACGCGTTCGGCCCGCATGAAGCCGCGGTTGAACCAGGCCAGCTGGCGCAAGGCCGGCAGCTCGGCCGCTTCGGCCATGGCCGCGACATCGCTGCGATAGGCGCGCAGCTGCAGCGGGCCACGGTCGGCGATCAGCGATCGCTCGCCCTCCAGGTAGCCATCCGGCGTCATCACCACCACCCGCCACAGGGCGATCTGGAAGGGCATCGGCACCGAGAAGCGCGGCGCCTGCTCGAAGCCGGTGCCGGCCAGCGCCGCATCCACTTCGCGATCCACCAGAGCCTTGGCGCCCAGTGACAGGCCGAGGTAGGTGGTGGACAGCAGCAGGCCCGCCAGCACTGCGCGGGTGCCTGCGATCCGATCGCGCCAGCGCCAGCCCAGCACGCAGCCGACCAGCAGCGGCAGGGTGTAGAGCGGATCGATGATGAACATCGACGACCACATCGCCGGATGCGGCGCGAACGGCCACAGCAGCTGGGTGCCGTAGACGGTGAAGGCATCCAGCAGTGGATGCGTGATGAGCACCAGCAGGATCGCCCACAGCCAGGCCCGCGGCGCCTCCCGCACCGGCTGCCAGCGCCGCAGTGCCGCCCAGATCGCCAGCCCCACCAGGGGCAGCACCAGCAGCGAATGGGACGCACCGCGGTGCAGGGTCATCTGCTGCACCGGGTCCAGGTTGAACAGCGACAGCGGCAGCACATCGAGATCCGGCAGGGTGCCAAGCGCAGCCCCCACCAGCAGGGCGGCGCGGCGGTGGCGGGCGGGCGTACAGGCGGCAGCGATACCGGCGCCGAGAACAAGTTGGGAGAGGGAATCCATGCGTCAAAGCCTAGCCGCAACCCCGTGCACGGCGTGCGTGAAGACCGCACCTCGCCGCGTACCGCGCCCCGCTCATCATTGCGCCCAAGCGCACCCTATTCCGGTCCTTGAAGGCTCGGGCCAATACGGCATCAACGCTGGCGTGGTTCCTCGAAGCGCCCAAGCCGCGCCATGAAGCGACAGCCCCAGCCCCCGCGCCCTTCATAGGGTGTGCCTTGGCGCACCGTCGTCTGCTGGCATCTGGCTGCTGCCGCGGCTGCCCTCACCCATCGACCCACGACGGCGGTGCACCAACGGCGGCGAACGCGATGCCTGCAGCGCGTGCGGCCGGCCCTCCGACGCTGCGTCACGCCAGAACCCACGACGGTGCGCCAAGGCCTGAGGTCTCCCCACTTTTCATAGCAGTGCGAGCCCCCGTTTTCGCTCGAGGAGTTCGCCCAATACGGCGTGCAGACCGGCACGAATATCTTGGGGTAAGCGCCTGAATCGTAACCACTCCATTCCCCTTCGCCACGCCGAGTAGCGGCGCATGTGCGACTTCTGGCGGGTCAGGGGATCCACGCTCCAGGTGTTCCGGGCAGCGATGGCCATCATCCATGCGGCAAAGCTGGTCAGGCGATTGAGCAGCAGCAACACGCCCGCGCGCTCGGACTTGCGGGTCAGGCTGTC
>JAKOMQ010000008.1 GCA_022241605.1 Aquimonas sp. | reverse complement strand
GCAGGAGGGCATCGAAACGGCGCACATCGACCCCGGCAAGCCTTGGCAGAATGGCACCGCGGAGAGCTTGAACGGCAAGTTCCGCGACGAGTGCCTGAGCATGGAGTGGTTCCGGAGCCGGGCCGAGGCGCGGGTGATCATCGAGAGCTGGCGCCGCCACTACAACGAAGATCGCCCCCACTCGAGCCTCGGCTACCGGACCCCGAAGCAGTTCAAGGACGAACAGAAGCAGAAGAACGAAGCATCAACCCACCGAGCCTCCCTCAACTAATCGGTGGTCCTGAAAAAGCCGGCAGGTCAGTAGCGAGACCTATCTCACCGGGTCGGGCGCCAGTGGCTCCTTCACCTATTTCAGCTATTTGGGTGGCGTGCGCCGTTCGACTACGGTGAGTTCCGCAGCCATCGACGCGGGGCCTCGCTGGTTGGATCCATTGGAAGTGGTTCCACTTGCCCCGCACGAGGCGGCACGAGCGGCCATTTCCTTGCTTGAGCCGATGAGCCTCAGTCCATCCGAATGGAGCGTTGAGGAGATCACGCTGGTGAGGCGCTTTCCGATCGGTCCACATTACGTCGTGAAGTTCCGACCCGTGGACAGCGGAGACTTGATGGAGTCGGTGCCCGCTTCGTTCCTGGATGTAGTTGTGTACCTCGACGGATCTGCGGTCGCGCCGCTGTAGCTGTCAGATGACGCGCTACAGCGCTCTGCCTCTGCTCCTGCGTTCGCCTCGCCCCGTGTCTCTCGCCGAAGCGGCTGAGCAGCTCGCAGGCCTGCTGGGGACGTCACGCCCCAAGTTGATCGAGCGGCGTGATGCCAACCAGGGCTTCGACTTCTTCTATCGGCTGCGTGGCGCGGGTTTGAATGTCGAGCTGCGCAGTGCGCGTTGGGAGTTCGATGTGCCTCAGCAGGATTTTCGAGTGTTGGGGCTGTCGGTGGGTAGTCCCGCATGGCGGGTCTTGGTGGAGCAGGGTGGCTGGCGGCCGGTAGCTGCCGCCAGTTAGGAGCTGCATACCATTGATTTCACGCGTCAACGAGTCGCTGAAGAAATGCCTTGGCGG
The DNA here is from genome assembly GCA_022241605.1 of Aquimonas sp. Lineage (GTDB taxonomy): Bacteria > Pseudomonadota > Gammaproteobacteria > Xanthomonadales > Xanthomonadaceae > Aquimonas. Next base: position 135,861 of record JAKOMQ010000008.1, on the reverse strand, counting down.
AGCTGGCGTCGGCGGATATCAGCCAGTCGGCTTCGAAGAGCGCCTGCGGGAGGCGCTCGTTGCGGCCACATCCGAGGAGCAAGCGCTCATGCGGAGTGCCTTGGACCTTGAGTGGTGTCCGAGCCAGTGGGCGAGGGGTGACTTGTCGGCGGACGCGGCTGCCCACGGAGAGATGCTGAAGGACCGCTTCCCCGGGCTTGAACCTGCGGTCGTCCGCGCACTGGCGAGTCGTTGGTCATACCAGTGGAGGTAGCCGCGGGTTCCGGGCTCTGGCTTCAGCCGGGCGCACTCACGAACGGATTGAGCAGCGCCACCCCAAAGCCCGCGAAATCCGCGACGTTACGTGTGACCACCGTCAGTCGGTGCACGCGAGCAGTGGCGGCGAGCATGGCGTCTTCGTTCAGTGTGTTGGAGGCGCGGTGCATCAGGCGCGCCCATTCGCGGAAGGCGGGCGCGTCCATCGGGAGTACGTTGTAGCTTCGGGCAACCTGCTCCAGCCAGCGTTCGAGTTCGGCCGCTTTGGCAGCGTTTTGGTCGCGGGTGATTTCGATGCCTGCCTGGATTTCTCCCAGAGTCACGGATGACAGGTGCAGGTCCGTATCCGCTGTATGGCTGATCCACTGAAGCACCGCGCCGTGTGGCCTGGGCCTGCGCAGTTCGGAGACGACGTTGGTGTCGAGCAGGAACATCGCCTTCAGCCCAGGGCAGGGGGACTGCGCCGGCGTGCCGTGCCACGCTTGGGTAGGGGGATGTCGGCCCGTGCTTCATCGCAGAGCAGCAGCTCCTTCAGGCTCCGGCGTGGTTCGGCCTGCAGCCGCCGCCACTCTTCGGCAGGCACAAGTACCGCGGCTTCGGTGCCGCGCTTTGTGACCATCTGCGGTCCTTCCTTGAGGCACCGGTCCAGCATCTCGCTGAAGCGGGCCTTGGCGTCTTGGACTTGCCAAGTGTGCATCACGGTTTCCTCAATCTGACTAGTCATATGACTAGTCTAGCAGTCGGCGCTGAATCGCGTGCCTTGAAGCCGAGAGGGCGGTGGCGAATGCCCGCAGGTGGGAAAACTCGCGCTGCGGTTCGCGGCCGAGGCCATGGGCAGGGTGCGCGCTGGCATCGCCTGATCGGCTGAACGCAGCCGCCGACGCGAGGGGTTCGGCAGAACCACGGGAGGCGCCCCGCGCCTTCCCCCTGTAGAATCGCGTTTTCCCGCTGCGGCTCCCCCATGACTCCCCTGATTTTCGTCACCGGTGGCGTGGTGTCCTCGCTTGGCAAGGGCATCGCCTCGGCCGCACTCGCGGCCATTTTGGAATCGCGCGGTCTGCGCGTGACCCTCATGAAGCTGGACCCGTACATCAACGTGGATCCGGGCACCATGAGCCCCTTCCAGCACGGTGAGGTGTACGTCACCGACGACGGCGCCGAGACCGACCTCGACCTGGGCCACTATGAGCGCTTCGTGCGCACGCGGCTGGGCCGGAAGAACAGCATCACCACCGGCCGCATCTACGAGAACGTGATCCGCAAGGAGCGCCGCGGCGACTACCTCGGCGCCACGGTGCAGGTGATCCCGCACATCACCGATGAGATCAAGCGCTGCATCGACGCCGCCACCGAGGGCTTCGACGTGGGCTTGGTGGAGATCGGCGGCACGGTGGGCGACATCGAGTCGCTGCCGTTTCTTGAGGCCATCCGCCAGATCCGCAGCGAGCGCGGGCCCGAGGGTGCGCTGTTCATGCACCTGACCCTGGTGCCCTACATCGCCGCCGCGGGCGAGCTCAAGACCAAGCCCACCCAGCACTCGGTGAAGGAGCTGCGCAGCATCGGCATCCAGCCGGACGTGCTGCTGTGCCGCTGCGAGCAGCCGCTGCCGGACAGCGAGCGCCGCAAGATTGCGCTGTTTACCAACGTGCCCGAGAAGGCCGTGATCTCGGCCATCGACGTCGCCAACATCTTCAGCATCGTGCCCTGGCTGCACGAGCAGAAGCTCGACGAGCTGGCGGTGCGCCAGCTGCATCTGCCGGCCCAGCGCCCGGCGGTGCTGGACGACTGGATGGAGGTGATCGACGCGGTCGACCACCCCGAAGACGAAGTCACCGTCGGCGTGGTCGGCAAGTACGTCGACCATCAGGACGCCTACAAGTCCGTCGGCGAGGCGCTGAAGCATGGCGGCCTGCGCCAGCGCACGCGCGTGCGCCTGAAGTGGATCGAATCCGAAGACGTGGAGCGCGAAGGCGTCTCAGCGCTGGCCGGGGTGGATGCCATCCTGGTGCCCGGCGGCTTCGGCGACCGCGGCTTCGAGGGCAAGGTGCGCACGGTGCAGCACGCCCGTGAGAGCGGCATCCCCTACTTCGGCATCTGCTACGGCATGCAGGCGGCGGTGGTGGATTTCGCCCGCAACGTGGCCGGGCTGGCCGGCGCCAACAGCACCGAGAACAACCGCAACAGCCCACATCCGGTGATCGGCCTGATCACCGAGTGGCGCACCTCCAGCGGTGAGGTGGAGCGCCGCACCGAGACCTCCGACCTCGGCGGCACCATGCGCCTGGGCCAGCAGGAGTGCCGGCTCAAGCCCAACACCCGCGCCCGCGAGCTCTACGGCAAGGACGTGATCGCCGAGCGCCATCGCCACCGCTACGAGTTCAACAACTACTACCGCACCCAGCTGGAGGATGCGGGCCTGGTGATCGCCGGCAAGTCGATGGACGACCTGCTGGTGGAGATCGTGGAGCTGGCGCCTGAGCAGCATCCGTGGTTCCTGGCCTGCCAGTTCCATCCGGAGTTCACCTCCACCCCGCGCGACGGGCACCCGCTGTTCGTCGGCTTCATCCGCGCCGCGCGCGAGCACAAGGCAGCAGCCGCCAAGGAGGCCAAGGCATGAATCTCTGTGGTTTCGAAGTCGGGCTGGACAAGCCCTTGTTCCTGATCGCCGGGCCCTGCGTCATCGAGTCCCTGCAGCTGCAGATCGACACCGCCGGCAGATTGAAGGAGATCACCTCCAAGCTGGGCGTGCCCTTCATCTTCAAGTCCAGCTTCGACAAGGCCAACCGCACCTCGGCCACCAGCTTCCGCGGCCCGGGCATGGAGGAAGGTCTGAAGGTGCTGGCGGAGGTGCGCCGCCAGCTTGGCGTGCCGGTGCTGACTGACGTGCACGAGTACACGCCGATGGACGAAGTCGCCAGCGTGGTCGATGTGCTGCAGACGCCGGCCTTCCTGTGCCGGCAGACCGATTTCATTCAGAAGGTGGCGCGCGCCGGCAAGCCGGTAAACATCAAGAAGGGCCAGTTCCTCTCGCCCTGGGAGATGAAGCACGTCACCGACAAGGCGCTGGCCACCGGCAACACCCAGATCATGGCCTGCGAGCGTGGTGTGAGCTTCGGCTACAACAACCTCGTCAGCGACATGCGCAGTTTGAGCGTGATGCGCGACACCGGCTGCCCGGTGGTGTTCGACGCCACCCATTCCGTGCAGCTGCCCGGTGGCGCCGGCGGCAAGAGTGGCGGCCAGCGCGAATTCGTGCCGGTGCTGTCGCGCGCGGCTGTCGCCGTAGGCATCGCCGGTCTGTTTGCCGAGACGCACCCTGATCCTGAGAAGGCGCTGTCGGATGGCCCGAATGCCTGGCCGCTCGACCGCATGGCCGAGCTGCTGGAGAGCCTGGTCGAGATCGACCGGGCGGTGAAGAGCCGGCCCTTCATCGAGACGCCGTGATCGAAGCCGCCGCCATAAGCTGCGCCTCGGCGATGCGTCCTGCGTTGAGCGCATGCGCGGTGCAGTGCCGCAGCCCAATAGGGTGTGCCTTGGCGCACCGTCGTGCATCAAACCCCGCCGCGGTGCTTGATGTTCGCGGCGGCCGGCAACCCACACCGGACGTTCGCGGTGGCTGGCGAATCGCAGCGGTTGTTTTCGACGGCCGACAAGCTGCACCGAGGCAAGGCGGACACGCACCACGGTGCGCCAAGGCACACCCTATGCGGTTCCGCTCTGTTCGTGCGTCCGGCGTGCCATTGCCCCAGGCCGCCGGCGATTTCGCTGCGCCCCACTCCGCGGGCGACTCCGCTGCATCGGTTGTGCCCGCAGCGGCCAGCCCTCGCGACGAGCTTCAAGCCTGCCGCAGCCCCGTAGAGTGTGCCTTGGCGCACCGTCGTGCATCAAACCCCGCCGCGGTTCTTCATGTTGGCGGCGGCCGGCAACCCACACCGGACGTTCGCGGTGGCCGACAATCCACCCCGAGGCAAGGCGGGGACGCCCTGCGCTGCGCCAAGGCGCCCCGTACGGCGGTCGATGCCGCCACCGCCACTGCGCTCGTATCCACTTCCCATTGATTCACTCTGACCAGCCACGGAACCTCTCATGAGCACGATCCGCAGCATCCACGCCCGCGAAATCCTCGACTCCCGCGGCAATCCCACGCTGGAAGCCGAAGTCACGCTGGAGTCCGGCCAGGTAGGCCGCGCCGCCGTGCCTTCCGGCGCTTCGACCGGCACGCGCGAAGCGGTGGAGCTGCGTGACGGCGACCGTATCCGCTATCTCGGCAAGGGTGTGACACGCGCTGTCGGCAATGTGCGTGGCCCGATTGCAGATGCGCTGCGCGGTTTCGACGGAGCTGACCAGGCGGGCCTGGACCAGCGGATGATTGAACTCGACGGTACCGAGACCAAGAGCCATCTGGGCGCCAATGCCATCCTCGGTGTGTCGCTGGCAAATGCGCATGCGCAGGCCGCGGCCAAGGGCCAGGCGCTGTGGCAGCATTTGCTGGGGAATCGCGAGGCGATCCTGCCTGTTCCGATGATGAACATCATCAACGGCGGCGCGCATGCGGACAACAACGTCGATATGCAGGAATTCATGGTGCTGCCGGTCGGCCTGCCCAGCTTCGCCGAGTCACTGCGCGCGGGTACCGAGATCTTCCACGCGCTGAAGTCGGTACTGAAGGGCCGTGGCCTGTCCACCGCGGTGGGCGACGAGGGCGGCTTCGCGCCGGACCTGCGCTCCAACGAGGAGGCCGTCGAAGTCATCCTGGAGGCCATCGGCAAGTCCGGCTACCGCGCCGGCGAGGACGTCTATCTCGGCCTCGACTGTGCGGCGTCGGAGTTCTACGAGAACGGCAAGTACCAGCTGGTTGGCGAAGGCCAGCGCCTGTCGTCCGAGCAGTTCGCCGATTTCCTGGCCGGCTGGACCCGCCAGTACCCGATCATCACCATCGAAGACGGCATGGCCGAGGACGACTGGGACGGCTGGGCGGGCCTCACCGCGCGCCTGCGCGAGAACGTGCAGTTGGTCGGTGACGATCTGTTCGTGACCAATCCCAAGATCTTCCGCGAGGGCATCGCCAAGGGCATCGGCAATTCGATCCTGATCAAGGTCAACCAGATTGGCACGCTCACCGAGACCCTGGAGGCCATCGCCATGGCCGAAGCCGCCACCTATGCGCAGGTGATCTCGCATCGCTCCGGCGAGACCGAGGACACCACGATTGCCGATATCGCGGTGGCCACCACCGCGACCCAGATCAAGACCGGTTCGCTGTGCCGCTCCGACCGTGTGGCCAAGTACAACCAGCTGCTGCGCATCGAGGAGGCGCTGGGCGAGTCCGCCCGCTACGCCGGCCGTGCGGCCTTCCCGCAGCTGAAGAACTTCCGCTGAATCCCGCCAGACCGCGCGCACCCCAGGCCTACCCACGCCCGTGTTCCGACTGATTGTACTGGTGCTGATCGGGCTGTTCATCCTGCTGCAGCTGCAGCTGTGGACGGGGGAGGGCGGCCGCCAGGAGGTGGCCACCCTGAACGAGGCGGTGGAACGGCAGCGGCTGGAAAACGAGAGCCTTGAGGAACGCAATCAGGCGCTGGAAGCCGAGGTGGTGGATCTGAAGGAAGGCGAGTCCGCCATCGAGGAGCGCGCCCGCGCCGAGCTGGGCATGATCCGCCCGGGCGAGACGTTCTACCGCGTCGTCGACGGTCAGCGTGTGCCTGCGCCCCCCGAGGATCAGCCCCGGTGAGCGCCGCGGCGGCTGCGCCGGTGTGGGCCATCCTGCCGGCTGCGGGCCGTGGCCGCCGCATGGGGGGCGAGCTGCCGAAGCAGTATCTGCAGCTGGCCGGGCGCAGCGTGCTGGAGCACAGCCTGCGCGCGGTGCTCGCGCATCCGCAGGTGCAGGGTGCGATGGTGGCGACCGCCGCGGACGATTCGCTTTGGCCCGGCTGGGAAGCGATCGAGGGCAAGCCGGTGCTGCACTGTGTGGGCGGCGCCGAGCGCGCCGACAGCGTGGCCGCAGCCTTGATGGCGCTTGCTACCCACCTGCAGGGCGCCGAGTTCTGGGCCCTGGTCCATGACGCCGCGCGGCCGTGCCTGCGCCTGCAGGATTTGGATCGCCTGCTCTGCGCCTGCCTTGCGGCGGGCGAGGGCGGCTTGCTGGGTGCGCCGGTGCGCGACACCCTCAAGCGTATCGAGCCGGCTGCCCTGACCAAGGGTGAGCCTGCGCGTGCGCTCGGCACGCAGCCGCGCGAGGCGCTGTGGCGTGCATTCACCCCGCAGCTGTTTCCGGCCTCGCTGCTGGCTCCGGCGCTGGCTGCCTGCGCCGGCAGCGTCGCCACCGACGAAGCCGGCGCCATGGAGCGCGCCGGCCATCAGCCGCTGTTGGTGGAAGGCCGCGAAGACAATCTCAAGATCACCACCCCGGCGGACCTGGCGCTCGCGGAGTTCCTGCTCGCGCGCGGCTCGGCCGGTTGACGGCCGCTCACGGCCCGCCAACCCAGCGCTTTGCTACACTCCGCCCCGCCACGCGGGAGAGACCGCCCCTGCTCAGCAGGCGGCGGCGCCGAAGGAGCAACCGCCCCGGAAACTCTCAGGCAAAAGGACCGGGTGGCCCGGCTTGTCAGCACCCGCTGAAGCGCCGTGCGCAGCACGCATCTGGAGAGTGATCGCGCGCAGTTGTGGCGCGGTCCGCCGACGGGATAACGCTCTCAGGCGAACAGACAGATGGGGCGCCAAGGCCGGACGGCTCGTCCGGCTGCCAGAGCGCCGCCCCGTGCCCGATCGCCTTGCCCACAGCCAGCAGCCCTCCGTGCAGATCCGTCTGCGGCGGCGTGCTCTGGCGCGGGCGTTGCGGGCTTGGAGTGGCGCTATCCGCCCCATCATTCCCCAGGTGCCCGCGCCATGAGCTCCACGACCCATCTGCGTCAGCCGCACGTTGCCCGCGAGTTCGCCGACCGACACATTGGCCCATCGCCCCAGGAGATCCGCGAGATGCTCGCGGCGGTTGGCTGCGACAGCCTGGAGCAGTTGATGGCGCAAACCCTGCCGGCGGCGATCCGCCAGCAGCTGCCGCTGCGCGGCATGGAGGCGCTGTCCGAAACCGAAGCGCTCGACCGACTGCGCCAGATCGCCGGGCGTAACCAAGTGTTCACTTCGCTGATCGGGCAGGGCTATCACGGCACCCTGACCCCGCCGGTCATCCTGCGCAACATCCTTGAGAATCCAGCCTGGTACACGGCCTATACGCCCTACCAGCCCGAGATCAGCCAGGGCCGGTTGGAGGCGCTGCTGAACTTCCAGACCTTGATCACCGAGCTGACCGGACTCGACGTGGCCAATGCCTCGCTGTTGGATGAGGCCACCGCCGCCGCCGAGGCCATGGCCGTGGCGCAGCGGGTGTCGAAATCCAAGGCCAAGGCCTTTTTCATCGATGCCAACTGCCATCCGCAGAGCATCGCCGTGATGCGCACCCGCGCCGAGCCGCTGGGCTGGCAGCTGATCATTGGCAACCCGGAGACCGACCTCGACGCCAGTGCGGTGTTCGGTGCGATCCTGCAGTACCCGGACACCTATGGCGCCGTGCGCGATCCGCGCGCGGTGATCGAGAAGCTGCGCGCTGCCGGCGCCATCGCGGTGATGGCGGCCGATCCGCTGGCGCTGACCCTGCTCACGCCACCGGGCGAGCTGGGCGCCGATATCGCCATCGGCAGCACCCAGCGGTTCGGCGTGCCGATGGGCTATGGCGGCCCGCACGCGGCTTACATGGCGGTGCGCGATGCGCACAAGCGCGCGATTCCGGGCCGCCTGATCGGCGTGTCGGTGGACTCGCGCGGTCAGCCGGCCTACCGCTTGGCCCTGCAGACCCGCGAGCAGCACATCCGCCGTGACAAGGCCACCTCCAACATCTGCACCGCGCAGGTGCTGCTGGCGGTGGTGGCCTCGATGTACGCGGTCTACCACGGCCCCGAGGGCCTGCAGCGCATTGCCCATCAGGTGCACCGCCGCACCGCCACTCTGGCGGAAGGCCTGCGCCGCATCGGCTTTGCGCCCGAACAGTCGGCCTTTTTCGATGCGATCAGCGTGGACGCAGGCAGCCAGCGCGCAGCCATCGTCGAGCATGCGCTCGCGGCGAAGATCAACCTGCGTCTGATCGGCGAGACCCGGCTGGGCATCGCGCTGGACGAGACCATCACGCCCGCGATCGTCGAGAAGATCTGGGCAGCTTTCGGACGGCCGCTGAACTACGCTGCGATCGAGGAAAACGCGGCTTCGGCCATCCCTGATGCACTGCAGCGCCGCGGCCCCTGCCTGAAGCACCCGGTGTTCAGTCGCTACCGGTCAGAGACGGAACTGCTGCGCTATATGCGGAAACTGTCCGACCGCGATCTGGCACTGGACCGCGCCATGATCCCGCTGGGCAGCTGCACCATGAAGCTGAACGCCACTGCCGAAATGATTCCCGTCACCTGGCCGGAGTTTGGCGCACTGCATCCCTTCGCGCCGGCCGAGCAAGCGCATGGCTATCGCGAGCTGTTCGAGGATCTGAAGGCGTGGCTGGTGGAGATCACCGGCTACGACGCGATCAGCCTGCAGCCGAATTCCGGTGCCCAGGGCGAGTACGCCGGCCTGCTGGCGATCCGCGGCTACCACCTCTCGCGCGGGGATACGCACCGCACGGTCTGCCTGATTCCCTCGTCCGCGCACGGCACCAACCCGGCCTCGGCGCAGATGGTGGGCATGGATGTGGTGGTGGTGGAGTGCGATCGCGAGGGCAACGTCGACGTCGACGACCTGCGCGGCAAGGCCGAGAAACACAGCGCCAACCTCGCTGCGCTGATGGTCACCTATCCCTCCACCCACGGCGTGTTCGAGGAGCGCATCCGCGAGATCTGCGAGATCGTCCACGCCCACGGCGGCCAGGTGTATCTGGACGGCGCCAATATGAATGCCCAGGTCGGGCTGGCCCGGCCCGGTGACTACGGCGCCGATGTGAGCCATCTCAACCTGCACAAGACCTTCTGCATCCCCCACGGCGGTGGCGGCCCTGGCATGGGCCCGATCGGCGTCAAGGCGCATTTGATTCCGTTCCTGCCGGGGCATACGCTGCTGGACGGAGGCAGCGCAGCGGTGGGTCCGGTGTCGGCGGCGCCGTATGGCTCGTCCTCGATCCTGCCGATCTCTTACGCCTACATCCTGATGATGGGTGGCGAGGGCCTGAAGAAAGCCACCGAGGTCGCGATCCTGTCGGCCAACTACATCGCCGATCGCCTGCAGCCACACTTCCCCACGCTGTATCGCAACCACAACGGCCGCGTGGCGCATGAGTGCATCATCGATCCGCGCCCGCTCAAGGACCTTTGCGGCGTCAGCGTGGACGACATCGCCAAGCGCCTGATCGACTATGGTTTCCACGCTCCGACCATGAGCTTCCCGGTGGCCGGCACGCTGATGATCGAGCCAACCGAGTCCGAGGCCAAGGTCGAGATGGATCGCTTCTGCGACGCGATGATCGCCATCCGCCGCGAGATCGCCGAAGTCGAGGCCGGCCGTTTCGCCATCGAGCAGAGCCCACTGCGGCACGCGCCGCACACGGTGCACGACCTCGTCGACGCCGACTGGAACCGCCCGTACTCGCGCGAGGAGGCGGTGTTCCCGTCCGGCGTCGCACGCACCGACAAGTACTGGTGCCCGGTCGGCCGCGTCGACAACGTCTACGGCGACCGCAACCTGATCTGCACCTGTCCGAGCCCGGAGGACTATCGGGACGAGGCGGCCTGAGCGCACGCGAGCAACTTGCCGCCTGCTGCGGGCGCCGCTGCGCGCCCGCAGCAGGCAGCCCGCCGTGCAATGACTGCGGTCTTCAGCTCGCCGGACGCCCTTGAGGGCATGCAATGCCCGGCCCCAAACGTCTGGTGTTACCCAACCATGGGCGGGATCGCTGCGGGTGTCGCATGCCGGAGTGTTGGTCCGCCCGGGAAAGTGGCCCTACCGCTAGACTGCCCCGATGCGATCTGTCTGCCTGCTCGCCCTGCTGCTAACGCCTTCTGCTTGGGCCTTCGATGCTGCCGAGTCGATCCGACGCTCGCTGGAGGCGCCCAGGCAGCTCCTGAGCGAAGGGCGGGCCCTGATTGAAGCGGATGCGCCTACGGCCGCCCATCAGCGCGAACTTTTGTTGGACATGGTTCGCGCGGCCCAGCTGCTGTCGAGGCGCGCAGAGGTGGAATGGGCCATCAAGCGCCTGCGGGAGCTTGAGCAGAGGCAGGCTGCAGATGGGGCAGAGGGTTACGCACTGCTGGCTGAGGCAAGCCTCAAGATGCTGGACGGCGATTACCCGTCTGCGATGGAAACGGTGCTCCGGGCCGGCGACCACCTGCGAGACGCGGAAGACCCGCTGCTCAGGCTGCGCGGGGCCTCGGGTCTTTGCGAAATTTTGACCGACACCGGCCATGCGGACCGCGCGGAAGCCGACTGTGCCCGCGCCGAAACCCTCGCCGATACGGTCGCTCTCGCATACGAACGGGCGCGCGTGCAGAACCTCCGTCTGGTGCAGCGTTTCCATCAGGATCGCTATGAGGAGGCCGTCGCCCACGGCGAGCGGGCCCAGGCCCTCGCGGTCGACGCGGGCCTGGTCACCTTCGCTTCGGTCATGGACGACAATCTGGCGCGCCTGCTGCTGGAGTTGGGCCGCGCGGAGGAGGCGCTGCTGCGCTCACGGCGTGCCCTGACCGCGGAGGAGGCCAGCGGTCGGCGCGAACACGCGGCCCTGTCCCATGCCAATGTCGCGCGCGCACTTATCCAGCTCGGGCGCCCGCAGGAGGCGGCCAGCTCCGCTGAACGCAGCGTCGCGGAGGGGCGGGACTTGCTTTCCGACGCGGTGCTGGGCTCGTCATTGCCCGTCCTGCTCGAAGCGCTTGAGGCCGCCGGGCGACCTGCAGGCGCGCTGGCGGCGGCGCGCGAATACGTCGAATGGCTGGAGGGACACAGCGCTGAGAGGACCCGGCGAGCGCTGGCCGAACTGGAAGCCCGCTACGCCGCAGCCGAGCGTGAGCGCGAGATCGAAGAACTCCGCCAGCAGGGGCTGATCAAGTCACTGGAGCTGAAAGCCTCGCGCGCCGAGTTCGAGCGCAGCCAGGAATCGCTGCAGCGCCAGCGCCTGGCGCTCGGTCTTGTCCTGCTTGGCGCGTTGAGCGTGCTGGCGGTTGCAGCCTTGCTGTGGCGGCTGCTGCGCCAGCAGCGCGCCCAGGCGGCCGAACTGGCGCGGCTTGCCCGTACCGACCCCCTGACCGGCCTCGACAACCGTCGCGCACTGTTTGAACGCTTCGAGCTGGCCTGCCGGAAGCCCGCGTCCGAAGGCTCGCAGCCCATCCTGCTGGTGCTCGATCTCGACCATTTCAAACGCATCAATGATCGCCATGGGCATCCCGTCGGCGATGCCGTGCTGCGCGATTTGGCGGAGCTGCTGCGGCGCGAAGCGCCGGAAGTTGCGTGTGTTGCCCGAATCGGCGGCGAGGAGTTTGCCGTGCTGCTGCTGGACTGCAGCCTTGCGTCCGCGCAGGCGCTGGCCGAACGCATCCTGCAGTCGACACGCGACTATCGCTCCGCTCTGGTCGATGCACAGGGGTTGCGTTTGAGCCTGAGCGCCGGACTGGCCTCGCGGCGGGAAGGCGAGAGTCCCGAGCAGCTGTACCGTCGTGCCGATCAGGCCCTGTATCGGGCCAAGGAGTCTGGACGGGACCGCCTCGTGGTCGCCGGCGATGCAGACCCCGAGGAAGAGCGCGCCGCCTGAAGGTCGTCACTGACTCACGCCGGATGTCTTGGTTCGGGTTGGGGCCATAAGGCGTGACGCCACGTGCTGCAGAGGCGCCTCCATCGCCTCTTGCGCGGCGCCCGGGTTATTCACAGGCTCTGATGGCGCGCCTTACCTACCTCCCGGAAGCCTCCCGCTGCGCTTTGGCCGCCGCCGGCACGGTAAGCGGGCTGGGCCCGGCCTCGAAACCGTTGCCGAACATTCCGACCGGCACGACTTGAAGGCTGTCGCTGGCGCTGTTGTTGGACGGGTCGAGCTCGTCGATGCCCGCAGGCGGAGTCACCGTGGCCGTGTTCGCCACCACGGTTCCTGCGGCAGCTTGGACCCGCGCGGAAAGGTCATAGCGCAGGAAGCCGTCGGCCGGCAGGTCGATCTCGGCGTAGAGGTTGCCGCTGCCGGCGTCGAAGGGCGCGGGCGGGCAGGGCACGTTGGACGCGGCCGGCAGACAGGCCCACTCGGCGTCTACCAGGGTGGCCGGCAGGGTGTCGGCAAGCTGGGCACCGGTCACCGCGGCCGGGCCGGCATTGGCCACGGTGATCGCATAGACCAGCACCTGGCCGTTGAGTGCCGAGTCGACGCCGGCGTCCTTGGCGACCTGCAGGTCGGCGGACACCGGCACGAATTCCGCCAGCACCGCGCAGGGCTGGCTGATGCCCGCGGCGGTCCAGCTGCCTGAGCCCTGATCGGCCGGCGTGCAGGTGTCGCCGCTGACGCTGTCGAGTGCCCAGCCGACAGCGGGTGTCACGGCGAAGCTGGCCGTCCCGCCGATGACCACGCTTTGGCTGGCCGGGGTGATGCCGCCCTGGCCGCTGCTGCTGGCGGTGACCACGTAGGTCTTGAGCGCGAAGTTTGCGATCAGCGTCGTGTCGCCGCTGATGGCGAACGTCAGCGGATTCGCCGAAGCGGTGAGATCGCCGCTCCAGCCGGCGAAGTCGGAATCCGCGGCTGGCGTGGCGGACACCGTCACGTCCTCGCCAGCATCGAATCGCCCGGGCAGCGGGGACACCAGGCCCGCGCTGCCGGAGCCGCCGCCGGCCGCGCTCAGGCTGATGCCCAGATACGGCGTTTCAAACGCACCCAGATCGATGGTGCCGCCAAACACGCGGGCGTTGCCTGCGAGGTCGAGGTCCGTAGCGTTGAGGCTGCTGTTGCCGGTATTGACCGCCGGCGAGCGCGCCCGAAGACGCAGGTCGCCACTTGCGCTGGGCGCCGTCGCGGGATCGGGCAGGGCAACGAACACGGGGTCGGCGTCGGCCAGGTTGTTGCCGCGGTCGACACCGCAGGCGTTGACCCAGCCACCGCCCGGATTGCAGCCCTGCACCAAGCTGTAGGCGATGCCGGGCACCCCATCGTCCAAGCTGACATAACGGAACGATGCCGTCTGCGTGCCGGTGCCGCTGTTGTCCTGGTTGTTCCAGAACACCGCATTGCGCAGCAAGGTGGCGCCGGGCGGCTGCAGCACCCGGAAGCTCAGCAACCCGCCGCCGCCGCCCTCGCCCGTGGCGCGATTGCCGCTGAAGCTGAGGTTGGTGAGGACTGGGTTGCCCTGATCAAGCCGCATCCCGCCGCCGGACGAGGCAAGGTTGCCGATGAAGCTGACATTGGTCAGCACCGGGTTGCCCCGATCGATCCGCATCCCACCGCCGCCTGCCTGGGCGGAATTGCCGATGAAGCTGACGTTGGTCAGCACGGGGTCGGAGAAATTGTTCGCCATCCCACCGCCCATGCCCGAGACGGCCCGATTGTTGATGAAGCTGACATTGTTCAGGGTTGGGGCACCCAGCTGGCTCAGCATGCCACCGCCGTTGGCGGCGCGATTGCTGCTGAATTCCACATCGCTCAGCGCGGGGTTGCCGGACTGGTTGAAGTACCCGCCCCCGGTCGCCCCGGAGACGTTCGAACGAAAACGGACGTGGCTCAGGGTAGGGCTGGTGCCGGTGCCGCTGCTGTACAGGCCAGCGCCCGACGAAGCAGCGCGGTTTCCGACGAAGTCGATCCGGCTGAGCAAGGGGCTGGCGTTCGCGAGCGTCATGCCGGCGCCGCGCCTATCGGCGGTGGCGGCCCCGTCGGCCAGCCCGGCGGTGATGGTGAAGCCGTCGAAGATGGCCGTGGCATCGATGGCGTCGCCCACGATGACGTGATGGCTGTTGGCGCCGACGATGTCGTCTGCGCTGACCACGACACCGTTCGCGTCGGTGCTGTCGTTGTTGTCGATGTCGCCGGAGAGCACGCTCAGGTTCACCAGCGGGTCGCGCTGATCACGGGCGGTTTCCGTGCCAGCGAAGCCGCCGTAGACGGCCACGCCGTTCTTGAGGACGAAGCTGGCGCTGCGCTCGCTGGAGTCCGCGGTGGGCCGGTAGACGCCGGCCGCCACCCAGACCTCGCAGGCGTCCACCACGGCCAGTGCGTCCTGCAGGTCGGCGAAAGCCGTGGCCCAGCTCAGGCCATCGCCGCCGCTGGCGGCCTGGGCGTCGACGTGGAGAACGCCGCCCGCCGGACACAAGAGAAGCTCGCGCTCGAACGCGCCGGCGTCGCAGGCGGCGCCCTGTGGCCGCGGCACGCCGCGCTGGTCGGTCGCAGGCTGCGTGCAGGTGCTGGCGGCATCGATGGCCGGGCTGCCGAGGTCCAGCGCCATCGTCTCGGTCAGGCCGCCGTTGTTGGCGATGGGGAGAAGCTGCGGATCGCCCAGCACACTGCCGGTACCCAGCGCGCAGGCGCTGTGTGCGACCGGTGAGTTGGCGATGGTGGAAGAGCTTTCGAACAGATTCTGTTCCGAAACCGCAAGCTGTGAGCTGAGGCCAGCGTCGGGATGCGCGGAGTGGTTGCAGTCGGAGATTGGCAGATCGTCCTCATCCAGCGAGTTCGCCAGGATCGAGGCGCGAATGGACACACTCGGCGCGAAACCGTAGATCGCGGGGTTCTGCACGCGGTTGTAGATCGCGCCGCCAGCGGGGGCCGGGTCCTCGAACACATTGGGCACTTCCCGAGAGACGCGGTTGCCGGACAGCGTGCAGAAACGGATGTCCAGGATGCCATCCAGATTGAAGATCGCGCCGCCCATGCCGGCGCCCGGCGCCGCCGAGCGCGCCACGATCGCCGCACCGCCGACAGCGCTGTTGCCGCTCCATGAGGTGTTGCTGGCGATCACCTCGCCGCCGTGGTTGAACAGCGCGCCGCCCATTCCGGCGCCGCCGCCGCCGCT
Source organism: Aquimonas sp. (assembly GCA_022241605.1). Lineage (GTDB taxonomy): Bacteria > Pseudomonadota > Gammaproteobacteria > Xanthomonadales > Xanthomonadaceae > Aquimonas. Next base: position 120,613 of record JAKOMQ010000008.1, on the reverse strand, counting down.
GGGGAAGCCTCCCCCGATGTTGCCTCCATCGCCACCACCGAAACCGCCCCGACCAAACAGCGGCTCGCTGGGGTGATAACCGGCACCGCCGCCTCCGCCGAAGCCTCCGTCGCCCCCAACGAAGGGCGTGGCGGGGGTGGTCGTGCCCGCGAATGTGCTGCCTCCGCCGCCACCGAATCCGCCGGCGCCGCCGATGAAGTCGGCGTTGAATCTTCCCTCTCCACCGCCACCGCCAACCCCGCCGCCACCGCCGCAGGTGGTCGCCGTGCTGCCGGCACCCCCGAAGCCACCGCCGGCGCCGCTGCCATCGGTGGAGTTGGCGCCGCCGACGCCACCGCCACCGCCGTCGCGGCCTTTGCCCGAGCACACGGTCAGATCGTCGAAGGCGCAAAACGTTGTGACCGAACCGCCCACATTGCCGAGCCCGCCGCCCGAGCCGCCGAAGACCATGGTCGCTCCCGGCACGAGCTCCCGCACGGAGGCATTGCCACCGGCGCCAAGCCCAAAACCTGCGCCGCCACCGCAGCCATACGTGAGGGTGTCGATTCCGACGCCAGGCTGGAACAGGGACGTCCCGCCAAGGGCGCCACCGAACTGGCCCGGCCCGAAGCCACCGCCGGCCGGACCATTCTGGCCCATGCCGCCGCCGCGACCGGTGTTGACGAGGATTCCGGGTCCCGAGGCACCCCCGCGTGCGGTGTTGCCGATGAAGGAGACCCGCTCAAGGTCGACCCGCCCCTGATTGAAGATCGCCCCGCCCATTCCCGCGCCGCCGCCGCCCGTTTCGCCCGAGCCGCCTTGGGCGAGGCCTTGGAGCAGGGTGAGGTCCCTCAGGACCAGCCGGCCACGGTCGACGCCGCCGCGGATCGCAATGCCATCGGTCAGGGTCTTGCGCGGGACGAAGAAAAAGCGGAATCGCTGGCTCAGCACGGCATCGCTGTTGGCCGGATTGCGGCGGATCACCGCACCATTGCCCTCGATCGTGATGTCATCGGCGATCGGCGGCAGCGCGTTCGGGCCGTACCAGTAGTTGTCGGCCACGCTCAATGTGTAGGTCGCCGGCGACAGCACGATCACGTCCGGCTCGGGCGTGTTGTTGGCGACGCAGATCGCCTCGCGCAGGGTGACCACCCCATCGGCCATCGCCGCAGCCAGAGTGGCGCCGCCGGTGCCGGTGGCCGCGCCCGGACCTGGATCCACGTCGCTGCCCGGCGGCAGGCACTGCAGCTCGGTGAAGCTGCCGCGATCCGCAGCGGTCGAGGTGACCGTGAGGGTGGCCGCGTGCGCCAGTTGAGGCAGCGGGGCTGCGATCAGGATCGCGAGCGCACACAGCGCAGCTCCCGATGGCGTGGCCGGACGTGGATGGCGGTTCGGACGACAGGGAGTCGGGTGCATTCGGGTTCCTTGCTGGATCGAGAGCGCGCAAGGCTCCGCATCGGGGTGGCCGGCCGTGCTGGACGCCTGGGCGTGCGCCATTGAAGAGTCGGCGAATCGACCCTTTCGAGTAAAGGCGCAAAAAGCGACGCGAAGTGATCGCGGCCGGGCGCCCGCTCGCCGCGCCCGCTCGCCGCGCTGCCAGCGGCGTGACTGAGGGCGTCAGGGTGACGTTAGTCTGGGCGGCAGGGATCCGTTGGGCCCCGACATCGGACCTTTATCCACTCGGGCCGCTGACGCCCCGGGGCTCGGGTTGCTGCCCAAGCCCCTGAGCCGGTGGCACTTGCTCTCGGGACGAGTCCCGAAAAGGGCTTCGGCATCGTCCACGAAGGCTTCGCAGCTCCGCGATCAATCGCCCTCGAAGCCATCGCTGAACACCGCATCGGCGAGGGCTTCGCCCACGCCGTCCAGCGTCACCACGTCGGGCCCCGAGGGCGCGTTGGACGGGATGTCCACCACTGCGCTGCGCATACCCGGCGCGCTCGGGCTGAGCGTGATCTGGAAACTGCAGGTCGCGCCCTGCGTCAGTGTCCGATTCGAGCAACTGTCGTTGCTCACGCTGAAGTCGCCGGCATGGGCGCCGCTCAGCGCGAGTGCGCCGAGTTCGAGGGCGTGCAGGCAGCCGGTGTTGGTCAGCGTGATGGTCTGTGCCGCTGAGGTCTGGCCGAGCACTACGTCGCCGAAATCCAGCGCCGTCTGCGACAGGCCCGCCACGGGCACTTCGCCCGGACCGGTGAGGCCGCCGAACACTACGATCGCGCGGCCCGGTCTGCCGGGTTGCTGGTTGCTGCTGCGCGCGCCGATGACGATGTCATCCACGCCGACGCCGCTGAAGTCGCCGAGTCGACTGACCGCATTGCCGAAGAAATTCTCATAGAAGTCGGGCCATACGCTGAAGCCGTTGCGGCCATCCAGCCCACCGAAAAGGCGGGAGGACGCAAGCATGTCGATGGGCTGCTCGCCGATGGCGCCGAACACGACCTGTGCAGCGCCGTTTTGACCGGAGGTGCCGGGGGCGCCAACGATGAGGTCGTCAATGCCATCGCCGTTGATGTCACCGGCGCCGCTGACCGCAGAGCCGAGATCTTCGAATCTCCCGGTGACGCTGAGAATGCACACGCCCCTACCGGCTTCCGGGGCCAGTTCGATTCTGGCGGTGTGCGCCCGGATCTGTGCCGGCGATTCGGGTCCGTTGCTCTCGCCGCAGCCGCGCTTTCGGCCTGCGCAGACGAGGCGCGCTCGCGGGCGCACCGGCCGACGCTCAGAGCGTTTCGAGCAGGGCCAGTGAAGGCGCTGGAGGCAGCAGTTGTGCCGCGAGCAGGGCCCGCGCCTCGTCGCCAAGCAGAATGCGTTCGGCGCTGCCGGGCGGGTGCAGCAGAGCAGCCCGCAGCAGCGCCCTGCCGCGGCCCGGGTGCAGGTTCCGGCCCGAGCTCTGGTAGTGGGCGGCAGCCGTCAGGAAGCCGTCGCGGGCGGTGTCGGCCTGGCCCAGGGCGAGCTGTGTCTGCGCCTGAAGCCAGCGTCGGTGCGGTGTCTCGGGCGCGTCCGCTTCGAGCGCGGCCAGGCGTGGGGCCGCTTCTTGCTGAAGGGTTTGGGCGCGCTCCGTGTCGCCCGCTTCGGCGGCCACGCGGGTCGCAAGCAGCAGCAGCTCGATGCGGAACGGAGCGTCCGCGGTGACCGCCAGCAGTGCATCGAACTCGCGCGTCAGCGCCACGCGACCGCCCGATTCCACGCGCGCGGTCAACAGCGCCAAGCGCGTCGCTTGCGTGCGCGGGTGGCCATCGCCGAGCGTGGCCTGCGACAGCTGCAGGGCCTGCTCCAGGTAGGCGACAGCCTCGCCGAACTGCTCGGCCTCAAGCGCGAGCAGCCCGAGCGCGTTCAGGCGCAGCGCGTGGTTGGGTGTGCCGCCGTCGCCCGCAGCCTCCGACACCGCCAGCGACTGGATCAGCAGGGGACGCGCCTCGCCCAGGCGCCCTTGGTTGAGATACAGCCGACCCAGATTGGCGTACGCGCCGCTGAGACGACTGTTCGCCTCCGGGAAGAGTTTTTCGGCCAGCTCGACGGCTTCGACCAGATAGGGCTCCGCCTCCGCGCCGCGGCCGCTGCGATCAAAGCTGATACCAAGCCAGCCGAGCAGGGCGAGATGCTCCAGCGTCTGGCTGCGCCCCGCGGCGAGGTGGTCCTGGTAGGCGGCCTCGAAGGTCTCCAGTGCGCCGGCCAGATCACCGCGCGCGCTCAGAATGGCGCCCAGGGTGACCCGCATCGAGGTGTCGTCGCCGGCCGCGTCGCCGGCCGCCTTCAGCATCGGTTTGTAGCCGAGGCCCATGCGGATCAGGCGTTCGGCCTCTTCCAGCCTGCCCTGGCGCTGGGCGTGCGCCCCCCACGAGGAGTACAGAACCGAGCCCTCGCGCGCGGCCTCAACCGACAGCGGCAGCGCATCCAGCGCGGTACTGGCCTGTTGGAACAGGTTTTCGGCATCCTCGAAGCGTGCATCTCGGCTGGCCAGCTGGCCGCGTCGTGCGAGCACGGCGATCCAGGGCGTGCTTCCTTGACCGAACTGCGCCGCGGCGAGGTCCTGTGCCTGCACGAATGCTCGCTCGGCCAGCGCGCGGCGGTCCAGCTGCAGCAGCAGGCTGGCGAAGCTGCGCAGCAGCTGGTAGTGCGAGGCAGGGTCGAGGTTCTGCGCGCCCTGCAGGCGATCCAGCTGGTCGACCACCAGTTCCGAAACGCGAGGCTCCTCACCGCGATTCAGCGCGGGATTGCCGCTGTCGAAAATGTTCAGAAGGAAGTCGCGCATGGCTGCCGCGCGGTCGCGTTCGGCTTCCGCGCGTACGGTCGCCTGCAGTGCTTCCGTGCGCAGCTGGGATTCCCGCACCGCCCAGGTTCCGCCAGCCAGCACCAGCACCAGACCCGCGGCCGTCGCCCAGCGATGACGTTCGAGCGCGCGGCCGATCACATGCAGGCGGCGATGCCGGAACAGCGAAATGGGCTCGCGCCGGCGCATGCGTTCGAGGTCTTCGGCCAGGCTGGAGGCGCTGGCATAGCGTTCGGCGGGATCTTCGCGGCTGGCTTTCTCGCCAATCGCCCGCAGCTCTTCGCGAAAGCGGGGAGCAACCTGGTCGATGCAGTCGAGCACCACGCGGCCGATCGAGTAGATGTCGGTTGCGGCGCCGCTAGGCCGGCCCGCCCGGGTCTCCGGCGCGGCGTAGCCGGGGCTGTGCCAGCCCGGTTTCTCGCTGTCGGATCCGCGCGTGACATGGACGCCGCCGGCCAGCTGCGCGGCGATGCCGAAATCCAGCAGCCTGAGGCTCAGGCCGTCGCCGGCACGGCAGAGCAGGATGTTCTCCGGCTTGATGTCGCGGTGGACGATGAGCTGGCCATGGGCATGCCCGACCGCGGCGCACAGGTCGATGAGATGGCCGAGCACCTGATGGCTGTCGAGTGTGTGCTGACCCAGCGCGGCGAGCAGGGGCAAGCCGTCGAGCAGCGACATGACGAACCAGGCTTCACCCGTGGGCGTGGTGCCGCCGTCGAAGATCTCGATGATGTTCGGATGCTTGAGCCGCGCCAGCAGCGCGCGCTCGGCGGCGAACAGGGTGCTGAGGTCGGGGCTGGCGAGATCGCTGCGAGCGATCTTGAGCGCGACCTCATGATCGAACTCACCGTCGTCGCGCGCGGCCCGGTAGATCTCGGCCATGCCGCCATGGCGTATGCGCGCGATCAGGCGATAGCGGCCGATCCGCTCGCCGGACCTGTCGCGCGGAGCCGAGGTCTCGCGCACCACGCTGTGGATGGCCTTGGAGAGACCCGTCGTTTCGTCCTCGGCATGCGCAAGCATGCGCAGCAGCAGGCGGCCCTGGGCCGGATCGTGGCCGAGGCGCGCGGCGACCCACTCGGCGCGTGCGGCGAGCGGCACGCTCAGCGCTTCGTGGTACAGCGCCTCAAGCGCTGACAGGTCGCCCGCAGGCGCAGGGTGGGCGGCCGCCTGCTCCGCCGGGTCGGCCCCGGTAGTGCTCATCCGCTGGTCTCCAGCTGGGCGAGGATCCAGCTCCGCGCAAAGCTCAGCTCGCGCCCGAGCGTGGCGGGCGAAAGCCCTGTCACCTCGGCCATCTCGGCGCGCGAGAGTCCTCCGAAGTAGTGCAGCTCGATCAGCTGCGCCTTGCGGGCATCCAGCCGCGCCAAGTCATTGAGCAGTTCATCCAGATCAAGCAGCTGGACGGCACCACTGCCGGCGAGGCCGTCATCGCAGGCCCGCAGGGTAACCTTGATCGGGCGCGCGCCGCGCTTGCCGGCCTGCTTGCGGCGCGCATGGTCCACCAGCACGCGGCGCATGGCGGTAGATGCGAGGCTCAGGAAATGTTGGCGGCTGCGGATCGGCAGCTCCAGCTCCGACAGGCGCAGATAGGCCTCTTGCACAAGATCGCCGGCCTCAAGCGTGATTGCTTCGCGCTCACCGCGCAGATGTTTTTCCGCGATCCGCTCGAGCAGGGGCATCAGCGACGTGGTCCAGACCGCGTCCGTGCTGTCGGCGGACTCGGCAGCAGCGCTGCGTGCGGGCTCGGTCTGGGGCGGGTCTGAGTGCATGCGAAGGACGTTAGCCGATCCCGGCTTCGCGAGCCAATGACCGCGCGCCCTCACTGGGGGCGCGTCATCCGGCGGCAGGCACTGGTCCCTGCGCGGTCGAGCCAAGGACGTTTGCGTTGACCGCAATCGGAGCATGCCCCACCCGCGTCCGGACAGGCGTCGGGGCGGCTGTGGGTCCGTGTCCAGTCTGGCGATCTTGGCTGGTGGTCTTGAGCTGACCGACGCGGTCGCGCGGGCGACGCGGCCACTTGCCCGCATCACGACAGGGCGGGGCTCGCGAGAGCCTAGCCCTTTTCTTTTGCGGTGCACCAAGGCGCCCTGCGCGAGTGTGACTCGGCACGGCCAAATCCCCAATCCCGGCCCTCACCCCACTACAATTCACGCCACACCAACGGCTCCGCCCCCCGAGCCATTCCCACAAGGCCATGTCGATCATCGATAGCACCCTGCTCGATCCCATCCTGGACGCTCTCAATGCACGCCTGCCGGCGCCGCGCCAGGCTGATGCCGCCATGTTTGCGCGGCGTTTTTTCGGCCGCATGCCCGAGGACGAACTGGCGGGGCGCTCGCCCGAGCTGTGGGCGGCCTTGATCGCCGACCTCATCGAATTCATGCGCGAACGCAGGTCCGGCGCGCCCAAGTTGCGCATCTTCAATACGCGTGCCGCCGAGGGCTGGGACAGCGGGCACACGGTGGTGCAGATCGTCAATGACGACATGCCCTTTCTGGTGGATTCGGTCAGCATGGCCGTGGCGGCCTGTGACCTGCAGCTGCATGCGGTCATCCATCCGGTGCTGGCGGTACAGCGCGATCCGGGCGGGCATGTGCTGACGCTTGGCGGGCAGGGCGGCGATGAGTCGGTCATGCACCTTGAGATCGACCGACTCGCGGAGCCCGAAGACCTGCGGCGCGTGCAGGAAGCCATCCTGAATGCACTTTCCGATGTCCGCGCCTGCGTGCGCGATTGGTCGCCGATGCGGGAACGCATGACCGCGCTGGTGTCGGATCTCGCGGCACGGCCGATGCCGGTCAGCGAAGACGGCCGACGCGAAGCGCAGGAGTTCCTGCGCTGGGCGGTCGATGAGCACTTCACCTACCTTGGCTATCGCGAGTATCGGCGCGACGATTCCAGCGGCGAGGATCTGCTGTATGCGGTGCAGGGAACGGGACTTGGCATTCTGGCCGGCAAGGATGCCGCCGCCAAACCGCGCCCGCTGAAGACCCTGGCGGCGACCCAGATGCCCCAGTCCGGCGCCATGGCGGCCTTGATCCTCACCAAGACCAACGCGCGCAGTTCCGTGCATCGTCCTGGCTACATGGACTACATCGGCGTGCTCGTGTTCGATGAGACGGGCCGCGCCGTGGCCGAGCATCGCTTCCTCGGTCTGTACACCTCCAGCGCATATGCATCCCGGCCATGGACGATCCCTTTGGTTCGTCAGCGCTATGAGTATGTGATGCGCACCTCCGGCCTGGCTCCCAACAGCCACAGCGGCAAGTCGCTCAGGCACATCCTTGAGAGCCTGCCGCGCGACGAGCTTTTCCAGTCTGGTGAGGACGAGCTCTACGCCACGGCAATGGGCATCCTGGCGCTGCAGGAACGCGCCCGCACGCGCCTGTTCCTGCGCCGCGACCGCTACGGCCGCTTCTACTCGGCGCTGCTCTACATTCCGCGTGATCGCTACAACACCGAGGTGCGCCTGCGCACCGAGGCTTTGCTACGCGAAGCGCTGCACGGCGAGCGGCTTGATACCAACGTGCAGATGGTTGACTCGCCGCTGGCCCAGCTGCACATGATCGTGCGCCCGCGCGCCGGCGAGCCGGTGCAGGTGGACACCGCTTCGATCGAGGCCCGGCTGGCGCAGATCGTGCGCAACTGGCACGACGAGCTGCGCGACCTGCTGGTGAGCCAGCACGGTGAGGAGCGTGGGCTCAAGCTGACCCAGCGGTACGGAAAGTCGCTGCCGGTGGGCTACATCGAACAGGCCTCTCCCGAGGTGGCCGCAGCCGACGTCGAGCAGGCCGCCGCCCTGCACGGGCCCGAGGATCTGCGCCTGCGTCTGTATCGCAGCAGCCGCGAGACCGGCTCGCGCCTGCGCTTCAAGCTGTTCCGCTACGGCAGCCCGATCGTGCTCTCCGACGCGCTGCCGATGATGGAGAACATGGGCCTGCGCATCCTCTCCGAGCATCCCTTCGAAATGGTGATCGGCACGGAGTCGATCTTCATCCAGGATTTCGAGGTGGTCAGCTCGCAGGAGCAGATCGGTTTTGCATCGATCGATGTGGACGCGCTGCGCGGCCGCTTCGAGAACGCCTTCGAGGAAGTCTGGCGCGGGCACGCCGAGAACGACGGCTTCAACGCCCTGATCCTGTCGGCCGGGCTGGACTGGCGGCAGGTGTCGATGCTGCGCGGCTACAGCAAGTACCTGCTGCAGGCCCAGGCGCCGTTCTCGCAGGCCTACATGGAAGCCACGCTGATCCGCTACCCGCTGATCGCGCGGGTGATGGTGGAGTATTTCCACGGCCTGTTCGATCCCTTCCGCGGCGCGGAGACCGAGGCCGAGCGTGCGGAGGCCGCGCAGCGCCTGCGTGCCGATCTGATGGACATTGCCGGCAATGAGCCCTCGGCGCCGGCGCAGTCGCTGGTGGAATCCGTGGTCGAGGCCCGCGGCCTCGATTCCGGCGCCCTGGTCGATGCCTGCGACGACGCTTTGAGCGGCCTGCTGGAGGACGTCTCCAGCCTGGATGAGGACCGCATCCTGCGCAGCTTCCTCGGCGTGATGAAGGCCACCCTGCGCACCAGCTACTTCCAGCGCCCGGGCGGCCACCACCGCGATTACATCAGCTTCAAGTTCGATCCCAGCGAGGTGCCGGACCTGCCCAAGCCACGGCCCTATCGCGAGATCTTCGTGTACGGCCCGCGCGTCGAGGGCGTGCACCTGCGCTACGGCCCGGTGGCCCGCGGCGGCCTGCGCTGGTCCGACCGGCGCGAGGACTTCCGCACCGAGGTGCTGGGCCTGGTCAAGGCGCAGATGGTCAAGAACACCGTCATCGTGCCGGTCGGCGCCAAGGGCGGGTTCTATGCCAAACGACCGCCGCTCGGCGGCGATCGCGACGCCATCCTGGCCGAGGGCATCGCTTGCTACCGGCTGTTCATCAACGGCCTGCTGGACATCACCGACAACCTCGGTGAGCAGGGCGTCATCCACCCGCAGGATCTGCTGCGTCGCGACCTCGACGACCCCTACCTGGTGGTCGCGGCGGACAAAGGCACGGCCACCTTCTCCGATATCGCCAACGCGATTTCGGCCGAGCACGGCTTCTGGCTGGGCGATGCGTTCGCCTCCGGCGGTTCGGTGGGCTACGACCACAAGGGCATGGGCATCACCGCCAAGGGTGGCTGGGAGTCGGTCAAGCGCCACTTCCGCGCCATGGGCCGCGACTCGCAGAGCACTGACTTCACATGCGTCGGCGTCGGCGACATGTCCGGCGACGTTTTCGGCAACGGCATGCTGCTGTCGAGGCAGATCCGCCTGCTGGCGGCCTTCGACCATCGCCACATCTTCCTCGATCCGAGTCCTGATTCCGCGATCAGCTACGCCGAGCGCGAGCGCATGTTCAAACTGCCGCGCTCGTCGTGGGACGACTACGACAAGTCGCTGATAAGCGCTGGCGGGGGCGTTTACCCGCGCAGCCTGAAATCGATCCCGATCAGCGTGCAGGTGCGCGAATGCCTCGGGCTGGCAGAGGGCGTGACCGCGCTGTCGCCCAACGAGCTGCTGTCGGCCATCCTGCGGGCGCCGGTTGACCTGCTCTGGAACGGCGGCATCGGCACCTACGTCAAGGCCGAGGGCGAGACCCACGCCGAGGTCGGCGACCGCGCCAACAACGCCATCCGCGTCAACGGCAACGAGCTGCGCTGCCGCGTGGTGGGCGAGGGCGGCAATCTGGGCATGACCCAGAAGGGCCGCATCGAGGCCGCGCACGCCGGCGTGCTGCTCAATACCGATTTCATCGACAACTCGGCCGGTGTCGACACCTCGGACCACGAGGTCAACATCAAGATCCTGCTGAACGATGCGGTGGGCCGCGGCGAGCTTCCGCTGGCCGATCGCAACGCCCTGCTGGCGGAGATGACCTCCGAGGTGGAGCAGCTGGTCCTGTTCGACAACTATCGGCAGAACCAGTCGATCAGCATGATGGAGCGGATGAGCGTGTATCGGCTCGGCTCCAAGCAGCACTTCATCCGCACGCTGGAAAGCCAGGGCCTGCTCGACCGCCAGCTTGAGTACCTGCCCTCGGACGCCGAGTTCGCCGAGCGCAAGGCGCGCGGTCTGGGCCTGACCCGACCGGAGCTGTCGATCCTGCTGTCGTATTCCAAGATCGTGGCCTTCCAGCAGCTGCTGGAGTCCGATGTGCCGGAGGATCCCTACCTCTCCAAGGAGCTGGCGCGCTATTTCCCGCAGGCCCTGCAGGAGCGCTATGCCGAGCACATGCAGCGCCACCGGCTGCGCCGGGAGATCATCGCCACCGCGGTGACCAACTCGATGGTCAACCGCATGGGCGCGACCTTCATGATGCGCATGCAGGAGGACACCGGCCGCAATCCGGCGCAGATCGCCAAGGCCTACAGCATCGCCCGTGAAGTGCTGGACGCGCGCGCCCTGTGGGCGGAGATTGACGCGCTCGACCTCAAGGTGCCCGAGACCGCCCAGGTCGACGCCCTGCTGGAGATCTGGACCCTGCTGCGCGCAATGACGCGCTGGCTGCTGAACCGCCCCGGTGATCGCTTCGATATCGCCGAGGCGGTGGAGCGCTACCAGCCGGGCATCGAGGCCCTGCGAGCGGCGCTGCCGGGCATCCTGTCGGAGACCGACCGCGAGCGCCATGCGGCGGCCCGCGAACGCTGGATCGAAGCCGGCTTGCCGGAAGGCCTCGCGACCGCGCTGGCTTCGCTGTCGATGCTGTACTCGGCGCTGGACGTGATCGAAGTCGGCGTGGCGCATGAGCTGTCGGTGACGGACGTGGCGCGCGTCTACTCCGGCCTTGGCGAGGCCCTGCACCTGCAGTGGCTGCTGCAGCGGATCGAGGAACTCCCCGTCGATGGCCGCTGGCATGCGCTGGCGCGTGGCAGCATGCGTGACGAGATGCAGCAGCAGCAGGGCGCACTTGTGGCCCAGGTGCTGCGCCACGGAAAGGGCGACGTCGGCCAGCGCCTGTCCGGCTGGCTCGGCCGCGATGACGCTGCGCTGAAGTTCACCCTGGGGATGTTTGCCGACATGCGCAGCCAGCTGACCATGGACTATCCCACCGTTTCGGTGGCGGTGCGGCGCCTCGCGCAGCTGGCTTCGGCCGGGGGCGCCTGAGCATGCTCCGTCTCGCCGTCCTTGCCAGCCGCGCGCCGGAGGCACAGGCGGCGCGGGCGGAGCTGGAAGCAGTTCACCCTACGGTGCCGCTGGACGAGTGCGAGGCGGTGGTCGCCATCGGCGGCGACGGCTTCATGCTGCAGACCCTGCACCGCACGCAGTCGCTGGGCGTGCCGGTGTTCGGCATGAAGACCGGCAGCGTCGGGTTTCTGATGAACGCCTTCCGTACCGATGGTCTGGATCAGCGCATCCGCGCGGCCCAGGCCGCGGTACTGCGCCCGCTGGAGATGATCGCCATCTCCGACTCCGGCGCCTCTTCCGGTGCGCTCGCCTTCAACGAGGTTTCGCTGCTGCGCCAGACCAAGCAGGCGGCCAAGATCCGGATCGACCTGAACGGTTCGGTGCGCCTGCCGGAGCTGGTCTGCGACGGCATCATGGTGGCAACGCCGGCCGGCTCCACGGCCTACAACCTGTCCGCACACGGGCCGATCCTGCCGCTGGACAGCGAGGTGCTGGCGATGACCCCGATCAGCCCGTTCCGGCCGCGCCGCTGGCGCGGCGCCATCCTGCGTTCGGATGCGGAAGTGAGCTTCGAGATCCTCGATCACTACAAGCGCCCGGTCAGCGCCACCGCTGATTCCACCGAGATCCGCGATGTGGTGGAAGTGCGCGTGCGCCAGGCCCAAGACCGCACGGTGCGCCTGCTGTTCGACCCCGAGCACAACCTCGAGGAACGCATCCTCGCCGAGCAGTTCGAGAGCTGACCCATGAGCACGCCGCCGCCGCCACCCGAAGTGCAGGACTCCCACGGCGAAGACGCAGCGGCCGAGGCCGGGCGCGCCCTGTTCTCCGCGGTGCCCGAGCGCAACACCGGCGATGTGATGCTGCGCACCGCCCAGCAGCACCACGTGCAGCTCTCCACCATGGCCGACATCAAGGCCAACATCCTGATCACGGTGTCCTCGATCGTGCTCACAGTCAGCCTGCGCCAGGTCACCGATCCCGAACTGCGCCTGGCCATGTCGGTGCTGTCGGGCTTCACCCTGTTCGCGCTGTTTCTGGCCGTCCTTGCGGTGCTGCCCAAGTACCGCCCGCTGCGCCTGAAGGACCCGGATGCCCCGCTGCCGCGCGGCTTCAACCTGCTGTTCTTCGGCCACTTCGCCGAGCTCAAGCCCGAGCGCTTCGAGCGCGAGGTCAGCCAGGCCATGCGCGCCGACGGCTCGGTCTACCGCACCATGGCCCGCGACCTCTACGGCCTCGGCTACTACCTCTCCCGCTACAAGTACCGGTACCTGCGCCTGTCCTACCTGTTCTTCCTCGCCGGCTTCGTGATGGCGAGCCTCTTGCAGGCAGTGCAGCTGTTGCGGTGAGGGCAAGCGGGGAGCCGCGGATTGCCGCCGCGCTCAGCAATGAAAAGGGCCCGGAGATCATCCGGGCCCTTCTGGTGTTGGTGGAGGCGGGGGGAATCGAACCCCCGTCCGAAGGCATTACGTCTTTGGATCTACGTGTGTAGTGCGCTGTCAGTTCTCGGCCGGGGCAACACAGCACACCAAGAACACCCCGGAACCAGTCTGGAAGTTTTAGGCCTTGGCTGTCAGACAGCAGCCTTCGGACGATCCCGTAAATATGACCGACCGATCCACCGTTACAGGCACCGATGGGGGTCGGACTCGCCTACTTAGGCGGCGAGTGCGTAGTTGTCGTCGTTCGCAACTAGCTTGGTTGCCGCTGGATTAACGAGGAAAGCTGCCCCCTCGACACGCACCTCCGGTTTCACACCCCCGTCGAAGCCTGGTCGCCCCCGGGGTTTGCCGCTACGTGGCGGGCCTTCGATCAGCCTGTGCTACGCGTCTTGCCAGTATATGGAGACGGGGGCAGCGGCCACAAGCCGAACTTGGACCTCGGGTTCAGGTTGGGCGCCTGGGGCGCCGGGATTCGGGTGTTGGGATTCGGGATTCCCGCGTCGGGAGTCCGTGATGCGCTGCCGTCCCAGCTGGCGATGGTCGTCTCTAGCAGACGCCGAGCCTACCAAGTCAGTCAGCCATCGCGCCGTCGCGGGAGCCAACGAAGTCCACGAATCCCCAATCCCGAATCCCGAATCCCGAATCCCGCGTGCGCAGCCCGCCCGCTACGCCGCTGGATTATGCCTGCGCATCACTCGCTGCTTGTCGCGCTGCCAGTCGCGCTCCTTGCTGGCGGCGCGCTTGTCGTGGGCCTTCTTGCCTTCGGCCAGCGCGATTTCGCACTTCACCCGGTTGTTCTTCCAGTACAGGGCGGTGGGGATGAGCGTGTAGCCCTCGCGCTCGACGGCGCCGATGAGCTTGCTGATCTCGCGCTTGTGCAGCAGCAGCTTGCGGGTGCGGCGGTCGTCGGTGATGACGTGGGTGGAGGCGCTGATCAACGGGGTGATCTGCGCGCCGAACAGGAACAGCTCGCCGCCGCGGACGATGGCGTAGCTCTCGTTGAAGTTGATGCGGCCAGCGCGCAGGGCCTTGACCTCCCAACCCTGCAGCGCAATCCCCGCCTCGAAGCGGTCTTCCAGCGAGTATTCGAAGCGTGCCTTCTTGTTGAGGGCGATGGTGCCCGATCCGCTATCCTTGCTGGTCTTCTTTTTGCTCATGGCCTCGTCCCAAGCTCGAACCCGCGATTGTGGCCTACGCGGGCGGCTGCGGCGAGCCCCGGAGAGTCCGCCTGATGTCCCGGATCGCCCGCAGCGCCCTGGTGCGCCGCCCCGCCGCGCTGCTCTACGACTTGGTCAATGAGGTCGAGGACTACCCGCGCCGCTTCGGCTGGTGCGAGGGCGCGCAGATCCTCGAGCGCAGCGAGGAAATGATGCTGGCGCGGCTGGAGCTGAAAATGGGGGGGCTGCGCATGGCGTTCACCACACGCAACCGGCTGCAGCGTCCGCAGCGTATCGAGCTGGCGCTGGTCGAGGGGCCGTTCACCAAGCTGAGCGGGGTTTGGGAGTTCACGGCGCTGGCCGAGGACGCCTGCAAGGTGGCGCTGGATCTCAACTTTGAAACCGCGGGGCGCCTGGTGGGCGGGGCGCTGGCGCTGGGCTTCCAGAGCGTCGCTGACCGCATGGTCGATGACTTCGTGCGCGAGGCCCAGCGCAGTGTTTGAGGCCCAGCGCAGTGGTTGAGGCCGATCCCGCTCCGGCCGCGGACCTGATCGAGGTCGAGGTGATTTTTGCGCTGCCGGAGCGCGCCTGGCGAGTGAGGCTGCGTCTGCCGGCGGGCAGCACCGCCTTGCAAGCCTTTGAGGCCAGCGGCCTGCGAGAGCGCGTTCCCGAGCTTGCGCAGGCCGCGCCCGAGCTCGGCATCTACGCGCATCCGTGCGCGCTGGACCGGCCCTTGCGGGGCGGTGATCGGGTGGAAATCTACCGGCCGCTGCTGATCGATCCCAAGGACGCCCGGCGGCTGCGCGCGGCCGAGAGCGGCGATACGCTTGGCAGGCCGAAGCGGGGGCGCTAGCTTCAGGCGCCCGCCATCTGCGTGGAGCGCCCGTGACCGCCACCGATTCGCCCTTCCAGCCCGAGCGCTTCAGCACCCACGCGGTCGACAACCAGCCGCCGCCGCTGCTGGGCTATGACGCCTATGCCAGCGACCCGGTGCTGCGCGACTGCGTGGCCCGCCACGGCGCGGCCGGCTTCGATGGCCGGCTTGGCGACTACGGGCGCCTGGTCGGCGGCGAGCTGCTGGAGCATGGTTTCCTCGCCAACCGCCACCGGCCCGAGCTGCGCCTGTTTGACCGCTACGGGCATCGGCTGGACGAGGTGGAGTTCCATCCCAGCTACCACGCGCTGATGCGCACCGCGATCGCGCACGGTGTGCACGCGCTGAGCTGGCAGTCGCAGGCGCCCGGTCGACAGGTGGCGCGGGCCGCGCTCAGCTACCTGCACCATCAGGCCGAAGCCGGCTCCAGCTGCCCGCTGACCATGACCCATGCCGGTGCAGCGGTGCTCGCGGCCGAGCCCGGGCTTGACCCGCGCTGGCTGAGCACACTGTGCAGCGCCGAGTACGACCCGCGACTGGCGGGGCTTGCCGACAAGCGCGGGCTGACCTTGGGCATGGGCATGACCGAGAAG
The DNA here is from genome assembly GCA_022241605.1 of Aquimonas sp. Lineage (GTDB taxonomy): Bacteria > Pseudomonadota > Gammaproteobacteria > Xanthomonadales > Xanthomonadaceae > Aquimonas. Next base: position 105,145 of record JAKOMQ010000008.1, on the reverse strand, counting down.
CAGGGCGGCTCGGATGTGCGCAGCAACAGCACTCGCGCGCATGCGCTGGGCGGTGCCGAGTTCGCCCTGGTCGGGCACAAGTGGTTCTTCTCCGCGCCAATGAGCGATGCCTTCCTGGTGCTGGCGCAGGAGGGCGAAGCCGGGCTGTCCTGCTTCCTGCTGCCGCGGGTGCTGGACGACGGCCGCCGCAACGCGATCCGGCTGCAGCGGCTCAAGGACAAGCTGGGCAACTGGGCCAACGCCAGCAGCGAGGTGGAGTTTCAGGGCGCCTGGGCGCATCGGTTGGGCGCGCCCGGCCGCGGCGTGGCCACGATCATCGAGATGGTGGCCCTGACGCGGCTGGACTGCATGCTGGGCTCGGCGGCCGAAATGCGCCGCGCCCTGGTCGAAGCCCTGCACCATGCCCGCCACCGACGCAGCTTTGGCCGGCGCCTGATCGAGCATCCACTGATGGCGCACGTGCTGGCCGAGCTGGCCCTGGAGTCCGAAGCGGCGACGCGACTGGCGCTGCGTGTGGCGGCCGCCATTGACCGTAGCGGCAGCGACGCGCATGAGGCCGCGCTGGCGCGCGTCGCCACCGGCATCGGCAAGTACTGGGTGTGCCGCCGAGCGCCTGCGGTGGTCAACGAGGCCCAGGAATGTCTGGGCGGCGCAGGCTACGTCGAGGAGTCGATCCTGGCGCGGCTCTATCGAGAGGCGCCGCTGAACTCGATCTGGGAAGGCTGCGGCAACATCCAGTGCCTGGACGTGCTGCGTGCGCTGGCGCGCGAGCCGGCCTGTGCTGAAGCCTTGCGGCGTGAGCTGGAGCCTGCGCGTGGCGCGCATGCCGACTACGACCGCGCGCTTGCCGAGATCAGCGGGTGGCTGGGTTCACCGCCGGAGGTGCAGGAGTTCCGGGCGCGCTGGGGCGTGGAGCGCCTCGCCCTGCTGCTGCAGGCGCGGCTGCTGCTGGAGGCGTCGGATCCGGACATCGCCGCGCTTTTCTGCGCGACGCGCCTGGGCGGCGAGGGCGGTCGCGCGCTCGGCACCCTGCCGTCCGGCGCACCCGTGGCGAAGCTGCTGGCGTCCTGTTGGGTGGGCTGATGATTCGCTGAAGCTGGGACTCCTGCTCGGCGCCGAGCATGTTTGCGACACGGGCACGGAGGCACGGCTCAGGCTGCGGTCGCCTGCAAGCAGGCTCCTGCAGAAAGCGCGCGGCACGGCGGTCTCGCCGCAGTAAGCTCTACGAATCCCCAATACCCAATCCCGGCTCGTTACAGCAACAGCCAGGTGCCGAGGCCAAGGAAGGCGAAGAAGCCCATCACATCGGTCACCGTGGTCAGGAAGATGCTGCTGGCCAGCGCCGGATCGAAGCCCATCCTCCGCAGCGCCAAGGGCACCGCCACACCTGCGATCGCGGCGCAGCAGAGCGTGATGACCAGCGCCGCGAAGATCACGCCCGACAGCGCGATATTGCTGAACCACAGCCAGACGATAAAGCCCAGCAGCGCGCCGAGGGCTAGGCCGTTGAGCAGGGCCACGCGGAACTCCTTCCAAAGCAGCACGCGCACGTTGGCAGAGCTGACCTGGCCCAGCGCGAGGCCACGAATCATCAGCGCCAGCACCTGGGTGCCGGCATTGCCGCCCATGCCCGCCACGATCGGCATCAGCACGGCCAGCGCGACGACCTGTTCGATGGTGGCCTCGAAGCGGCCGACCACGCTGGCAGCCAGAAACGCGGTGCCGAGATTGATGCCCAGCCAGATGATGCGTCGACGCGCTGCGCGCGGGACCGGGCTGAACATGTCCTCTTCCTCATCGAGGCCGGCCGCGGACATCACCTGGTGCTCGGCCTGCTCACGGATGATGTCGACCACGTCGTCGATGGTGATCCGGCCGAGCAGGGTGTTGTTCTCGTCGACCACCGGCGCCGAGATCCAGTCGTGGATCTCGAACTGCTTGGCGACCTCGGCGGTCAGCGTATCGACCGCGATCGCGCCCTGGTCGTCCTCGTCGATCAACTGGTTGACGGGCTTGCCCGGCTCGGACAGCAGCAGCGCTGTCAGCGGGATGCGGCCGAGGTACTGGCGGCGGCGGCCGACCACGAACAGGTGGTCGGTGTTGTCAGGCACCTCGCCGCGCAGGCGCAGGTAGCGCAGCACCACCTCCACCGTGACATCCGCGCGCACGGTGACCACGTCCGGGTTCATCAGACGGCCGGCGCTGTCCTCCGGATAGCTGAGCACCTGCTCGAGGCGCTCGCGGTTTTCCCGGTCCATCGAGCGCAGCACTTCATCGATGACCTGGTCTGGCAGGTCCTCCATGAGCTCGGCCAGGTCATCGATGTCCAGCGATTCGGCGGCGGCGACGATCTCGTCGGTGTCCATCGCCGCCAGCAGGCCCTCGCGGACCTCCTCGCCGACGTGGACCAGCACCTCGCCATCGTCTTCGGCGTCGACCAGGCCCCAGACGATGGTGCGCTTGGCGGGCGGCAGCGATTCCAGCAGGTTGCCGATCTCAGCCGGGCTCAGCGAGTTGACCATGCGCCGCACCGGCCCCAGGCGGCCGGAGTCGAGCGCATCGGAGAGCAGCTTGAGCTGGCGCGCGGCCTTGTCCTGGCGGCTGGATTCGGCCATGGCGGGCTCCTGGGGCTGGGGTTTGGTAGGGGCGGGTGTCGCGCCCGCACAGGTGGGCGGGATGCTCGGAGCGCGGGCCCTGGGCCTGGCGCGCCGGGCGGTTTAGCTTGCGGCCTCGAAGCGGTTGGCGGAAACGTTCTTGCGCACGCGCGCCGGATCCCAGATCCGGCCATTCATGGCGATATAGACGCCCGCTGGCAGGCACTGCACGGCGCCGACGGCGGTGCCAATATTGAACTCGGCATCCGAGCCGCGGAAGCGCGCCGGATTCAACGCGCCGGTCAGTACGATCGTCTTGCCCTCGAGGTCGGACAGCACGCGTGCGGTTTCGACCATGCTGTCGGTGCCGTGGGTGACCAGCACATGCGTGGCCGGCTGTGCGGCAATGGCCTGACGGATCAGGGCGCGGTCGGCCTCGGTGATGTGCAGGCTGTCCTTGCGCAGGATCGGGATCACCGAGAAGCGGAAGGCCACGCCAAGTTCTTCCAGGATGCGGCCGATCTGCGGGTCGCCGATCTGGTAGTCCGACTTGTCGTCAAAATAGATCTTGTCGATCGTGCCACCGGTGGTGACGATGCAGAGCTGGTCCATGCGCAGGCAGCCGGGGACGGGACAGCCGCAAAGTATACCGTGTTGGCTTGCTACTCCGAGGCCTGGTTCACCAGCTTGCGCCAGTAAACGCGGCGCGCCAGCCCGTGCCAGCCGGCAGCACAGCAGACAATGGCTGCCAGCGTGGCTTCGATGAGGCCGGGCACAAGCGCCGTGGAGCTGCTCCAGGCCTCCATCACGCCGTGGCAGAAGTGCAGCATGGCGATGAAGCCTGCCCAGAACAGGGCCTTTTTGGCGCCGAACAGCAGGAAAAAGGCCGGGACTGCCAGCGGTATCACCATCAGCGCAAGGACGATGCCCACCGGCACCCGCTCGGGCGGTAGCCAGGCGAGATGCCAGATGAACTGCATGGCGATCAGGGCGAACAGCGCGATCGCGCCGATGCGATGAGCGAGAAGACCGATCTCATCAGGCACCGGGCTGTCGTTTTCGTCGAACAGACGTTCGTGGCGGGCAGGCAAGGGTGTGGACATCAATGGGGCTCTCCTGCAGCAAGTTTGATTGCCACCCGCGCCATCCGCCGGCCCAGCGCACGCGCCAGTTGGCGCTCGTCATCGCTGGGCTGCGGCTGGTTGTCGGCGCCGGCCCAGTGGCTTGCGCCATAAGGGGTGCCGCCGCTGGTGGTGTGGCTGAGTGCGGGTTCGGTAAAGGGGATGCCGCAAATCAGCATGCCGTGATGCAGCAGCGGCAGATGCATGCCGAGCAGGGTGGATTCCTGGCCGCCATGCATGGAGGCGGTGGAGGTGAACACTGCCGCCGGCTTCCCGGCCAGCGTGCCCGAGGCCCACTCCGCGCCCAGCGAGTCCAGAAAGAACTTGAGCGGCGCGGCCATGTTGCCGAAGCGGGTGGGGCTGCCGAGGATCAGGCCGGCGCAGTCGGCGAGATCGCTGCGGTCGACGTAGGGCGCGCCGTCCTCCGGCTCTGGCGGTGCTGCTACCGTCGTGACCGAGGCTACCGGCGGCACCGTGCGCAGCCGCGCCTGTGCACCCGGGACTTCGTCGACCCCGCGAGCGATCTGACGCGCCAGCTGGGCCACGCTGCCGCCGCGGCTGTAGTAGAGGATCAATAGGGTCTGCATGGGCCTCATTGTCGCGCGCGGCCGCCTCGCGGCGGGGTGAAGCCGGATCAGCGGGACGGCAGCAGGCCGCGCTCGGCCAGCCATTGGCGGGCGTTGTCGGCATCGTGTTCGAACCAGGCGCGGGCGCTGCCCAGACGGAAGCTGTAGCCCCAGGCATCCATGTTGGCCATCAGCCGCGCGCTGCCGACCCCGGGAAGGTGCTCGGCCAGCAGGATCTGCAGGTAGCAGGCGGCGTCCTCTTCCTCGATGGAATCGCTGGCGTTGGTGTGGACCCCAGCTCGGCGCTCGCTCGGCATCACCATGAGGTGGCAGGCCTCGTGCAACAGCGAGTGCACGGGCGTGTCGGCGCGCACATGGACACAGTTACCGATCAGGCCGGCCTCGCATTCGCCCCAGTAGCTGCCCGGGATGGGCTCACCGGCGGGAACTTCGAGCAGCTTCAGGCCATAGGCCTGCAACAGTCGCCGCGGCGCGTCAAAGCCGATGTCGGAGACGCGCAGCACGCAGGATCCGGCCGCGTTGGCAAGACCAGCGTCTGCGCTCAATCGGGGTTTCCCGCGCGCGCCTCGCCCTCGGGAAGTGCGACCGAGATGTCCAGCACGTCGTGCTCGCCTTCCTTGACGAGGTCGACCTTGACCGCGTCGACGTCGACGTTGACGTACTTGCGGATCACCTCCAGCAGCTCGCGGCGCAGCAGTGGCAGGTAGTCCGGGCCGCCGCGGGCGCTGCGCTCCTGGGCGACGATGATGCGCAGGCGCTCCTTGGCGATGTTTGCCGTGGCCTTCGGCTTGCCTTTCAGGAAATCGAGGAATCCCATGGGCCGTCAGCCTCCAAAGAGTTTCTGCAGCAGGCCTTTCTTCTCGACCTGGGTGAAGCGCATGGGGCGGTCCTCGCCGAGCAGACGAGCCACCGCGTCGGTGTAGGCCTGGCCGGCGGCGGATGTCTCCTCCAGGATCACCGGCTCGCCCTTGTTGGACGAGGACAGCACGTCCGGCGATTCCGGCACCACCCCGATGGCCTTCAATCCGAGCACTTCCTCGACGTCGGCGATGCTCATCATCTCGCCGGCCTCGACGCGCCTTGGGTTGTAGCGCGTCAGCAGCAGGTACTCCTGCACGCGCTCACCGCGCTCGGCGCGGCGGGTCTTGCTGGCCAGCAGGCCGAGCACGCGATCCGAGTCGCGCACCGAACTGACCTCGGGATTGACCACCACCACCGCGCGATCGGCGAAGTACATGGCGAGGAAGGCACCCTTCTCGATGCCGGCCGGGCTGTCGCAGAGGATGAAATCGAAGCCCTCGGCAGCCAGATCATTCAGGACTTTCTCCACGCCTTCGCGGGTCAGCGCGTCCTTGTCGCGCGTCTGCGAGGCGGCGAGCACATGCAGGTTGTCAAAACGCTTGTCCTTGATGAGGGCCTGCCGGAGGGTGGCCTCGCCCTGGATGACGTTGACGAAGTCGTACACCACGCGACGCTCGCAGCCCATGATCAGGTCGAGGTTGCGCAGGCCGACGTCGAAGTCGATGACCGCCACCTTCTTGCCCTGGCGGGCCAGGCCGACCGCGATGCTGGCGCTGCTGGTGGTCTTGCCGACCCCACCCTTGCCCGAGGTGATGACGATGATTTCTGCCAAGGCACTTACTCCATCTGCGTGTGCTGCGAATGAGTGAACAGGAATGACAGCCGGGCCTCAGGCCATGGCTGCGAACTGCAGTTTGTCGTCTTCCAGCCAGATCTGCACCGGTTTGCCGCGCAGACTCTCCGAAATGGATTCCATCACCTTGTAGTTGCCGGCGATTGCGACCAGCTCGGCATTGAACTCGCGACAGAAGATGCGCGCGTTGACATCGCCACGGGCGCCCGCCAGCGCGCGGCCGCGCAGGTTGCCGTAAATGTGGATGCTGCCGTCCGCGATCACCTCGGCACCATTGGCCACCATGGCGCAGACCGTGAGATCGCGGCCTTGCGCGTAGACCTGCTGGCCCGAACGCACCGGCGCTGCATGCAGCAGGCTCGTGGCGGGCAGGGATGTCGCAGCGGCGGGCGCGGGCGCAGGCGCCGGTGCAGGCTCGGGAGGAGCCGGGGCGGGCGGGGCAGGAGTGGCGCTGGCGCTGGTTTCGCGGCCGGTTTCGTATTGGGCGCGGAACTTCGCCAGCAGCGGCAGGCCGAGACGCTCGGACAGGGCATCGACCTCGCGAGTACCAAAGGCCAGCGCTACGGGCAGCACGCCGGCCGAACGCAGCCCATCGATCAGGGCGCGTGCCTCGTCTTCGGCCGGGCACTGGCTCAGGGAGCCAAAGTCCACCACCACCGCCGCGCGGGCAAAAAGCTTGGGCGCGCGCTCGACGCGCTCGCGCATCTCGGCCACCAGACGCGGCGTGTCCAGTTCACGGATACGCAGGTTGGCGATTCCGACCTGACCGATCTTGAGCTCACCGGCCTGCTCGAAGCTGGGCGCGACGGCCATCAGCTTGCGCTGGCTCGGATGGCCGCGGGGACATCGCCGAGCCGCGTCCGGCTGATCAGCCAGGGCTCTTCGGGCAGGCCACCCGCACCGAGGTAGTTGTCGCGTACGAACGCGAAGCTCGGCAGATCCTTGACCAGCAGGCTGACCTGACGACCCGACTCGGCCATGAGGTGCTGACCGACCTCGCGGAAGCCATAGGTGCCGTGGAAGAGCAGGGCGGCGTCGTTACGCGGCTCAAGGAACACCTCGCAGGCCAGGATCGGCACCCGCACCTCGGCGTAGCTGGTCACGTCGGCGTAGAACACCCGGCCGAGGCCAGCGCCGCGACGCGATCCGGCCACTACGATGCGGTCGATGTAGAGAAACTCCTCGAACTGCTCGCAGAACCATCGGTAGTTGGAGCTGCCGTAGGGCGTTCCCGGGCGCAGCGCGATCAGAAAACCTGCGATCTGACCGTCGACCTCGGCGACGCGGAAGTAATCGGCGTGGCGCATGAAAAAGCGCACGCGCTCGGCGTCGAGTGGAAGGATGCTCTGCCCAGCGCTGTTGTTGAGCGCGAGGACGGAATCAAGGTCGTGCTCGCCAACGTCGCGAATGGCGATCGTCATGCCGGGCTCCCGGGAAATCGTGGAGATGCCCCGGCGGACGCCCGGGCGGCGGGATTATGCCATGCGGGCCTGCCTTCGGCCGGGTCGGGTCGGGGCCGAGCCACCCGTCGCCGCCAGCCGCCGGCACGAGTGTCCAGCGGCGGCCGCAGCAGGCGGATGGTTTGCTCACATGCTCTCAGATGCCCTAGGCCGGGACGCGCAGCGGGCGGGGGCGTGTTCAGCCGTGCGAGGGTTCGCCGTGGCGTAAAAAGCCCGCGTAACGAAACAGGGCGCAGCCGAGTGGCCGCGCCCTGTCGTTTTCAAAGCCGTCGGTAGACGTATCAGGCCAGACCCGCGGCCTTCATCACTTCCGACGCGTAGTCCTCGACCACCTTCTCGATACCCTCGCCAACGGCGAGGCGCTCGAAGCGCACCACGTCGGCGCCGGCGGCCTTTACAGCGGCCTCGACGCTCTGGTCGGTATTGATGACGAACGGCTGGCCGTAGAGGGTGACCTCGTTGACGATACGGTTGACCTTGCCGCTGATGATCTTCTCGAGGATCTCGGCGGGCTTGGAGCGGTCCTTGTCGGACATCTTGGCCAGCTCGATTTCCTTCTCCTTGGCCAGGAAGTCGGCCGGCACGTCGCTGGCTTTGTTGTAGGGCGGGTTCATCGCCGCTACATGCATGGCGATGCCGCGGGCCAGCTCGACGTCGCCGCCCTTGAGCTCCACCAGCACGCCAATGCGACCGCCGTGGATGTAGGCCGCGATGTTGTCGCTGCTCTCGAAGCGCACCATACGGCGCACCTGCACGTTCTCGCCCACCTTGGCAATCACCGCCGCACGAGTTTCCTCGACGCTGGCGCCATCGGCCAGCTTGGCGGCCTTCAGCGCTTCCACGTCGGCGGCACCGGAGGCAAGGGCGGCCTGGGCAACCGTGTCGACAAACGTCAGGAAGTTCTCGTCCTTGGCTACGAAGTCGGTCTCGCAGTTGACCTCGACGAGCACCGCGTTGGCACCGTCCTGGGCGACGCCGATGCGGCCTTCCGCAGCCACGCGGCCCGCCTTCTTGTCAGCCTTGGCCAAGCCGGTCTTGCGCAGGTGTTCCATCGCCGCTTCGATGTCGCCGGCGTTTTCGGCCAGGGCCTTTTTGCACTCCATCATGCCGGCGCCGGAGCGCTCACGCAGTTCCTTCACCAGGCTGGCAGTGATTTCCATGGGGATCCTTTCAAGGTTGCTGGGCACAGCGGGGACTCCGCCATGCCCGTGATGGAAAGCGCCGAACGGGGCAGAGTGTCTGCCCCGCATTGCAGGCGCATGAACCCCGCGCGGTACGCGGGGTTCGCGACAGGCTTACTCGCCGTCGCGGCCGCGGCGCTGGCCGCCGCCGGGACGCTTGTTGCCGGGGGCCGGGCGACGGGCCGGCTTGCGCTCGTCGTCGCTCTTCGCGACGGGGTTGCCCTCGGCGTCCAGCTCGACGAACTCGTCGTCCATGCGGGCGCTCTGCGGGGCCGCGGCGCGGCCTTCGAGGACGGCATCGGCAGCCGCGCGGGTGTACAGCTGCACGGCGCGGATGGCGTCGTCGTTGCCCGGGATCGGGTAGTCGACGAGGCTCGGGTCATAGTTGGTGTCGACCACGGCGACCACCGGGATGCCCAACTTCTTGGCTTCCAGGATGGCGATATTTTCGTGGCCGATATCGATCACGAACAGCGCGTCAGGCAGCCCGCCCATGTTCTTGATGCCGCCGATCGAGGCTTCCAGCTTGTCGGTCTCGCGCTGCAGCTGCAGCACTTCGTGCTTGACCAGCTTCTCGAAGGTGCCGTCGGTGGCGGCCGCTTCCAGCTCCTTCAGGCGCGAGATCGAGCCCTTCACGGTGCGGAAGTTGGTCAGCATGCCGCCCAACCAGCGCTGCGCCACGAAAGGCTGCCCGCAGCGGGTGGCTTCTTCCTTGATGGCTTCGCGGGCGGACCGCTTGGTGCCGACAAACAGGACGGTGCCGCGCTTCTGGGCGATGCCCGAGAGGAAGTTCATCGCGTCGCTGAACAGCGGCACGGTCTTCTCGAGGTTGATGATGTGGATCTTGCCGCGCGCGCCGAAGATGTACTCGCCCATCTTCGGGTTCCAGTAACGGGTCTGGTGGCCGAAATGAACGCCGGCTTCCAGCATCTGACGCATGGTGACCTGAGGCATGGTGTGCTCCTGAAATACGAACCAATCCGCCGACATATAGGGCGGAGAAAGGTCCTGGGGTTGGGCCTCCACAGGGCTCGCGCCCGACGCCCGCAGCCAGCCTGGAGGCTACCTGCGGGACCCCGTCGGACGGGGTGCTGCCTGTGTGTGAATTCGCCGGTGCGCCCGGCGTGGGCGGCTATGCAGGCCACCGAAATGGCCGACAAAGCCTTGGAAGCATAGCCCATGGGCTCCTGCCTGGCAAACCCGCAGGCCAGACCACGGTCACCCGGAGCTCCAGAAGCGTGAAGGAGCGCAGGGCCGGGCGGGGTGATGGAGGACCGCCGTCAGCTCGGCGTGCTGATTGAAGCGCGCTACAGCAACGGCATCGCCCCGCTGAAGCAGTACCTGTTCACCGATGCGCTGGGCTCGGTGGACGTGATCGCCAGCGCCACCGGCGCGGTGCTGCAGCGGATGAGCTTCGATCCGCACGGCGGCCGTCGCAACGCCAACGACTGGAACAGCGCGGCGGCCTTCGTGATTCCGCCATACACCACGCGCGGCTTCACCGGGCACGAGCAGCTGGACTCGGTGGGCTTGGTCCACATGGGCGCTCGCGTCTATGACCCTGAGCTTGGGCGCTTCCTGCAGCCGGACCCGATGCTGGATGCCGGCCTGCAGGGCCTGAACCGCTACAGCTATGTGCTGAACAACCCGCTGGCGCTGACCGACCCCAGCGGCTACCTGTCGCTGGGCCAGCTGCTGCGCACGGTGGTGGCGGTGGCGATCACGGTGTACACGGGGGGGGCTGGGCCGGCGGCATTTGGGGAACGACGCTCGGCACCGGCCAAGCCTTTGCGGTCACGGTGGCCGGCGGATTCGCGGCCGGTGCGGTGCAGAGCGGCAGCCTGAAGGGCGGCTTGTACGGGGCCTTTTCAGGGGCGTTGTTCTTCGGGATCGGCAGCTACTTCGATGCCGGCACCCAGGCGTCGGCCTGGGCGCGCACAGGCGACAAGCTCAACACCATCGGCCGGGTCAGCAAGATCGTGGCCCACGGCAGCGCAGGCGGCATTACCAGCAGCCTGCAGGGCGGCAAGTTCGCGCATGGCTTTGCCAGCGCAGGCTTCTCCGAAGCCGCCGGCCCACTGACCCAGGGCATTGAGACCCAAGCCGCCCGCGGCGTGGTGCATGCCATGATCGGTGGCACGGCATCGAGCTTGAGCGGAGGGAAGTTTGCCAATGGGGCGGTGACTGCGGCGATGTCGTTTGCGTTTAATACGATGGCGCATGAGGGGGCCTCCCAAGCGAGCCGCAGGGAGCAAGAAGAGCCATTCTGGTCTGACGAATTGGCTTCGCGTCTTGACAGTGTTCGCGGTATTCTTGAGCGGCCTGCAGGCGAGGATGGGGTTAAATCAATAACCGTGGACGAGCTGCATTACATAATGGAGACGGAGGCGCGCATGTTGGATATGCGATCTTCCGCAGCCGGAGGCTATCGAAATATGTCGCTGAATCGCTTTTCAGAAGTGCTTTGGGGCGTAAACGCTACTGGCGATAGCGTATTTTATGGGCGCTATGGCGGAGATCAGTTTCGAATAGTTGGTGCGCCGGGTGGGTTGTCTGCAATTCAAGTGGGCGGAGACATAAACTATCTTTATCAAGGTATGCTCCACGCCGCTCGCGGCAACCACTTTAGCACCGCATACAACTCAGTCGTTACCTACAATCTGGCATTTAAGGGGGCTGACCGAATACCGAATCGATTGAGGTGGACGGCATACGGCTACGATTTCTACAACAGGCGAGGGCGATAATATGTGCTGTCGGCCTTTCTTGATTGCGTGCATCACCTTCATGTTCGTGGGGTGCAGTCATGAGCATTCCGACGCCAGAGAGTGCGCATACTGGCGCGAGCTTTTGGAGAACGATCGAGTAAGAGAGGACGTGCTTGATTGGGCGGACGAGAAGATCCTTGGAAGAATTCTGATCAATGAGGAAAGAACGCTAGGGAGGCTTGTGTTTCCAGGGTGGCACGGAGCTATTCGTCGATCGGTTCTCGATGATGGGTTGCCGACCGTATTAAGAGGGGCTGAAGTTCGCCCTATTTATTTTGGTAATGACGGATCGGTTGGTGGGGTTTTTATCGGTCGAAGGAATGGCACAGGTCTTTTTGTTGACGGTTTGGACCTGTCGCGCATGACCGAGCGAGGTAACGACTCATCGGTGTCTCCAGAGGCGTTTAGCTTGATCATGGGTCGAATAGCCTTGGCTTGCAGCAACACAGACCGCTAAGTGTCAGATCCCCGCCGAACACGTACCTGGGTGACAGCCAGGAGCTCCGGGTGGGGCGTTACGCCAGCCCGCATGCCGCCCTTGAATTCGATCTTCGTCGGCCCACCTGGAGCTCTCCTACGCCCCCGACGGCAGCCGCTACCTGCGGCGCGAGACCATCAACGGGCAGATCACAGTCACCCGCACCTTTGGCAGCGTCGAGGAGGTCACCCGTCCCGACGGGGTGGTGGAGGACCGCCGCCAGCTCGGCGTGCTGATCGAAACGCGCTACAGCAACGGCAGCGCGCCGCTGAAGCAGTACCTGTTCACCGATGCGCTGGGCTCGGTAGGCGTGATCGCCAGCGCCACCGGCGCGGTGCTGCAGCGGATGAGCTTCGATCCGCACGGCGGTCGTCGCAACGGCAACGACTGGAACAGCGCGGCGGCCTTCGTGATTCCGCCGTACACCACGCGCGGCTTCACCGGGCACGAGCAGCTGGACTCGGTGGGCTTGGTCCACATGGGCGGTCGCGTCAACGACCCCGAGCTTGGGGTGCTGCCAGCGTTGCCCTGTCGGAAGCCGCTAGCCCGCGTCACATGGTGGGGCGCCTGCCGCTCCTTTCGGATCACGCCCGAACCAGTCCGTTTGGCAGTTTCCCCCGCAGGCCGTGCTGGCCGATAATCGCCGTATGGCCATTTCCGTCAAGACCCCAGAGCAGATCGAGCAGATGCGCGAGGCCGGCCGGCTGGCCGCCGAGGTGCTCGACATCATCACCCCGCATGTCCGCCCCGGCGTCAGCACCGAGGAGTTGGACCGGATCTGCCACGAGCACATCGTCAAGGTGCAGGGCACGATCCCGGCCAACGTGGGCTATCGCGGCTTCCCGAAGACCCTCTGCACCTCGGTGAACAACGTCATCTGCCACGGCATCCCCAGCGAATCCAAGGTGCTGAAGGACGGCGACATCATCAACATCGATGTCACCGTCATCAAGGATGGCTGGCACGGCGACACCAGCCGCATGTACTTCGTGGGCCAGCCCTCGGTGCTGGCCAAGCGCCTGGTCGATGTCACTTTCCAGGCGATGTGGCGCGGAATCCGCACGGTGCGGCCGGGCGCCACCTTGGGCGATATCGGCCACGCTATCCAGAGTTATGCGGAGTCCGAGCGTTTCTCGGTGGTGCGCGAGTACTGCGGGCACGGCATCGGGCAGGTGTATCACGAGGATCCGCAGGTGCTCCACTACGGCATCCCGGGCACCGGGCTCGTGCTGAAGCCGGGCATGACCTTCACCATCGAGCCGATGATCAACGCCGGCGCCCGCCATACGCGCCTGCTGCCAGATGGCTGGACCGTGGTCACCAAGGACCGCTCGCTGTCGGCACAGTGGGAGCACATGATCGCGGTCACCGAGACCGGTTTCGATGTGCTGACGCTCGGTGACAAGGGGCGGATGCCGGCGTGAGCACGGGCGAGCTGGCCGGGCTGGGGCAGCGCCTCGCAGCGGTTGGCGATGACGCATGGCAGGCGCTTGCCAAGGCCGAGCTGGCGGCCGGCGATGTCCGTCGAGCGGTCGGCTTCGACGCCGGCATCGACGTCGATCGCCTGCTGGCGGATCGCAGCGCCCAGGTCGACACCTTGCTCGCGGATGCCTACCGGCGCGACTTCGGCGCGACCGCTGGGCTGGCCCTGTTTGCCACCGGAGGCTTTGGCCGCGGGGAGCTGTTCCCGCATTCGGACGTGGACATCCTGTTGCTCTGCGAAGGCGACATCTGCAGCGAGCGCCAGGCCAGCATCGAGCGCTTCCTGACCCGGCTGTGGGACGCCAGCCTGGCGCCCGGGCACGCGGTGCGATCGACCGCGCAGTGTCTGGAGGAAGGCCGCAAGGACGCGACCGTAGCGACCGCGCTCAGCGAGCTGCGCTTCATCTGCGGCGACCCGGCACCGGCCCAGCAGCTGTCGCGTGCCGTGCGCAGCGAGGGCTTCTGGAGCCCGCAAGACTTCTTCAAGGCCAAGCGCGCCGAGCAGCGCGCCCGCCATGCGCGCTACAACGACACCGCCTACAACCTGGAGCCCAACCTCAAGGAGGGTCCGGGCGGCCTGCGCGACCTGCACACCCTGGCCTGGATGGCCCAGCGCATCTATGGGGTGCGCGAGATCGCCGAGCTCAAACCGCTGGGTGCCATTGGCGGTGACGAGTTCATTGCCTTCGAACGCGAGCGCCGTGCGCTTTCGCACCTGCGCTATGGCCTGCACCTGGTTTCCGGCCGTCGTGAGGAACGCCTGCTGTTCGACTTCCAGCGGCCGCTGTCGGAGCGGCTGGGTTTCAAGGACGAGCACGCCGACAACCTCGCGGTGGAGCAGTTGATGCAGGGCTACTTCCGCAGCGTGGCGGTGGTGCTGCGTTTGAATGCGCGCCTGCTGCAGCGTTTCGAGGAATCCCTCACGGGCGAGCCGGCCATCGAGCCGCTAGACGAGGACTTTGCGGCGGGCGGCGGCTATCTGCGTCTGCTCGATGAAACCGCGTTCTGCAGCGAGCCGCTGAAGATTCTGGCGCTGTTCCGGGTGTGGGCGGCCAATCCCTCGCTGAAGGGCCTGCATTCCAGCACGGCGCGTGCGCTGGGTGAGGCATTGCCTCGGGTCGATGACGACTTCCGCGCCCGTCCCGAAGTTCGGGCCGCCTTCATGCGTCTGCTGCGCGGCCCACAGCCGGTGGCCACGCTGTCGCGGATGTGGCAACTCGGCGTGCTGGCCCGCTATCTGCCGCCTTTCGGCAACGTCTCGGGGCGCATGCAGTACGACCTGTTCCATGTCTACACCGTGGACCAGCACACGCTGATGGTGCTGCGGAACATCGAGAGTTTTTCCGAGCCGGAATCGAAGCAGCGCTTCGCATTGGCGCACGAGCTGTGGCCGCGCCTGCGCAAGCCCGAATTGCTGCTGCTTGGCGCGCTGTTCCACGACATTGCAAAGGGCCGCGGTGGGGACCACTCCAGCCTGGGAGCGGAGGACGCGCTGACCTTCTGTCGCGAGCACGGGCTGTCCACCGCCGACGCTGACCTGGTGGCATGGCTGGTGCGCCAGCACCTTTCGATGTCCATCACCGCCCAGCGCCAGGACATCTCCGACCCCGAGGTGATCGCCCGTTTCGCCGGCGTGGTCGGTGAGCGTGAACGGCTCGATTACCTCTATCTGCTGACCGTTGCGGACATCGCTGGCACCAGCCCCAAGCTGTGGAACGCATGGAAGGACCGCCTGCTGGCCGACCTGCACGGCGCCACCCGCTTCGCGCTGCGACGTGGGCTGGAGAATCGCGTCTATGCGGATGAGCGCATCGCCGAGACCCGCGCTGCCGCGCTTGAGCGGCTGCTGGAGGCTGGCATTGACGCGGCTGAAATCGAACGCGTGTGGGCCGGCTTCCCGCCAGAGGGATTCCTGCGCTACAGCCCGGAGCAGATCGCCTGGCAGACCCGCGGCATCGCCCAGCGCGGCGCGACGGGAGATCACGAGCCGCTGGTGTTGGCCCGTCCGCACTCGCGGTCCGGCGCGCTGGAGATATTTGTCTACTCGCCGGATCGCGATGGCCTGTTCGCGGTGGCGGCCGCCACCCTTGACCGTCTCGGCCTGTCCATTGCCGAGGCGCGCATCGTCACCTCCACCAACGGCTACAGCCTCGACACCTTCCAGGTGCTCGACGCCGGCATGGAGTTTGTCTCGCCCGAGCGTCGCGCGGCGACCGTGGCCGCGTCCCTGCGTGAGGCACTTGCCGATATCGGCGCGGAGGTCAGCCCGCCCAACCGGATCGTGCCGCGACAGCTCCGCCATTTCCGGATCCCGGTGCAGATCGAGTTCAGCGCCGATCCGGCTCAGGGCCGCACCCGCCTGACTCTCGTCTGCACGGATCGCCCCGGCCTGCTGGCGCGCGCTGCTGCGGTGTTGCGCGAGCACGGCGTGCGCCTGCACGACGCCCGAATCGCTACCTTCGGCGAACGGGTCGAGGACTTTTTCCAGATCAGCGACGAGCAGGATCGGCCGATCACTGATCCAGACCGGCTGGAGCCCCTGCGCGCGGCCCTGATCGATGCACTTTCAGACACCATGGACAAGGACACCCCGCATGTCGGCCAGCGCGCTCACGCCTGAATTCAAACCCGTCATCGAAAGCGCTTTCGAGCGCCGCGCCACGCTCACCCCTGGCGAAATCGAGGGCTCCACCCGCCCTGCGGTCGAGCGGGTGCTGGCGGCATTGGAGTCGGGCGAGCTGCGCGTGGCCGAGCCGGCCGCGGGCGGCTGGCAGGTCAACGAGTGGATCAAGAAGGCAGTGCTGCTGTCGTTCCGCTGCAGCGGCAACCGCCTGATGCCCGAGCCGGCGCACGACCCGGCCGGCAGCCTGCTGCAGGCCTGGGACAAGGTCCCGCTGCGCGCGATTGAAACCGGCGACAGCAACTGGGCGGCGGAGCAGGGCGTGCGCGTGGTGCCGGGCGCGGTGGTGCGTCGCGGCGCCTACCTCGGCCGCGACGTGGTGCTGATGCCGAGCTTCGTCAACATCGGCGCCTATGTCGGCGATGGCTGCATGGTCGACACTTGGGCCACGGTGGGCAGCTGCGCCCAGATCGGGCGCGGCGTGCACATCAGCGGCGGCGCCGGCATCGGCGGCGTGCTGGAGCCGCTTCAGGCAGCGCCGACGATCATCGAGGACGACTGCTTCATTGGCGCCCGCTCCGAGGTGGTGGAAGGCGTGATCGTGGAGCGTGGCTCGGTGATCGGCATGGGCGTCTTCATCGGCCAGAGCACGCGCATCTACAATCGCGCCACCGGTGAGATCAGCTACGGCCGCGTGCCGGCCGGAAGCGTGGTCGTCTCCGGCTCACTGCCCGCGAAGGACGGCACCCACTCGCTCTACTGCGCGGTGATCGTCAAGCAGGTGGATGCAAAGACGCGGGCGAAGACGAGCATCAATGAGTTGTTGAGGTCTGGCGAGTAGCTGCCGATCGGGATTCGAGATTCGGGATTCGGGATTCGCCGAAGGTCGACCCTGACTCGGGTTGTCTCGCTCCATGCTTCGTCGTGCCGCCTCGAAGCTGTCTCTCGCAATCCCGCGACGCGCTAACTGGTGAAGTTGCGAACCCCGAATCTCCAACCACGAATCCCGGCCCAAACCATGCCCACCCTCTACGGTCTCGACAAGTGCAGCACCTGCGACAAGGCCCGCGCCTGGCTGGACGCGCGCGGGATTGCCCACACCTTCATCGACTATCGCGACAACCCCATCGATCCCAAGCTGCTGAAGGCCTGGGCCAAGACGCTGACCTGGGAAAAGCTCGTGAACCGCGCCAGCTACACCTGGCGCGACCTGCCGGACGCGCGCAAGCAGGCCAGCAGCGACGCCGATTGGCTGGCGCTGGTCAAGGAGTTCCCCGCGCTGGTGAAGCGCCCGGTGGTGGTCACCGAGGACGCCGTCTCGGTGGGCTTCAGCGAAAAGCAGTTCGGCCTGCGTTTTGGCGCCTGAGGCTGCCATGGATGTCGTCGAACTCACCGCCGAGCTGATCCGACGTGCTTCGGTCACGCCGACCGATGCCGGCTGCCAGGCCCTGATCGCGGAGCGGCTGCAGGCGGCCGGGTTTCACGTCGAGCATCTGCGCTTTGGCGAGGTCGACAACCTTTGGGCCACCCTGGGTGAGAGCGGCCCGACCTTTGCCTTCCTCGGCCATACCGACGTGGTGCCGCCGGGGCCGGAGCAGGCCTGGAGCAGTCCGCCTTTCGAACCCACGCTGACGCCAGACGGCATGCTGCGTGGGCGTGGTGCCGCCGACATGAAGGGCAGCGTGGCTGCGTTCGTGCTTGCGCTGGAGGCCTTGGCCGCACGCCGCGACTGGCAGGGCAGGGTCGGTCTGCTGCTCACGTCTGACGAGGAGGGCGACGCCATCGACGGCGTTCGCCGGGTCGCTGAGCTGTTCCGCGGGCGCGGCGAGCGGATCAACTGGTGCCTGGTTGGCGAGCCCTCGTCCTCGCAGCGGCTGGGCGACGTGGTGCGGATCGGGCGCCGCGGTTCGCTGACCTGCACTGCCACCGTGCTCGGCGTGCAGGGGCATGTAGCCTACCCGGACAAGGCCGACAACCCGATTCACCGCGCGCTGCCGCTCCTGGCCGCACTCGCGGCGCGCGACTGGGATGGCGCGCCCTGGCCGGACTTTCCACCCACCAGCTTCCAGATCGCCAATTTCAACGCCGGCACCGGCGTCAGCAACGTGATCCCTGGCCGCGCTGCAGTTCAGTTCAATCTGCGCTATTCGCCGCGCTGGAGCGCAGACGCACTGATCGCGGACATCGAGCAGGCGTTCAGCGTCGCCAAGGTGCCGGCAGAGTTCCACTGGCACCGTTCGGGCGAACCCTTCCACACCGGTGAGGGACGGCTGCGCGCGGCCGTGCGCGGCGCACTGGGGGACCAGCTGGATCTTGTGCCGGACGAAAACACCGGCGGCGGCACGTCAGATGGGCGCTTCATCGCGCCGCTGGGCGCCGAGGTAGTGGAGCTGGGGCCGCGCAATGCGAGCATCCACAAGGTCGACGAGTGCGTGGCCGTGGACGAACTGAACCGGCTGCCGGCGCTGTTCGAGGACATCGCCCGTCGCTGCCTGGGCTGATCCTTCGGGTTGAGGTAACCCAAACGGGCGCCGTGTGGCGCCCGTTTGCGTTCGGCCTTGGCACTGGCGTTTTTGAGAAAGACCAATGGCGTGGCGAGGTCGCCCAGTGACCATCTCACCACGCAGAGTATTCTCAGATGCCCTCAGGCGGTGCGCTCGGAAACCCGGCCGGGGTTGGCATAGGTGCCCTTTAGCAGGCCCAGCAAGCCAAGCACTTCGCGATGGATGCCAGCCAGCCCTTCATGCGGAATGTCGCGGGTTTCGTGGTAGACCACCGCCAGCCACAGCGCGATGCCGCGCAGCTTGAGCTGGGCCACGCTGCTTCGGGCGCGCTGGAAGGCTTGGCCGCCGGCGTCGCCCCACGGCTGATAGCGGTGGACTTCGCTGCTGCCATAGAGGTGTGGAACCGGCGCCCGGGCGGCATTCTGGATCTCGCCCATCGTCAATGTGGCGACCGCCGAGCGCGCGCTCGGGGAGAGGCCTTCGACCAGCTTGCGCATTTCCCGAAGCTGGCGGCGCAGGGTCAGAAAACGGGTGAAGGACAGGGCTTTGATCAGCAGGCTCATGGGTGCTCCGGGATCGTGCAGTGCTTCGACAGGCCGTCCGTAGCGCCACCTCCGCGCCACGTTCAGTGCGGCGCAGTATGCCTCGATGTAGGGGATTTTCCGACGCCTGCGGTCACATTTTGACCGACGCCGTGCGTGAGGATGTCAGATTTCGCCCGTCTCTGGCAATGATCGACCGGAACAGGCGCCGCTCTGACCTCAGAGCGTGTGAAAAAGCCCAGATGCTGCAGCGAGGGCGTACAGCGGCGGCCGAAGCAGGCGGATGGTTTCTTGAGATTCTTTCAGGGCTGCAGCACAAGCACATGCCGAGCCGGCCCGGGCAGGAACGCGCTTGGCCGACCCGCCGCCCAGTCGCCGTGCCCCGCGCCCCAAAACGGCGAGAGCGGGTGGCCGCTCTGGCCGCCCGGCATGTGGAAGATGCCTTCTGCTTCGCGTCCCGGCGCCACCACCATGCGCTGGCTGGCGCCGAAGCGCGGGCCCTGCACGCGGGGAACGTGGTTGTCACCCGGCAGGGGCCCGCCTGGCATGCACAGCTGCGCACGCAGGGGTTCCGGCAGGGCATCCGCCAGCGGGTGGCAGACCACGCTTGTATTGCGCTCCCCCCAGTTGCGCTGCGAGAAGTCTGATCCCTGGCGTTGCCAGTCCTCTGCCAGCCCTGCGGCCGCGCTGGCCTGCAGGTCCTCCGGCAGTGGCCATCCCTCCGGCAGGGTTTCTTCGCTCAGCTGCAGGTAGGCCTGCAGCACGGATTCGAACTGTGGGGTGCGCGGCGCCGCGAATTCGTCGTCCAAGGCTTCGCGCACGGGGGCGTACAGCTGCGCCTGCAGCGCATCGATCAGCAGGGCGCGGAAGCCGCGCGCGGCGCGGTAACTCACCGAGTCCACGCTGGCGCGATCTGGACGCTCGCGGGTGGCGGCCTCCAGCGCCGCCAGCTCGGGCGCGCGATCGGGCCGCTCCAGCACGCTGCGCAGACGCTCCCACCAGCCCTGCATGAAGACCGCGCGGTCCTCCAGCTGCAGCGCCAGAAGGTCGGCTTCGGAGAAGCGCTCACGTGCGAACAGGGCGTCTCTGATCTGCCGCTGGCGTGCGCCCAGGTCGTAGCCGCCATCGCCGATCAGGGCAAGCCCTGCGTCGTCGACCACTCGCGAATTGGCGGTCCACAGACGGCCGTGCGGCGGATCAACAAGGATTGGCGCCAGCGACGGGTCCAGCCAGTCTGGCGCCCAGTCGCAGCCGTGCAGAGGCCGCAGCGGCTGCAGCGGGTCACAGTCGCCAAGGCGCTGCGGCAGGCGGCCCATCAAGGTCCAGCCGATACGGCCGCTGGCGTCACCGCCGACAAAGTTCTGCACGGGTGTGCCGCTGCGCTGCGCGATATCCAGCGCCTGATCGATGTCAGCCGCGTGCAGCAATGCGCCCATGCCCAGATCGATGGCACCCCGACGGTGGGCCGTCCACAGCAGGGCCAGGTCCTGTCCGTCAGGGCTGCGGGCAAGGATCGGGCCCCAGCGGGTCTGGCGGACCTCGAGGATTTCCGATTCGCCGCCGCGCACGGCCAGCGTCTCCCGGTGCAGCTCGACCTCGGCCATGCCCTCGGGAGTGTGATAGCGCCCGGTCTCGGCGTCGATCCAGTCGATGGCGACCCAGTCATGCCAATCCCCGTAGCTGTTGGTGAAGCCCCAGGCCACATGGCCATTGCTGCCGACCACGATGGCGGGCACGCCCGGCAGGCTGACGCCGCTGGCATCGACCCGGCCATCAACGCCGCGCGGATCCGGATAGATCAGGCGCACGCGGTACCAGAAGCCCGGCGCGCGCAGCCCGAGGTGCATGTCATCGGCCACCAGGGCACGCCCGTCGGCAGTGAGGTTGCCGGCCACCGCGAAGTTGTTGCTGCCGGGCGAGGGCGATTCGAGGGACGCGGCTTCTTCATCGGGCAGCTGCAGCGCTGCGTCGGCTGCTTGGCCGCGAAGAGCAGCGGCCAGTGCTTCCGGGCTCAGCGCCGGCCAGGGCTTGCCGAACAGAGGTGCGTCGAGCTCGCTGCCGGGGCTTGCCAGCAGGTCGACCAGCGCATCCGGCAGGTGCGCGCGCAGCTGGAGCAGCCTCAGCTCGCGACGGTTCTGCGCGTCCTGCAGTTCGAAGAACATCGCCAAACCCACCAGCAGGCTGTCCTCTTCGCGCCAGGGCTCGGGCCGGCTACGCAGGATCAGGTAGGGCCAGGGCCGTGCGCGCAGGGCAGCAAGCCCTGCGTTTGCGCCTTCGACATACGCCCTGAGCTCGCTGCGTTCGATTTCGTTGAGATCGTCCAATGCAACAACGCTGCGCGCGCGCAGCCGGTGCGGACGGTTTTCCCGATCACGGGGCAGCGCCATCGGACCCAGCAGCTCGGCCAACTCGCCTGCTGCGGTACGACGAGCCAGATCCATGCCGAGGAAATTTTCCTGCGCGTGCAGAAAGCCGAGTGCACGGGCTGCATCGGCTGCGCTGTTCGCGTGGAGGGTTGCGACACCAAGCGAGTCACGCTCGATGCGCACCTCGGCGCCAAGGCCGGGCAGTGCGGCTCGCCCTTCGATCTGCGGCACGCTTGCCTGCAGCGCCATCCAAGCGGCCAGCGGAACGGCGAGCAGCAGGAACATGGCCAGCGCCAGCCCGGCAAGAATGAATTTTTTCATCGTATCGTCCCCCGTGGAGGGCGCATCCTAACCGTAGGACAGGCCCAGTTCGGATCAGGCCTTGGAAGGAAATACTTGAGGCGCCGAACATAGCCTGCTAATGTATCAGCACGCTATCACATGAGCCTGCCGTGAAACGTCGCCTCGGAGCCCGCCCCCCGCCGCCGCCTGCCAGCACCCAAGCGCCCATCGAAGCGCTGTGCGCGGCCCTTGCGCGCTTGCGCGATCCCGTCGAGATTCATGCCTTTCTGGAAGATCTGTGCACGCCTGCTGAGCTGGAGGCCCTTGTCGATCGTTGGCGGGTGGTTCCGCTGCTGTTGGCAGGTCGGACGTACCGCGATATCCATGACCTTACCGGGGTCAGCGTTACCACCGTCGGGCGGGTGGCGCGCTGCCTGACCCATGGCTCCGGTGGTTACCGCGCCGCGGCCCGACATCTGAAATTGCACGACCCGGCCAGGATTGCGTCCGCAACGTCCTGAGCAGCCCCTTCTCCTTCCGCTTCGAGCCCCTCCCCGTGAAGAATCGTGACCGCCTGCGCATCGCTGCGCAGAAGAACGGACGTCTGTCCGAACCCGCCCGCGAGCTGATGGCTCGCTCCGGACTCAGCTTTCGCGAAAGCCGTGATCGCCTGTTCTGCTTCGGCGAATCGCAGCCCGTGGATCTGCTGCTCGTCCGCGATGACGACATCCCCGGCCTGATCGCCGAAGGTACCTGCGACTACGGCATCGTCGGACGCAACGTGCTGGACGAGCAGGCGCTGGATCGCATCGCCCGCGGCCTGCCTCCCGCGTTCAAGGAGGTGCGCGCGCTGGGATTCGGCCGCTGCCGCCTGTCGATCGCACTTCCGCTGGACATGGCTTGGGATGGCCCGCAGAGCCTGTCCGGCCTGCGCATTGCCACCAGCTATCCGGCGCTGCTAGAGGACTGGCTGCGTCGACACAACGCTCGCGCCGAGGTTGTGATCCTGTCGGGGTCGGTGGAAATTGCGCCGCGCCTGGGCAAGGCCGAGGCCATCTGCGACCTCGTCTCGACCGGTGGAACCCTTGCCGCCAACCAGCTGCGCGAGGTGGTGGTCATCCACGAAAGCGAGGCCGTTCTGGCTGGCCCGGCCGAGCTGCTGGTGGACGAGCGCGGCGATATCGCCGCCCAGCTGCTGCGCCGTCTCGATGGCGTACTGCAGGTTCGCGATGCGCGCCTGTTGATGCTTGAAACCGAGCGCGATTGTCTCGACGAGGTGCTGCGCCTGCTGCCCAGCAATGAACGCCCCTCGATTCTCAGCCTGGATGGCCAGCCTACCGGGGTGGGCGTCCAGGCCGTCTGTCAGGGCAGCCTTTCCTGGCAGCAGCTTGAAGACTTGAAGAAAGCCGGAGCACGGCGTCTGCTGGTGCTGCCGGTGGAGCAGATGCTGACATGAATACCGCGACCGAAAACACCGCCACGGAACTGACCACAGAGACGCGTTCGCTACCCCTTCGCGCGCGCGAGCTCCACATGCTGGACTGGAATGGTCTCGACGATGCGCAGCGGCGCATGACCCTGCGCCGCCCCGCTCAAGGCGCACGTGCGGTGCTCGCCGAGAACGTCGAGCGAATCATCAGCCAGGTCCGAGCCGACGGCGACAGCACCCTGCGTGCCCTGACCCGTCGCTTTGACGGCTGTGAGCTCGCCAGCTTCCGCGTCACCGAGGACGAGTTCGAGACGGCCGAAGCCCAGGTCGCACCGGCATTGAAGCAGGCCATTGCCAACGCGATAGGGAGGCTCATCAAGTTCCACGAGGCCGGCGCTCCGCGCGGCTATGCGCTGGAAACCGAGCCCGGTCTGAACTGCGAGCGCGTGATTCGCCCCATCGAACGGGTCGGGCTGTATGTGCCTGCCGGCAGCGCGCCACTGCCCTCGACTGCGATCATGCTTGGCGTGCCCGCGCGGATCGCGGGCTGTGCCGAGGTTGTGCTGTGCACGCCGCCCAAGCCGGACGGCAGCGTGGATGCCACTGTCCTGGTGGCGGCACGCCTCTGTGGCATCAGCACCGTGTTCAAACTCGGCGGCGCACAGGCCATTGCCGCCATGGCCTATGGGACCGAGACCGTGCCCAAGTGCGACAAGCTCTTCGGCCCCGGCAACGCTTTCGTGACCGAGGCCAAGATGCAGGTCGCGAACGATCCCGACGGGGCGGCCATCGACATGCCGGCCGGGCCCTCCGAAGTGCTGGTGATTGCCGATGCGAATGCGTCGCCCGAGTTCATCGCCTCAGACCTGCTCAGCCAGGCCGAGCACGGCCCGGACTCGCAGGTGCTGCTGATTTCCGACTCCCAGGCATTGCTGGAATCGGTGGCCGTCGAGCTGGAGAAGCAGACCGCCGAATTGCCGCGGCGCGAGATCCTCGCCAAGGCCCTGACCCACGCCCGCCTGATTCTGAGCCGCGATATTCCGCAGGCGATCGAGATCAGCAACCGCTATGCGCCCGAGCACCTGATCCTGCAGGTCGAACAGCCGCGACAGTGGCTGGAGCGCGTGCGCAGCGCCGGCTCTATCTTCCTTGGGGCACTCGCGCCGGAAGCGCTGGGCGACTACTGCAGCGGCACCAACCACGTGCTGCCGACCTATGGCGCGGCGCGCGCCTACAGCGGCGTCTCAGTGACCAGCTTCGTCAAGCTGATCACCGTGCAGGAAGTCAGCGCCGAAGGCTTGAACATCGCTGGCCCCGACGCCGC
The DNA here is from genome assembly GCA_022241605.1 of Aquimonas sp. Classification (GTDB taxonomy): domain Bacteria; phylum Pseudomonadota; class Gammaproteobacteria; order Xanthomonadales; family Xanthomonadaceae; genus Aquimonas. Next base: position 80,753 of record JAKOMQ010000008.1, on the reverse strand, counting down.
CGAGATGGCGCGTGCCGAAGGCCTGATCGCGCATGAGCGAGCGGTGACGCGTCGCTTGGCCGCGATCGCGGAGGGCAGGGCATGAGTACGCTGCTCGATCTGGTACGCCCGGACCTGCGCGGTTTCGGCGGCTATTCGTCGGCGCGCAAGGAGGCCAGCGGTGGTCGCGTGTTCCTGAACGCCAACGAGTCACCCTGGGCGCCGGAGATCGCTGGCGGCGCGGGCTTGAACCGCTATCCCGAACCGCAGCCCGAAGCGCTGGTCGCAGCGCTGGCAGACCTCTACGGGGCCAAGGCCGATGAGCTGCTGGTCGGTCGCGGCAGCGATGAGCCCATCGATCTTCTGGTGCGCGCGCTGTGCCGCGCCGGCGAAGACGCTGTGCTGATCTGCCCGCCGACCTTCGGGATGTACGCGGTGGCGGCGCGCGTGCAGAACGCCGGGCTGATCGAAGTGCCGCTGGCGGCCACCGGTGACGCGGCGCGCCCCTTTGCGCTGGATGCTGACGCAGTGATCGCAGCGGCGACCAACAATCCAGTCAAGCTGGTCTTCCTGTGCACACCGAACAACCCGACCGGGCAGGCCCTGCCTGTCGAGACGATCGAGCTCATCGCTTCAGCGCTGGAAGGTCGCGCTGTGGTCGTGGTTGATGAGGCCTACGGTGAGTTCATGCAGCGGGCTTCGGCGGTCGGTCTTCGCCAGCGCTTTCCGCAGCTGGCGGTGCTGCGCACGCTGTCGAAGGCGCATGCGCTGGCCGGCGCACGCATCGGCAGCCTGATCGCGGCACCCGAGCTGATCCGCGTGCTGCGCTCGATCATGGCGCCGTATCCGATCTCGGCCCCGTGCGCGCGCGACGCGCTGGCGGCGCTGCAGCCGGAGGTGCTGGCGAAGACGCAGGCGCATGTCGACGAGCTGATCGCCGGCCGCGAGGCTCTGCGTGAGCAGCTTGAGGCTGCGCCCGGCGTGCTCGGCGTGTATCCCTCCGATGCCAACTTCCTGGTGGTGCGCTGCGCCGATCCTGCGGCCACGTATCGGCGCGCGCTGGCCGCCGGCGTGGTGCTGCGCGACATCAGCCGCTATCCACTGCTGGGCGATTGCCTGCGCGTGTCGATCGGCACGCCGGAAGAGAACGCTGCCGCCCTGGCCGTATTCGCCGGCAGCACGCAGGAGGCCGCGGCATGAAGCGCATCCTCTTCGTTGACCGCGACGGCACCCTGATCGAAGAGCCCGCCGACTATCAGATCGACAGCTACGCCAAGCTGCGCCTGGTCGAGGGTGTGATTCCGGCCATGCTCAAGCTGAAGGCCGCCGGCTTCGAGTTCGTGATCGTCTCCAACCAGGATGGTCTCGGCACCGAGGCCTATCCGCAGGCGAACTTCCAGGCCCCGCACGATCTGATGATGCAGATCTTCGAATCGCAGGGCATCACCTTCCGCGAGGTGCTGATCGACACCAGCTTCCCGCAGGACAACGCGCCCACCCGCAAACCGCGGCTGGGGCTGGTGATGCACTACCTGCGCGACCGGAACATCGACCTCGCCGGCAGCGCGATGGTGGGCGACCGCGACACAGACATCGAGTTCGCCGACAACCTCGGCGTGCGCGGCTTCCGGCTGAAGGTGACGGCCGGCGCCAAGGCCACCGCCGGCGCGGGCCCGGAATACAGCTGGGCCGAGATCGCCCACCTGTTGGCCGATGCGCCGCGTCAGGCCAGCGTGGAGCGCATCACCAAGGAAACGAAGATCGAGGTCCACGTCGATCTGGATCGCCCGGCCGAGCCGGTCGCACTGACCGGACTGGGCTACTTCGACCACATGCTGGAGCAGCTCGGCAAGCACGGTGGCTTCGCGCTGAAGCTGAAATGCGCCGGCGACCTGCACATTGACGAGCACCACACCGTCGAAGACAGCGCACTGGCGCTGGGCCAGGCGCTGAAGCAGGCGCTGGGCGACAAGCGCGGCATCGGCCGCTACGCCTGGGCGGCCGAAGGCGCGGAAGGCGCCGCCGAGTCGCAGCCGGCGGCGTTGGACCTGGTGATTCCGATGGACGAGACGCTCGTGCGCGCTTCGCTGGACTTGAGCGGCCGGCCCTACTTCGTGTTCGACGGGCACTACCCGCGCGAACGCGTAGGCGAGCTGCCGACCGAGCTGGTGCCGCACTTCTTCCGCTCGCTCTGCGAGACCGCCGGCCTGAACCTGCACCTGTCGGTGCGCGGCGACAACGCGCACCACATGGTCGAGGCCAGCTTCAAGGCGGTGGCGCGCGCCCTGCGCGCGGCGATCAAGCGCGAGGGCTTCGATCTGCCCAGCACCAAGGGGACGCTCTGATGCGGCTGGCGGTGATCGATTCCGGCGTCGCCAACATCGGCTCGGTCTGCTACGCACTGGAACGGCTCGGCGTGCAGGCGACCTTGGTGCGCAGCGCTGCTCAACTTGGCCAGGCCGAACGCGCCCTGCTGCCCGGCGTGGGCGCGGCGGGTGCGGCGATGGCGCGGCTGCGCGAGCTGCAGCTTGTCGATGCCATCCGCACGTTCCCGCGGCCGCTGTTCGGCATCTGTCTTGGCATGCAGCTGCTGTTCGAGCGCAGCGCCGAAGGCGGCGTTGAGGGCCTCGGCTTGATTGCGGCGCAGGTGCAGAAGCTCAAGGAGTCGCCCGGCGTGCGCGTGCCGCACATGGGCTGGAACCGCCTGCATCGCGAGCGCGAGTCCGCGCTGCTGCAGAACATCAGCGAGGGCGCGCAGGCCTATTTTGTGCACAGCTACGCCGCGCCGGTGGGCGAGTACACGCTAGCATCGAGCACGCACGGCGAGGCCTTCAGCGCCATCGTCCGACGCGGCAACGTCGCCGGTGCGCAGTTCCACCCCGAGCGCTCGGCTGCCGTCGGTGCGCAGCTGCTCAGAAACTTCATGGAGTGGGACGGCCAATGACCGGCTTCACCGCGATTCCCGCCATCGACGTCCGCGACGGACGCGTGGTGCGGCTGAAACAGGGCGACTACGCCCAGGAAACCCGCTACGCCGCTGATCCACTGCAGCTGGCGCTCGATTACGCGCGCGCGGGCGCCGAGTGGCTGCACCTGGTCGATCTGGATGCCGCCAAGGCGGGCGGCTACACGCTCGCACCGCTGGTGAAGGCCCTGCGCGCCCAGAGCGCGCTGCGGATCCAGAGCGGCGGCGGCGTGCGCAGCGCCGACGATGTCGAAGCGCTGCTCACGGCTGGCGTGGAGCGCGTAGTGATCGGCTCGCTGGCGGTGAAGTCGCCGCAGCTTGTCATTGACTGGCTGGCGCGTTTCGGCGCCGGGCATCTGTGCATCGCGCTCGATACCCGCTGTGATGCCGAGGGCGTCTGGCGACTGCCCACGCACGGCTGGACCGAGAGCGCCGGTGAGGAACTGTTTGTCCTGCTTCAGCCCTACCGCGCGGCGGGCTTGAAGCACCTGCTGTGCACCGACATCGCCCGCGACGGCATGCTCTCCGGGCCGAACTTCGACCTGTATCGGCTGCTGATCGAGCGCGCGCCCGAGGTGCAGCTGATTGCCTCCGGCGGCGTTGCGGGTCTGGATGACATTCGCACAGCGCGCGAGGTCGGGGCGGCTGGCGTGGTGCTGGGCAAGGCGCTGCTGGATGGCCGCTTCACCGTCGCGGAGGCGCTGGCATGCTGAGTCGCCGATTGATTCCCTGTCTGGATGTGCGCGATGGCCAGGTGGTGAAGGGCGTGCGCTTCCGCGATCACGTGGTGATGGGCGCTATCGAGGAACTGGCCGCGCGCTACCGCGATGCCGGCGCCGACGAGCTGGTGTTCTACGACATCACTGCCAGCCCAGAGGGTCGCAGCGTCGATCGCGGCTGGGTCGAGCGCGTCGCCCGCCTGATCGACATTCCCTTCTGTGTCGCCGGCGGTATCCGCTCGGTGGAAGATGCGCGCGCCATTCTCTTTGCCGGAGCCGACAAGGTGTCGGTGAACTCACCCGCACTGGAGCGACCTGAGCTCATCGACGAACTGGCCGAGGCATTTGGCGTGCAGTGCGTCGTGGTCGGCATCGACAGCCTGCGCGACGACGACGGCGAGTGGCGGGTGCGCCAGTACACCGGCGACCCCAGCAAGACCCGTGCGCTCAGTCGCCGCACCTTGGATTGGGTGGTCGAGGTCCAGCAGCGCGGCGCTGGCGAGATCGTGCTGAACTGCATGGGCACCGACGGCGTGCGCGCCGGCTACGACATCGAGCAGCTGCGCGAGGTGCGCGCGCTGTGCAGGGTGCCGCTGGTCGCGAGCGGAGGAGCCGGCATTCCTGAGCATTTTGTTGAGGTGTTCGAGAAGGCCGATGCGGATGCCGCACTTGCGGCCAGCGTGTTCCACTCCGGCGCGATCGCCATTCCCGATTTGAAGGCCACGCTCAAACAGCACGGTATCGAGGTGCGAGATGTCTGAGGATCTGCTCGTAAGCCCGGAAACCCTGGATCAGCTCGCGTGGGACAAGCAGGACGGTCTGCTGCCCGCCGTGGTTCAGGATGCAGCGACCCTGCGCGTGCTGATGCTGGGCTATATGAATCGCGAGGCACTGGAGAAAACGCTGGCCTGCCGCCACGTCACTTTCTTCAGCCGCAGCAAGGGCCGGCTGTGGACCAAAGGCGAGAGCAGCGGGCACGTACTCGAGCTGGTCAGTGTCGAGACGGATTGCGACGCCGACACCCTGCTGATTCAGGCGAATCCGCAGGGCCACACCTGCCACCTGCAGCGCACCAGCTGCTTTCCGAAGGCACCCGGAAGCTTTCTGGGCGATCTCGATGCGCTGATTGCCAGGCGCGAGCGCGAGCGCCCCGAGGGCAGCTACACCACCAAGCTGTTCGAGGGGGGTATCCGCCGCATTGCCCAGAAAGTGGGCGAGGAAGGGGTCGAAACGGCGCTGGCGGCAGTGGCACAGGAGGACTCGGACCTTTTGGGCGAAAGCGCAGATCTGATTTACCACGTGCTGGTTTTGCTGCGCGCGCGAGGGCTGTCGCTCGCAGGCGTCGAGGCCCTGCTGCAGCAGCGCCATTTGAAGCTGCCGAGTCCGGGCAATCCGGAAGCCGCTCCGTGAACCGCGAACAGCGCGCCCACCTGCTTTTCACATTCGTTATGGGAACCGCCATGGTGCTCTTGATGAGCGCGCTGGTGACGGCAGTCAATGTCGGAGTGGGGCCAGCGTTCGCCGGTGCGTGGCTGCGGGCCTTGTTGCCCGCATGGTGCGCGGCTCTGCCAATTCTGTACTTCCTGGCGCCGCCGATCCGTCGTCTGTGCCTGCGCTGGGCGGGCTCCGCTGGCTGAATGCAGGGCTGGCCCGTTGGCACCCGCTCTCACGGGACGCTGGCGGGCCCGTGGCATAATTGCGGGTCATCTCCAGACCCGGGACGGCCGCGCGGCCCCACCATGCAGCACATCCGTAACTTCTCCATCATTGCCCACGTCGACCATGGCAAGTCCACCCTGGCCGATCGCATCATCCAAATCTGCGGCGGGCTTGCCGATCGCGAGATGGAGGCCCAGGTGCTCGACTCTAACCCCATCGAGCGCGAGCGCGGCATCACCATCAAGGCGCAGTCAGTCTCGCTGCCGTACACCGCGCTCGACGGCCAGACCTACCAGCTCAATTTCATCGACACCCCCGGCCACGTCGACTTCAGCTACGAGGTGAGCCGTTCGCTGTCGGCCTGCGAGGGTGCGCTGCTGGTGGTGGACGCGGCGCAGGGTGTCGAGGCGCAGTCGGTGGCCAACTGCTACACCGCGGTCGAGCAGGGGCTTGAGGTCATACCGGTATTGAACAAGATCGACCTGCCCACCGCCGACTGCGAGAAGGTCAAGGGCGAGATCGAGGCGGTGATCGGAATCGACGCCACGGACGCGCTGCAAATCAGCGCGAAGACCGGCCTGAACGTGCGCGATGTGCTTGAGGCCATCGTGCTCAAGATCCCGCCGCCGAAGGTCGGCGACACCGACCGCCTGCAGGCGCTGATCATCGACTCCTGGTTCGACAACTACCTGGGCGTGGTGTCGCTGGTGCGGGTGATGCAGGGCGACCTGATCCCCGGCGAGAAGATCCTGGTGATGACTACCGGCCGCGTCCATCAGGTCGACCAGGTTGGCGTGTTCACGCCCAAGCGCCTGGTCAAGAACAAGCTGGGGCCGGGCGAGGTCGGCTGGATGTGCGCTTCCATCAAGGACGTGCATGGCGCACCGGTGGGCGACACCATCACCTTGGCAGCCAAACCCGCCGCACATCCGCTGCCGGGCTTCCAGCAGATGCAGCCACGCGTGTTTGCCGGCCTGTTTCCGGTTGACGCCGAGGACTTCCCGAACCTGCGCGAGGCGCTGGAGAAGCTGCGCCTGAACGATGCCGCGCTGCGCTTCGAGCCTGAGAGCTCCGAGGCCATGGGCTTTGGATTCCGCTGCGGCTTCCTCGGCATGCTGCACATGGAAATCGTGCAGGAGCGGCTGGAGCGCGAGTACAACCTCAACCTGATCACCACCGCGCCGACGGTGATCTACGAGGTGCTGACCACCGACGGTGAGATCGTATCGCTGGACAACCCCGCCAAGCTGCCGCCGGTCAACAAGATCGAAGAGGTGCGCGAGCCGATCATCCTGGCCACCGTGCTCACGCCGCCCGACTACGTCGGCAACGTGATCAAGCTGTGCGAAGAAAAGCGCGGTTCGCAGAAGGGCATCCAGTATCTCGGCAGCCAGGTTCAGATCAGCTACGAGTTGCCGATGGCCGAAGTCGTGCTGGATTTCTTCGACCGACTGAAATCCGTCAGCCGCGGGTACGCCTCGCTCGACTACCACTTCGTGCGTTTCGAAGCCGGCCCGTTCGTGCGGCTGGACGTGTTGATCAACGGCGACCGCGTCGATGCGCTTTCGATGATCTGCCACCGCATGTACGCCGATCGCCGAGGCCGAGATATCTGCGAACGCATGCGGGAACTGATTCCGCGGCAGATGTTCGATGTCGCCATCCAGGCCGCAATCGGTGCGCAGGTGATTTCGCGCTCCACGGTCAAGGCGATGCGCAAGAACGTGCTGGCCAAGTGCTACGGGGGTGACGTCAGCCGCAAGCGCAAGCTGCTGGAGAAGCAGAAGGAAGGCAAGAAGCGCATGAAGCAGGTCGGCAGCGTCGACATTCCTCAGGAGGCCTTCCTCGCCGTGCTGCAGGTCGACAACAAGTAGCCGGCACGGCATTCTCGCGCGTCGGCGCCTGCCCGCACGCGCCATCGCCACCTCCCCAGCCTCAGGAATTCCGACGCGTGAACTTCGATTTCGCCGCACTACTGGTGGGTCTCGCTGCCTTCACCGGATTGGTCTGGGCCATCGACCACCTGTTCTTCGCCAAGGCCCGCGCCGAGCGCGCCCTGGCATCCCCTGCTGGTGCGGAGGTCATCCGCGAGCCGGTCATCGTCGAATACGCTCGCTCGTTCTTTCCGGTGATCCTGATCGTGCTGCTGGTGCGCAGCTTCCTGGCCGAGCCGTTCCGGATCCCCTCCAGCTCGATGATGCCAAACCTGTTGATTGGCGATTTCATCCTCGTCAACAAGTTCACCTATGGGCTGCGCCTGCCGGTGCTGAACACCAAGTTCGTCGAGCTCGGCAGCCCCGAGCGCGGTGATGTCGTTGTGTTCCGCTACCCCCAGGACCCGCGCCAGGACTACATCAAGCGAATCATCGGCCTGCCCGGTGACGAGGTCGTCTACCGCGAAAAGGTCGTCTACATCAACGGCGAGGCGCTGAGCCAGGAGCGCATCGGACGCTACATGGGCGTTGGCAAGCGCCGCGACATGGATGGGGCCGACCACAAGCGCGAGAGCCTGGGTGAGGCCGATGCCGAGCACGAGATCCTGGTCATGCCGATCCGTTTCGCCAACCGCGGCGAAGGCCGCTGGGTGGTGCCCGAGGGCCAGTTTTTCGTGATGGGCGACAACCGCGACAACAGCGAAGACAGTCGCGCATGGGGCTTCGTGCCGGAGGAGAATCTGGTCGGGCGCGCATTCTTGATCTGGATGAACTGGGACAACGGCATCGACTTCAGTCGTGTCGGTACCCGGATCCGCTGACAACGCGCTAGGCATGACCGAACCGGCCTTCGAATGGCGTCCCGGCGCCGCTGTCGAGGCGCTGAGGTTCCGCGCCGGGCTCAATCGGTGCATCCGCGGGTTCTTCGAGTCGCGAGCGGTACTGGAGGTCGAAACGCCCGTGCTCTCGGCCGCGGCCAATACCGATCCGAACATCCGCAGCTTCGCTCTGGACTACTCGGGCCCGCAGGCCGGCGGCAGCCGCCGACGCTATCTTCGTACATCCCCGGAATTCGCCCTGAAGCGCCTGCTGGCCGCGGGCGTGGGTGACTGCTATGAGCTCGGCCGGGTGTTCCGCGATGGCGAAGCCGGCGGCCGTCACAACCCCGAGTTCACGATGCTGGAGTGGTATCGCCTCGGCTGGGACCATCACCAGCTGATGGATGAGGTCGAAGCTTTGCTGCAGGACTGCTTTGCCCTGGTCGGGCGGAGACTTGTGCCGCGCCGCCTCAGCTATGCCGAGCTTTACCGGGAGTCGCTCGGCCTCGATCCCTTCGAGGCCTCCTGCGCCGAACTGCTGCAGCCTCTGGCGCTCTGGTCGATCGATCCCGAGGGGCTGTCCCGCGATGACCTGCTGGATCTGCTGATGAGTCACCGCATTGAACCCGGCAGGCCGCCCGACGAACTGTTGCTGGTGCACGGCTTCCCACCCAGCCAGGCTGCCCTTGCGCGTCTGGAAGGCGAGGGCAGTGCGGCACGCGCCAGTCGCTTCGAGGCCTACGTCGGCGGCGTGGAGCTAGCCAACGGCTACCACGAACTCACGGATGCGGACGAGCAGCGACGACGCTTCGATCAAGACCTTGCCACCAGATACCGGCGCGCGGATCACGCTTTGCCTATGGACACGCGTCTGCTGGCGGCGTTGCAGGCCGGCCTGCCTGATTGTGCTGGCGTGGCGCTCGGTGTCGATCGCCTTGCGATGCAGCTGCTCGGATCGCGCAATATTGACGACGTTCTGGCCTTTGCTCAGCACAGGGCCTGAGACTGTGCGGGACTTCTCTGCCTTTTGCGGCCAGCCGGAGGCGAGCAGCGGCGGCGCGCATCAGGGGCTTTGAGGCTTTTGGAGTGCAGGGGCAGCCTGCACTCCCGCGCCGCGCCTTGCGATACGCGCGACGCGGTACTGTCACTACGGCATTCAGATTTCCACAGGTTCCGAGAAATTGCTGAGGAAGGGCGGCCTGTCCAAGGACAGGCCGCCGCAGTCCATTCAGAACTCGAAGCGTCCACCGATGCTCAGCAGCCAGTGGCTGATTCGATCGTCGAACAGGCGGCGCTCATACTGGACGAAGCCCGAGCGCCCGCCCGGCAGCAGGATCGACGTGCCAAGCCCAAGATTGACGTGGCTGCTGTCGATCCCCGCGCCCGACTGGCTGAACACCGTGGCGGTTGGGTCGGCCAGGAAACGCAGGTTCAACCGACTGGGGTCGTCGCGGAATTCGTGGCTGTATTCGAGCATGAAGTTGGGCATCAGCACGCCCCAGTCGCGGCTGATCACCCAGCTTCCGCGAGCGCCAAATACGCCTTCCAGGCTGTTCCATGCCGGGGACTCCACGCTGAGCGCGAGGCCGCTACCGGGTCTGTCGGTCAGCATGCGCTCCTGGAACGGGTCGTAATCGACGCGGCTGAACTGTGCGCGCAGATAGCTGCCGATGTTGAGGCTGCGTCGCTGCCAGTCACGGCCCGTGGTCAGGCTTCCGCCCGTCAGTCGAGCATCGGTATCGCCCCAGGCGCGTTGATCGATTCGGCGTGTCGCACCTGACCGGTCAACCAAGCTGTAGACCAGACTGCGCTCCAGATCAAAACTGTTTCGGCCCGCAGAAAGATTGGCGTCGACGTACCACGATTGGGGCAGCCAGAAACTGGCAAAGGCGGACACTGCGGTGCCGCTGCTCTCCAGCGTGCCGCGGCCCGCTGAGAACTCGGTTTCATCTCGGCTGAAGCCGACCGCAGCGCCCAGCACCAGCCGGTCCGAGAGCCGGTAGTCGACGCCTGCGGTGACGCTGCCCAGCCGATAGTCGAAGCGAAGGGCTTCGCCGCTGCTGCGCGAGCGTCCGCGCCCGATGCTGCCGGTAACGAAGGCGCCCCAACGCTCGAAGGTCTCGCCGATCTCACGCTCCAGAGCTTCGCCGTCCACTGCCAGCGCCATGCCGGGCAGGGCAGCCACCGGAAGGGTGCCGGATGGCGTACTGACGCCGAGGCCGAGCTGCAGGCGATTGCTGCCCGCGCCGCCGCGTTCGCCGCGCAAAGTCCGAAGGCGCTGGTCCACGTTCTGGACCTGGCCGCGGACGGATTCATCACCCGCACGGGCGAGGCTCAGGCCAACGTCGTTGGGCAGCTGGTCGAGCGCGCGGCCGATGCCCGGCACGTCGGAGCTCGCGGCATCCGAGAACTCTCGACACCGGTCCAGCAGATCCTGCTGCATGGGGGTAAGGGTTTGCAGGCGTGAGAGCGCATCGCAGCTCGCATCCAGCGCCTGCGCGACAGATTGACGGCGGCCGCTGGCGCCCAGCGACTGCGCGATAGCGCCGTTGACCACGAATTCGAGCGCGAGCTCGGTGTCCTGCACCTGCACGCGCACCCTTGACTCGCCGGGCAGGTCCAAGCGGATCCGGATACTGGAGCGCCCGTCCTGGCCGGTGCTGGTGGCCTCGTCGCCCAGCAGCACGCCGCGCCCGGTGCTCCAGCGAAGCGGGATCCCAGCCAAGGGCTGTCCAGAGGTGCCAAGCAGTTCGATGACCAGCGGCTCGCTCGGCACTCCGGGGACGAGCTGCTGGTTGTTGCCGGCAACGATCCGGAACTGGCCGTCGCCAAGGCCCACGGCCTGCGCCTCGAAAACCAGTTCCGCACCGTCCGGAAGACGCGCCGCCGCGGTCTGGCGCCCGAGCTCAGGCCCGAGTGTCCAGCGCATCCGGGCTTCACCGCTGGTGTCGGTGAGGCTGCTTGCGCCGTCCATGCGGCCACCGCCGCTCAGCACCCGCCACTCCACGCCGAGGCCCGCAATCGGCTCGGGCAGCACGCGCACTCGAAGCGCATCGGGAAGCGCTTGGCCGGGCGCCGCACTCTGCGCGTTGCCTCCGCTGATTTCGAACTGGGCCGGCCGCGATTGCAGGACGAACACCACGTCCAGACTGTCGATGCTGGCGCGCACGCGAACCTCGCCCGCCGCGCTGCCAAAGCGCAGTCCCTGCAGTGCCAGTCCGGCAGCGTCGGTCAACGTGGAAGGCGCATCAAGAACGGCGCTGCCGCTGATCACCTGCCAAGCTACCCGCGCACCCGCCACACCCTCGCCATTCACCAGGTAGCGCACTGCCAGCGGTTGCGCGCGGGTTCCGGCGATGCCGAGCTGCTGGTTGCCAGAGTCGATCTCAAGCCGCTGTTCGGCGCCGCCGACGGCAGGGAACAGGGTGAAGCGTGCCGACGCCTGCGGTTCATCGCTGCGCACGGCCGTCACCTCAATGGGCCCGGTCGCGGCGGCGCCGAGCCGGATGCGTGCCTCGATACGTCCATCCAGCCCGGTACGCGCATCGGATGCCAAAACCGTGGCGGCACCCGCTGGGTTGACCTCGAAACGAACAGCGATGTCCGCGGCCGGCTGGCCGTCGTTGCGAGCCTCCACCACCAGCGGCTCGGAGAATTCAGTGCCGGGCTGCGTGAACTGGCCGCCACCGGAGAGGGCTAAGAGCTCGCGTTGCGCGGGGCCCTGACCGACCTCGACACGAACCGGGGCGCGTGCCTCTGGAGCATCGGGGCGGCTTGCCACCAGCACGAGGCCGGGCTGAGCATTCTCCAGCAGGCGCACGGTGAATCGGGCTCGACCGCTGCTGTCGCTGGTCGCCACTGGCGGATCGATTGCGGCCAGACCCGGCGGCTCGGAGCGGAGCTCAACCGCAACGCCCGGTTGCGGCAGGCCTCCAAGCAGCGATTCCACGATGATCGGATTGGGCAAGGGCAAGCCGGGCAATGCCGACTGTCCATCGCCAGACAGGATCCGCAGCCCCGTGGCTTGGCTGCCCAGCTCGACGCGAATGCTGGCGCCGACCAGGCCACCGCCCGGATCGAACGACGCGGCAAGCACGACCGGCATTGCGGAATCGACGGTCAGGCGGTTGAACGTGCGTCCATCCTGCTCGGTGAACGTTTGTGCGGACTGCAGCCTTCCGCCTTGGGCGGACCAGCCCACCTGGGCGCCCCAGAAAGGCTCAGCGGGCCCGCTGCCGGTGCGGGTCATGGCCACGCCCACCGCGAGTGTCGCGCCAGGCGCAAGGGCCTGATTCGGAGGAAGGAACTGCATCGCGTAGCTCGATGCCGCTACCGGCAGAACGATCTCCCCCAGCACCGTGCCCTGGTGCCGCGCCACGATCCTTACGTCACGCACGCTGCTGGACACCTCGATCGATGGCGTGCGGATCTGGCCACTGGCATCGGTGGACAGCAGCACGCTGCCGCCTGCGCCGGCAAACGCAGCGTCGCCGGATTCGATGCGGATTTCGGTCAGTAGCCCCGGCTGCGCTGCGCCTGTGTCCGTATTCGACACGGTGAGCAGGAGGCCTGATGCTGAGGTTTCATCGCTGTAGAGCTGGAAATCCGGGGCCGAGAAGCGCGCCTCGAGCTGGCCGGACGCAACGCCCGTGAACTCGATCGGCAGGTCTTCAAACACAGGCGGAAGCCCCGAGGGCGGCGCATACAGCGCGCGTACCACGTAGACGCCGGGATCTGCTGCGAGAAGTTCAAATCGTGCGCGGCTGTCAACGATCTGGCCGCCATCCAGCGCTGTCAGACTTGCGCCCGGTGGCCCGGCAACCACGCTGAACGAGACGACTCCGTTTGCCACAAGGGAGGTGGTTGCGCCTTGGCGCTCAACCCCAGCACCGAACACGAGCGGCACACCTGCGTCGCCAACGGGCAGAGTGGCAACGGACATCGAGTACACCACCGACTCGACTTCGAACTCCGCCACTACTCCGGGGAAATCCGCGCGTTCGGCGCGGATGACGGACAGCCCGGTGCTGGCTGGTGCGGTGACAGTGTTTTGCACAAAGCCGCCGTCGTCGGTCCCTGTTCCCGTCATCGACAAGGTGGCGAGCCCGGAAACCGTGCTCCACCCGACCGCAACGCTGCTCGCCGGCAGGCTGTCGTTGATTGCCTGCGCCTGCAGGGTGGTCGAGCTGCCGGGTGCCAGCTCCACCTGGGCGGCACCGACCACGATCAGTGCCGGATCGGCCACGCCAAGATTCGTCAGATTGAAGGTTGTGCTGGCATCGCAGCCGATGTCGAAATCGGGGCAGGCCCGGAACACCGTGCCGCCGGGCAGGCTGGTGGCCGCCACGCCCACGCTTGCGAGGCCGCTGGCGTCGGTGATCCGGATCGCCGAAATCGCGCCGCCGTCGATCACCGCGGTCTCGCCGTTGATACGTTCAAAGCGCACGGGCAGGCCGGCAAGGCTGGTGGGGGCGGCCGTACCGCACTGCAGCCGGGCCACCAGCGGCAACGGGAAGGGCGTCTGCGCGACGGCCTGCTGCGCGTCGCCTGACACCGTGACGATATCGAGCACATCGGTTCCGGTGATGCCGAAGGTAAGGCTGGGCGGGCTGGGGAAGCCCACAGCCGTCGCGGTGACCAGGGTCTGCGCGCACATGTTGGGGCTTCCGACCAGGGTCACCGTAGCGACGCCATCGACGTTGGCATCTGCGCGGCGCCCGCTGATGCCGCAGGGGCCGACGCCGCCCGCCAGGCTGGCGCCCATCGGATTCTGGCTGATGGGCAGATCGAAACAGACCTCGCCTTCGCCGGGGCCGAGATTTCCGGGCATTCCGTTGCGAGAGAGCAGGACCGACAGATCAAGGCTGCCGCCGCCGGAGATAAAGCCCGCGCCGCTGGTCGGGCTGAAAAAAGCCATCGAGTAAACGTCGGTGACGATGTTGACGGTGAACACGGGATTGGGATTGCTGACGCTTTCGCAGCCGGAGTTGCACAGGGCCTGGAACTCGACACTGCCGCCCCCTGTCGCGGGGGCCTGGATCAGCAGCGCCACCGCCGGGTCGCCAAAGTTCATGGTGCCGGTAGGGGGGCTGATCACCGTGCCGGCGGAGGTGTCCGAGAGCGTCGAAATGAGGAACGAGGCGCTGGAACACACGCCGGGAATCGCGTCCACGACGGCCAGATTGACCGTGGCGGTTCCACCGGCTCCGATCGCGATGGGCGAGGTCTGCACGAACTGCAGCGCGCAGCCGCTCGCGGAGGCTGTCTGCGGAAGCCAGACCATCGCGGATCCGAGCAGCAACGAAAGCCAGAGCGAACACAGCCGCCCAGCGGATTCCACAATCGATCCAGACATGCCGGTATCCCCGTTGTTGTTCTCGGGGCGCGCCCCTGTCTTCGTGCGCCCGACCCACCAAACGCTCGCGGTTGACCTTGGTCGCAACCGTGACTGATGACTCTTGATGCTTTGGCACTGGTGCAAAACGGGTATCAGTATACTCACCCGGAATTCACCAAGGCCATCGGCCGCTGGAGGGCATCATGTCGAGCATGAACCCAAGCCGCACCGGATTCTCGAATGCGCACTGCATGCGCGTCTACGCAGCCCTTGTCGGCGCGGTGCTGGTGGTGGCCGGCGCGGGTGCGGCACCCATCGCCGAAGCGCGCGGCGCGCGCGTGGCCACGGCTGAAGACCTGATGATTGTCGACTGCCTGTTGCCTGGCCAGGTCCGCCGCCTTGGTGGGCAGGCGAGCTTCATGGCCGCACGCCGTCCGATCCGCACCAGCCAAGCCGACTGTGCGATCCGGGGAGGCGAGTTCGTAGCCTTCGATCGGGCCGATTACCGCACTGCGCTGCAGGTCTGGCTTGGCGCAGCTGAGAGTGGGGATGCCGAAGCCCAGAATTATGTCGGCGAGATCCATCTCAAGGGCCTCGGTATTGCGCCGGATCCTGCGCGCGCGGCGTCATGGTTCGAGCGCGCCGTGGCCGGCGGTAATCGTCGAGCCATGGCCAACCTCGCGCTGCTGCTGGAGGAGGGTGAAGGAGTGGGCCGTGACCCGCTGCGCGCCCTGAACCTGTACCGGCAGTCCGCCGGGGCAGGCGATGAGCTGCTCTATGCATCCGTGGTGCGGGTGGAGCTTGCGACCCGCGACGCCGAGATCGAGCGCCAGCGTGGCGAGATCACGCGTCTGCAGGCACGGGTGGAGGCGCTGCAGCGGGAGCTCGGCGAGCGTCGTCAGGCACTGCAGCGACTGCAGGGGGAGCGGGCTGACTTGCTGGCGGAACTGGAGTCGGCGCGCCAGCGCGCTGGCGCGGCTGAGCAGGCTCTGGTCGCCCAGCGCTCACAAATGGAGGCGCAGGAGGCGCAGCT
Source organism: Aquimonas sp. (assembly GCA_022241605.1). Lineage (GTDB taxonomy): Bacteria > Pseudomonadota > Gammaproteobacteria > Xanthomonadales > Xanthomonadaceae > Aquimonas. The sequence continues at coordinate 65,309 of JAKOMQ010000008.1, read as the reverse complement.
TGAGCAGCTGCGCGCGCGCCTGGCGCAGCAGCAGCAGGCGCTGGAGCGCCGACGCGACCAAGCCATCAGCGAGGCTGCGGCGATCGACGCTGCAGCGGCTCCCGCAGACTCGATCGCAGAGCAGAAGCAGCGACTGCAGTCCGCACTGGCTGCCGGTGAACGCCAGATTGCGGACACCGAGACCGCATTGGCTGCGGCGGAATCCGGCCTGCAGGCCTTGCGCGATGAGTACGACCAGCGCATCAGCGAGCTGGAGGCCCGGCTGGACGCGCGCGCCAACGAAGACTGGCGCCTGATGAAAGTGCTGGAGACTCAGCTCGTGCAGCGTGACAGCGTGCTCCGCGACCAACGCATGCAGATCGCGATGCTTGAGCAGGAGCGCATGCGTGAGGGCGAGATGCTGGCCGCGAACGCGCCCAGCCTGGAGCTGATCAGTCCAGCGTTGGCGCTGACCCGCAGCGGCGGCGGTGCGGCGGTTCGCAGCAGTGGTGGGCGGCAGGCGGTGGTCGGAAGGGTCGATCGACCGGCGATGGTCGAGCGCCTGACCGTCAACCAGCTGCCGGTGGTGCTTGCCGAGAACGGACTGTTCCGGGCGACGCTGGAGGTGCCCACCGAGGGCACCGAGGTAGAGATTCGGGCCTATGGGCGTCGCGGTGAAACCGCCGAGCTTAGCTTCAGCCTGCTGCCCATGGAGCAGCAGGCCGCCGCCCCGCGCAGCCTCGGCAGCCTGCCGCAGGGCGTCAAGTCAGGCCGCGCCTATGCCCTTGTCGTTGGCAACAATCGCTATGTGGACGAAGGCTTTCCGCCGCTGGCAAGCGCAGTCAATGACGCCACCGCGGTGGCGCGCCTGCTCCGTGAGCGCTATGGCCACGAAGTGCGCCTGCTGCTCGACGCCAATCGTCTGGACATGCTTTCCGCGCTGGCGGAGTTGCGCGATAGCCTCAAGCCGGATGATTCGCTTCTGGTCTACTACGCAGGCCATGGCGAGCTTTCCGCCAGCGGCAGCGAGGGCTACTGGATTCCGGTCGATGGCCGCCGCGCCAGTCCCGACAGCTGGGTCTCCAACCGTTCCATATCGAGTCTGATCGAGGCGATGCCAGCCCGACAGGTGCTGGTGGTGGCTGACTCCTGTTACTCAGGCGCACTGGTGGGCGCGTCCATCGCGACCTACGCTGCCACCGAGCCGGGCGCCGACTGGGACGTGTGGGTGCGTGGGGCGACCGGATCCAAGGCGCGGCTCGCGCTCACTTCGGGCGGTTTGCAGCCGGTGCCAGACAGCGGCAGTGGGGAGCACAGCTACTTTGCCCGGGCTTTCTTGAACGTCCTCTCGGCAAATGCGCGGGTTCTCGAGGGCGGTCGCCTGCATCGCGAGATCAACTCGGCGCTGGCATTTGCAGCGCTGGATGCTCCGGTCTCGCAGGTCCCTCAGTACGCGCCCATCCAGTTTGCCGGTCACGAGGCAGGCGAGTTTTTCTTTGCCCCTGCCAGCCGCAGGCGCTGAGCAGGGGAGGGCCGTCGGAGGAGAGGCCGGACTGCGCCGCTGGGTTGACTGCGCCTGCTCTGCGCTTCAACCGGGCTTGCGTCCGATGAACCGGTAGTAGGGCACGCGCAGCCCCGGCATGTAGGGCACCGGCGCAGACGTTTCCAGCAGCGCGTGTCGAGGCAAGCGCTTGCACAGCGCGTCGAGACGCTCCGGGCCCAGCTGCACGCCGTCGTGCCCGAACCAGCGGGGCCAGAAAGCCCGTGCGAGCGCGGAATGGCTCGCACGTCCGGGCGGGGGGCAGGCACTGGAGACATGAAAATCCACCGCGGCCAACAGGCCGCCGGGATTGAGGTTGCGCAACGCATTGTCCAGCGCCAAACCCCAGTCCGGGATCATGCTCAGGGAGTAGCTGAAGTACACGCAGTCCACCGGTTGGTCGGGCTGGTGGCTGCAGGCATCGGCCAGAGTGATGCGCACGCTTGGCCAGTCGCGCGTTCTGTGTTTCGCCACCTCCAGCAGCGGCGCACAAAGGTCGACCAGCTCGAAGTGCAGGTCGGCGCGGCGCTGTTCCGGAAAGAACTCGAGGTTGCGGCCGGTGCCACCGCCCAGCTCCAGCACTCGGGCTCGCTGCGGCAGGTCCAGTGCAGCGATCAATTCGGCGCGACCGTGCAGCAGGCGCTCGCGAAAGCGGTCGTACTGCTCGGCCTGTGGGCCATAGAAGGCATCGAGCCGTCCCGCCTGCTGGCCGCGACGCGGCATGCCGCGCAGGCACTGGCGCAGCACCGAAAGTTCCGAGCGGAGCGTTTCAAATCCGCGCATTGGCGGGGCAATCGGCGATCAGCAAGCCAGCATAGGTATGCACTCGGTCTTCGCGTTGCAGCGAGTCTGCCAATGCATCCTGGAACACAAGCAAATCGCGCAGCCTTTGCTGGTGCCGGCCCAGCCTGATGCGATCGAGGTAGCCAGGCTTCGACTGCGCGCTGCGCAGCAGGATCCGGGCGCCAGGCGCGGCACGCTCCATGATTGCCTCCCATTCTTCGATAAGCGCCGCGGGCTGATAGCTGCTCATCCAGTCCATGTGGTCGAGCAGGACGAACCGATCCAGCGGACGCCGGTGCGAGTGCAGGAACTCGGTGACCGTGCAGGTGTGCCAATCGATGCGGTCGACGATGCCCGCCCGCAGACGCGCATGACCCTCGGGCTTCAGATACTCCGGGCAGCAGTCCTCCGTGTAGCTGCCGCTGAAGTAGACCTTCCAAAAATAGTTGTCGCGCAGTGGGAGTTCGCAGATCACATACTCCAGCGCGGAGCGGATGAAACCTGCGATGCGCCCCGGATGTTGAGCTTCCACCAGCTTGCGCTGCGGATGAGGGACCCCCAGCAGGTTCATCACCAGCTGGCGGGACAGCATCCAGTTGAACGTCCTGGTCCACATGCGTGGCGCGATCTCGCGCCAGTAGATCTCCCGCTGCTGCTCGATGCTGTCGGCGGCGAACAGGGCGCGGAAGCCTTCGCTGAGGCGCGGCTGCAGGCGCAGCCAGGCCCCGAAGCCACGCGCAGCCAGCCCGGATAGGCCATGGAAATAGAAACTGCCGCGCGAGCTGCAGAACCAGCCCCAGTGCCGATCGAAGAAGTCGCGTGCAAACGCGCCCAGCTGCGGCCGCAGACAAGTGGCGTAAAGCTCCCCTGCGCGCGGGTGAAAGCCGTGGCCGAACAAGCGGAAGTAGTCCTCGTACTCCAGCCCACGGACAGCTGCCAGCTTGAGCTCCAGCAGTGCGTTCTGGCGCGGATTGGCGTCCACGCAATGGATATGTCCGGCCCCGGCAAGCGCATAGTCCAGCGCATTGCAGCCGGCGCTGGTGATTACCATCAGCGCGTGCTCTGGCCCTAGAGCCAGCGCCTTGCGGTCCACCGCTGGATCTTCCCAGCAGGCGTTGTAGACAAGGCTGCGTCCGTAGATGGCACCGAAGATCCGCTGGTCAATGCGGTCGCGGAGGCGGGTGGGCGTGGCTTCAAAGACCGGGGAACTCGCGAGCGGGAGATTCATGCAGGGGCACCTGGCAGCGGCCCACGGAGACTAGGTCTGCGGCGTGACAAACCCATGACCGGGCTTTGCTGCGTCTGGACGCCACACCCGCGCCGGCTGCACCATCAGCCACGTCCACCCAGCGAGGCTTGCCATGTCCGGTCTGAATCTTTTCCGCCTTCCCGTCGCCCTCGGTCTGGTGGGTCTGCTGTCATCGGGCCCGGCCATGGCCGGGATTGCGCTGGAAACCCTGTGTCTTGACTGCCACAGCGGGGATGCCCCTGGCGCCGTTGCTCCTCGCATCGAAGGCCAGCATGCCGCCTATCTGGCAGCGCAGCTGCAGCGCTTCGCGGAACGTCATCGCGAGGGGTTTCCGATGTCGGCACTCAGCGAAGGCTTGGACGCTGCGGCAATCGCCCGGATCAGCTCGGACCTCGCGGAGCGGCCGTGGGTTGGCTCCGTGACGGAGTCCGCCGGGTCTGTTCCTCCGGAGGGAAGCGAGCGGCTGGATGCCCTCGACTGCGCGTCCTGTCACGGTGCTGACTACCGCGGAGGCGACACGATCCCGCGGATCGCCGGCCAGCACCAAGCCTATCTGGCCCGCCAGATAGCGGGATTCTCGATCGGCGACCGCCACCACCCACCGCTTGGCGGCGGCATGCGGATGTACCGGCTGGAGGCTGAGGATATCGAGGCCCTCGCGGCCACCCTGTCCGCACTGGAGTAGCGCCCCGCAGGCGCTGCGCAACGTTTTGCTGCACTCGCACTTGGCCTTGCTCCGTGCGCCTCTGCATACTCGGCAAGCGTGATGGCGATCATGGTTTCGCCGTTCGGAAGGCCGCGCCACAGCGGCACAGGGTCACCAGGGAGGAATCCAATGCACGTTTCAAATACCGCAGCCAGCCGGCTGTCGGCGCTGACCGCTGGCATCCTGCTCAGCGTTAGCGCTGGACTCGCCGGCGCCCAGGCGCTGCCAGCACCCGGCCTGAAGGCCAACGGCAGCATTTCCTACGACGCCGAAGGGGTGCCCACGATCACCGCGGCCACCGACGAAGACGCAGCTTGGCTGATGGGCTACGCGCACGCTCGCGATCGCTTCTTCCAGATGGACCTGCTGCGGCGCACCGCCAGCGGCACCCTCGCCGAGCTGGTTGGCCCCAGCGTGCTGCCGCGCGATATCGAGCTGCGCACCCTTGGCCTGCGTCGCGCCGCCTGGGCCACCTGGGCCAAGACCAGCCCGGAGCTGCGCGGCCAGCTGAAAGCCTATGCCGATGGCGTCAACACCTGGCTGGCCACGCACCCGGTGCCGACCGAGCATCAGGCACTGGAGCTGTCCTCTGCGGATTCCTGGTCGCCGGTGGATTCGCTGGTAATCGGCAAGCTGCTGGCGTTCCAGCTGAGCTTCGACCTGGATATCGACTACACCGTGCGACTGGGTGCCTACCAGCAGGCCGGTGCAGCGGCCGGCTTCAACGGCAGCCTGTTGTTCTTCGAGGACACCCACCGCTCGATGCCGGCCGACAGCCGGCTGAGCGTGCCCGGCTTCCTCGCATCCATCGGCGGTATGGGCGCGCCAAAAATCGGCAAGGGTGCTGTGCAGTTCGACCCTGCTGACGCACCGATCGTCGATGCGCAGCTGATGCAGGCGGCGCAGAACTATGTTGAGCGCGTGCGCGACAACCCGATCATCGGCCCACAGCTGTCCCGCCGCGAGAACCGTGCCGGCTCCAACTGGTGGGCAGTGGCAGGCCAGCACACCGCATCGGGCGCGCCGATCCTCGCCAATGATCCGCATCTTGGCCTCGATACGCCGATGCTCTTCCACGAAGGGCACGTCATCTCCAACGACCCTCGCTATCCGACCCCGATGAATACGGTCGGCGCCATCGCGCCCGGTACTCCGGTGCCGATTCTCGGCTGCAACAGTCACTTCTGCTGGGGCCTGACGACCAACCCCATGGACGTCACCGACAGCTACAGCGAACGCTTCGTGCTGAACACCTTCGGGCTGCCCACGCACACGATCTATCAGGGCCAGATCGAGCCTGTCCTGTGGGTGTTCCAAAGCTTCTTTGCCAACAGCGTCGGCGACGGGCGTCTGGACAGCGTTAGCAGGGTCAACTCGATCGGCTACACCAATGGCGGCATCACCGTGCTGGTGCCTCGCCGCAACAACGGCCCGGTGCTCAGCATCACCGGCAACACCGGTATTTCCGTCGCTTACACCGGCTGGGGCCCGACCCAGGAACTGGAGTCCTTCCGCCGCGTCAATCGCGCCACCAATCTGGAGGAGTTCCGTGCAGCCCTGCAGTTCTTCGACGTGGGCTCGCAGAACTTTGCCTACGCCGACAAGCAGGGCAACATCGCCTACTTCGCGACCGCGGAAGCGCCTATCCGCGAGGACCTGCAGCGGGGCGAGGTGGTGGGCGCACCGCCCTTCATCATCCGCAGCGGCCAGGGCGGCAACGAGTGGCTGCCGCGGCAGAACACCTATCCCGCGCAAGCCGTGCCGTTTGAGGTGCTGTCGCCGGCGGAGCTGCCGCAGTCGGTCAACCCCGCCAGTGGCTATATCGCCAACGCCAACAACGATCCGGTCGGCAACACGCTGGACAACAACGTCCTGAACCAGCTGCGCCCGGGCGGCGGCATTTATTACCTGGCGCCCGGCTACTCAAGCTACCGGCAAGGCCGAATCGACCGCGAACTGCAGCGGCTGATCGCTCGCGGTGGTATCTCGATAGAGGACATGGCCGAGCTGCAGGCCAACACGCAGTTCCTGGACGCTGAACTCGTTCTGCCGCACCTGCTGGCCGCGTTCGACCGTTCCGCCACCGCCAGCATCGGCTGCAGCGCTACCCTGGTGCGCGATACCCAGCTGGCTGACGCCATTGCGCTGCTGCGCGGCTGGGACTTCAGTGCGCCGACCGGCATCCGCGAGGGTTACGACCGCGGGGATGATCCCTTCAACCTGCCGGAGCCTTCGGAAGCGCAGATCCGCGCGTCGGCGGCGGCGACGATCTGGTCGGTGTACCGCGGCCAGCTGGTGCGCAACGTCGTGGATGGCACACTTGCTCGCGTCGGTCTGGGCAACTTCCTGCCGGGCAACAACGAGGCCTACACGGCGGTGAAGTTCCTGCTGGACAACTTCGACAGTCGTCAGGGACGCGGTGCATCTGGTCTGGACTTCTTCCAGGGTGTTCCTGCTTCGGCCGCTTCTGAAAGCGCAGCCAACCGTCGCGATTGCGTGCTGCTGACCAGTCTGCGCTCGGGCCTGAACCTGCTGTCCAGTGAGGCGTTTGCGCCCGCCTTCGCCAACAGCAGCAATCTCCTCGACTATCGCTGGGGCCGGCTGCATCGCATTGTGCTCGACCATCCGCTCGGCGGGCCCTTCAACCTGCCGGGTCAGAATGCCTATCCCTTCCGAGACTTGAGCCCGCAGTTGCCGGGCCTCGCGCGTCCGGGCGGCTATGAGGTGGTGGATGCCTCGGGACACGGCGTGCGCGCCAACACTGTCAATGGCTTCATGTTTGGCAGTGGCCCCGTACGCCGATTCATCGGCGAAATGACCGATCCGCCGACCCTGCTGCAAATCATGCCCGGCGGCCAGGACGGCAAGATCGGCGGCCCCGGCTATATTAGCCAGCTGCCGCGCTGGCTGGTCAATGACTACAAGCCGCTGGTGCTGGATCCGGCGCAGTCGCAGGCCGGCGAGGTGGCGCGGATCGAGTTCACTCCGCGCTGATCCGTGTTTGATCCTTGAGACAACGAAGGGCCCGCCAGTGCGGGCCCTTCGTTTTTCTGTGGCTCAGGCGGCCTTGGTGGCGCTGATGACCAAGCTGCCCGCCAGCTTGCCGGCCTGCACCACCTGCACGCAGAACGGCAGCTGGGCCACTCGCGCAAGAGCCCAGTGGCGCACCACCAGATGGTAGTGCCCGGCCAGGGTCGGCAGGCTTCCGAGCGCCACCACGTGGCTGATGCTGAGCTCGCCGAAATGGTGGCCGAGCTGCCAGAGCTTGAAGCGCGACTTGGTAAGTCCGTTGACTGGCATGCCCTCGGTATCGACGACGGCGACTGCGACGATCAGGTCCTCTGTGCCGTCCAGCCAGGACACACCCGCCTGGAGGTGGACACGCTTGTTCGCTAGAACAACGGGTGCATCGGCGACGCCAGGGCGTGGGCCGGGCAGGCTGGGGCGCGGGCGGGTAGTGGGGCGAGTTGTTGTGGGCATGTGGCCTCCGGTATGCGGCGCGATATGCGGGCGCACCGGGTTCCACGGTGTCTGGCGCGGTCGGGGGCCACGACGGCCCCGCACCCACAGCGGCCGCACTGGCTTTGCTGCTGTCCGAACCAATCTGCGAGCGTGCGAAAGAACCCTCCGCCTGCAGGGGCCGCCGCTGGACGCTCGTGGCGGCAGCGCGCTGCGCGAATCCTGCGGTCATTTGGTTCAGCAAACTGCCTTGTGTTCACAGACCGCGCTTTGCCACCAACGCCCAGCGCCCCCCTCGCGACGGCGTCTGGCTTTTTTCAAACGCTTTGAGCCTTTTGCGATCTGGAGTCGCGGTATCCGGGCGAAGGTAGAGCGCCGGCGTGCACGGCGTCGCGGCTGCGCTTCGCAGCGGCGTCTGCTTGCGCTCGGCTTCAGCTCGTTGGCTCCAGCAGTGCGCGCGCCGCGCCGGACAGCGCGCGTCGGCGCAGCGCGAAATCCCAATAGCTGCCGCCGCTCTGGCGCCACAGCACGGCGGCGCGCACGGCGGCCAGCAGGGTGGCGCGGATCTGGGCGACTACCCGCGGCTGCGAGAGCTGGACCGGATTGCCCTGTACCATCACCCGCGGCTTGAGCTGGCTGATGGTGTCGGCGTAGAGCTGCGCGAGCCGCTCGATGACTGTGGCGTGCTCGCTGCCGAAGTGATCGCGCTGGCGCTCGATGGTGCGCAGCTCGCGCTGCAGTCGCTGCAGCATGTCAGGGTCGCGGACCAGCCGCCGCTCGATCTGCAGCACGGTGACGGCCATGCGCGAAATCGCGGGATCCAGGCCTGGGCCTTCTGCCTGCTGCAGCAGGCAGCGCAGCCCCGGCGCCAGCGACGCCGCATCGCCGTAGATGGCCGGCGCATCGGGCGCATCGATGGCGAACACGCTGTCGATGCAGGGCTTGAGCAGCTCGATGGGCGCCTCGCCGTCGTGGGCGATCCGGCGCACTGCCGTCAGCGCCTGCAGCAGCCCGGCCAGCGCGATCGCGCGGTCCCTCATGCGAATGACTCCCGTTGGATGTCGAGCCCGGCCACAGCGGCCCGCTCCAGATAGTCCGCGCGCTGCAGCAGCGCGTCGGTGTGTTGGATCACTGCCCCACCCAGGCAAACCTCGTCGCGATACAGCACCAGCGATTGCCCCGGGGTAACGGCGCGCTGCGCCTGGGCGAAGTGCACCTGCAGGCTGCCGTCTGCCAGTACGCGCACCTGGCACGCCTGATCAGCCTGCCGATAGCGGCTGCGCGCGGTGCAGTCGAACTCGGTCGCAGGCGGGGTGCCGTCGACCCAGTCTGCCGCTGCGGTGAGCAAGGACTGCGACTGCAGCCAGGGGCTGTCGTGGCCCTGATCCACCACCACGCGATTGCGCGCTACGTCCTTGCCGACCACGAACCACGGCGCCTGCGGACGCCCGCGTACCCCGCCAAGATTCAGCCCCTCACGCTGACCGAGAGTGAAGAAGAACGCCCCGGGGTGGGTTCCCAGCACCACGCCCTGCGGATCGACCAGCTCGCCTTCACGGGCGGGTAGATAGCGGCTCAGGAACGCCCGGAAGTCGCGCTCGCCGATGAAGCAGATGCCGGTCGAGTCCTTCTTGGCGTGGGTCGGCAGGCCGGCCTGCTGGGCGATTCGGCGCACCTCGGGTTTGGGCAGCTCGCCGATCGGAAACAGGGTGGCGGCGAGCTGGGCCTGGCCCAGGGTGTACAGGAAATAGCTCTGGTCCTTGCCGGCGTCGACGCCACGCAGCAGCTGCCAGCGGCCGTCAAGCTGGCGGACACGGGCGTAGTGGCCGGTGGCGATGCGTTCGGCGCCGAGTGCTTGGGCCTGCTCGAGGAAGGTGCGGAACTTGATCTCGCGGTTGCAGAGGATGTCGGGGTTGGGCGTACGGCCGGCTGCGTACTCGTCGATGAAGTGGCGGAACACGCCGTCCCAGTACTCGGCAGCGAAGTTGCGGGTGTGGCAGCGCAGGCTCAATCGGCCGCAGACGGCGATGGCGTCACGACGGTCGTCCTCGGCGCGGCAGCCGCCCTCGCGGCTGTCTTCTTCCCAGTTCTGCATGAACAGACCCTCGACTGGCAGGCCTGCGCGCTGCAGCAGCAGGGCGGCGACAGAAGAGTCGACCCCGCCAGACATGCCGACGATGACGGTGCCGGGCTGCATCGGCTTCAGCCGCCCACGTGCCGGACCAGATCCAGCGAGGCGCGCTGGCCGCCGAGGTAGTCGTCGACCGCCGCCAGCACCAGCGGGCTGCGCAGGCGTGCCGACTGCGCCCGCATCTCGGCGGGCGACAGCCACACGCAGCCCACGATGCCGGCGTCCAGCGGCCGGCGCGGATCGTGCTCCAGGGCATCGGCGGCGAAGGCGAAGCGGATGTAGGTTTTGCCAGTCCCGGCGCGCCACAGGTAGCTGCCGATGAAACTTGTGGGGCGCACCCGCCAGCCGGTTTCCTCCAGGGCTTCCCGTTGCGCCGCTTCGACCAGGCCTTCATCTGGCTCCAGGTGCCCGGCGGGTTGGTTCAGCACCCTGCGACCATGCACGTCTTCCTCCACCAGCAGGAAGCGCCCCTCGCGTACGATGACGCAGGCGACGGTGATGTCCGGGTTGAACTGGATGTCACTCTTGGGCACTGGCTGCACCGCCGGCTGCGAGGGGCGAGACTTTACATCAGCGCGCAGGCCTTGCGTTTTCCCGCAGCAGGGCTTCAGGCGCGCTTGACGCTCCACGCTACAGACTGGCCGGAATCCCGCGGAGAGAAACCGGTCGCCCTTGTATACGCTCCACTGGCAACCACATTACGAACTCATGAGTGCACAGCAGAATCCATCGCATTGCTCCGCCTTCCCCCGGCTCGGTGACCCCGATGGCGCTCCTGACCAATCCCCGCAGCGCGGGGTGGCGGTCGAGGAAGCCCGGCCTGAGGTTGCCCGGCCGCCGCTTTACCAGGTGGTGCTGTTGAATGATGACTACACCCCCATGGATTTCGTCGTTGAAGTGTTGCGGGTGTTCTTCAACATGGATGCAGAGCGCGCCACGCAAGTGATGCTGCACGTCCACACCCGCGGCAAGGGCGTCTGCGGCGTGTATACCCATGAAGTGGCTGAAACCAAGGTCCAACAGGTGAACGAGTTCGCACGCACGCATCAGCATCCCCTGATGTGCAGTATGGAAAAGGCGTAAAACAGGCCCCACGCCTCCCGATAGACGGGCAGGCGGCAAGGCAGCACAGGCGGCACCCGCAAGGCTCAAGGAGCGACGGCATGTTCAGCAAAGATCTCGAGTTCAGCATCGGCCAGTGCTACAAGCAGGCCCGCGAGGCACGCCATGAGTTCATGACGGTCGAGCACCTTCTGCTGGCGCTGCTCGAGAATCCCTCAGCGGTGTCGGTATTGCGCGCCTGCGGCGCGGATCTGGGCCGACTCATCAACGACCTGCGCAACATCATCGGCGAAACGGTGCCGGTGCTGGCTGCCGACGACACGCGCGACACCCAGCCCACGCTGGGTTTCCAGCGCGTGCTGCAGCGAGCGGTCTACCACGTGCAGTCCTCGGGGCGGAAAGAGGTTACCGGGGCGAATGTCCTGGTCGCCATCTTTGGCGAAAAGGACAGCCATGCGGTCTACTTCCTCGGCCAGCAGGAAATCAGCCGGCTCGACGTCGTCAATTACATCAGCCATGGCGTGGCCAAGCTGACCAGCGAGCAGACCAAGCCGGCCGAGGGTGAAGCGCAGAAAGAGGGCGAGGGCGAGGAAGCAAAGGCCAACCCCCTCAACGAGTTTGCGGCCAACCTCAACGAACTGGCCAAGCAGGGCAAGATCGACCCGCTTATCGGCCGCGCCGAGGAGATCGAGCGCACCATCCAGGTGCTGTGCCGCCGCCGCAAGAACAATCCCTTGTTCGTTGGCGAGGCGGGCGTGGGTAAGACCGCGCTGGCTGAAGGCCTGGCCAAGCGCATTGTCGACGGCGAAGTCCCCGAGGTGCTCGCCGAGGCCACCATCTATGCGCTCGATCTCGGCGCCCTAGTGGCCGGCACCAAATACCGCGGCGACTTCGAAAAGCGCCTGAAGGCCGTGCTGGCCCAGCTCAAGAAGGAGCCGGGCGCCATCCTGTTCATCGACGAAATCCACACGATTATCGGCGCTGGATCTGCGTCCGGCGGCACCATGGATGCCAGCAACCTGATCAAGCCGGTGCTGGCATCGGGTGAGATGCGCTGCATCGGCTCCACCACATTCCAGGAATACCGTGGCGTGTTCGAGAAGGATCGCGCGCTGGCGCGGCGCTTCCAGAAGATCGACGTGGTCGAGCCCTCGGTGGCGGACGCGGTCGCCATCCTCAACGGGCTGAAGAGCAAGTTCGAGGAGCATCACCGGGTCGAGTACCTCGGCGACGCCCTGCAGGCGGCGGTGGACCTGTCGGTCAAGCACATCGGCGACCGTCTGCTGCCGGACAAGGCCATCGACGTGATCGACGAGGCCGGTGCGCGGCAGCGCCTGCTGCCGGAAGACCAGCGGAAGGCCGTGATCGATGTCGCCGAGATCGAGTACATCGTTGCTCGCATGGCGCGGATCCCGGCCAAGCAGGTTTCGGCCTCGGATCGCGATGTGCTGCGTAACCTCGACCGCAACCTGAAGATGGTGGTGTTCGGCCAGGACGTTGCGATCGACTCTCTCGCTGCGGCCATCAAGATGGCGCGCTCCGGGCTGGCCAACCCGGACAAGCCCATCGGCAGCTTCCTGTTCGCCGGCCCGACCGGCGTCGGCAAGACCGAAGTCACCCGCCAGCTGGCGATGCAGCTCGGGATCGAGCTGGTGCGCTTCGACATGTCCGAGTACATGGAGGCACACTCCGTCAGCCGCCTGATCGGCGCACCTCCTGGCTACGTCGGGTTTGATCAGGGCGGCCTGCTGACCGAAAAGATCGTCAAGACCCCGCACTGCGTGCTGCTGCTGGACGAAATCGAGAAAGCCCACCCGGACGTGTTCAATGTCCTGCTGCAGGTGATGGACCGCGGCGCCCTGACCGACACCAACGGACGCGAGGCCAATTTCCGCAACGTGATCGTGGTGATGACCACCAATGCCGGGGCTGCCCAGGCGGCCCGCCGCAGCATCGGCTTCGTCGAGCAGAGCCACGCCACCGACGCCATGGAAGTCATCCGCAAGAGCTTCTCGCCGGAGTTCCGCAACCGTCTGGACGCCATCGTGCAGTTCGGCGGGCTGGACTTCGACCACATCCTTCGCGTGGTCGACAAGTTCATCATCGAGCTCGAAACCCAGCTGCAGGAGAAGCACGTCGCCCTCAGCGTGGATCCGGAGGCGCGCCGCTGGCTGGCCCAGAACGGCTTTGATCCGCAAATGGGCGCGCGTCCAATGGCCCGGGTGATCCAGGAGCAGGTCAAACGCCCGCTGGCCGACGAGCTGCTGTTCGGCAAGCTGGTGCGCGGCGGCCGGGTCAGCGTCGGCGTGCGCGATGGCAAGCTGTTCGTGGAGACGGCGGAAGAGGCCCAGCCCGAGTTGAGCGCCGTCGACTGAGATCGTCTCCCGCCGGCGCGTCGCTTGCCAGCGGGCGCGCCGGCTTCTACCCTCGACGCACTGGGCCCCGCTGGATGCGAGGGCCCGTGTCTTTCGGGGTGAAGCGTGGGGAAAGTCTGGGATTCCGTAACGGGTGGCCAACTTCTGGCTGCGGCTTGTCTGTGCCTGCTTGCTTCGGGGCTGGCGGGCGCATGGGGAATGGCCTCAGGGCAAAATGCAGCCGTGACCGGCACCCCCATGGACGTGACGGCGCGCGGCAGCCAGCCGGGCCTGGTGCATTCGCTGGAGGCCTCGGGCAACTGCACCAGCTGCCATTCCGGCAGCCCGTTCGAGGCGCACTATCCCGCGACCAGCTGGAAGGGATCCATGATGGCCAACGCTGGCCGCGATCCCCTGTTCTGGGCTGCCCTGGACGTGGCCAACGCCGACGGCCTCAGCATCGGCGTCGAGGGGGTCGGCGACTGGTGCCTGCGCTGCCACGTGCCTGAGGGCTGGTTCGGCGGCCGCGTGCGCAAGACCGGCAACGGCGGCCTGGTGAACGGCGCCAATGGCTGCCTGCTGCAGGGCGACTACGACGACGATCCGGGTTTCGGCAATGACTACGCCGGCATCGGCTGCCACTACTGCCACCGCGTCGAACCGCGGGGGCCGCAAGGGCAGCCCAACTACCTCGAGAGCGGCGATATCTGGCTCGACGACGTCACCTGTCCGGATGGCGGCAGCGGACCCTGTCGCGGCGGGCCCTACGACTACAGCGACGGCACCAGCCCGCCGCCTCATCCGTGGAAGCATTCGCCGCATCTGGCCAGCAGCGAGATGTGCGGTAGCTGCCACAACGTCACCTCGCCCCTGATCAACGGGCAGCCCCTGCGCAGCCTGATCAACGCAGGCGGCGTGGATACCCGGATCCCGTTTCCGATCGAGCGCACCTACACGGAATGGCTGAAGAGCGATTTCGGCCCGCTGTTGTTCGGGAGCCGCTTCGAGTCGGCGGAACAATCCGAGCCGATGGGCATCGAGCGCCCGATCCTCACCACCTGCCAGGGCTGCCATATGCAGATCGCCGGCAGCGAGGATCCCAACGAAGAGTTCCTCGGCTGCTTCTTCGGGCCCAACCGCAACGGGCAGCTCTCGGTGCATGATTTCTCGGGCGCGAACACCTGGATTCCGGCGATCCTCAAGGGCGAGTATCCAGAGCTTGGCCTGGCCGACGCATTCGATCAGACCATCGCCTGGAACACGCAACTGCTGACCGAGCGCACCGCCACCGTCGAAGTGCAGGCCAAGCGCAGCGCCGACAGCCTGGCGATCGAGGTCAAGGTCACCAACCTTGCGGGGCACAAGCTGCCGACCGGCTATTCCGAAGGTCGGCGCATGTGGCTGGAGGTGGAGGTACGCGACGCCGGCGGCGAGCTGCTGTGGAGCAACGGACGCTGGGATCCGAACACCGGCGAGCTGCAGCAGGACGCGCAAACCCGCGTCTACGAAGTGAAGCAGGGCATCTGGGACACCACCACATCGTCCTGCCGCATCTCCGACTCGCAGGGGCGGGCCGCGTTCCACTTCGTGCTCAACAACTGCGTGGCCAAGGACAACCGCATCCCGCCGCTGGGTTTCACCGGCGGTGACGACGTCGAGGTGGCACCCGTCGGGGCGGTCTACCCGCCGGAAACGCCGGGCTCGCGCCGACTGCGCAACTACGACATCGCCGAGTACACCGCGCAGCTGCCTGCGGACAGCGGCGCACTCAGCGTGCAGGCACGCCTGCAGTTCCAGATCGCCAGCAAGGAATACATCGAGTTCCTGCGCAACCAGGCCGTGGAGCGGAGCTTCCCGGGGGAGAACCTGATGTGTGAGGGCGGCCCAGGGCGTCCGTTCAGCGTGGGGCCGCAGCAGCGCAGCCGCGGTGCCTATGTGTACGAGCTGTGGTCCAACCCTGCCTATGGGCGCTCGCCGCCGGTGGTGCTGGATGCGGGCAGCGTGGATCTGTAGCGATGTGAAACAGATCACATCATGGTCGCCGTCACAGGTCGATTGTTGTCAGTCGGCTGCACTCAAGAAGGGAGCGGAGATGAAACACGGGCACACGACAGTTCTGCTGGCGGCCATGCTGATGGCCATGCCCGTGGCCACGCGGCTCCACGCAGCGCCGCCCCACGCGGGCAAGCCCAGCTCCGAGCAAGGGATGGAACTGGCTCAATGGGCGGTATGGGGTGGCGAGATCGAGTTCATCTGGAACCGCGACCTGATGCAGGATCTTGGGCTCAGGGTGGGATCCGCCCTCCACAGGCTGCCCGAGTTGGGCGAGCCACACGTCGAGCGGCTGGCGCTGCGCGAAGCGGCTGGGCTTGAGATGAAGGTGCGCGACAGCGCAGATTTTGTTGGCTTCGCTGGCGGTCGGCTGCAGGTGCGCGGAGGCTTCGAGATCGGGGGTAAGCACGGCGCCTTCGACCTTCGCGACTTCCAGCTACGCCCGCGGCCGGGCCAGCCTTTTGAGCTTGAGCTCGTGGGCAATGACGGCATCGCCTGGTTCTACATCGACAAGCTGATGTACAAGCTGGACGGCGGGCGCGATCCGCAGCTTGTGGTGCGCGCGATGGATCTGCGGATCTCGCCGGCGCTGGCGCAGCGGATCGGCGTGCCGGGCGTGGCTGACTGGGTGGTCGCTGGACTGCAAATGCGCTCGCGCGTCTCGACGCCAGGGGCCGTGGTGGCTGAAGCCAAGGCCACCAGCACACGCTGGCACGGCATGCCGGCCCCCAACGGCGGCATCTACGAGGCGGATGTCTTCACCGAAAGCTTCTACCTTCAGTACAGCCGTCAGGATCAGGCCGCCGGCCTGGTCGTCTTCACGCCCAGCGCGACCTTGCGCAACAACCGCGGCACCGGCAATGCCAGCGAGGCGGATCCCTCCAATCCGATCGTGCCGACGGTCGTCGGCGACCCGATGGGTACCAGCAAGGTGCGCTACGCAGCGGACGTGCCCTGGCACCGGAAGTTCACCGGCAACTTCCAGCCGCACGGTAACGATCAGCACCCGTACCTGATCTGGAACCTGTACCGGATCGACCCGCAGGGCCGGATCGAGCAGATCGGGCGCTCCGGAGTGAAGCACGCCTTCCTCACCATCAATACGGGATGCGATCAGAACCCTGGCAACGGCCATATTCTCGGACGCGGCTGCATCGATATCTACGGCACCGGCAACAACGACAACATCAACGACCTCGGCCCGCGCGAGGAAATCATTCCCTCCACTGGCCAGTGGGGGCGCTGCGGCTCGGTCTACGACCGCGACTGCAACGGAGCGCGCGACGTCAGTTCACCTTGCAGCAACCTGCCAGGGGTCGCCAACTGCAGCAGCTGGGCTTTCCGCATGCAGGTGCCGTCGGCGCGAATCGACCCCGCCCAGAACGCCGGCGCCAGTTACTTCGCCGAAGCCTGGTACATCGTCCGCGACGACGTGGACATCCTTAACACCATGCAGTCGCGACCGGTGAGTTTCAGCATCGGCAGCCCGCCCTGGACCGCCAACAACAACTCCCCGCTTCGCCTCGGCCCGGCCATCGACCGCTGGGTGCCGCTGGAAGGCGCGCCGCCCAACCAGGCCAGTGTGCGGGTTCGTAGCGCGGAGGGCGAGAGCAGGGTGGCAGTCAAGGTCACCGACCTCGGCAGCGGTCAGTTCCGCTACGACTACGCGGTGATGAACCTCGACTTCAGCCGCGCGGTGACCGAGGGCGCCGAGCCCAACCTGCGGGTGCTGCGCAACAACGGATTCAACCGCTTCGAGGTGCCGATGCCTGCAGCGGCCGCGGTCTCGGGCATAGAGTTCGGTGATGGCGACACCGACGTCGGCAATGACTGGACCGCGCGTCGACAGGGCGACCTGCTGATCTGGGAGGCGGGCGGCACGGCTACTGCCCCGATCAATCCGCTGAACTGGGGCGTGCTGTTCCGCTATTCGTTCGTGACCTCGGTTGCGCCGGAAACCGGTGTGGCGCTCCTGGGAATCGCTGAACCCGGCGGCGTGCCGGCGCTGGAGGCCCAGGGCGTGCTTGCACCCGCCGCGCCCAACGAGCGTCTCTTCGCCGATGGCTTCGAGCTGGGCGCCGGGCGCTGAACAGCGCGCACACGAAAAACCTGCCGCCCTTGGGGGCGGCGGGTTACAAGGCACCGAATCACTTCATCCGGTAGGTGATGCGACCCTTGGTCAGGTCGTACGGGGTCATTTCGACCTTTACCTTGTCACCGGTGAGAATGCGGATGTAGTTCTTGCGCATGCGACCCGAGATGTGTGCCGTGACCACGTGGCCGTTCTCGAGCTTCACGCGGAACACAGTGTTGGGCAGGGTTTCAAGCACCGTGCCTTCCATCTCGATCGAGTCGTCTTTGGACATGCGTTTCCATCGTGTTGGGGCGGCCTGAGGCCACGACATAAGCGCCCAGTATGCCATGCGCCGGGGGCGGGGTGAAGTTCCGCGCCAGCACCTCGCCTGCCGAGGATGCTCGCGCTGCGTACCGCCCCTGCTGACCGTGCTTGGCGTGCGAGGATCCGCGCGCATCGGGGTGGCCGCAGCTGGGTGTCCGTCGCGAGCCGCGGAGCGCCATTCCAGATCGAGGCCGGCGCGCGCTTTCAGTCGGCCGCTGCAAGTGCCGCCGGGAGCTCGCCAAAGCGATCTTTCCAGCTGCCCGCACGAGGCTCCGGTGCCGCAGTCAGATCGCCCAGGCGCCTCAGGAAATCATCCCGCGACAACGCCCTGAAGCCAAGGCGCTGCAGGTGTGCCGACTCCACCTGGCCATCCAGCAGCGGCATATCCCACGCCTGCATCCGTTGGCACAGACCGGCCAGCGCCAGCTTGGAGCCGCCGCTGGCGACGCTGAACATCGACTCTCCGAAGAAGGCGCGGCCCAGCGCCAGGCCATAGAGCCCCCCGACCAGCCGGCCCTCCGCATCCAGTACCTCGATCGAGTGCGCATACCCCTGATGGTGCAGATCGAGGTAGGCGCGACGCATCGCGGGCAGGATCCAGGTGCCGCGCTGGCCCGCGCGCGGCAGCTGCGCGCAGTGGTCGATTACCGCGGCGAAATCATGGTCGGCACGCACCCGCCAGGGCAGAGCACACAGGCGCCGGCGATCGCGGCTGCCGAAGCTGAGCGCAGCCGGATCCAGCACCATGCGCGGGTCAGGGCTCCACCACAGGGGCGGCTCGCCTGCGGAGAACCACGGAAAGATGCCTTGGGCGTAGGCGCGCAGCAGCCGACCGGGCTCCAAGCCGCCGCCCCACGCCAGCAGGCCGTTGGGCTCGTGCAGGGCGCGCTCTGGCGGCGGGAAGGGTGCGTCCGGCGAAGCACCCAGTTCGGGCAGGCGCAGAGACATCAATCGGCAGGCAGGCGTGAGGCGGCGAGGGTCTCCGGCAGCTCAGGAAGCTGTTCGAGCTCTCCTGCCAGCACCTCTTCGCGAAACGGGGCATGCGCCAGCAGGGCGCTCCGATAGCCGCGCAGCCACCGCAGCTCCTCGTCCAAGGCCACTGCCACCGCCTCACGGAAGGCCGGCATCGGCAGGTAGTGGCTGCTTCGCGTAGGCACCGGCAGAAAGCCGCGCGCGAGTTTGTGCTCGCCCTGTGCGCCCGGCTCGAAGCGGGCGAGTCCCTGCTCGATGCAAAACTCGATGCCCTGGTGGTAACAGGCCTCGAAATGCAGGCCCGGCACCTCCTCGAAACAACCCCAGTAGCGGCCGTACAGGGTGTCATGCGAGCGCAGGCAGAGCGCTCCGGCGATCACCTGACCCCCACGCTCAGCCAACACCAGCAGCAGGGCAGGGCCGAGGCTGCGCGCGAGATGACGGAAGAAGCCCAGGCTCAGCGCGGGATGGTTGCCCTTGTCTTCGAAGGTCCGGCAGTAGAGCCGATGCGCGACCTCGATGTCTGCAGGGCTGGCCACGTCGCCGGTGATACGGCGGACCTGCACCCCCGCCCGTGCGACCTGGGCGCGCTCCTGGCGCAGGTTCTTGCGCTTCTTCGACTGGAAGCCGTCGAGGAAATCCGGGAAGTCGCGATAGCCTCGGTTGTGCCAGTGGAACTGCAGATCATGGCGTAGCAGCCAGTCGCCGCCCGGCGCTTCCGCCGCGCGATGGAAATTGACGTGGGCGCCGGACAATCCGTGCTGGCGCGTGAAACCCTCGATCGCCGCGCGCAGCGCAGCGAGCAGCGTCGGCTCATTCCCGCACAGCAGTCGCGGCCCCGTCACCGGTGAGTAGGGCACCGCTACCAGCAGCTTGGGGTAGTAGGTCAGGCCCGCGCGCTGGTAGGCGTTCGCCCAAGCGTGGTCGAACACGAACTCGCCGTGCGAATTGGTCTTGAGATAGGCCGGGGCGGCGGCACGAAGACGGCCTCCGGCGTCTTCCAGAAGCAGATGGTGGGGTGTCCAGCCCAGCCCGGGATCAATGCAGCCCTCCGTCTCCAGACCGGCCAGGAACGCATGTGAGGTGAAGGGGTCATCTCCCGCGCGGAGGCTGTCCCAGGCCTGCGGGTCGACCTCATCGATGCGGCGGACGAAGCGGGCGGTGAAATCCATGGAGTCCCTGCGGCCAGTCGATGCCGGCGCAGGCTGCGGCAGCCGCCGTCAGCCTGCGGTGAGCGGGTGCCGCGGTGGCCGCCCCCTCAGTGCCCGTCCTCCAGGAACTTCTCGGCATCCAGTGCGGCCATGCAGCCAAAGCCGGCCGAGGTGATGGCCTGGCGGTAGATCTGGTCGGCCACGTCGCCAGCGGCGAACACGCCCGGCACCGATGTGGCGGTGGCCCCGCCCTCGATGCCACTGTGGATCTTGAGATAACCGTTCTTCATTTCCAGCTGGCCATCGAAGATACCGGTATTCGGAGCATGGCCGATCGCCACGAATACGCCGGTGAGCGCCAGCTCGCGGGTGCTGCCGTCCACCCGGCTCTTGATGCGCAGCCCGGTAATGCCGGTGTTGTCACCGAGGAATTCGTCGACCTCGTGATTCCAGACGATCTCGACCTTGCCGGCCTGCTCCTTCGCGAACAGCTTGTCCTGCAGGATCTTCTCTGCGCGAAACTTGTCGCGGCGGTGCACCACCGTGACCTTCCGGCAGATGTTGGACAGGTAGAGGGCCTCCTCGACGGCGGTATTGCCGCCACCGATCACGGCGACATCCTGATCGCGGAAGAAGAATCCGTCGCAGGTGGCACAGGCCGACACGCCGCGACCCTTGAATGCTTCCTCGGAGGGAAGCCCCAGGTACTTGGCGGTGGCGCCGGTCGCGATGACCAGCGCGTCGCAGGTGTACACACCCGAGTCGCCGGTCAGGGTAAAGGGCCGCTTCGACAGATCGGCGCTGTTGATGTGGTCGAACACGACCTCGGTCTCAAAGCGCTCAGCGTGCGCCTGCATGCGCGCCATCAGGTCCGGGCCCAACAGGCCGTGGGCGTCACCGGGCCAGTTGTCCACTTCGGTGGTGGTCATCAGCTGGCCGCCCTGCTGCAGGCCGGTGACCACCACCGGCTTCAGGTTGGCGCGCGCGGCATAGACCGCTGCCGTCCAGCCGGCAGGGCCGGAACCGAGGATGAGCATCTGGATGTGGCGGACGGGCGGGGCGGATGCGGACATGAATATCTCCACCGCGCTTGGAGGCGCGGACTGCGAAAGGGGAGGTCTGGGCGGGCGTCGCCGGTTGGCACTGCCGACTTCTGGCGTAGGATTGCACGCTTCGTCGCGTGCAAGGATGTAGGCGACGTGTTGAAGGATCAAGCCAACAGCGTCGCGGCCGCGGCCGAACGCGCCTCCACAGCGCTGCCCGGCCCGACTCGCAGCGCGAAGATTTCCGCGTAGAATCAGGGCCCCAGCCCACATTCCTCAAGGAACACTGAAGCACGTGCCACGCCATCGGGAAGATTCACGCAAGCCGGTGATCACCGCCAGCCGCACCCACCTCGGACGTGAGGTCGCGATCCTGCTGCTGGTGCCGGTGATTGGGTTCCTCGCCGCCTGCCTGTGGACCTGGAGCCCGCAGGATCCGGGCTGGTCGCGCGTGGGTGAGGTCACTGGCGAAGTGCGAAATTTCGGCGGCTTGGCAGGTGCGAGGTTTTCCGATCTCCTGCTCAGTTTCTTCGGCCTGGCTGCGCACCTGCTGCCGCTGTTGGCTGCCGCACTTGTTTTCGTCGCGCTGCGACGCCGTGGCAGCGAGGAAGACAGCCCGCTGACCCCCGCGCTGCGCCTGCTCGGCGGGGTTGGCTTCATCGTTACCACGGCGGCGCTGGCCGGCCTTCACTGGTCCGGCGTCGGTGACAGCCTGCCCATGCAGTCTGGCGGGCTGCTCGGACATCTCGTCACCACCTCGCTGGTGCGCGGTATCGGCCCAGCAGGCGCCAGTCTTTTCCTGCTTGCACTCCTGCTGATGTCCATCACTCTGGCCACGGGCCTCTCCTGGCTGGCGCTGATGGACAGGTTGGGGCGCGCAGCGCTGTGGGTGATCGAACGTGGGCGCCAACAGGCGCAGGCAGCGGGCGACTATCGCGAAGCTCGCGCTGCCCGCGCTGAGCGCGAAGAGGTGCGCCGCGAGGACAAGGTCAAGCGGGCCAAGCGGGAGCCGGTGCGGATCGAGCCGCCGCCGCCACCGCCCGAGCGCAGCGATCGCGCCCAGCGTGAACAGCAGATCCCGTTGTTTTCAGTCGCGCTGGGGGAGAACGGCGTGTTGCCTCCTCTGTCGCTTCTGGACGAGCCCAAGCCGCAGCCCAAGGGCTACTCGGACGAGGCGCTCGAGACCCTGTCGCGCCAGATCGAGTTCAAGCTCAAGGACTTCCGGATCGAAGCGCAGGTGGTGGGCGTCTACCCGGGCCCGGTGATCACCCGCTTCGAGATGGAGCCAGCGCCAGGCATCAAGGGAAGCCAGATCTCCTCGCTGGACAAGGACATCGCCCGCGGCCTGTCGGTGAAGTCCGTGCGCGTGGTGGACGTGATTCCGGGCAAGTCCGTGATCGGGCTGGAGATCCCCAACGCGAACCGCGAGATCATCTTCCTTTCGGAGATTCTGCGTTCCAGGGAGTACGACAAGCTCGGCTCGCCGCTGGCGCTGGCGCTCGGCAAGGACATCGGCGGTCGGCCCACCGTGGTGGATCTGGCCCGCATGCCGCACTTGCTGGTGGCGGGCACGACCGGATCGGGCAAGTCGGTGGCCCTGAACGCAATGGTGCTGAGCCTGCTGTACAAGGCCAGCGCCAACGACGTGCGCATGCTGATGATCGACCCCAAGATGCTGGAGCTCTCGGTCTATGAGGGCATCCCGCATCTGCTGGCGCCGGTGGTGACCGACATGAAGGAGGCCGCCAACGGTCTGCGCTGGTGCGTCGCCGAAATGGAGCGCCGCTACAAGCTGATGTCCGCCGTTGGCGTGCGCAACCTCGCCGGCTTCAACAAGAAGGTGCGTGACGCCGCGGACGCCGGGCACCCCCTGATGGATCCACTCTTCAAGCCGAATCCGGAGCTGGGGGAGGCCCCGCGCGCGCTCGAAACCTTGCCCTACCTCGTCGTGATCATCGACGAGTTCGCCGACATGATGATGATCGTCGGCAAAAAGGTGGAGGAGCTGATCGCGAGGCTGGCGCAGAAGGCACGCGCCGCGGGCATCCATCTCATCCTGGCCACCCAGCGCCCGTCGGTCGACGTGATCACCGGCCTGATCAAGGCCAATGTGCCGACCCGGATCGCCTTCCAGGTCAGCTCCAAGATCGACTCCCGCACCATCCTCGACCAGAGTGGCGCGGAAACCCTGCTCGGCCATGGCGACATGCTCTACCTGCCGCCGGGCACCGCCATGCCTGAGCGCGTGCACGGCGCTTTCGTCAGCGACGAGGAAGTCCACCGCGTGGTCGAACACCTGCGCCAGATCAGCGGCGGACCCGACTACCTTGAGGGTGTGCTCGACGAGGTCCAGACACTCGGCGACGGCGTGGTGGTCGGCGCCAACGGCCTGCCGGAGGAGTTCAAATCCGGTGATCCGGAGGCCGATGCGCTTTATGACCAGGCGGTGCAGGTGGTGATGGACACTCGCCGAGCCTCGATCTCCGGCGTGCAGCGGCGGCTCAAGATCGGCTACAACCGGGCCGCGCGTCTGATCGAGGCGATGGAAGCCGCCGGCATCGTCAGCCCCCCCGAGCACAACGGTGACCGGACGGTGCTGGTGCCGCCGCGGGATTGATCCCGGGGTTCGAAGCGGCGTAAGGCGCCGATTAAGCCGGCCCTGCGCAGACTGCGGGCGCCTACCCACCGTGAGCCACGCCCATGCGCATCGCCCTCGCCAGTCTGCTGTTTGCCGCCAGTCTGCCCGCACTCGCCATGGACCCCGAGTCTCGCATGGAGGCTTTTGGCCGCGGCCTGGTGGGCCTTGCGGGCGCATTCGAGCAGCAGGTGCTTGACCCCAACGGCTTGGTCCGCGAGGAGACCCGCGGCGAAGTTGCGTTGGCGGTTCCGCGACAGCTGCGCTGGGAGTACATCGAGCCATTCCCGCAGCTGATCGTGGCGGACGGCGAGCACCTGTTCATCTACGACCCGGACCTGGAGCAGGTCACCGTGCGTCGCCAGCTGCACGAAGAGCAGAACAACCCGCTGCTGGCGTTGATCGACCCGATCGACCGTCGCCGCCAGTTCCAGGTGGAGGACGGAGGCCGCAGCGAGGGACTGGACTGGATCGAGTTGATTGCACGTGCGCCCGAGGCGCCGATCCGGCGCGCCCTGCTGGGCTTCGATGGACTGGAGCTGGCAAGCATGCGCTTCGTCGACAGCCTGGATCAGCGAACCGAAATCAGTTTCGGCCGATGGCAGCGCAACCCGGACTTTCACCCCGACACCTTCCGTTTCCAGATTCCGGATGGCGTGGATGTGGTCGGCGACTACGACCCGGCCGCCGAGATTCTGCCTCTGGGCGAGTAAGCCGCGTCCCGATCGGGCCACGTCACGCAGCGAACGCCGGGTGTCGGTTTAACGCCCGGCGAAATCTCCGGCCTCCGGGAAGCACGCAGACGCCCGAGGCGCGAGCGTCGACCCGCAAAAGCTCTCCGTGATCCGCTTTCAGGCGGATCTCAGCCGCGCCAAAGTGCCGCTTGTGCGGCCACTTGCAGCAGCGCAAGCTACTCGCGACGCTCCGTCCTCGAGGCTGCCATGGGAACCAGCATTCGCTCCGTGCTAGCGCCCGCTGCAGCCATCGCGATTGCCATTGCCTGGCAGCCGGCAATGGCAGCCGTGTTCTGCGCCACCAACGAAGCCGAGTTGCGCGCCGCGCTTGTAGCGATCGGCCAGAGCAACTTCGACCCGGCACCCAATGAAATCCGCCTGACTCGGCGCACCTTTTTTACCGGCGCCCAAGCCTTCGCAGTGGAGGTCTTCGGGGCCACCGGTGACACCGTGATCAGCGGCGGCTGGGCGAGCGCGGGCGCCACGCCCTGCGACGTTCAGGCACCGGACGCGCGCTTGAGTGCGCTCGATGCACAGGGCACCTCTGCAGTGCTTAGCGTCCGCCGCACCAGCGTCAGCAACAACGCCACGCCGCTGATCCGGATCGCCAACTTGACGATCCGAAACGGTGGCGCGTCCAACGCGCCGGTCGGGCTGTCGGTAGCTAACGCCTGGGGCTCGATTGAGATTGACAACGTTATCGTGCACGGCCATCGCGCGGTGGACTCGCAGTTCATTCGGGGGGTGGGGATCGACATCGACGCACGCATCGATGCGCGTCTGCGCAATGCGCTGGTCTATGACAATGTTGGCAATTTCATCGGCGGCATCCCGCTCGCCAGCGTGTTGTTCACCACAGTGGCCGTCAATGGGGGCCGCAACTGGTACGTGACCAACAGTACGGTCGTGTCCGGCAATGCGCAGACCGAGGCAATCCGGCTGCAGGCCGACGGCAACTTTTGGACGATCAACAACATCCTGCGCGGCCGGGTTACCTACAGCGAGTCGATCACGGGCAACCCGGCGGCGCTGCCGCCGCAGGTGCGGCAACTGTTCAACAATCTTGAGGCACTCCCCGTCCTCAACAACGCCACCCTGCTGCAGAACATCGGCAATAGCCTGGTCGACCCACAGTACAACCCGCTGACCTTCGAGCTGCTCCCCACCTCGCCGCTGGTCAATGCTGGCCTTGGCGGCCAAACAGGTGGAATATCAGCGGCCGATGTCTACGGCCGGCCGAGAACATTCGGATCGGTGGTCGACGTCGGCGCGCTCGAGTTGCAGCAGCCGCCCACGCTGCCGGCCGCGATCTTCGCCAACGGTTTCGAATAAGCAATCGGGCAGCTGATCGCCTGTGAAACCATGGTCCGCCGCCAACTTGAGCCAGCGCTGGAGACCTACTCGCGCGGCGGTTACGGCGAATCCCGCGATGACTCGGCTCGCCAAAACCGCTGAACCGGGGCAGGGCTGCTTGCATAGGCCAGGCGCGCAACGCTCATAGCTGCTACGCAGCTGAAGAGGGCGCGCCGATGCAGCGGTTCCGGGAGCCGTGCCCGTGCACAGGATGCGATCGAGCGTGTATCCCGGCAGCCGTATCGCGGCTCCCGGTCCCTCAGAACCGCCCTTCGAACAGCTCGCGCCCGATCAGCATGCGGCGGATTTCGTTGGTGCCGGCGCCGATCTCGTAGAGCTTGGCGTCGCGCAGCAGGCGGCCGGTGGGGTACTCGTTGATGTAGCCGTTGCCGCCCAAGGTCTGGATCGCTTCCAGCGTGACCTTGACCGCCGCTTCCGAGGCGTGCAGCAGGCAGCTGGCCGCGTCCACCCGCGAACGCACGCCGCGGTCATACTCGCGCGCCACCGAATAGGCGAAGGCGCGAGACGACTGCAGGGCGGTGTACATGTCGGCGATCTTGGCCTGCATGATGCCGAAGCGGCCGATCGGCGAGTCGAACTGGCGCCGCTCGCGCACATAGGGCAGCACGATGTCCATCGCCGCCTGCATCAGCCCTATCGGGCCGCCGGACAGCACCAGCCGCTCGCTGTTGAGCCCTGACATCAGCACGCGTACGCCGTGGTTGACTTCTCCCAGTACGTTGCCTGCGGGGATCTCGCAGTTCTCGAACACCAGCTCGCAGGTGTTGCTGCCGCGCATGCCGAGCTTGTCCAGCTTCTGTGCGGTGCCGAACCCCTTCATGCCCTTCTCGACCAGGAAGGCCGTCATGCTGCGCGATCCCTCCGACTTGTCGGCGGTGCGCATGTAGACAATCAGCACGTCGGCATCGGGTCCGTTGGTGATCCACATCTTGCTGCCGTTGGCGATCCAGGTGTCGCCGTGCAGCTCGGCGCGGCAGGCCATCGAGCCCACCACGTCGGAGCCGGCGCCGGGCTCGCTCATCGCCAGCGCGCCGACGAACTCGCCGCTGCACAGTTTGGGCAGGAAGCGTTCGCGCTGCTCGGGCGTACCGTGGTTGTAGAGGTTCTGCACGCAGAGGTTGCTGTGGGCCCCGTAGGACAGGCCCACCGACCCGGACGCGCGGGAGATTTCCTCCATCGCCACCAGATGCGCGAGGTAGCCCATCTCGGACCCACCGAATTCACCGGGCAGGGTGATGCCCAGCAGGCCCAGCTCGCCCAGCTTGCGCCAGAGGTCCATGGGGAAGACGTTGTCATGGTCGATCGCGGCGGCGCGCGGGGCGATTTCCGCGGCGGCAAAGCGGGCAACCGCCTCGCGCAGGCTGTCGATGTCTTCGCCGAGTTCAAAGGCTCGCATGGTGGCTCCAGAGGATGCTGCGATCGCAGCGTCGATAACGGATCGGATCGCCAAGAGCATGACCGAAGGGGCATGCTCGCCGCGTCACGACAGCAGGCTTCAGCCGTTGCGCATGCGTCCCAGGAAACGTGGCGCCGAATTGCCCATGTGAGGCAGCTTGACCTTGCCGATCGCGGTAATGCGTTCTTCAGCCATACGATCGGCGGCCTTGTAGGTCGGGATGTTGTCGCGCGCGCTGATCTCGAAGATGCGGCCGAGGTTGTAGTAGATGGTCCGCATCATGCGCATGGCGCGCTCGCGGTTGTAGCCGTCGATCTCCAGCGAGACGTTCATCAGGCCGCCTGCATTGACCGCATAGTCGGGCGCGTAGAGCACGCCGCGTCGGTGCAGTTCGTCGCCGATCGCGTCGGTGGCGAGCTGATTGTTGGCCGCGCCGCAGATGATGCCGGCCTTGATGCGGTCGATGGTCTTCTCACCGAGCGTGCCGCCGAGTGCGGTCGGCGAAAACACGTCCGCCGGCACATCGTAGATCTCGTCGAGGCCCACCGCCTCGCAGCCGAACTCATCGACCGCGCGCGCCACTGCCTTCTGATTGATGTCGGTCACGTAGACCTTGGCACCACGCTCGCGCAGCAGCTTGACGAACTCCATCCCCACGTGACCCACGCCCTGCACGGCATAGCTCAGCTTGCCCACTTCTTCGTGGCCAAGTTTGATGTTCATCGCTGCCATCAGGCCCTGCAGGGTGCCGTAAGCAGTGAAGGGCGATGGGTCGCCCGAGCCGCCGTGCACCTGATGCACGCCGGTGACGAACTCGGTTTCCTTGAGCACATACTCCATGTCGTTGACGTCGATGCCGACGTCTTCGGCGGTGATGTAGCGGCCGTTCAGTGAGTTGACAAAACGCCCGAAGGCGCGAAACAGGGCCTCCGATTTGTCCTTGTTGGGATCGCCCCAGATCACCGCCTTGCCGCCGCCGAGATTCAGGCCCGATACGGCCGCCTTGTAGGTCATGCCTCGCGAAAGACGCAGCACGTCGTTCAAGGCCTCCTCATCGCTGGCGTAATTCCACATTCGCGTTCCGCCCAGAGCCGGGCCCAGCACCGTGTTGTGGATGGCGATGATCGCCTTCAGGCCGGCATCGGCGTTGTGGCAGAACACGACCTGCTCATGGCCAGTGTTGGAGAGCGTTTCGAACAGCATGGGAGAAGGACTCCGGGTAGGGGCGGGGGCGCCCGGGCAGGAAACTCGCGAAAGGGCGACAGACTGCAAGCCCGTTCGGCAAGCCCGCTATTTTAGCCCGCAACTGACCATTCAACACCCTGCGCTGCAGCGAAGAATGTCCTGTCCGAGCGCGCCGCTCCGTACTCTTGCGTAGTGTCGATAAGGTATGGCACCCCGTTGATCATCCTCTGTCGGGTCACCAGAGTCGTGACCCAGACGCCACCCAACCGGAGCTACTCCATGAACGCCAAGACATCCCTGGCCACCTGCATCCTGCTGGTTTTCGCAAGCTTCCTGCCCGGCACCGCGCTCGCCGACGCCCGCGCCGAGGTGATCGCAGCCTGGGAGAAAGCCATGGCCAAGGGCAGCTACCGCATGCATATCCACACCGAGGTGCGTGGTCGCCCCTACACCACCGAGATGGACATCGAGTTCCCCGCAAGCTTCCACATGCGCGCGCCTGACACCGAGATGGTGATGCTGCCGCAAGGCACCTGGATCCAGGTAGGCGGCCAGTGGATGCGTTCGCCAGTGAACATGTCGAAGCAGGTGGAGGGCTATACCGCCGAGGCGCTGGAAGAGGGCAAGCGAAGCCTTGGCAGCGTCGAGCGGATCGGCGAAGACACGGTGGAGGGCTGCCTTGCCACCCGCTACCGCTACAGCCAGACCGGCCGATTCATGGGCTTCAAGAACGATGCCGACGTCGAGATCGCCATCTGCCAGGACAGCGGCCTGCCGCGAGAAGTGCGTTCCGTCTCGGGCAGCAAACGACGCCCGGAGACCACCCGCATCGTCTACGACTTCGACGCCGACATCCGCATTCGCGCACCGCGCTGAGGGGGCCGGCAGGCGGCTTGGGACAGTGAAGGACATCACGGCAGGCCCGCTTGGCCATCGCGCCACACGCTTGACCCGACCGATGGGCTCGCCTATTGCCGTCGGGCGGGCGTGGCAGGCGGCGCCGCGAGTGCGCGACCGGGCCGATGCCGCGACGCCTGACGCTTTCCCATGTTTCGGCGTGGGGACGTGCGAACGGGGCTGTAGCGATGGCGCATGGCGCCGGCAGCCCGCTCAGCTATGCCTCGGGCCCGAGCTCACGATCGATGTAGCGGTGAATCTCCGCCTCGATGGGTCCGCGCAGGGCCGACAGCAGGAACCCGAGCTGCACCGCGATATCCACCCGGCCGCGGCCAAGGGCGATGTTTCCATGCACCCCGAGACGCTCGAAATGCAGGGTGTTGCCCTCCCATCCGTAGTCGACCGAGAACTTTTCGGCCAGTTTTTCTGCCACGTGCTCAATGGCGACGCGGGCCTCCTTCATGTTCTTGGCGTGCGTGCGACTGATCTGGATGCTTGGCATCGCGTGCGGGTCCGGTGCGACGGGCCCCACAGGCTAGCAGCATCCCGTTGGCACGAAAGCCCCCAGCGCCCCGCAGCTTGCCACCATCCGCTGCTAGATGGCCGCCGAACAACGGGTTAGCATGCCCCATGCGTTTCACATTTCCCAACGGCGAGCACCCCGGCGTCGAGCTCGGACGCGGCAGCCTCAGCATTGGCGCCGACGCGCAGGACACCATCTGCCTTCCCGAGGCTGGTCTCAAGCCCGGCCATGTCCGCATCGAGCTGCAGCCCGAGCGCAAACTTTTCCTGCTGCGCCTCGCCCCGGGCGCGCTCGCCTACGTGAACGCGAGGCCAGTCCGCAAGCTCGCGCTGCTTCGCGCCGGCGATACCGTCATGTTGAACAGAGTGCGACTGCACCTGGTGGGGGCGGTTGCCTCGGCCAATGACACCTCGACACCCGCCCGCAACGGTGGCCCGCGCATCGTGCTGCGTTCGGTCGCAGGCGCGGCCTTCGGCCGCAGCTTCGGCTTCGGCCCCAGTCTGTCGCTGGGCCGCAGCGCGCGCAGCGACATCGTGGTGGATGAGGACGGCGTGCTGCCCATGCACGCGCGATTGCACTGGCAGGGGGATCGCTGCCTGGTGTTGGGCGAGCAGGGGGCCCAGTTCGAAGTCAACGGACACACCGTGGCCGCCGCCCAGCTGCTGCCGGGTGACCAGCTTCGCGTGGGCGGCGGGCGTTTCGTGTTGGAAGCGCCAGGTCTGCGCGTCGGTCGCCGCGAGGATCCACACACCCCGGTCAAGCCCAGCCGCGGCATTACCCAGGTCGGTCTGGATGGAAAAACGCTGTCGGCCGCGGCGCGCGCGGCCACGGCCGCTGCCGGCCAGGAAGCCGCCGGATCACCCGGTTTCAATTACGCCTGGTTGATCCTCGCCGCCACGGCGGTGGCAGGGGCGCTGATCGCTCTGTTCCTGTTCGCTCCGGCTCCCTGACGAACAAACTCGGGGTAGCGTCGTCCACCCGCCGCTTGGCTCGCTTCAGCGCGACGCCGCGGGCGGCTCGCCGGCGATCTCGGGGTCAGTGACCGCGCGACGCGCCAGCACGGCCTCACGCTGCGCGATGTAGGCATTCGCACCGAAGATCACGGCCGCGCCGGCGGCGATCCAAAGGTCCAGGCCTTCCTCGAAGAGCAGGTAGCCCGCAGCCGCCACCAGCGGTACCTGCAGGAAACTGATCGGGGTCAGCATCGAGGCATCGCCGAGCCGCAGCGCCCGCGCCCAGCACATGTGCCCCAGCGTACCGAACAAGCCAGCCAGCACGATCCACAGCCAAATGATGCCCTGCGGGTTTTCCCACACCCACAGCGCAGGCAACAGCGACAGCGGCACCCACAGCAGTGTGGTGTAGAGCACGATTGCGTCGGGCTTCTCGGTGCGCGACAGGAACTTGATGCTGATCGCGACCGCGGCACTCAGCGCCGCGGCCAGCAGAGCCACAAGCACTCCCGGGCTGAACTCACCGCCCGGACGGACGATCAGCAGCACGCCGAAAAAGCCCAGCGCCACCGCCGTCCAGCGCCGCGCGCGAACCACTTCGCCCAGCACCAGCACGGCGCCGATGGTCACAAACAGCGGGGTGGCGTGCGAAAGCGAGACGGCCTGCGCCAGCGGCAGGTTCACGATCGCCCAGAAACCGCACAGCATCGAGACGATGCCGATCAACGAGCGGAACAGGTAGAGCGGCAGCTTGGAGGTCCGCAGCAATCCAGGGCCATGGCGCAGCAGCAGCGGCAGCGCGAACAGGAGCCCGAACAGGTTCCGGAAGAACGCGATCTCGAAGGGGTGCAGCTGCTCGGAGGCCAGCCGGATGACCACCGCCATGCAGCCGAACATGAGTGCGCTGGCCATCATCAGCGCGACGGCGCGCCAGACGGTGCGGCCGGCTTCCTCGCTCATGAGGCCTCGCGAAAAAGAGCGCCAATGATCACCGGCTCAGGCTCCAGCGCGATACCGAATCGAACCTGCACCGCCGTTGCCACTTCACGCGCGAGCGCCAGCAGCTCGGCACCCTTGGCCGCACCGTGATTGACCAGCACAAGCGCATGTTGGCCGGATACGCCGGCATCGCCCCGGCGCAGGCCCTTCAGGCCGGCCGCCTCGATCAACCAGGCGGCAGACAGCTTTGAGAACCCCGCGGCCTTGCCAGGGAACACGGGCAGGGAGGGCCATGCGTTACGCAAGGCGGCGGCCCGCTCGGAGGTGACCTCCGGATTCTTGAAAAAACTGCCGGCATTGCCGATCTGTGCCGGGTCCGGGAGTTTGCGTCTGCGCACGCTGCGGATTGCCTCTGCGACCTGGCCTGCCGTCGGACGGCGCGGGTCGGCGCCCAAGGCGAGCAGAGCATCCTCCAGCCCCGCATAGCCGAGGCGCGGCCCGCCGTCCCTGCGCAGCTCCAGGCCGATTCGGGTGATCAGCCATTCCCCGGGTTCGCGCTTGAAGCGACTGTCGCGATAGCCGAAGCCCAACGCGGCAGCCGGCAGGCGATGGCTGGCACCGCCGCGCAACTCCACCGCTTCGACCCAGCGCAGGTGTTCGGCCAACTCCACGCCATAGGCGCCGATGTTCTGGACCGGGGCCGCCCCGGCGGTGCCTGGGATCAAGGCGAGGTTTTCGATCCCCCAGAGCTGCCAATCGCAGCAGCGCCGGACGAGCGCGTCCCAGGGCTCTCCTGCAGCCACGCTGACCTGCACCCGATGCGGATCGAGTGCATCAAGACGGATGCCCCGGAGGTCGGGCTGAAGGACTGGCGTGTCGGGGTCCGCAGCGAACAGCAGGTTGCTGCCGCCGCCGAGCACCAGCGGCGGGGCAGGGCAGTGCTGCAGGGCGCGCTGCAGCTCTGAGGTGTCGCGGCAGCGGGCGAACCATCGGGCACGGGCGGGCACACCGAAACTGTTGAGGGTGCTCAGGTCCGCATGTTCCAGCCAGGGCGAGCTCAGCCCCATACGCGCACCCGCCAGCGTTCGCTCATCGCGACATGCCGCGCACCGGCTGTTCGCGGCGACGGCGGATGGCTTCGACGCACTGGCGGATCAGGATCGGCCCGCGATAGATGAAGCCCGTATAGATCTGCACCAGCGCGGCGCCGGCGGTAATCTTGCCGACCGCATCGGCACCGCTGTGGACCCCTCCCACGCCGATAATCGGAATCGAATCCGGAAGGTGCGAGCGCAAATGGCGCAAGACGCGGGTGCTGCGGCCGTAGAGCGGCTTGCCCGACAAACCGCCGGCTTCCTCCGCGTGTGGATGGCCCTGTACCGGCAGTCGATCGACGGTGGTGTTGGTGGCGATTACGCCATCGACCCGTGCCGCAGCCAGCACCAGGCCCATCCGTTCGATCTGCTGGTCGGACAGGTCTGGCGCCACCTTGACCACGATCGGTGTCCGTCGTCGATGCTTGGCAGCCAGCCGCTCCTGCGCGTCACGCAGTTGCCCCAGCAGGCGATGCAATTCGTCCGCGCTCTGCAGATCGCGCAGGCCGGCCGTATTCGGCGAAGAGATGTTGACCGTTACATAACTCGCGACCGGGAACACCCGCTCCAGGCAATAGAGGTAATCCTCGAAAGCGCGCTCATTCGGGGTGTCTTTGTTTTTGCTGATGTTGATTCCGAGCACACCTCGATAGCGGCTTCGCTCGACGTTGGCGAGCAGTGCGTTGACGCCTTGGTTGTTGAAGCCCATGCGGTTGATCACCGCGCCGTGGCGGGTCAAGCGGAACATCCGCGGTTTCGGGTTGCCGGCCTGCGGGCGCGGCGTGGTGGTGCCGATCTCCAGATGCCCGAAGCCGAGTGCGCCCAGCGCATCGATGTGCTCGCCGTTCTTGTCGAGGCCCGCCGCCAGTCCTACCGGATTCGGAAACTCCAGATCCCAAAGTTTGACGGGAAGCGGCTTGCTGCGTTGAGCGATCAGCGGATTCAGCCCGAGCCGATACATCGCCGACAGACCCGAGAGCGCGAGGTCGTGCGCGCGCTCTGCGTCCATCAGCATCAGAAAAGGGCGGGCGAAGGTGTACATGGGTAGCCTTGTACTGCGCAGATTGGCTGAAGGTGACCGGGGGCGGAGTCGCGGGTCGTTAAGGAAAGCGCGCGCAAGGAGACGAGAGGGAACCACTTGTCCCACGGACAACCGAATGCCGCAGGGCAAAACGCTGACGGGGTCTAGCCCCGCCAGCGTGGAACTGTGCTTACAGATCGAAGCGTATGCCCTGTGCCAGAGGTAGGGCATCCGAATAGTTGATGGTGTTGGTCTGACGGCGCATGTAGGCCTTCCATGCGTCCGAACCCGATTCGCGGCCGCCGCCCGTGTCCTTCTCGCCGCCGAAGGCGCCGCCGATCTCGGCCCCCGAGGTGCCGATGTTGACGTTGGCGATGCCGCAGTCGGAACCCGCCGCCGACAGGAACTGCTCGGCGGCTTTGACCCGCTCGGTGAAGATCGCCGACGAGAGCCCCTGCGGCACGCCGTTCTGCAGGGCGATCGCCTCGTCGATCGTCTTGAAGGGGATCGCATAGAGGATCGGAGCGAAGGTTTCCTCCTGAACCACCGCGGCCTCATTGCCCAGGCCGGTGATGACCGTGGGCAACACGAAGTTGCCGGGGCGGTCGATCCGAGCTGCGCCGGTGCGCACCTGTCCGCCCGCGGCCTTGCCCGCCTCGATCGCCGAAAGGTAGGCCTCGACAGCCTGCGGCGAGTTCAGCGGACCCATCAGGGTCGCAGGGTCGGTAGGATCGCCGATCTTCTTCTCGACCTGCTGGTAGGCCGCAACCACACGAGCCAGCACGTCGTCGAAGATGGCCTCGTGGACGAACAGGCGGCGAGTGGTGGTGCAGCGCTGGCCAGCGGTGCCGACTGCGCCGAATACGATGGCCGGGATCGCCAGCTTCAGGTCAGCCGACTCGTCGACGATGATGGCGTTGTTGCCGCCCAGTTCCAACAGCGAGCGGCCCATCCGCCGCGCCACCCGCTCACCGACGATGCGGCCTACCCGGGTCGAGCCCGTGAAGCTGACCAGCCCGATGCGGCGGTCATCCACGAAGCGCTCAGCCAGCTCGGTGCCGGCGTCGTTGAACAGGAAGAAGATGTCCGGGAAGCCGCCGGCGCGCAGGGCTTCGTTGCAGATCTTCATCGAGGCGATCGCAGTCAGCGGGGTGCGCGGCGAGGGCTTCCACACCGTGACATTGCCGCAGACTGCGGCGATGAAGCTGTTCCAGGCCCACACCGCCACCGGGAAATTGAAGGCGCTGATCACGCCGACGATGCCCAGCGGGTGCCACTGCTCATACATCCGGTGGCCCGGACGCTCGGAGTGCATGGTCAGGCCGTAGAGCATGCGCGACTGGCCAACCGCGAAGTCGGCGATGTCGATCATCTCCTGCACTTCGCCGTCGCCCTCTGCCTTGATCTTGCCCATCTCCAGCGCCACCAGGGTGCCAAGGGCGTCCTTGTGGCGACGCAGGGCGTCGCCGCACAGTCGGATGGCCTCGCCGCGACGCGGCGCCGGCACGCTGCGCCAGGCCTTGGCGACTTCCGCGGCGCGCTCCATCAGCAGGGCATAGTCGGCGGCAGAGCTGGCGTGGACGCGGGCGATCACGTCGTTGCTGCTGGGATTGATCGACTCCAGAGTGCCGGCGTTGGTGGTGCTGGCCCATTCGCCTTGGCCAAGGTAGGTGCCGGAATTGGTCGAAGCCAGGCCCAAGGCCTGGAGAAGGGGTGTGGTCATGGGATGTCCTGCAGAGGGCGGAAAAAGGTGCGGCGCAAGGCGCGCGTGGCGCAATTGTAAGCGCAGACGGCCTCGGCCTGCCCCTTACAGCCGCGGCGCCTGACGTTGACGTAAGCGCTCTTCCGCGTGCGCGGGGCGCAACAGGCGGGAAGGATCCCCAACGACCGGCAGGCGGCTGCCCGCCCGACCACGGAGGGCCGGGCGGGCAGCCGATACAAGACCAGCGCCTCAGGGGGCCTGTTCGAACCCGTTGGAGAACAGCGCAGCCGGAAGGCCGAGCGTGAAGTCCACGTTCTGGGTCTGGCTGGTGCTGGTGACCGCGATCGGTAGACCGGACAAGGGATTGCAGCTCGCCCCGCAGGCGCCGCCGCCGAACAGGCGATCCTCAAAGCCGAAGTCATTGGCTGTGCGGGCGAAGTAGCTGCCCTGCGGGAGGCCGTCGAGCCTGTATGCACCCACGGAGTTGGTTTGCGCAACGCCAGCGAGGAGGCCAGCGGCATCGAACACCCGGATCGTGATCAGCGCCAGCGGGTTGCCCATCTGGTCACGCACGGTGCCCGTCATGCCGGGGCCTGCCCGGCTCAGACTGAAGTCGATGCCCAATACCGGAGCGCCCGCGACGTTGATCGCGGTTCCCGCCATAAAGTCGCAGTCCAGCAAGCAGTCCACCCCGCTGTATAGGCGGTTGACGAAGCCATCGCCGGCGCCCCGGCGCTGGCCGTTGGTGGTGGCGGCGCGGTAGCTGCCCGGGGCCAGCCCGCCTTCGCTGACGTACTGGCCGAGTGCATTGGTGGTGGCCTGGCCCACCTCCACGCCCGCCGAGTTGAAGAAATAGACGATCACCTCGGGCAAGGGGGCGTTGTTGAACGCGTCGCGCACCGTGCCGGAAATTGTCTGCCCGGGCGGCAGCTGCAGGTCGATATCGGCCGCACCGCCGCTGGCCGTTCCCTTGGCCGCCGCCGTGGCTGCCAGGACAATCGGCGTCCCGCTCGCCGGGATGTTGCAGGCGCCGGCCGGGCAGGGAACGTTGTCGTAGAGCTGGTCGATCAGACCCGATGCGTTGCGGATCAGCACGAAGTAGGTGCCGTTGGCCAAGCCTGAGAACTCCCAGATGCCGTTGGTGACCGGTGTCGAGGTGATCTCGGCTCCGGTGGAATCAAAGAGGATCGCGGTGCCGGTCGGCAGCGGGTTGTTGAAGGTGTCGGTGGCGGTCCCGGAAATGCTGGCGCCGCGGCTCAGACCGAAATCGATGCCGCTGACATTCGTCGCCAGCGCAAGCGGTGTGCCGCCTGCGATCAGACAGGGCGTGGGCGAGCAGCTGGTCCCGTTCCAGATCTGGTTGACGTAACCCGAGAGATTGGTCGTGCGGAGTCGGTAGGTGCCCGGACGCAGTCCGGAGATCGTGTAGTTGCCGGAGGCATCCGCTTGAGCGCTGGCCGCGACGAATCCGCCAATGTCGAATGCCGTCACGCGCGCCAGTGCAATTCCCGCGGAGGTGGTCGCATCGCGCACACGACCGCTGACCGAGAGCCCGCCCGAGAGGGTGAAGTCGATAAGCCCCGTCCCGGAGCCACTCAAGACTGGCACCGGCGTGCCGCTCAGCAGATCGCAATAGCCCACGCACGGCAGGTTGTTGAACAGCACGTCGCTGAATCCAAGGCTCTGCTGGGTCCGGATCACGAAGTTGCCGGTGGGCAGCGCCGGTACCTCGTAGTTGCCCGATGCGTTGCTCAGCACCTGTGCCACCGGCACGCCGCCCGAGTTGTAGACCTGCAGTGCAACCCCCGCCAGCGGCGCGACCGGCGCGGCAGAGCGCACCGAGCCGCTCATCGACCCGCCCGGATCCAGTGCGAAATTGCGGCCGGTCGTCGCAGCCCCAGCGGTGACGCTGATGGCGCTTCCGTTCAGCCCGCTGCAGGCTGCAGGGCAGGGCGCCGCGGGCCAAGCCACGTCGATCAGACCCGGGGTGTTGCGGGTGACCAGGCGATAGTTCCCCGCCGGTAGACCAGAGAAGCTGTAGTCACCGTTGATGTCCGTGTTGACGGCGAGCGCGATCGCCCCAGTGGGCGCCAGCAGCTCGACCCTGACGCCTGACAGGGGATCCGAAGAGGGCAGACGGCTCACCCTGCCCGAAATCGAGGCCGGGCTTGCAAGCACGAGGTCGATGCCGGCGCGCGAGGCGCCTGCCGCAAGATCAATCGGAGTGCCGCTGCGTACGTTGCAGGCCGAACCGAGGCAGGGCAGGCCGTTCCACAGCGCATCGGCGCGACCCGCGTCATCGCGCGTGCGGACGTAGAACCGACCCGCGGCGAGGCCTGCGAAGCCGTATGCGCCCGAGGCGTTGCTGGTGGTGGTGCGCACGAGGTTGCCAACCGCGCCATAAAGTTCCACTCGCACGTTTGACTGCGGAGCCACCCCCAGCCGGACCTGCCCGGTAATCGATGCGGCCGCATTCAGCGCGAAGTCGATGCCGCCGATCACACCCGCACCGGCGACAGCAATGGGCGAACCGCCCACCGGGTTGCAGAAGGGTTCGCAGGGAAGATCGTTGTAAACCTCGTTGAGAAAACCCTGGTTGTTCGACGTTGAGACAAAGTAGTTGCCGGGCGACAGTCCGGCGATACGCCAGGTGCCGCGAGCAGAGGAGCGGCCCACGCCTGCGAGGCGCCCGGCGGAGTTGAACGCCCGAACCTCGACCCCGGGAATCGGCAGCCCACCCGTCGAGCGCGTGATGATTCCGGTCAGGGAGGCCCCAGGCTGCAGCGCGAAATCGATGCCGCTGGTGCCCGTGGCGCCAACCGTGATGCCGCTGCCCGTGGTGATGCCGCAGCTTCCGTAGGGACAGGCCAGACCGTTGTAAGCCTGGTCGACATAGCCGCCCCCGAAGGTGGCATTGTTGCGCAGCAGGAAGGTCGAACCGTAGAGCGTAGTGCCGGGGACGAAGCCCGTCCGTGTCGCATAGTTGCCGGCGCGATCCAGCTGGCCAAACGCAGCGTAGTTATCGAGGGTGGTGTTGAAGGCGACGCTGCTGCAGTTGTTGTCGCTCACCGGGCTCCACGCCGCACAGTCGAGCGCGCCATCGGCGGCGCTGGCATCGGTCACGCGTCCGCGTATAAGTTGGCCGCGAGCCAGCGTTCCATTGATGCCGGTGAGTGTCGCGCCCGCGGTGATGAAGAGCGGAGGCAGCGGAGCGAGATCGCAGCCGCCGCGCGGACAGGGCGTCCCGCCGAACGCCGTGTCAATCCAGCCTGAGGCGGACGAGGTTGCGAAGACGCCTCGATAGGCGCCGGGCGCGAAACCGCGGCCGGTATAGCTGCAGGTGGAAGGGCTCAGCTCCGTCGGTGGCGTGCAGTCGGCCTGGAAGGGCTGCTTGACAGTCACACCCGTGGCCGGGTCAAACACTTCAAGGCGTGCGCGATTGCGTTGAACCGGGCGTCCGGTGAGCGCGTCGGTGATCACGCCCGAGACCTGACCGCCCACCGCGGGCTCGATGTTGACGGTTGCGATGGCACCGGGGCCAGAGGCCTCCAGAGTCACCGGCGTTCCGAGCTGCCCACAGAAAAAACGCGCACAGGTCGCCCCGCCGTTATAAGTCGTTACATAGTTGAGGGAGGTAAACGTACTGCCCGCGGACACGTAAACGTAGTAGGTGCCTGCGGGCAGCCCGCGAATAGTGAAATTGCCGGATGCGTCGGTGGACGCGCCGCCCCCAGTGAGATCGCCGGTGGCGAACACTTCGATCCCGGCGATGGGCGCGAGCGTTGCGGGATCGCGGATCTGGCCTTGGATTGTGCTGCCTCGGTTCAGGGCCAGAGGCTGCGGCAGAGTGACGCTGGCGCCTGCGCTGACAACCACGGCGTCACCATCCGCGGCAGAACAGCCTCCCGCACAGGCCACGTCGGGCCAGAACGCAGCCGCATGCGTGTTGGCGTTGTCGACGCGGCGCGATCCGAAGATCCGGTAGGTGCCGGGGCGCAGCTGATCGAAGCTGAAGGTCCCGCCTGGGCCGGAGACGGTGCCGAAAAACGTGTAGCGGTCGTCCGAGTAGAGCTGGACGGAAGCGCCTTCCAGCGGAGCCCCCAGGTCGTCCTGGACGACGCCCGCTATTGAGCCCGGGTTAGCCTCCAGCGAAATGTCACGTCCAGATACAATCGCGCCTGCCGAAACGGTCACCCAGTCGGGCGGGAGGAACTGGCAGTCCGTGGCTCCGGTGACGAGACGAGCGCAGGAACGGTTTCCAAACAGGGCGTTCATCAGGCCCGGGATATCCGCCGATGCCGAACGAGTGAAAACCCGATAGCGTCCCGGAGCCAACCCAAGGAACTGGAAAGCGCCGCTTGCATCGGTCTGCGCGAAGCCGCTCGTGAATCCGCTCTCCGACAGCACCTGGACATCGACATTCTGCAGCGGTGACGCGTCCGAGGCGCGCCGGATGGTGCCGCTGATGCCGCCTGCTGGCTGCAGCGCAAAGTTGATGCCCGTCACCGGCGAAACTGCTGCGATGACGATCGGAGTGCCCACCGTGCTGTCGCAGCTCAGGGAGTCGTCGCAGGGCAGGTCTGGCCAGGCCAGCGGGCGGTAGCCGGCAGCGCCGAGCGGTGAGACCGAGCCAAAAGACCGGGCGCGCAGCAGGTAAGTGCCGGGCGGCAAGGTCAGTTGATAGGCGCCGCTGGCATCGGTAGAGGTGCTTGCGACGATGCCACTGCCGGTAGGCGGCGCGCCCCAGGTGAAGTCGATTGCCTGCACGCTCACCCCTTGCAGGGGCGTGGAATCACTTGCCCGGACAACGCTGCCTGACAGGCCAGTGAGCGTCTTGGCAAGCGCCTTGGTCATGGGCACATGGAAAGGCTCGGATTCAAGCGCTATCCGCGCCAGCCGCAGTCGATCGCGGATCGCCGGCTGAAGTTTCAACTCTCCCTGCTCAACGCGGAACTCGAGCTCGCTGATCTGCCCGAGCAGCTGCCCCACCTCCTGCGTCGCCTTGGCGGTAACTTCGCGCAGCTCATGCGGTGCCGAGCCCAGCTCCACGCGCTCGGCGCCGATCTGCTGCGCCGCGCTCTGGATCAACAGCTCGGCACGCTGCTCGAACACCCGATCGCGCTCGGCCCCAGCCGAGGCAACGGCGGCGCAAGCAAAGAGAAACAACAAGCCAAAGCCGCGTGCGCTGCTGTGCATGTAACCCCCAGATTGGTGATTGGCAACTCAGCTTGGGATACGTGAAATGGCGCCAGTTCCCGACACTCAGACGCGCTGCGCCGTCTGGGCACCCCGCGACGAGCATACTGCGGCGCCGCTGCGATCGTACGCTCGGTGGCCATGGCACACTATGCGCCACTGCCCCCGTAGCTCAGCTGGATAGAGCGTCCCCCTCCTAAGGGGAAGGTCGTGCGTTCGAATCGCGCCGGGGGCACCACTTGCAGGTGCGCGCTTGGCTCTTGGCCTGTCGCGAATGACGCTCAAGGGGGATCGCGACGGGACGGGCGTGTTGGACACCGTTGCAGGGAGAAGTCGAAACAATCGCCGATGCCGATGCCGATGCCGATCGCCGATCGCCGCCGCTGCACGGCATGAACACGCGCGCTGGCGCCTTCGCTTTCGGCGGCTTTCAGTTGAGCGCGAACCGCTGGAGCGCTGCAGGCGGCTGAGCCCGTTATCCGGAAGGGATTGCCAGCGCTGCCCTCATCGCGCGGGTGAGGGCGAGGCTCCCCGGGGCCGCTGAAGAGCGCTGTAAATCAGCCACATCCCGAGTCCCCAAAGACTGTAGACGAGAGGTGCCAGAACCACGCCGGGCATCCGGAAGCCTCCTCCGACGGGGCCGCCTTTCAGCGGCAGCACGATGAACCAGTTGACCAGCGTGACGACCACTGTGGCAAACAGCATCCAGCCCAGCCAGCGCGGCAGGGACAGCCGGGCAACCAGGAACGCCCCGAGCACCCCCCAGAGCCCGGTCCAGAACATCGCCGAGAAGACCAGCGGCACGCCCAAGGGCTGGGTCGGCGCCATTGACCACGTGTTGGCCTGAAAAACCCCAGCCTGGGTCAAGGCCCAGAATGCCCCCTGGTGGAACACGAGATAGGCAAGCGCGCCAGCGATGAAGCCGCACAGCGCCGTTCGACCGAGTGAGCTGGAATTCATGGGTCTTTCCTCAAGGCCATAGGGACGGGTCAATAGTGAGGTAAAGCCCGGGTGGGCGTCGATGTTCTCTTTGGAATACGGCGCCTGGCGCAGTCGCCAAAGGTTGCGGGCATGCCGCAGTGATCGCTGGCGCGAATACCTGGAGAACCTCGATGCGGATGCACGTCGCGGGCAGTCGACGTGATTCGGTGCGCCCGCGGCATCGCCCAAACGCCTGCGCAAACACCAGATTTCAGGCAACAAAAAACCGGCCTTGGAGGCCGGTTCTTCAGGGGTTGGTGGAGCGGAGGAGGATCGAACTCCCGACCTCTGCATTGCGAACGCAGCGCTCTCCCAGCTGAGCTACCGCCCCACGAGCCTGCATCATAGATGCTGCCCTGCAGGCTGCCAAGGCCCTGAACCGGCGCGGGGTGGATGAAAAACCGCGCATGCCGGAACCGCGTAGCCCAAGGGCGACCAGTCAAGTCGAATGGTCTTCCAGATCATCTCAAGGCTGCGCGGCGGCCGCTTCACGCTGCGGGCCGGGCAACAGCGGCAGCAGCGTCTCCGCCAGCAGTCCCCGCCGCCAGCCCTGCAGCACGCGGCTCCAGCGGCCTTCGCGCAACAGCGTCTCCAAGTGCTTGCGGGAGGCGAGTGTGGATTCCGACAGCTGCAGCACTGCGGCGCGTGCGGCGACCGCCGCCTGCAGGCGCTTCAAGCCCTCGCGCTCGGACGGGTCCGGCAGCTGGGCCAGCGGAATGTCCAGCTCCTGCGCGGTCAACGGCAGCTGCAGCGCGTCGAA
This sequence comes from Aquimonas sp., assembly GCA_022241605.1. Taxonomy (GTDB): domain Bacteria; phylum Pseudomonadota; class Gammaproteobacteria; order Xanthomonadales; family Xanthomonadaceae; genus Aquimonas. Next base: position 23,040 of record JAKOMQ010000008.1, on the reverse strand, counting down.
CAGCTCATCGCGGCGCTTGCGCGGCGATTTGGGATTGCGGTCGAGCAGGGTCTCGAACTCTGCTCGCGTCAAGCCGTCGCGCTGCGCCAGATCAAGCGCCAGCCCGGCGTCCAGCACCCAATTGCGCGGTCGGTTGCCGCTGCGCGCGCGCTCGGCACGCCACAGCAGCAGTCGACGCAGCCGCGCCTGCGCCTCGCGTGGGAGGCCTTGGGCTGGGCGCATCGCGAGATGCGGCTGCGGATCTTCCGCTGCATCCGCGCTTTCCAGCAGACGCTCGCAGTCTTCCTGAAGCCACTCCATGCGGCCCAGCGTGCGCAAGCGCTCTTCCAATTGCTGCCAGGGGTCCAACAAATAGCGCACGTCGTCGGCGGCATAGTTGAGCTGCGCCTGCGAGAGTGGCCGCCGCAGCCAGTCCGAACGCGTTTCGCCCTTTTCCAGAAGGGTGCCGCACAGCTGTTCCACGAGTTTCTGATACGAAAGCCCGGGATCCATGCCGGCGAGGCCAGCGGCGATCTGGGTATCGAACAGCGGGCGCGGCAGCTCTCCGCAGGCGTGCAGCAGGGCCTGAAGGTCCTCACTGGCGCTGTGCATCACCTTCAGCGTCGGCGATCGCAGGAGCCCGATCAGGGCAGGATGGGCGCCCAGCGCGGGCGCATCCAGCAGCAAGACCTCGCCCGGACGGCCCAGCTGCACCAGCGCGAGCTCGGGAAAATAGGTTTTCTCGCGCATGAACTCGGTGTCCATGGCGACTGCCGGAGCACGGCTCCAGTCCGCCAGCTGATGCGCATCTTCGGCCGTGGTGATCCATTGCATCGGGTCGATCCTGCTCGCGTGATCAGCCCGATTCTCGGGCCTGGGGCGCGAACCATAGCCCAGATCGCAGCGCAGCTTTGAACTGGGTCACGATCCGAAGCGCCGATGCCGGCGCACTATCGTGAGTTGCGCCAAGATCCGCGATCAAGCGGACACGCACGGACGGAGCACCGGCTGATGGGTCAGCCATGGAGCCCTCCGAACATCCCCCATCCCGCCGCCGCGCGCCAGCATCAGGGCAGCGGCTCGGCACGACACTGCGATGCCGTTCTTGCATGGCGATGGGGATCCGATCGAATCACTCCCGCAGGGGCGGGGAGGAGGCAGAGTGGCAAATCGCGTTTTCAGGGGGGTGGCAGTGGCCGTGTTTTCGGCGCTGCTGGTGGGAGGTTGCGGCAAGCAGGAGGAGGCGGCTTCGACAGCAGCCCCCTCGGAGCCCGCAGTCGCCGAGGATCGCGCCGACACGCCCGCTGCACCGAGGCGGCTGATGGATTCAACGGCTGGGCAGGCGGAATGGTCACCGGAGTTCACGCCGCTGCCCAACTTCAACGTGACCGAGGCACTGGCGCGTGCGGAGCAGGCGCTGGCTGCGGGGCGTCTGGACCAGGGCGAGAACAGCGCACTGGCGCTCTACACCCTGATCCTGCAGAACGAGCCGGAGAATCCGCTTGCACAGGCGGGGATCGACAGCGTCGTCGAGCAGCTGCTTCAACGTGGTGAACAGGCTTTCGCGCAGGCGCGCTTCAACGAGTCCGGCCGCATCGTGGGCGTGGTGGCGCGGCTGCGCCCGGATAGCCCGGAGTTGGCCAGCCTCAGGGCCAAGCTGGATTCGGGACGCGAGGTGGCTGCGCTGCTGGCCGAGGCACAGCGGCTCGCGGATGCCGGTCAGCTGGTCAGCCCGGAGGGCAGCAACGCGGCCGAGATCTACCGGCAGATCCTGCGCGCCGACCCAGCCAATACCGGCGCCCAGGAAGGTCTCACGCGGATCGAGGCCCAGCTGGTCACCCAGGCTTCCCGTGCCGCCGAGACGGGCAATTTCGATGACTCCCAGCGGATGCTGGCCGACGCCAGCCGCGTGGCGCCCGGCTCTGCCAGCGTGCAGGACGCCAGCACGCGCATCGTTGAGTTACGGCAGACCCGCGCCAACGAACTCATCGCGCAGGCCAACAGCGCCGTGGAAGCCGGCAACGTCGAAGCCGCGCAGCAGGCGCTGGCGGCGCTGGAATCCGACGCTGCCGGTGCCGAGGGGATCGAGGCCCTGCGCAGCCGCATCGAATCCGCGCGGGCCTACGCCTCGTTGCGGCCCGGACAAGCCGTGAGCGATCCGCTGCGCGGCGGCGGTAGCGGACCGGAGCTGGTGGTGATTCCGCTGGGCAGCTTCCAGATGGGCTCGCCGGAGAATGAGCCCGAACGCAAAACCAACGAGGGGCCTAGACTGAACATCACCCTGGCGCGCGGCATGGCGATGGCCCGCACGGAAACCACGGTAGGCCAGTACCGCGCGTTCATTCAGGCCACCGGCTACGTTCCCAGCGCCAACCAGAACGGCAGCTCCACGATCTACGACGAGCGCAGCGGCAGCATGGTGTCGCGCAGCGGTGTGACGTGGCAGAGCGATCATGCGGGGCGGCCGGCGGGCAATGACCTGCCCGTGATCCATGTGTCCTGGGTGGATGCCAAGGCCTATACGGACTGGCTGTCGCGTGAGGCAGGCAAGAACTACCGCCTGCCCTCGGAGGCGGAATTCGAGTACGCACTGCGTGCGGGCACCCAGACGCGCTATCCGTGGGGCGAAGGCAATCCGACCCGGCTGGTTGGAAACCTGACCGGCGACGGCGATCGCAGCGACTCCCGCCGCAACTGGGTCAACGCGTTCTCGAACTACTCGGACGGATTCTGGGGGCCGGCCCCGGTACGCAGCTACGAAGCAAACCGCTTTGGTCTGCACGATATGGCAGGCAACGTGTCGGAGTGGGTGGAGGACTGCTGGCATGACAACTACCAGCGCGCACCCACCGACGGCAGTGCTTGGGTCAATCCGGGCTGCAACCGTCGGGTCATCCGCGGTGGCTCATGGGCGAGTTCGCCCGACCAGGCGCGCTCCGCCTTCCGCCTCACTGCTTCGCCGACGACCACCAACGCCCGTCTGGGCTTCCGTGTGGCCCGCGATCTCTGAGCCGCACACGTGGCTGGACGGGTGCCGTCCGGCGCCCGTCCGGTCGCTTCAAAGAGCTCCATGCCCATGAATCCGGCGCTGAACTCGACCCTGGCTGTGGCTCTGACCGCCTCCCTGTGGCTGGTGGCCTGCTCGTCCGATCCGGACGCGGGCCCGCCCGGGCACTACGAATCGACAGCCGAGCACGAGCCCGACGGCGCGGAGGAGGGCGCGCGCGACGAAGCCTACTATCTGGCCAGGCATCCCGAGATCGCGAGCCGCGAAGGCGCGGTGTTGACTGTGCGGATTGGCGGCGGAGAGCCGCTGGTCTTCGAGGACAATCCCGAGCCTGGGGAGGGATGGGGATCCACCGAGTTTCTTGGCACTACGCCCGGTCATCCCTTCGTGTTGCTCATGCAGGGCTACCTTGAAGGCGGGTACTACTCGCTTATCAATATCGAAAGCGGCCAGCAGGAGCGCCTCGATAGCCCGCCCGTGTTTTCGCCTGACGGGCGCTGGCTGCTGTCGTCGAGCATGGATCTCGAGGCCGGGTTCTTCCCCAACCGGATTGCCATTCACCAGGTCAGCCCCACGGGTGCGCCGCTGGTCTGGGAGCTGGGTGGCTACGACATGGATTGGGGGCCGGAAGACACCCGCTGGATCGACGCACAAACCGTCGCCTACACGCGCATCAGCCGTCACTGGCGCGATGACGGCGTCGAACTGTGGGAGCGGGAGCCGAAAACGGTTTCCCTGATCGACGGACAATGGGTGCACGACTAGTCACGCGCCCGCGCCCGGCACAGCTGGGCTAGGCGCAGGCCGTGTCTGCGCTCCGTCTCAAGGCGCATGCACGATCCACAGGCCAGTTCGAAGCCGTCCAGCGGCGTCCCCAGCAGGCGGCTGGTTCTCACATGCTCTCAGTGTCGTCCGAGGGTCTGCACCATCAGCTCGCGCAGCGCTTCGTCGGTTTCAGCCTGTGGCGGCTGCACTGCGTCCAGGGTAAAACCAAGGCCGGCGGCGTCCTCATCGTCGAGGCCATCCCAAGCTCGGAATTCGGCATCCAGCAAAGCTGTGCGCGCGGAGTCTTCGCTGTCATAGGGTTGGGTGCGGCCGTCACAGTCGAAGACCCTGGTCAGACCGGAGTCGAGCACGTGCAGACGGGCCCAGATCAGCGTCTTGCCGAGGCTGGCCACCCACCACTGGGTTCCGACGATGCGTTCTTCGTCTTGCATGGGGCTCTCCCGAGTCAGAGGAAGAACAGCAGCAGCACGGCGGACACGCTGCCGACGATCGCGAAATACAGCAATACCTGCGCAGGCGTCGCCAGCCCATTCAGGTTGCGGTCGTCGCGGGCGCGAAAACCGCCGCGCAACAGATAGGCCAGGTAGCTGGGCGCAAAAGCGTGTGAGCCCACGGCGGCCTTGCGATCCTGCAGATGTCGATAGGCCAGTGGGCCAAAAATCAGATAGCCGGTGGCGCCGGACAAGCCGACACCAACCGCCAGCAACAGCATGAACATGGCCATGACGCCCATGTCGATCTCTCCACGAGGGTGCTCGCGCGGTGGGGCTGTATCCGCGCCGGGGTTTTCAGAACTCCGCGCTGCCGGGCGCGCGAGGGTAGGGGATAGCGTCGCGGATGTTGCTCAATCCGCAGGTGTAGACGACGAGACGCTCGAAGCCGAGGCCGAAACCGGCGTGCGGCACCGTGCCATAGCGGCGGAAGTCTCGATACCACTGGTAGTGCTCAGGATCGAGGCCGAACTGCGCCATGCGCCGATCCAGCACGTCCAGACGCTCCTCGCGCTGGCTGCCGCCAATGATCTCGCCGATGCCGGGAGCCAGCACATCCATGGCGGCTACGGTCTTGCCGTCGTCATTCAGGCGCATGTAGAACGCCTTGAAGTGCTCGGGGTAGTTCATTACCACCACCGGACGGCCTACGTGCTCCTCGGTCAGCCAGCGCTCGTGTTCGGTCTGCAGGTCGAGGCCCCACTCAACGGGGAAGTCGAAGCGGCGGCCGGACTTCTGCAACAGCTCGATGGCCTCGCTGTAATCGATACGTTCGAAGGGAGCATCGATGAAGGACTGCAGACGGCCGATCGCGGTCTTCTCGACGCGCTCGGCGATGAAGGCCATATCGTCACCGCGCTCGTTCAGCACCGCTTTGAACAGGTACTTCAGGAAGGCTTCGGCGAGGTTCGCGTTGTCGTTCAGGTCGGCGAAGGCGATCTCCGGCTCGATCATCCAGAACTCCGCCAGATGACGGGTGGTGTTCGAGTTCTCGGCGCGGAAGGTGGGGCCGAAGGTGTAGACCTTGCTGAGCGCCAGGCAATAGGCCTCGACATTCAGCTGGCCCGAGACCGTCAGGAAGGCCTCCTTGCCAAAGAAGTCGCGGTCGAAGTCGATCGCGCCCTTGTCGGTGCGGGGCAGGTTGGCCAGATCAAGCGTCGACACCCGGAACATCTGACCCGCGCCTTCGGCGTCAGAGGTCGTGATGATCGGCGTGTTGATCCAGTAGAAGCCGTTCTCATGGAAGAATCGGTGCACCGCTTGCGCCAGGCAGTGGCGAATGCGGGTGACCGCGCCGAACAGATTGGTGCGCGGCCGCAGGTGGGCGACCTCGCGCAAGAACTCCAGCGAATGCGGCTTGGGCTGGATCGGGTAAGTCTCGGGGTCTTCCACCCAACCGACCACCTCCATCTGGCGGGCTTTGATCTCGAAGCGCTGGCCCTGGCCCGCGGAGGCCACCAGCTCACCGGTCGCGATCACCGCACAGCCGGCAGTCAAATGCTTGACTTCGCTCTCGTAGTTGGAAAGCTCGGCCGGAGCCACCACTTGAATGGGGTCAAAGCAGCTGCCGTCAGACACATTGACGAAGCTCAGCCCGGCCTTGGAGTCGCGACGCGTGCGCACCCAACCGCGTACGCTGACCTCTTGGCCGACAAATTCCTCGCCCTTCAGGGCATCCACCACGCTGAGCACCGTCATGACTTCCTCTTGAATGTCGCTTGAGATCGGGTTTGCAAGCTTGCAGCCAGCCCGCAATCATAGCGAAGGTCCTGCGGGCGATGGGCAAGCGTTGACTTGCTTCAACTGATAAGGAATCACCTCATGGCAATTCACCTCACCGCCGCCGCTGTCGAGCGCGTCCGTCAGTTCATGGGGCGTGAACCCGGCAGCCTCGGGCTTCGGTTTGGCGTCAAGCGCACTGGTTGCTCTGGCTGGGGCTACACGGTGGATGTGGCCCGCCAGATTGCAGCGGACGACACCGTGGTCGAGCAGGATGGCGTCAAGGTGGTGATCGACGCGAACAGCCTGCCGCTGGTCGACGGCACCGAAATCGACTTTGTCCGTCAAGGTCTGAACCAGCAGTTCGCCTTTCGCAACCCACAGGCTGCGGCTGCCTGCGGCTGCGGCGAGAGTTTCACAACCGCATAGGTTCTGGAACGCAGGCGCGCGGCGCTACAGCCGTCGCCGTCACTGCACGCGGGCGAGCTCGAAAGCGCCGGAAGACAGCCCGTCAAGCCCATCACCTCTTCCGTCGCGGCTCTGATCGTATCTGTCGCCGGGTGAGATCTCCCAGCCCGCTTGCTTGCGATGGCTGGACGCCTCAGCTATTCTTCGCGGCTTGCCTGCGCCTTGCGTGGGCAACCTTGCCTCACCGCCGCCGGCGGGAGGCTTTCGCGCCGGCAGCGGCCGGAGCGTCATCCACGAGGAGTCATCCATGCGTCATTACGAAATCGTGTTCATGGTCCATCCGGATCAGAGTGAACAGGTCCCCGCGATGATCGAGCGTTACAAGACGCTCATCGAAAACGACAAGGGCGCCATCCACCGCCTCGAAGACTGGGGCCGCCGCCAGCTGGCCTATCCGATCGAGAACCTGGTCAAGGCCCACTACGTGCTGATGAACGTCGAGATCTCGCAGGGCGTGCTCGACGAACTGAACGCCGGCTTCCGCTTCAACGACGCCGTGCTGCGCCACATCGTGATCGGTCGCGATGGCCCCGTCACCGAGGCCTCGCTGATCCTGAAGAGCAAGGACGAGAAGCCCGAGCGTCGTCGTCGTGATGACGATTCCGAGGGTGAGTCCGTGGGCGCCGAGCGCTCCAGCGAAGAAGCCGTCTAAGTCCGGAGCCTACTGAAATGTCCAAGTTCTTCCGTCGTCGCAAGTTCTGCAAATTCACCGCCGAGGGCATCACCGAGATCGACTACATGGATCTCAACACCCTCCGCCAGTACATCACCGAGACCGGCAAGATCGTGCCCTCGCGCATCACGGGCACCAAGGCGAAGTACCAGCGCCAGCTGGCGTCCGCGATCAAGCGCGCGCGTTTCCTCGCCCTGATCCCGTACTGCGATAACCACTGATTGAGCTGAATGCGTAGCCGTGTCGGCACGCAGCGCTCACCCATCCATCGGACAGCCCATGGGCTGCGCTAGCTTCGGCCGGCGCTAACGATCAGGAGCACGAAATGAAGCTTGTTCTGCTGCAGAAAGTCACCAACCTCGGCAACCTGGGCGACCAGGTCAGCGTGAAGCCGGGTTACGGCCGCAACTTCCTTGTCCCGCAGGGCAAGGCCGTGCCGGCAACCCTCGCCAACGTGGCTGAGTTCGAGGCGCGTCGCGCCGAGTATGAAGCCCGCGCCCGTGAGCTTGCGGCCGGTGCCGAAGGTCGTCGCGATCGCCTTGAAGGCGCCAGCGTCACCATCGCCGCCAATGCGTCGACCGAAGGCAAGCTGTACGGCTCGGTTGGCCCCCGCGATATCGCCGAGGCGTTCACCGCTGCCGGCCTGCCGCTGGAGAAGAGCGAAGTGGTGATGGGCGAAGGCCCGATCCGCCGCGTTGGCGAGTTCGAGCTGGTCGTGCACCTGCACGCCGACATCGAAGCGACGATCAAGGTCATCGTGGTGCCGGAAGCCTGATAAGGCCCGACGCCATCGCGTGATTCGAGACGGGCGCCGCGAGGCGCCCGTCTTCGTTGGGGCGGTCCGCACTCGGCGCACCGAGCCAAAGCCAGGCCCTGTCTCAGTCCCTGAGATGTGCCCAGCTTATCCACAGTCTTATGCGCAACGGCGTCGACCCGGGCTTCCGTATGATCCTCGGTCCGCGCGCTGCGCATTTCGAGCGCACTCGCCGCAGAGCACCCAAAGCCCATGGCCGCAGCTTTTCCCGGGCGCAAGCCTGATCGCAGTTTTCCCTCGCATGACGAACGCATGGATGGCCTGCGGGTGCCGCCGCACTCGGTGGACGCCGAACAGGCGGTGCTTGGCGGCCTGATGCTCTCGGGCGAGGCTTGGGACAAGGTTGCAGACAAACTCACCGAAGAAGACTTCTACCGACGCGATCACCAGCTGATCTTTCGTGCGATTGGCCAGCTTGCCGAGAAAGGGCAGCCCTGCGATGCGGTGACCCTGGGCGAGTGGTTCGACAGCCAGGGCGAGAGCGAGCTGATCGGCGGCGGCGCCTACATCGTTGAACTTGCCAGCACCACGCCGAGCGCCGCCAACATCGCGGCCTACGCGGAAATCGTGCGCGAGAAGTCGGTGCTGCGGCAGTTGATCGACATCGGCACCAATATCGCCAACGACGGCTATCAGCCCGAGGGCAGACCCGCGCGGGAACTGCTGGAAGTCGCCGAGCAGCAGGTGTTCCGCATCGCCGAAGCCGGCAGTCGCGGACGTCAGGGTTTCCAGAGCATGCGTGCGGCCGTTAAGGACGCCTTTCGCCTGCTGCAGGAGCGGTACCAGAACCAGGGCAAGATAACCGGCCTGCCCAGCGGCTTCATCGACTTCGACGAGCACACCGCCGGCCTGCAACCCTCGGACCTCATCATCCTCGCCGCCCGTCCGGCCATGGGCAAGACCTCATTCGCGCTCAACGTCGCCGAATACGCCGCACTCAAGACCAAGAAGCCGGCGGCGGTGTTTTCGATGGAAATGTCGGCCTCGCAGCTGGCCTTTCGTCTGATCTCCTCGCTGGGCCGCGTCAACCAGCAGTCGCTACGCACTGGCCAACTCGAAGACGAGGACTGGAGCCGGGTGACGCACGCGATCACCATGCTGTCCGAGGCCAAGATCTTCATCGACGACACGCCGGCGCTGTCGCCGACTGAACTGCGTGCGCGCTGCCGTCGACTGGCGCGCGAGCACGGCCTCGGCCTGATCGTGATCGACTACCTGCAGCTGATGCAGGTGCCAGGCAATCGCGAGAACCGCGCCACCGAAATTTCAGAAATCTCGCGCAGCCTGAAAGCTCTCGCCAAGGAGCTGAACGTGCCCGTGATCGCGCTCTCGCAGTTGAACCGCTCGCTGGAAAGTCGCACCGACAAGCGCCCCGTGATGGCTGACCTGCGTGAGTCGGGCGCCATCGAGCAGGACGCAGACATGATCGTTTTCATCTACCGCGACGAGTACTACAACCCGGAATCCGGCGAAAAGGGCGTCGCCGAGATCATCATAGGCAAACATCGCCACGGCCCCACCGGCACGGTCAAGCTGGCCTTCCACGGCAAATACACGCGCTTCGACAACCTCGCATCCGGAGGCTACGCGGGGAGCTTCGAGTGAGCCGGGCAACCTCGGCCACCGTTCACACCGACGCGCTCCGCCATAACCTTCAGCAGATCCGCCGGCAGGCACCGGGCAGCCGGGTCATGGCCGTGGTCAAGGCCGATGGTTACGGGCATGGATTGGAGCGGGTGGCGCGCGCACTGCAGGGTGCCGATGCCTTCGGCGTGGCGGCGCTCGCCGATGCCGAGCGCCTGCGCGCGGCGGGGCTCTCGCAGCGGATCGTGCTGCTGTCGGGCCCGGACGAGCCCGACGACATCGGCCTGCTGCGCCGCCTGCAGGTGGACGCCGTGATCCACCACCCCAGCCAGCTGGAGCTGCTGGCCGCGGACAGCGGCCAGAGCCCGCTGCGGGTCTGGCTGAAGCTCGACACCGGCATGCACCGGCTGGGTTTTGCGGCCGAAGACGCGGGCGAGGTGCATGCCCGCCTGCGCGCGCTGCCCACGGTCGATCCTGACATCGTGCTGATGAGCCACTTCGCCCGCTCCGACGAGTTCGACAGCCCGGCCACGCCCGAGCAGATCCGCCGCTTCGACGCCGCCACCGCGGGCCTGGCGGGCGAGCACTCGCTTTCCAACTCGGCGGGCGTGCTCGGCTGGCCGCAGGCGCACCGCCACTGGGTGCGCCCAGGGGGCGCGCTCTACGGGCTCTCAGCCGTGGAGGGCAGGAGCGGGCCGGATCTGGGCCTGGAACCGGCCATGACGCTGTCGACCCGGCTGATTTCGGTGAAGCGGATCGAGGCCGGCGCCGCGGTCGGGTACGGCGGCACCTTTGTTGCAGAGCGCCCGATGCGGATCGGCATCGCTGCGATCGGTTACGGCGACGGCTACCCGCGCCACGCGGGCAGCGGCACGCCGGTGCTGGTGGGCGACGTCATCACCCGGAGCCTGGGCCGAGTGTCGATGGACCTGATGGCGGTTGATCTCGATGGCCTGCCCGAGGCGGACGTCGGTACGCCGGTGATCGCCTGGGGGCGCGGGCTGGCGGTGGAGCGTGTGGCGGAAGCCGCCGGCACGCTCAGCTATGAGCTCGCCTGTGGGATCACCCGGCGGGTGCGCTTCATCGAGGATTGAGAGGCTGTGACAAAACCATCTGCCTGCTGAGGCCGCCGCTGGACGCCCGTGGCGGCGGTGCGCTACGCGAATACTGTGGTCATTTGGCCCGCCAAACTCCCTGGAATTCGCGTAGCGCGCCCAGCCACGAACGCCCAGCGACCCCCTCGCGATGGCGTCTGGGTTCTCACGCGTTCTGAGATCGCGCCATGCGCTGTGCGCTATGCGCCATACGCTGCAGCGTGACCGCCATCCGCTTTCTCGCACGCCCAGCTGCACCGATTGCGCTTGATCAAGTTCCGCCGCACGCGCTTGCCTAGACTCCGCGCCTGATCCGCAGCGGAGCCACCTATGGCCGTCGAACTCTTCAACTCAGGCGAGCACAAGTGCATCGTCTTCCCGGACCTGGTGCGCGGCGACGACGGCGTACAGGCCAACCAGTTCCTGGTGGTGCACGGCAGCCATTCGGCCCTGATCGATCCGGGCGGGGCCTTGCTCTACACCCCGCTCAACATGGCGGTGTCGCGCTACGTGCAGACCCGCGATCTCACCTACATCCTTGCCAGCCACCAGGACCCGGACATCATCGGCTCGGTGGATCGCTGGCTGATGTACAGCGACTGCACCATCGTCTGCTCCAAGCTGTGGGGGCGCTTCATTCCACACAGCGTGCCGCACTACCAGAAGGGCGCAGGCGGCGACCGCTACCTGCTGGTGCCGGACGAGGGCATGGAGATCCCCATGGGCGGCAGCCACATCCGCGCCCTGCCAGCGCACTTCCTGCACTCGGTCGGCAACCTGAGCTTCTGGGATCCCGTCAGTCGCATCCTGTTCTCGGGCGACGTCGGCTCCTCGATGGTGTCCGCGGGCACGCCCTACGCGGCCTACGAAGACTTCAGCCAGATGGTCGGCAGGATGGAAGGCTTCCACCGCCGCTACATGGCCGGCAACCGCGTCTGCCGGCTGTGGGCCGGCATGGTGCGCAAACTCGATCCGGCGATGATCGTGCCCCAGCACGGCCTGCCGATGAAGGGCGCCGCGATTGACGGCTTCCTGTCTTGGCTCGAGCAGCTGGAGTGCGGGATCGATCTGCTGGGGCCAGCGAATTACAGGGTGGCTTGAGATCCGGGATTGGTAAGAGCCGGGATTGGAGATTCGGGATTCGGGATTCGAAGCAGTGGTTCGCTTCGTCCCATCCGGTTCGCTCTGATCCGACTCAGCTCCGAGGGCCCGCTGATGCGGGCCCTCGGCTTTTACGAGCCGCCCTGTCGCGGCCCCCATACCAGTCAGGCGCGCCGCAGCCCGCTCTTTCGAATCCCGAATCCCGAATCCCAAATCCCGAGGGCGCCATCAGGCGCCCTTATGCTTCGCCAACCGCAGCCAGGTATCGACCACGGTGTCGGGATTCAGCGACACCGACTCGATGCCCTGATCCAGCAGCCACTCCGCAAGGTCCGGATGATCCGAGGGACCCTGCCCGCAGATGCCGATGTACTTGCCCTTGGCGCGCGCGGTCCTGATGGCCATCGACAGCAGCTTCTTCACCGCCGGATCGCGCTCATCGAACAGATGCGCCACCACGCCGGAGTCGCGGTCCAGCCCAAGCGTAAGCTGGGTGAGGTCGTTCGAGCCGATCGAGAAGCCGTCGAACAGTTCGAGGAACTCTTCGGCCAGCAGCGCGTTCGAGGGCAGCTCGCACATCATGATGATCTTGAGCCCGTTTTCGCCGCGCTTGAGGCCGTTCTCCGCCAGCACATCGATCACGCGGCGGCCCTCGTCCAGGGTGCGCACGAAGGGGATCATGACCCAGGCATTGGTCAGGCCCATCTCGTCGCGGACCTTCTTCATGGCCCGACACTCCAGCGCGAAGCAGTCGCGGAAGCTCGGATCGACATAGCGGCTGGCGCCGCGGAAGCCGATCATCGGGTTCTCTTCGTGCGGCTCGTATTGGGTGCCGCCGATCAGGTTGGCATACTCGTTCGACTTGAAGTCCGACAGGCGCACGATGACCGGGTGCGGCGCGAAGGCGGCTGTCAAGGTGGCGATGCCTTCGGCCAGACGCTCGACGTAGAAGCTCACCGGGTCGGCGTAGCCGGCCGAGAGCTCGTCGATCTTGGCCTTGATGTCGGCCGGCTGCTTCGAGTACTCCAGCAGCGCCTTCGGATGCACGCCGATCTGCCGCGCGATCACAAACTCAAGCCGCGCGAGGCCAATGCCCTGATGCGGCAGCTGGGCAAAGTCGAAGGCGCGCTCGGGGTTGCCCACGTTCATCATGATCTTGAGCGGGGCAGGGGGCATGTTTTCCAGATCGGTGACGATGCGCTCGAAGGCCAGTTCGCCTTCGTAGATTAGGCCGGTATCACCCTCTGCACAGCTCACGGTGACGGAGGCGCCATCGGGGATGCGATCCAGCGCGTCGCCGCAGCCGACCACCGCCGGTACACCCAGCTCACGCGCGATGATCGCGGCATGACAGGTGCGTCCACCGCGGTTGGTGACGATGGCGGAGGCGCGCTTCATCACCGGCTCCCAGTCGGGGTCGGTCATGTCGGCGACCAGCACGTCGCCGGGCTCGACCCGGTTCATGTCCTTCAGCGAGCGGATCACCTTGGCCACGCCAGACCCGATCTTGTGGCCGATGGAACGCCCCTCGGCAAGGACGGTTGAGCGTCCAGACAGGTGGAAGCGCTCGATCTGGGTGGCGCGGGTACGCGACTTCACCGTCTCGGGCCGGGCCTGCACAATGTAGAGCTTGCCGGTGTTGCCGTCCTTGGCCCACTCGATGTCCATCGGGCGACCGTAGTGCTGCTCGATGGTCAGCGCCTGGCGCGAGAGCTCTTCGACGTCGGCGTCGGTAATCGAGAAACTGCGACGCAGGGCATCTGGTGTGGCCTCGATGCGCACGCGCTCGCCCGGCTGGTCCGAATACACCATGCGCTGCTGCTTGGCGCCGATCTGGCGCCGCAGCACGGCCGGCTTGCCGGCGCGCAGGGTGGGCTTGTAGACATAGAACTCGTCCGGGTTCACCGCACCCTGCACGACCATCTCGCCCAGGCCATAGCTGGACGTGATGAACACCGCATCGCGGAAGCCGCTTTCGGTGTCGAGCGTGAACAGCACGCCGGAGGCGCCGATATCCGAGCGCACCATCAGCTGCACGCCTGCGGACAGGAACACGTCCTCGTGCTTGAAGCCGTGATGCACGCGGTAAGCAATGGCGCGGTCGTTGTAGAGGCTGGCGAACACCTCCTTCACCCGGCTCACCACTGCATCAACGCCGACCACATTCAGATAGGTCTCCTGCTGGCCCGCGAAGCTGGCGTCGGGCAGGTCTTCAGCGGTGGCTGACGAGCGCACGGCCACGGGCACCTCGGCAGCGCCCGCCTCATCGCACAACCGGCCGTAGGCGGCACGCACGGACTCGTCCAGAAGCTTGGGCAGCGGCGCATCCATCACCCAGCCACGGATTTCCCTGCCGGCTGCCGCCAGCGTGTCGACGTCCTCCACGTCGAACGAGGCCAGCTTTGCCTGAATACGTTCGGCCAGCTGGTTTTCCTCGATGAACTCCTGGAAGGCCGACGCCGTAGTGGCGAAGCCGCCGGGCACCGACACGCCGAGGCCGCTCAGGTGGCCAATCATTTCTCCGAGCGAGGCGTTCTTGCCGCCCACCTGGGCGAGATCGGACAGGCGAAGCTCATGCAGCCACAGCACGTGCGCGTTCAAGGGGAGGCTCCTGTAGAGGGACGAAAGCGTGATCGGCATCAATTGCTGCAGCGCCGCAGCCGAGGCCGCGTATGATGCTGGGCGCGCCGGGACGGCACAAGGCCAATTCCAGTCCAGTCCGGCATAGACCTATGAAATCAGAGAGATAGCGCATGAGCCAGCAGCGTCCGGTGTTCTTCATCTCCGACGGCACCGGCATCACCGCCGAAACCATCGGCCACGCACTGCTCACCCAGTTCGAAGGCGTGGCCTTCGAGACCCAGCGTATTCCCTTCGTCGACACCTACGACAAGGCCCAGCTCGCGGCCGAGCGCATCCGCGCCCGCGGCGCCCAGTGCGGGCAGCGCCCGATCGTGGTCAACACCGTGGTCGACGGCACGCTCACCGACATCATTGCCGAGAGCGGTGCGCTGATCCTCGACGTGTTCCGGCCCTTCATCAGCCCGCTGGAATCCGAGCTGGGGCAACCCCGACAGCCGCGGGTGAACAAGGCCCACGCGGTGGTGAATTATGACGCCTACGAGGCGCGCATCAACGCCACCAATTACGCGCTGACCCACGATGACGGCATCGACGTGCGCTACGACGACGCCGACCTGATCCTGGTGGGCGTTTCGCGCTCCGGCAAGACACCCACCTGCCTGTATCTGGCCCTGCACTTCGGCGTGCGCGCCGCCAACTACCCGCTGACCGAGGAAGATCTGGAGGGCAGGGAGCTGCCCAAGCGCCTGCGTGCCTATCGCGGCAAGCTGTTCGCGCTGACCATCGACCCCGAGCGCCTGCGCCAGGTGCGTGAAGCGCGCCGACCCGGCAGCCGCTACGCCAAGATTGAGACCTGCCGCAGCGAGGTCGCACAGGCCGAGGCCCTGTTCCGGGACGAAAACCTGCCTATGCTCAGCACCACCCACACCTCGATCGAAGAGATCGCCAGCAAGGTGATGTCGACTCTCGGCATCGAGCGCCAGCTCTACTGAAAAGGCTGGCGAAATCGTCTGCAAATGCACACAGGGCGGGGCAGGGCACATGCTAGTCTCGGGCCCATGTCCAGACTGTCCGTCCTGCCTGTTTCCGCGCTGCCCGACCGCCTCGGCCAGCTGATGGATCGCTATGCCGACAACTACTGGCGGCTGATGCAGCTGTTCCCCCTGAGCGGGCTGAAGCCGGGCGTGTACCGGTCCACGGTGGGCGACGGCCTGGACCTGCAGGTGGAGCTGATCGAACAGCACGCCTACACCATCGAACTGCGCCTGAGCTACACGGTGATCGACCCGCTGAGTGGGCGTCCGGATCCGTCCGCCATGCTGCGCGTGTACACCGATGCGCGTCTGGCCGAGGCCACCCATTGCGAAGTCAGCCAGCGCTGGCAGGATCTGCTGGGCCTGCGCGGCAGCGCCCGCGCGCTGGCCGATCAACGTCTGCGCATGAACAGTTTCCTGGGACGCTGGTTGGAGTACTTGGGCGAGCGCGGGCACGGCCGTTTCAGCCTGCGCGACGCCGCCGGCGAGCCGGTGAGTTCGGCGGCCTGAGCCGCGTCCAATCCATGCGGGATTTTCGATTGTTCCTGCGCGCCAGAGGCTTGACGACTCCAATAACGCCCTCTAATATGGTCGTCTTTCCAGCACGTGGGGCCATAGCTCAGCTGGGAGAGCGCTACAATGGCATTGTAGAGGTCGCCGGTTCGATCCCGGCTGGCTCCACCACTTTTCTAGTCCCCATCGTCTAGAGGCCTAGGACACCTCCCTTTCACGGAGGCGACCGGGGTTCGAATCCCCGTGGGGACGCCATCAGGCACGCAGAGGGCCGCATCGAAAGATGCGGCCCTTTCGCGTTTACGGGCTCGCAGAACGCGCTGCATGCGAGTCCCTCGATGCACAGGGGCGCCGCGGCGCATTCCTTGGCGTATCCGCATTCAATGCACGCAGGGCCGAAATCGGGCCTATGGCGAATCCTCTGCCGCCGCGCCCTCCGCCATGCTGCGTTCAATCCACTCCGCATAGTGCTGCAGCCGCACGCCAATGCTCACCTCGCCGTACCTGCCTTGGCGACGTCGATCAGGTTCTCGCCCTGTCGCAGCTCCGCGCGCCAGGGCGCGTCCTGCCCGTTGCCCTGCGCGACTGTCCCGGTGACGCGCGGCCGAGGATACGAAGGGCGAGGCCCAGGGCCGGGCCCGCGTGCAGAGCGACCGGCTCAATGTCCTGCACCGCATCGACCCGTTCAATGAGCGCGATGTCGTCGGCGCCCGTCATGACCGCGCAGCAAGGCGTCGAGCGGCGCATCGAACTGCAGCGGCGCAGGCCATGTCGCCAATTCGGCGACGGAAACGCAGCCCACATCGACCACTGCAGCTCGATTCGATACGCCTGCACAGGGTTCACACCAGGTGCTGATCCACGACGGCGGAGCGGCCTGCGTCTATGAACAAGCGAACCGCGTCGGGTTTCGCAATGCGGCTCCGTGTCACATCAGCCTGCAGCTACAGACCGCTGCCCGCTACCCCCATCCGGTCGATCGGAACGGGACCACAAACACAACAGTGCGGAGCAGACCTCATGCAAACCCTCCTTGAATCACGGCTCCAGCGGCCGGCCGCGTTAGCTGTTCTGGCGCTTGTAGCCGCCGCAGCTTCTGGCGCGGCACACGGCCAAGTCTGGCCCGGGGCTGCGCCCTGCAATGGCACCCTGCAGGCCTGCCTGGACGGGGTGCCCGCCGGGGCGGTTGTCGAGATCGCCAGCAATACACCGATCACGAGCGGGCTTGTGCTGCAGCAAAGCGTGACGCTGCGGCCTGCTGCAGGCTTCCGGCCGGTGTTCGCATCGAACATCATTGGGATTTTCTCCAGCTCGGCTGCTACGTTGGTGACCATCGAGGATCTCTCGGTACGCGATGGCGTGATTTCCCTGTCGCATCGGGGCACCGGCAGCACCCGAATCAACGTGCGCAGGGTCCAGATTCTGAACACGGCGCCGTCGGCCACCTTTGGCATCGACATTGACTCAATGGGCAGCGGACCGATGACGGTCGACGTGCGCGAAAACCGCTTCGAGCGCCGTGGCGGGGCTGCGGGACCAATCACGCTCGGTGCTGCCACGGGCAGCGGCCCGGTCGACGGCACTATTGCGTTCAACCGGGTGCGCATGCCGGACAACTCCTCGTCGTCGTGCGGAATTGCGGTGGCCCGCAGATTCGACGCCGACATCACCGCCAGGGTGTACGGCAATGAAATCCGCGGTGATTTCTCCCTCGGACAGATCTGCGTGCTCGGCGACGGCGGCGGTGGCGTGGGGCCGGGCAGGACGCGTGCCGATGTAGCGAGCAATGTGCTGGTCGGTCGAACCGGCAGCGGCGCCGGCATCAGCGTGGTCGGCGACAATGTCGAGGTCAGCGCGCGTGTCTACAACAACACCATCGTCAATCGCCGCATCGCCATCGAGTATTCCAAGTGGTCGAGCGCCAGCACGCCGGACCTGCGCGGCACCATCGTCAACAACCTGATCGCTCACAGCAGTTTTCGCGGCGTCAGTCTTACCGACGCCAGCGCTGTCACCAACAGCCACAACCTGATTTTCGACAGCGGCGCCAGCATAGGCTTCACCCCCGGCGCTGGGACGATTACCAGTGACCCGCTGCTGCTGTCGCGCACGAACCCCTGGCTGCGC
The DNA here is from genome assembly GCA_022241605.1 of Aquimonas sp. Lineage (GTDB taxonomy): Bacteria > Pseudomonadota > Gammaproteobacteria > Xanthomonadales > Xanthomonadaceae > Aquimonas. The sequence continues at coordinate 5,067 of JAKOMQ010000008.1, read as the reverse complement.
GCCGGCTCGCCGGCGATCGACGCGGGTGACACCACGTTTGGCGGGCTGGCGCCGGCATTCGCTGGCATACCGCAGCTCGATGGCGACGGCATGCGGCGCAGGAGCGGCAGCGCTATCGACATCGGCGCACGCGAATTCGGCGACGTCTCGCTGTTGCACCGTGCGGCTTCCGGCAACACCGTTGCCCACGTCACCGCGCTTGACGATCCGTCGTTCAATGTTGATCCGGCAGCACGCGTGTTCACCACGCCGAACTTCAACGCCGGCGCAGCGACGGGCGGGGTCGTCTACAGTCGTCCGCACGGCGTGTTCTATACGTTTCCCCAGTGGCGCATCTTCAGCCAGGACTTCGCAGCGGTGCCGATTGGCAGCGCGTTCAACGTGTTCCGTCCGCAGGAGGGGCCTGGCGTCATCGGACACGTCACCACCGCCGACAGCGTCAGCATCTTTGCCAGCTTCGCCAGCGTCATTGACAACGCCGCGCTCAACAACCAGCCCGAGAAGATCGTTCTGGTGACGCAGAACTGGACCAGCGGCGGGATGTCCATCTACAACCCACAACCGGTGGGAGTGTTCTACTACGTGCCGCCCGGCGGGCCCGGCAACTGGGGGGTGACGAATATGGCGCCGGCGCCGTCCGACATGCCGGTCGGGGTTGGCTTCAATCTCTACTCGCAGGACCCCAGCCCGAACGCGTTCCGCGCTATCGCCACCGAGGCCAACCGCAGCGGCCAAACCCTGATCCTCGATCACCCGCTTCTCAACTCGACGCCCTGCGCGCAGGTTCACGCGACGCGCATTTTCAACGGCGTGCAGAACCCCTTTCACTTCGATGTGCGCTACCTGCCGGACGTCAGGCGCTGGGCGATCCTGCACCAGAATGTCGCGCAGATGGCGCTGGGCAGCGAGTTCTTCGTGCTGGTCAATCCGCGCCAGGTGCATGAATGCAGCAAACCGATGTTTGCCGACGGATTCGAGGCGCCCAGCATCTGACATCCTCGGCAATGAAAGGGTGCGCCCGCCTGTCAGACTGTCGGACGATCCGGCACCCGACCCGGATCCAACCTCCCCTGGGATGTCTGCATAGGCTGATTCCGACCGATTGATCGCGCTACCGAACTACCTGCTGCCACCGTCGGTGCCCGATTGGCCGCCGGAATCGCATCTGGCGCGGCACGTGGTCGATGTGGTCGCAGGCCTCCATGTCTTGGAGCCTGAGTGCGTCCAAGCAGTCGCGGCAGCGATGCCTGCCATCCGGCATTGTTGCTGCGGCTGTTGATCTTGGGCGACGCCCTCGCTCCGGCGTCTGGGTTTTTACACACGCTCTGAGCGCGCACGGGCCGAGCACCAGGCCAAGTTGGCCATCAGGCTGCCAGATCTGACTCCGGATCCATTCGGCCTGCGGACGTTCCAGATCACCCAGCTCTGCTGGCCACAACGGCTTGAAAACCTCTGCCGGCGCGGAAACTCGCCGCCCCGCTGCTTCTGGCAAAACAGGTTTTCTGTACCTGTATGCTGGCGGCCGATCGTCACAATCAGGAGACACCCATGCCACGCGCCTCGACGTCGACACGCTTCATTCTGCTGGCTGGCCTGCTCACCGTTCTGCTGACCTCCGCATGCCAACAAAGCGCCGAGCCCGCGCCAGCCGTTCCCGCACCGACCACACCGACGCCCGCGCCGGAACAGACTCTCGCGCCCCAGACCACGGCAACGCCGACGCCGGCTGCGGCGGAAGCAGCCCCTGCAGCTTCACCTGCCCCAGCGCCAGACCCTGCGACCACCGTGGCAGCGGCTCCCGCGGCCGAAGCCACAGTCGATGCCGGCTTCAGCGTCGAACGGATTCCGGTGTCCACCGCCGCACTGCCGCCGTTCCCGTTTTTCAAAGCGCCCGACGGCCTGGTCGGCAAAGTGGAAGAGAGCAAAGCGATAGTCGACTTCGCCAAGCACTACTTCCTCGCCGGCAAAACGATGGTGAGCGTCGAGGGGCGGCTGCATCACAACGCCTACCCGCTGATCAGCCCGGACAAGAGCCGCGAGTATTCGACCACTGAATTCCATCGCAACTACGAGAACGCGATCGCGGCACTGGGCGGCCTCAAGGTCAGCGAGACCCAGTTCACTCGCGCGATCGTCGACGCGGTGGGCGGCCTTCGCGAGGTCAATCCGAACTGGCGCAGCGCGCCGCCGACCAGCGGCTATGAGCACCACACCTACCTTATTCGCACCGACGCAAACGAATACTGGATTCTCGTCAGCACCGCCGCGCGCCCACCGATGGGCTATGTCGTCGTCGTTGAGAAGGCCGCGATGGCACAGTCCCTGGGCTTTCTTGACGCCAGCGCCATGAAAAACGCCATCGACGCCGACGGCCGCGTAGCCCTGTACATCCAGTTCGACACCGACCAGTCGACCCTACGGCCGGACAGCCAAGCCGCCATCAATGAGATCAGGACGCTGCTCGGCATGGATGCGACGCTTTCGCTGTCGATCGAAGGCCACACCGACGACACCGGCAGCGCCGAACGCAACCGCACGCTCTCCATCGAGCGCGCGCAAAGCGTGCGTCGCGCACTCATCGAGGGTGGCGTCTCCGATGCCCGCTTGAAGGCAGAAGGCTTCGGCCCCGACCGCCCCCTCGTCAGCAACGCCGATGAAGCCGGCCGCGCCAAGAATCGCCGCGTCGAGCTGGTGCGACTCTAAGCCGCTGAGTGGTACACGGGCCTGCTTCGCGTACCTCGAAGCCAGCTGGTTGAGTGCGTACGTGCAGGCCTCGCATCGCGCCATGTGAGAAATGGTTCAGGTTCATTAGTTATCGGGAACAAATGTATCTGACCTCTCCTCTGTGGGTCAGCGACAGATGCGCGCGGCGCCGCGGTCGAAGTGGAAGTGGTCGCGGTGCGCGGCGTTGTAGTCCGGCCCCAGCACCGCATCGAAGTAGGTGCACGCGCCGTCGCGCAGCGTGCGCAGAAAGGCCGCATCCGGGCCATCGCCGTGCCAGTCCGCGAGCACGCGGATGCGCCGCCCATCGCGCAGCACGATGCCGGCGACGTCGAGCGCATCCGCGGTCGAATGTTGGCTACGACGCCCGGTCTCCCTGCCGTAGACGTTTCGGCAGGCATAGCTGCCGAAGTGCTCGATGCGTGCCACCTCGCTGCCAAGCTGGGTGCGCGCCGCCGGCAACAGCACGTGTCGTTCCCACAGGGCCAACGACACCGCTGCGCGGCAGCTGAGCGAGAAAGGTGGCGAAGTCTCGACCGCTGTGCGATGGATCTCGACCGCGTTGCTGAAGCCGCAGCCCGGCCCGGTGACGCGATCCTCAAGCACGCGCACGCGCAGCGGGGTCTGCGCGAGCACATCTAGACAGGCCACTGGATCGCGTTCGAGTGCGCCGAGTCGAAGGCGCAGCAAGGCGTCGGGTGGGGCATCGAACTGCAGCGGCGCCCACGGATTGAAGCGATACGGCAGCTCTGGCCACGCCACGTTGCGCTGCTGTGCCCACCACAGGCAGGCGAGCATCAGCAGCATGAGGAGCAGCGTGCGCCGGCGCCGCGATGGAGGCACAGTACGCGGCGCGGTGGGCCCCGCGTTCACCACGCACCCGGAAGGTCAAGCATCGCCGCATTGATACGATCGAGGCACGCGTGCAGGTCGATGCGCGAGCGGAGATACGCGCCGTCCAGAGCGACGTGCGAGCGCCTGGGCGAAATGGCGGGGTAGGGGCAAGTCACGGCGAGGCAGTGCAGGTCATGGCGCTAACCATACGCATCTGGGCCGGCCGAGTGCGGCCATGTGCAGCATCAGCGCCGCGGTGAATGTGGCAGATCACGACCTCGCCCGAGCTAATTCCCCGGCCCCCATGAGGGGCCAAGGGCCTTTCCGAGAGTCGGTGTCAGGGCTTCGAGCGGCGCGCCGGCGCCAAGCGCGCCTTGCGCAACAATCGCTCGGTTCGCATCACATGCACGATGAACACGCACGGCCCATCGTGGCGATAGAACACGCGGCAGGGCGGTTGCACGAGCTGGCGGTAGCGCGAGCGGCCAAGTTCCGGCACGCGGACGCCGCTCTGTGGATGCTCGGCCAGCTGCTCCACATGCGCGAGCACGCGCTGCACGAGTTCAGCTGCGGCCGCTGGATTCTCCAACGCGATGTAGTCAGCGATGGCTTCGAGGTCTGCCAGTGCGGGCTCCGACCAGACTACTTCAGCCATCGGGCCAGTCGGGTCTTGGCTTGATCGTGGGTGATCACACGACCTTCCGCCACCGCCTGTTCACCGCGGGCGATGCCTTCGAGCACGCTCATGCGCTGCTGCATCAGCTCGTAGGTTTCAACGTCCACCAGGTAGGCGCTGGGCAGGCCGTGCTGGGTGATCAGGATCGGCTGCTTGCTCCGCTCAAGGTCAGAGAGGAGTTCCGTGGCCTGGCGCTTGAGGGTCGTGACGAGTTCGGTTCGCATGGAGTGATACTAGAGTGGCACTCGCTGTGCCGCAAGCCGCAAACCCAGCGCCCCCGAAGCCGCCGCCGTGCAGGTGGGAACGATGCGGTGAGCGCGCCATCGCCGAAGCACTCTCGGCACGTCTGACGGCGGCGGATGGAAGGTCTGGCGCATCGAACGCCGCGGCCGCGAGTACCTGAGCATCCTCTACGGGCCACTCACACGAAAGCCGCAAACCTCGACCGCCCGCGCCAGCGTGCGCTAGCACCCAAGCGCGCCATGGCCCTACGCGAGTTCATGCTGGGGCACAAAGTGAACCTGAAGACTCATCGCGCCGCCCCCGACTGCTGACAGGACAGTCCAAGGTGCGGAACCTAGCTGGCTCATGTCCAGCAGCAGTAGGAGGCGGCGATGACACTGTACGCAGCGATCGATCTTCATTCCAACAACGGGGTGCTGTCCGTCATCGACGAGCAGGACCAAGTGGTGTTCGAGCGGCGTTTGCCGAACAGCCTGGAGCAGGTGCTGCAGGCGCTTGCACCCTTTCTCAAAGCGTTGAAGGCGCTTGCCGTTGAGTCGACCTACAACTGGTACTGGTTGGTCGATGGCCTGATGGATGCCGGTGTGGATGTT
>JAKOMQ010000037.1 GCA_022241605.1 Aquimonas sp. | reverse complement strand
GCAAAATGTCAGCCCTTGTGTGCGCAGGCGAGCTCCGAACTGATCGAACACCTTGGCTGTCTGTTGGCACTGAGCGATCGTCGAACGCCTGTCCTCGTTTACCCATGGCAAGGTGACATATCGTACACCCAGAATCTGGGCCTGCCTTACAATTCCATCAAGATTCTGCTCCAGATCGGCCATCTGTACATGCATGGACGGTACCGCAAGACCAAGGTGATCCAGCTCCCGGCGCAATATGGGAGGGTCCATGGTCGCGTACGGCGGTCCTCCGAGCTCAACTTCACGATAGCCGATCTGCGCCAGACGCTCGAGGGTGCCGACGGGATCCGCCTTTGCAACTTCGCGCAAAGTGTAAAGCTGGATGCCAATACGCTTGAGTCTTCGTCCCGATGTACGAGCCATGGCAAAAGCATCGCCAGCAAGCGCCAGCGCGCCAAAGCTCATGAGGCCGCCGACGAACTGGCGCCTTTCCATCCGCATCGTCGTCATATTTTCCCTCCCTGGAGAAGATCGGCGGCATGATTGGCCGCACGTGCTGTTATCGTCATGTATGTCAAGGATGGGTTTTGCGTGGCACTCGACGCCATCGCAGCTCCATCGGTGACAAAGAGATTTGGGACGTCATGCGCCTGTGCCCAGCCGTTCAGGACCGATGTTGTCGGATCGCGCCCCATGCGGGCGGTTCCCATCTCATGAATTCCCTCCCCCGGGCGACGGATACCGGCAATAGCGTCATCCGCAGGAGTGATATCCGTACAGTCCAGCACCGCCAGCATTTCCCGCGCATCCTTGGTCGCCTCRGCGATGAGCAACCTTTCATTATCTCCTGCTTCACACCGAATGACTGGAACTGGGATGCCCCATTTATCCTTGCGGCTTGGATGAAGCGTCACGCGGTTTTCGGGGCGCGGCAACATTTCGGCAAAGGGCAGGAAGCCCGCCGACCAGCCACCGGGCATGCGGTTGCGGCTCTTGAGCTCCTCGCCAATACCTTCTGCTTGCGCATCCCAGCCACCACGACCTGCACTGATCTGGAATCCGAAGCCCCTGAGATAGGGCTTGCCAGCTTCGCTGAAGTTGCCATAGCGGGGCATATAGGACGGAATGGGGCGCCTGCCTTTGTAGTACATGTCCAGCATGCCGGGCAGGCGACCTTGAACATTGCCGCCGATGATGTGGTCCATCAGATTGCGCCCGACCTGATCGCTCCGGTTGGCCAGGCCATTAGGATTGGCCTCGCTTGCCGAATTCAGCAGAACCGCAGCACTGCCGATGGCCGATGCGCACAGAAAAACCATTCTGCCTGTGTAGATCGTTCCCGCCTTGGTTTCGGCGTCGATTACGCGTACCCCGGTAGCGCGACCGGTCTGAGGATCTGTCAGGATCGAGTGAACGATCGCATTGGTCTTCAGGGTCATCAGGCCGGTCACTTCGGCAGCCGGAAGTGTTGCTGTCAGCGACGAGAAATAGGCGCTGAAGCTGCAGCCTCGCGAGCACAGTGACCTGGATTGGCACTGCCCGCGACCAAGCGCACTATGTTCGGCGGTTGGCTGACTAAGGTTGGCGACTCGCCCTATCACAACGTTGCGAGTAGGAAAGGCCGCTTCGACCTTCGCCTTGATCAGCCTCTCCCCGGAATTCATTGCAAAGCCGGGCAAGAACTGCCCGTCGGGCAGGTTTTCCAGGCCATCGCGGTCGCCTGCCACGCCCACAAATCGTTCAACCTTGTCATACCACGGTGCCAGGTCACCATAGCGGATTGGCCAGTCTACCCCGTACCCGTCACGCTTGTTGCTTTCAAAGTCACTGGCGCCCCAGCGATAGCTGGCCCGACCCCACATCAGCGAGCGCCCGCCCACGTGGTAACCCCGGATCCAGACAAATGATCTGTCGCCCGTGGCTTCATAGGGGTGATTGGCATCGCTGGCCCAGAACTTCTTGTTCGAATTGAACATGGCGTAGCTGACCGACGGGTAATAGGGATAAACCCCTTCAATCTCGTCCTGCGAGACTGCGTTGAGATTTGGATGGTCCCAGGGATCGACCATATCACTATAGTCTGTAGCCGGATCGATGGCAGGCCCACGTTCGAGAACCAGCACCTTGAGGCCTCGTTCCGTAAGCTCCTTGGCTGCCCAACCGCCTGTCATTCCTGAGCCGACGATAATGGCATCAAACATCGGATTTGTCTCAGCGTGTTGCATCGGTTTGATCATGTCGCCCAGTTTCTGCCAGCGTCAGCCAGGGGGAAATCGCCAATGAAACCGCCAGGCACCGGATCGTAACGCAGTTCCTGAGTGGCTCCGATTTTTGACGTATAGTAGAGCCTCAGGGATATTTCCTTTAAGGTCCGGTATCCGTCCCACCGCTCATCCGACGGTTGAGCAAAGGCCATTTGGTCGATCGCCGACAAGGCCATGGTTCGGGTCTGAGCTCCTGCTGCAACAAAATCAGACCCGGCGTGCTCGTCGAGGCGGCGATGGAGGTCGCTGACGGCGTTGCGAAGATGCAGCGCAGTCTCCTGTGAAGCCCAATGACCAAGAAACTTGCCCAGGTTCACGTCAACTTCGGCAGCAAGCGCGCCTGGTGTATCGGTAGCCGGAATCAGCGTATCGACCAATGCAGAGATAAACCTGAGCTGCTCCTGGCTGAAGAATTCGAGATTTTGCTCTGGCGCGCTGCACGATCCAAGCAGGGGCAGCTGGGCCAGCGTTGCTACGGACAAGAGGCCGGCAAACAGCTGACGCCGGTTTGCCGCCAACCCTGTAAAAGGTGCATCTTGTGCGCCCATGCCGACCCTCTCCTAACCCGTTATCTGATTTGTCCGACAACTTAGCAGCATAATTTTGGTGTGCAAGCCATATGCGACGGTGGATATCCATGAGCCACGAGATGCGCTTTGCGATTGCATTGCCCAATATGTCAGACCTAAAGGAGGCGTTGCCGGTATGTTGGCCATCGAGCGCGGCGCTTCAGCATGGCGCAATCAGGCGACCTCGAAGAGCCCGTATTGCCCAGCGCCATTGAGGGGAGATCGGGATTGTCTGTTATTGTTTGCTTCGGAGAAATCCTGTTACGGCTTTCGTCCTGTCCGCCAGCAGTGTTGCTGCAGGACAGCCGGCTCGAGGCGACGGTGGGAGGAGCCGAGGCGAATGTGGCGGTTGCCTTGAGCGGGTTTTGCCATGACGTCTGCATGGTCTCGGTATTGCCGGACAATCGACTAGGCCAAGCTGCACAAGGGGAATTGCAGCGACATGGCGTGAACATCAGGAATGTACAATCGGCCCCCGGGAGAATGGGCCTGTACTTTTTGAACCCTGGCGCAATGATGCGTCCTGCGGAAATCCTCTATGATCGGACCGGTTCCGCGTTTGCTGATCTGGATCCGGATCAGTTTGATTGGGATCATATCCTTGAAGGCGTCGACTGGCTGTTTGTGGGTGGCATCACAGCGGCCCTGGGGGACGGGCCATTGCAGGCAATGCGGCGTGCCATGGAAATTGCACGTGACCGCGCAGTTCGTATCGCCTTTGACTGCAATTACCGGCCCACCCTCTGGAGCGGGCGGGAATCGCTTGCTCCCTCGATATTGCGGGAATTGTCCTGCCAGGCTGACCTTGTCTTTGCGGGCAGGCGAGCAATCGGAATGATGTTGGATATGGAATTTGATCATCCAGATCCCGACATAGGCTTCGCAGCCGCGACAGCCGCCTTGTTCCGGAATGCTCCAGGACTGAGGCATATTGCAGCTACCCGGCGCGAGATTTATTCCGCCACAAGTCACCGGCTCACGGGCGTAATTGCAGACAGGCAAAAAGTTGTGGCGGGTGCGTCCATGACGCTCGACGGTATCGTCGACCGCATCGGGACAGGAGATGCGTATGCAGCCGGCGTGCTGCACGGTTTGAGCGGTGCAGAATCTCTTGAATCGGTCGTGGCGTTTGCAGGGGCAGCGGCACAGTGGAGCCATGGCGTGCAGGGCGATTTTCTGCGCGCATCCGTCGCTGATGTTAAGTCCCTTCTGATAGGCGGCGCAGATATCCGCCGCTAGCACGAAGGCTGAACGAATGGAGCGGTACGCGAGAATGGGCCCTTGCTCGTCCCTGGAGGAGCAGGGGTCTGGTCCGGCAGTGCAGACGAGAACCCACTGTCACTGGTCGTCAGGGATACGGTATCGCGCCGGGGGCCCGCAAGCCCGAGGGCCGGTCCGCATCCAATATTGATCCTGTACCAGACTTGCTGTTACCAGATTACCCGGCTGTTGGTGCCGGTAGCGCCAGCACCTGCATAGCCATGCCAGACCTCTGCACTAGTGCGAGTGCCTTGGCATCCTTGCTGCAATCGAACGGTACTTGACCATATCGGGAAAAGTAGCACCTCGATCCATGTCCGTTACGCTCTGGCGATACAGTTGCTGCCAGTATGTCTGGCTCTCGGGGTAGCTAAGGTCCTGTCGCTTGCGTCGATCTTCCAGTTCGCCTTCATCGAGCAGGACATCGACGCGGCGATTTTGCAGGTCGACCTTGATCATGTCCCCGGTCTGCAAGAGTGACAGTCCRCCACCGGCTGCCGCCTCGGGAGACACATTCAGTATCGATGGCGCGCCTGAAGTACCGCTTTGCCGGCCATCACCCATGGTTGGCAATTCCATAACCCCCGCCTTCAGAAGATACGAAGGCGCCTGCATGTTTACGACTTCTGCAGAACCTGGATATGCAATCGGGCCAGCGCCACGCATGATCAGGATACTGTCGGCTGTTATCTCCAGCTCAGGGTCGTCGATGCGGGCATGATAGTCCTCAGGTCCGTCAAACACGACCGCCCGGGCCAGAAAAGCTTCAGGCTCGGTTGGATCTGACAGATATCGCTGGCGAAACGAATCGCTGATTGCGCTTGTTTTCATCACGGCTGACCGGAACAGATTTCCAGTCAGGACGATAAAGCCGGCCGCATCGCGCACGGGATTGTCGATCGACCGTATGACATCCGGGTTCAGGCTGGATCGATTGGCGCAGTTTTCCGCCAGGGTTTTGCCGGTTACGGTCAGAGCATTGCCCCTGGCAAGACCAGCCCCGAGGAGCTCGGATATTACCGCGGGAACGCCTCCGGCCTTGTGGTATTCTTCGCAAAGATATTCACCCACAGGCTGGCAATTGACGAGCTGTGGGATCAGGCTGCCTATCGCCTGCCAATCATCCATCGATATCTGAACCCCAGCGTGTGCCGCGATGGCATTGATGTGGATGGGTGCATTCGTGGAACCGCCAATTGCGGCGCAGGTGACAATGGCGTTTGCAAAGGCATCGTAGGTCAGGATGTCGGATGGGCACAGATCCTCCCAGACCATCTTGACGATCCTCAGGCCGGTAGCATATGCCAGCTGCTGTCTTTCGCGATACGGCGCCGGAATGGATGCGCTGCCCGGCAGAGCCATGCCCAGCGCTTCTGCAAGCCCGTTCATGGTCGAGGCGGTACCCATTGTGTTGCAATGGCCAACCGATGGCGCCGATGCAGACACCATGGCCATGAACGCTGGGTAATCGATCAATCCTTCTGAAAGCTGCCGCCGCGCCTCCCAGATCACAGTGCCCGACCCGACGCATTTGCCGAGATAATCGCCGTTCAACATAGGTCCGACATTAAGTGCGATCGCTGGCAGGTCGACGCTGGCTGCACCCATGATCAATGCGGGCGTGGTCTTGTCACATCCGGTGGTCAGCACGACCCCATCAAGCGGGTAGCCGTGAAGTATTTCGATCAAGGATATTGCCTGAAGATTTCGGTCGAGCGCTGCTGTCGGGCGGCGACCGGTCTCCTGGATAGGATGCACGGGAAACTCGATCGGTATTCCCCCGCCGTCACGGATACCATCCTTTATGCGCGCGGCCAGCTCGATGTGATGCCTATTGCACGGTGCAAGGTCAGAACCCGTCTGGGCTATCCCAATGATCGGACGACCTGATTGAAGTTCTGCCGCGGTGAGTCCAAAATTCAAATATCGCTCTATGTATAATGCTGTCATCCCTGGATCTTCGGGATTATCGAACCACTGACGGCTACGGAGGCGATCTGCCKAAATCTTTTGCTCAGTCATGCGATATACTCACTTGAATTGGTAAAACCTTACAGAGTCGGAGGTTTGAATCGCGGGCCCAGGGTTGCTGAGACCTGCAGTTTCATTCCGGACGAATGGCAAGGGGGCGATGCGGGTGAAGTGGCATGCAGATACGGCCTGGATAAACCGGGCGCCTGGATACTGTGCACTACAGCGGTGAATCAGGTCGCCTATGCCGATTATCATCTCATCCCCGTCGTCCGGCCATCCTGCCGACATCCCTATTGCCGAATTATCATATAACTGCAATGTCGGACGTATTGGAAAATTAGTCTGACAGGAGGGGTGCCGTGGGATTGGCAACAATCGATATCATTGTCATCACGATCTACGCGGTTTTTATCTTTGGCCTTGCGCAATATTTGAGCATGGAAAAAAAGGGTCATTCAAAGACGAGCTCAGATTACTTTCTTGCGTCCAAGAACCTTCCTTGGTGGGCCATCGGTGCCTCACTGATTGCGGCCAATATTTCTGCAGAACAGATAATCGGTATGTCGGGATCTGGCTACGCAGTTGGTCTGGCTATAGCGTCCTACGAATGGATGGCTGCCCTGACATTGCTGATTGTCGGGAAGTTGTTTTTGCCGATATTCCTCAATAATGACATCGTCACGATGCCGCAGTTCCTTGAGCAGAGGTATGGCACCAAGGTCCGCACCCTGATGGCGATATTCTGGCTGGCACTCTACATTTTCGTCAACCTGACATCGATCGTCTGGCTGGGCTCGATTGCAGTCAACAAGGTGGCAGGGGTGGATCAGGACGTTGCCCTGTTCGCTCTTGGTGGGTTTGCGCTAATCTATCAGATCTATGGAGGGCTGAAGGCGGTCGCAATGACCGATATCATTCAGGTCGGCCTGCTGGTGCTGGGTGGCCTGCTGATCTCGGCAATGACATTATCCGAAATAGGCGGGGATGCAGGCATTGCAGGAGGAATGGTCCGACTGACGTCTGAACTGCCTGGGCATTTTGACATGATCTTGTCCCCTGACAATCCGTTCTACAAGGATTTGCCCGGCCTGTCAGTACTGCTTGGCGGCATGTGGATTGCGAACCTCTCCTATTGGGGGTTCAACCAGTATATTATTCAGCGTGCCCTTGCAGCCAAATCGCTGGCTGAGGCGCAGAAGGGAATTGTTCTTGCAGCCTTTCTGAAGTTGTTGATGCCGGTGATTGTGGTGCTGCCCGGTATCGCGGCCGTTTTGCTGGTACCTGGGCTTGAGAAGTCCGATGAAGCCTATCCGGCAATGATGCGATACCTGCCTGCAGGTGTTCTCGGGTTGGTGTTTGCAGCGTTGATGGCAGCAGTGGTGGCTTCCACTGCCTCGAAAATCAATTCGATCGCCACCATCTTCACTCTGGATCTATATGCGAAGTTTCGGCGTCCCGGGGCCGGACAATCCAGTCCGGATCGCGAAACCCATTTGGTTCTGGTCGGGCGCATCAGTGCCTGTGCGGCTACTCTGCTCGCGCTGATCACGGCGCGTCCGCTGCTGGGAGGGTCCGATCAGGCTTTCCAGTTCATTCAGGAATTCTCAGGGTTCTTCACACCCGGGATCACCGTGATATTTCTGCTTGGTCTCTTTTGGAAGCGTTCCAGCGAAGCCGGG
>JAKOMQ010000007.1 GCA_022241605.1 Aquimonas sp. | reverse complement strand
CACCTCGATCTCGAGGTCTCGCTCGGCCAGCAGCTTCTTCAGGCGCGCGTTTTCCTGCTGCAACGTCCGCAGCTGTTTCACGTCGGCGGTCTCCAGCTTGCCGTAGCGCTTGCGCCAGACGTACAGCGTCTGCTCGCTGATGCCGTGCTTCTTGGCAACCTCCGCAACCGGCGACTTGTCGGCCTCACGGAGGATCTTGACCATCTGCTCTTCGCTGAATCGGGACTTGCGCATGGGCTCCTCGCTGATGTCAGGAGCCATCCTCTCAACTTTCAACTGGTCCGAGAATCGCCGGGCAGGTCAATAGCATCGCACAAGTAAACGACTCACCCCAAGACTCCTCATGTAGAACAACGACTTGCGCTCGCACCTTCCGTCTATCACGGCTACCTAATCCGGTGTGACGCAGCTCACAACACTTCCCCAGCTGATCGTCGCAAAGCGAGGCCGCGCTGGCAAGCACTTGATGCCCTCGGCGACCCGGTACGTAATTCGCAGTCATTTCGTATCACGTCGCTTCGGCTCACCTGCACCAGCTTGGCTAATCGAACTCCGGTGTCGGCAACGCATCAGCCCCACGCACTTCCGCCATAGCCCACAACGGGCGGTACAGGCTCCTTGGCCGCGGCCTGTGCCTCCCAAACGACAACAGGCGTGGCCATGGCCACGCCTGTTGCCTTGATGCCGCTATCCGGGCTCAGAACCGCGCGCAGGCGTCCTGGAAGGCTTGGCCGTTGGTGTGGGAGGAGCCGGTGACGTCGATGCTTACGTCCACCTGCAGGCCAAAGCCCTTGGCCTCGGCTTTGAACTTGGCGCCCAGCACCGTGCGGTGTGAGCAGCCGGTGCGGCCAACGAAGCGGCCGGCGCTGCCCTCGACGCCGCCGATGGCTGCGTTGTCGCAGGCGACGCTGCGCAGGCCCTTTGCCCATGCCGAGGAGGCATTTGCATAGCCGAAGGGCTGGGGATTGCAGTTGACGTCGCAGCGGACGCCGCTTTCGGCGCGGCCGATGCTCTTTTCCAGCACGACGTTATTGAAGGCGTTGCGGATGCGGAAGATGTAGGCGGGAAAGAAGGCGGATCGCGAGGTGGCCCAGGGCCGGGAGGCGAGCCCGCAGGTGCCTGTCTTCATCTGGTCCGAGCCCTCGGGCAACAGCGTCCATGCCGCGGGCTCTTCGCTGAACTCCACCTGCCAGCCCTCGGCCTTCAGGTTGCGGATGTTGTGGACCAGCGAATCGATGAACTCGACCGAGGGGTCGTAGACCACGCAGTGGCCGCTGCTGGCCCAGCAGGCCTCCACGGCGACGTGCTGGTGCCTCTCGTCGCCGGCCTGCAGCGTCACCTGCAGCAGCCGGAAGGCGCCCTGCTCAAGCGGGAAGCCGGACTTCTCGAAGCCGTCCAGGGGTGCTTCCAGGTCTTCCAGATGCAAGGTCTTGATCTGTGCCGTGGGAACGATGTCGATGTTCTCCAGCGCGGTGCCCGCCATATCCGCGATCACCACGTACTCGGGTGCGCCGGTGAGCTGGGAGAACCGAAGGCCCGCCAGGGCTCCAAGCCTGCCGGTTTCAATCGTCTGCACATCAAAGCTGATGGCGCCTCCGCTGGCGACTGCGAAGTCGCGGTAGATGGTCTCCGCATAACCTTCGTTGTCGGCCAGCGCCATGGGAGAGACTGCCAGCGCCGCCAGCACGGCGGATGCGATCGTCGCCTTGTTCATTGGAGAGATTCCCTCTGTGTCTTGTGTGGGTGGGTAGGCGAAGCGCGCGGAGTCGATCCGCCGGGCCTCGCCACATGCGTGACATAAAGATGAAGGTAGACAGTTCATGCGTGAAGCAAGGCATCTATCCGCCGTCGCCTCACTGATCACCAACGCAGGATTCGCCGGCTTCGTATCAGTCGACCTGCATGCCGATGATTTTCACAAATGTTCCATTCGGAACTTCTTCCAGGCAGCGAACGACTGCCGCGCCAAGCCCGCATGGCGGCCCCAGGGGCACCCCGGCTGAGCACAGCAGAGCCAGCGATCTCGCAGAGCGGCACTGCGCAAGGCAGTGAAACTCGGGCCCGTCTTGCTGCCGGCAGCATGCCGAGCCCAGGCGGCGGGGCTCAGTGACAGGAGGCCATCCGCCAGCCGCGAGGCGTGTGGAATCGGCGCTGCGCACGCGACGGGCGGCGAGGCTCCGCTGTCAGCACGTAGAGGATTGGCTGAAGCGTGTGCGCTGCGCTTGGCGTCGGCGTCGAGACTCGGGCATCTGCTGCCGCCACCGCGGGGCGCCTGCGCCGGCGCAAGGTTCCGAGCGGCGTATGTGTGGCGGCGAGACGGCCGCCAGCCACGACGCCGCAGCCTTGGATCAGCGGATAATGCGGCATGCCCGCCCTCCCCTACTGGCGCCTGTCAGGCGTCTACTTTTTCTACTACGCCGTGGTCGGCGTGTTCACGCCCTATTTCGCGCGCTGGATGGAGGGGTTGGGGCATGGGGCGCTGGCGATCAGCGTGCTGTTTGCGCTGTGGTATGCCACCCGCATCGTGGGTCCGCCGCTGTGGGCCACGCTGTCGCGCGGCAGTGCGCAGCCCAAGCGCTGGCTGCTGCTGGGGTTGTGGCTTGCGGTGCTGGGCTTTCTGGGCTTTTTCGGCGCTGGGCATCTGGGCCTGCTGCTGGTGTCGATGGCGGTATTCAGCCTGTTCTTCAACGCGGTGCTGCCGCAGCTGGAGGCCTTCACCCTGGCTGGGCTGGGCGAGCGCAAGCATAGCTACGGGCGGGTGCGGCTGTGGGGCTCGGTGGGCTTCATCGTGCTGGCGGTGGGCTATGGCTGGCTGCTGCAGCACTACAGCGGCCCGGACCTGCCCTGGGCGATGGGGGCCTGCATTCTGGCAACGGCCCTGATCGCGATCAGCCTGCCGGCGCAGCGGCGCATCGAGTCGCCGCTGCCGCTGGATCCGGCGGACGGGGCGTCGCCGCTGTCGGTGCTGATCCGCCGGCCGGGGGTGCCGGCCTTCATTGCAGTGGTGTTCCTGATGCAGGTGAGCTTCGGGCCCTACTATTTGTTCTTCACCCTACAGCTGGAGCGGCACGGCCACGCCACCGATGTGATCGGACAGCTGTGGGGGCTGGGCGTAGTGGCCGAGATCGTGCTGTTCATGTACGCCGCCAGCGTGCTCAAGCGGGTATCCGCGGCGCGGCTGCTGCAGCTGGCGCTGGCGGTGACGGTGCTGCGCTGGGTGGCGATCGCGGTGGCACCCGACTCGCTGCCGCTGATGATCGTGGTGCAGCTGGGCCATGCGATCGGCTTCGGCGCCTTCCATGTGGCCTGCATGCAGCGGATCGTGGAGCTGTTCGATGAGGCCGACCGCGCGGGTGGCCAGAGCTTGATGTTCAGCCTGGGCTCGGGTGTCGGCGGGGTGGTGGCAGCCGTGCTGGCGGGTCTGCTGTGGAGCAGCGGCGGCGGGCTGTATGCGTTCGTGGTGGGCGCGGGGTTTGCGGCGCTGGGGCTGGTCCCGGCGTTTTGGGGGCTGCGCTCTGGGGGTGTGGGGCGACCTTGACTGGACAGGTGCCGAGTTGGGGCGCGAATGCGCTTGCTCGCAAACCGACCCATTGAGATAGCGCGGAGAGGCTGCGGTCACCTGCGAGCGGGCTCCGAAAAGGAGCGTGCGCGGCACATCGGCGGGGGCTTCTTGTCGGGAGATCATCCGCTGCGACCAGCCGCAGGCACTGAATTTCGCGGCGAGGGGCGCCAGCTTCATCGAGGCTGCGCCGGTAGTGGTCGTCGAGGAAGTGATGGCGCGTGTTCAAGCGCTTCTGCTGGGCTGATGAACACCCGTTGAGCCGCGAGGGTCCGCAGGTCTGATCGAGGGGCGGCTCGGGGGTGCGGCAGAGCGGCGCGTTGCCGAGGGCACGGGCGAAAGCGTTCGCCGCATCGGGCCTGGTGCGGGGCACGAGGCTGTGCTTGCCTGCAAGCAGGCTCCTGCAAACAGCACGAGGCCAAGAGGCCCCACCCCTGCCCATTTTTCGGATCCCTGTTCCCGATTCCCGAATCCCGGCATTTGCAGGTGCGAACTTGCTAGCGACCCTCGGCCTTGGCGCGGCGCATGGGCTGCGGTCGCCTGCAAGCAGGCTCCTACATGGGGTATTCGCTGGGCACCGCCCCTGGCGAAAGTCGGACTGCGAATCCCGAATCCCAAATCCCACAACGACGAAGCGCGGCCCGTTGCCGGGCCGCGCTTCGTCGTGAGCTACCGCGAATGGATCAGGCTTCGACGGTCTTGGCGACGTCGGAGTAGTCCTGGATCTGGTCGAAGTTCATGTAGCGGTAGATCTCGTCGCCGCTTTCGTTGACCACGCCGATGTCCGCCATGTACTCCTCGCGGCTGGGGATGCGGCCCAGGCGCGAGCAGATCGCCGCGAGTTCCGCCGAGCCCAGGTAGACGTTGGTGTTGCGGCCCAGGCGGTTGGGGAAGTTGCGGGTGGAGGTGGACATGGCGGTGGCGCCTTCGCGGATCTGCGCCTGGTTGCCCATGCACAGCGAGCAGCCGGGCATCTCCATGCGCGCACCTGCCGCACCGAACGTGCCGTAGTGGCCTTCCTTGGTAAGCTCGGAGGCGTCCATCTTGGTGGGCGGTGCCACCCACAGGCGGGTCGGAATATCGCGCTTGCCTTCCAGCAGCTTGGCGGCCGCCCGGAAGTGGCCGATGTTGGTCATGCAGCTGCCGATGAAGACCTCATCGATCTGCGCGCCGGCCACGTCGGACAGGGTCTTGGCATCGTCCGGGTCGTTGGGGCAGCAGACGATGGGCTCGTGGATCTCGGCCAGGTCGATCTCGATGACGGCGGCGTACTCGGCGTCGGCATCGGGCTCCAGCAGCTGCGGGTTGGCCAGCCAGTCCTCCATCTTGCGGATGCGGCGGCTGAGCGTGCGGGCATCGGCATAGCCTTCCGCGATCATCCACTTCAGCAGGGTGATGTTGGAGTTGAGGTATTCGATGATCGGGGCCTTGTCCAGACGCACGGTGCAGCCGGCGGCGGAGCGCTCGGCGGAGGCATCGGCCAGCTCGAAGGCCTGCTCGATCTTGAGCTCAGGCAGGCCCTCGATCTCCAGGATGCGGCCGGAGAAGATGTTCTTCTTGCCCTTCTTCTCGACCGTCAGCAGGCCGGCTTTGATGGCATAGAGCGGGATGGCGTGGACGAGGTCGCGCAGGGTGACGCCAGGCTGCATCTGGCCAGTAAAGCGCACCAGCACGGACTCAGGCATGTCCAACGGCATCACGCCGGTGGCGGCGGCAAAGGCCACCAGGCCGGAGCCGGCCGGGAAGCTGATGCCAATCGGGAAGCGGGTGTGGCTGTCGCCGCCGGTGCCGACGGTGTCGGGCAGCAGCATGCGGTTCAACCAGCTGTGGATGATGCCGTCGCCCGGCCGCAGGGACACGCCGCCGCGGGTGGAGATGAAGTCCGGCAGGGTGTGGTGGGTCTTGACGTCCACCGGCTTGGGATAGGCCGCGGTGTGGCAGAAGCTCTGCATCACCAGGTCAGAGGAAAAGCCCAGGCAGGCCAGGTCCTTCAGCTCGTCGCGGGTCATCGGGCCGGTGGTGTCCTGCGAGCCCACGGTGGTCATCTTCGGCTCGCAGTACGTGCCCGGGCGCACGCCCTTGCCTTCGGGCAGGCCACAGGCGCGGCCCACCATCTTCTGCGCCAGGGTGAAGCCTTTGCCGGAATCGGCCGGCGGCACCGGCAGGCGGAACAGGGTCGAGGCCGGCAGACCCAGCGCCTCGCGGGCCTTGGCGGTGAGGCCGCGGCCAATGATCAGCGGGATGCGGCCACCGGCGCGCACTTCGTCGAACAGCACGTCGGACTTGACCTGGAACTCGGCGATGACTTCGCCGTTCTTGAGCGCGCGTCCGGCATAGGGCTGCAGCTCGATCACGTCACCATGCCCCATCTTCGAGACGTCCAGCTCGATCGGCAGCGCGCCGGCATCTTCCATGGTGTTGTAGAAGATCGGGGCGATCTTGCTGCCCAGGCACACGCCGCCGAAACGCTTGTTGGGGATGTAGGGGATGTCCTCGCCGGTCCACCACAGCACCGAGTTGGTGGCCGACTTGCGCGAGGAGCCGGTGCCAACCACGTCGCCGACGTAGGCGATCAGATGGCCCTTGTCCTTCAGCGACAGGAGGTTCTGGATCGGGCCGCGCTTGCCGTCTTCCTCAGGCACGAAGGGCGCATCGGTGCGCTTGTTCTTGAGCATGGCCAGCGCGTGCATCGGAATGTCCGGGCGCGTGGTGGCATCCGGCGCGGGCGAGAGGTCATCGGTGTTGGTTTCGCCCGGCACCTTGAACACCGTGAGGGTGAGGCTCTGCGGCACTTCGGGGCGCGAGGTGAACCACTCGGCCTCAGCCCAGCTGTTCAGCACGGACTGTGCATTGGCATTGCCGGCCTTGGCTTTTTCCTCGATGTCGTGGAAGGCATCGAACACCAGCAGGGTGTTCTTGAGTGCGTCCGCGGCGACGGCGCCGACCTCAGCGTCGTCGAGTAGATCCACCAGCGGGTGCACGTTGTAGCCACCCAGCATGGTGCCCAGCAGCTCGGTCGCGCGGGCGCGGCTGATCAAGGCGCTGGCCTCGCTGCCGTGGGCGATGGCGGCCAGATAGCTGGCCTTGACCTTGGCGGCGTCGTCGACACCGGCGGGCACGCGCTGGGTCAGCAAATCCAGCAGGAAGGCCTCCTCACCCACAGGCGGCGCCTTCAGCAGCTCGACGACTTCAGCGGTCTGCTGGGGGCTGAGCGGCAGCGGCGGAATGCCCAGCGCGGCGCGCTCGGCAACGTGGTGGCGATAGGCTTGGAGCATGGGGAGGGTCCTTCAGGGGTGGGACGCCATGCGCATCGTGGCCCCAGCCGAAAATCGGCCAAGACCCGCACACGGTGGGATAAGCAGAACGGCAGCGGCATCCGCGCGTGGCGGGCTACCGGCTTTCACGGCCCTCAATTTTCGCCCGTTGCGGGGATGGGGGCAATACAACCTTCGGGGTGGAGCGGGAATGGGGAATCGAGAATCGGGAATCGCAGGAGCGGGACGCGGCCAGTTCAGATGCCCGAGGGTTGCAGCCGGTGGGTGACGGCCCAGCGCACCAAAGCGCTGACGGTCACCTCCTGCTGTGGTGAATTCGGAGCTTGGCGCTCTGATTCCGCATCCCCTGCTGGTGGCGGATCCCAAGGGCCAGTCGGCTGGGGATACCAGTTTGGGTAAAGGGAGGCGAGCGTTTCCGCAGGCTCCACCCCTCTCCCCCGCCCCTCTCCCACAAGGGGAGAGGGGATATAGGCGGGGAGCCGTCGCAGGGGCCATCTGGATTCTGAATCCCGACGCTCGACTGACGGCATTGGCAGCTGCAGGCAAGTTCTTTCTGCGGGCTGCGCGGCGCTGAGGCCTTGCCTCACCCCGCTTTACGAATCCCGAATCCCCTCCCCGGCCCTCGCGCCAAGCGCTCGGGCGTTCGTCGGCTCGCGCGGCAGTGCCGCGCAAGCGAGCCGCCTCACCCCCGATCCCGGCTCAGAGCTACTTCTGCTTCCATTCCCCTGCCGCATCCTGAAACCACCAGCCCGCGCGGGCGCTGTTGATCCACTGGCGGGCGAAGGTGTCGCGGATCTGCGGCTCCCACTCCGGGTGGCCGTTGGCCACGGCGATCTCGCGGTAGACAGCGGTGCGGTCGCGGTTGTCGTCGGCCACCGCCTGGTTGAGCGCGGCGCGATCGCGCAGGCCGACCTTGCTGGCATCACGCAGAGCGACCGTGCCGTCGCGGTTCAGGCCCAGCGCACCGGAGTCGAAGTGCGGGGCGAGCGCGGTCTGGAAACGCTCGGCCATGCGCGCCTGGATGGCCTGGATGGCCGGGGTGCGGATGTTGATGTCGGCGCTCTGCGCGCGCGCCGGCGGCACGATGAAGTCCAGCGCGCGGCCCATCCAGGCCATGCCGCCAGCACCGTCAACCGGGGGCTCGATCGCGCCGCTGCGGCTGCCGTTTTCGCCGATCACCTTCTCCACGAACTCGCGTGCGGCTTCCTCCGCCTCGGCGGCAGGGAAATAGACATTGATGGTGACGCAGGCGGTCAGACTCAGCAGGGCGCTGGCACTGAACAGCTTCATGGCCTTGAACATGGCGTACTCCGGGGGTGGGGCGTGGGCTGCAGCATAGCGGCTCGGGACTACGCACAATCACCCGCGGCCGCTGCTGTTCAGGCGAGCGCGGGCTTCAGAACCACTCCTGCCGCATCGCGAAGAAGCTGTCTTCGAAGCTGGATACGAGGCCAATGGCATGCACGGCCGCCGGCAGTTCCTGCTTGAGGAAGTAGCGGCAGGTCTGCAGCTTGCCCTGCAGGAAGTCCACATCGCCGCGCCCGGCCTGCAGCGCTGCCTGCGCCGCCAGCGCTTGCCGCAGCCACAGCCAGCCAACCAGCAGATGCCCGGCCGCCGTCAGGTAGTGACTGGCATTGGCCAGCGCCAGCGCGCCCTCGCCGCGCTGCAGGCGGCTGGCCACCGCGGCGGCGCTGACGCCGACCTTCTGCGCCAGCATGCGCAGGGCCACCGTGGCCTCGATCCAGTCCGGGTGCTGTGCCGCCTCGCCCAGGGTGCTCTCGATGCGCTGGTTCAAGGCGCGCAGGCCGGCGCCGTTCTCGGCCAGAGCCTTGCGGGCCAGCAGGTCCAGCGCCTGGATGCCGTTGGTGCCCTCGTGGATGGGATTGAGGCGGTTGTCGCGCCACAGCTGTTCGACCGGGTAGTCGCGGGTGTAGCCGTATCCGCCCAGCACCTGGATGGCGTGGTCGGAGGCCTGCACGCCGAAGTCCGCGCACCACGCCTTGACGATAGGGGTAAGCAGGTCAAGCAGCAGGGCGGCCTCCGCGCGCGCCTCGGGCGTGGCGGCGTGCGCCTTCAGATCGACCAGGCTGCCGGCGTAGAGGCACAGAGCATGGCCGCCTTCGACCAGCGCGCGCTGCCGCAGCAGCAGGCGGCGTACGTCGGCGTGCTCGATGATCGGCACTGGCTTGGATGCAGGATCGCGGTTGTCCAGCGGTCGGCCCTGCAGGCGTTCGCGGGCGTACTGCAGGCTGTAGAGATAGCCGCGGTAGGCCAGCATCACCGCGCCCATGCCGACCCCGATGCGGGCCTCGTTCATCATGTGGAACATGGCCGCCAGGCCCTGCTGCGGCTGGCCCACCAGCTCGGCGACGCAGGCGCCACGCTCGCCGAACTTGAGCACGGTATTGACGATGCCGCGCTGGCCCAGCTTGTGGTTCAGTCCGGCCAGCTGCACGTCGTTGCGCTCGCCGACGCGGCCCTCGGCATCCACATGGTTGCGCGGCACCGCAAACAGGCTGATGCCGCGGGTGCCGGCCGGTGCGCCCTCGATGCGGGCCAGCACCAGATGGATGATGGTTTCGCCCAGCTCGTGCTCGCCGCTGGAGATCCACATCTTTTGGCCTTCCAGCCGGTAGCTGCCGTCGGCCTGCGGGATCGCGCGGGTTCGAATGTCGCCCAGCGAGCTGCCGGCCTGCGGCTCGGACAGGCACATGGTGCCGAAGAAGCGCCCGGCCAACAGCGGCTGCGCGTAGCGGCGGATCTGCTCGGCGCTGCCGTGCGCCAGCAGCAGATGCGCCGCGCCGCGGGTCAGCAGGCCATAGCCGGCGGCGGCGGTGTTGGCGCCCATGAACAGGCCGTCCGCGGCCAGCGCCACCGTATAAGGCAATCCGAGGCCGCCGTGTTCAGCGGGCGCCGCCGCGGCGTTGAAGCCGCCCTCGGCGTAGGCGCGGGTCACGGCGCGGGTGGACTCCGGCAGCAGCACGCGGCCATCGACAAAACGCGGCTCCTCGCGGTCGGCCTCGGCCGCCTGCGGCAGGAAAACCTCGGTAGCCAGCGTGTGCGCGGCCTCCAGCACCGCATCGACATCGTCGCGCTCATGTGCGGCAAACGCTGGCAGGCCAAGCAGGCCGGGTAAGTCGAAAACTTCGTCGAGCAGGAAGCGCTGGCTGCGCAGGTCCACCAGCGGGCTGTGGGCAGGGGTCGTGGTCATGCAGGCGATCAGGCAAAGACAGGGAGCCGGTGAGGGTAGCAGCTGCGAACGGGCGTTCCGCTCAAGTTTGGCGCGATCCAGCCGATAGCCGCGGAGATGTCCGGACTGCGGAACAGCGCGCGCCGGACACCGCAGTCGACGGAGGCTCAGAGCCTGTGAAAATCCAGACGCCGTAGCGAGGGCGTCGCTGGGCGTTTGTGGCAAAGCGCGGTACGTGAATACAAGGGAGTTTGGTGAACCAAATGACCGCAGGATTTGCGTAGCGCGCTGCCGCCACGAGCGTCCAGCGGCGGCCGCAGCAGGCGGATGGTTTTTTCACAGGCTCTCAGGCCATGCGGATCCTAAGTGCCGACATCCAGCTCAGTGCTGCACGCGAGTTCTGGCGCACGGAGTTACGCAGCGAGCGCCTTGAGCTGCAGCTGGGGCGCGCTGCCCTGCCCGCCACGCCGCCTCCGACTTCCGTGCAGCTGTCCCAAGCAGGCCGTGAGCTGGCGGCGCGTGCCGGCACAGCCGAAGTCGCGGAATCCGCGGAGGTCGCGCCCGACCCGACCCGCGACGATCCAAACCTCGCCGTGCTGCTGCAATTGGTCGAACTGCTGACCGGGCGCCCGGTGCGGCTGTTCGATGCCGAAGTCGCGGAATCCGCGGAGGTCGCGCCCGACCCGACCCGCGACGATCCAAACCTCGCCGTGCTGCTGCAATTGGTCGAACTGCTGACTGGGCGCCCGGTGCGGCTGTTCGATGCGCGTGAGCTGAGTGCACCCGTGGCAGCGGCGACAGGCGCGTCCGCGCAGGCGCCCGCGCGCGCGCCGGCGCAGCCCGAAGCGCGTGCCGAAGCCGACTTCAGCCTCGACTACCAGCTGCGCATCCAGCGCAGCGAGTCCGAATGGACGCGGGTGCAGGCGCAGGGCGAGATCCTCACCACCGACGGCGAGCGGATCCGCTTCAGCCTGCAGCTCGACATGGCGCGCAGCTGGCGCGAGGACATCGAACTGCGCGTGCTGGCCGGCGCGGCCGCCGAGCGCAAGGATCCGCTGGTGATCAACTTCGGCGCCAACGCCGCCCAGCTGCGCGACCAGCGCTTCAGCTTCGATCTGGATGCCGACGGCCGCAGCGAGCTGTTGCCCCTGCTGGGCGGCGGCAGCGGCATGCTGACCTTCGATCGCAATGGCGACGGCCGCATCAATGACGGCCGCGAGCTGTTTGGCGCACTCAGCGGCGACGGCTTTGCCGACCTCGCCGCCCTGGACGCGGACGGCAACGGCTGGATTGACCGCAGCGACAGCGCCTTTGGGCAACTGCGTGTGTGGGTGCCCGGGGCCGAGGGCGAAAGCCGGCTGCTGACGCTGGAGCAGGCCGGCGTCGCCGCAATCAGCCTGACCCGCGTGGAAAGCCCCTTCGACCTGCGCGGCACCGCCAATGCCGACCTGGGCCAGATTCGCAGCGCCGGTCTCTATCTGACCACCGCGCGCGAGGTACGCACGCTGCAGCAGATCGATTTCAGCGTCTGATTTCGATCAAGCATCGGCCCCGGTGCTGGCCGGTACAGTGGCGATGATCTCCTCAGTTGGAACAGACCCCATGGGACTTGCAGAGGCTGCGCGGCAGACGGCGCCAGGCATCGTCGTGCTGGACGACGCCACCCAGATCGCCACCTACCTAAGCGCCTGCGCCCAAGGCCAGGCCGGCTGGAGCCAAGCCGAGCTCCGGCGTCCGGTGCATGAGCTGGTGGCCCTGTCCGGGCTTCCCGAGCAGCGCCTGCGTGAGGCCGAGCAGCTCGACATACCGCTGCTACTCAAACCCGAGCTCGGCATGGATGAAAGCACCCTCGGGCTGATCCCGCCGGCGCGCGCCAGGCAACTGCGGGCAGTGCCCCTGCAGCAGCAGGACGGCCATGTCGCGGTGGCCATGGAGAACCCCACCGATCGCAGCGCGATCGAGCAGTTGGACTTCCTGTCGCGGCAGCGGGTGGTCAGCCTGCTGGTCCCGCCCGGCGTGCTCAGCGATCTGTTGGCGGTCAGCTACGACCGCCTGGAGGACATCCACGTCGTCCGCGAGCTCGGCCTGGATCCGGGCAAGGTGCTGCGCGAGGCGAGCGACCGCGACACAGAGCGGCTGGCCCGCGAGCGCAGCGTGGTCCGGATCATCCACGACCTGCTGATCGACGCACTGCGCCGGCGTGCCTCCGATGTACACCTCCGGCCCGGCGAAGAAGGCCTCGACCTGCTCTACCGCATCGATGGCGGCCTCGTGCCGGTGCGCCGCTTCCTGCCGGCGCTGGCGCCGGCTCTGATCAGCCGCATCAAGGTGATCGGCCTGATGAACCTGGCCGAACACCGGCGCCCACAGGACGGTCGCGCATCCATGGAGTTCGACGACGGCCACAGCGCCGACATGCGCGTCTCGATCATGCCTACGGTCTGGGGCGAAAGCGCGGTGATCCGCCTGCTCGACACCAGCCAGAGCCTCAAGGACATCGAGGGTATCGGCTTCGAGCCGCGCGACCGCGCGCTGATCGAGGTCCTGCTCGAGCGCAGCCACGGCATGTTCCTGGCCACAGGCCCCACTGGCTGCGGCAAGTCCACCACCCTGTACGCCCTGCTGCTGGAGCTGCGCCGCCGTCAGCAGAACATCCTGACCGTCGAGGACCCGGTGGAGTACCACATCGCCGGCATCCAGCAGATGCAGGTCAACCGCGCAGTGGATTTCCACTTCGCGAGCGCGCTTCGCAACATGCTGCGCCACGATCCGGACGTAGTGATGGTCGGCGAGATCCGTGACCGCGAGACTGCGGCGATCGCGGTCGATGCGGCACTGACCGGCCATCTGGTGCTCAGCACCCTGCACACGAACACCGCTGCCACCACCCTGACACGCCTGCTCGATCTGGGCGTGGAGTCCTACCTGCTGCGCTCCTCCCTGCTGGGCGTGCTGGCACAGCGCCTCGTGCGCCTGAACTGCCCGCATTGCCTGCAGGAGGATGCTGGCGATCCGCGACTGCGCGGGCTGCTCGGGGTGGCTGAGGACGAGGTGTTCAAGATCGGCGTCGGCTGCGGCCATTGCAACGGCCAGGGCGTCAAGGGCCGGCGTGCCGTCTACGAACTGCTGGAGGTGACGCCCGCCATACGCAGCCTGATCGTACCCGGCGCAGAAGCTGACCGTATCCATGACACCGCGGTGGCCGAGGGCATGCGGTCGATCACGCAGTCAGCGTTGAAACTGGCGCGTGAGGGGCTGATCTCGCTGGCCGAGGCCTACCGCGTGCGCACCGACTGAGAGGCTGTGAAAAAACCATCCGCCTGCTGCGGCCGCCGTCCGACGCCCGTGGCGGCGGCGCGCTGCGGCACCCGGTTTTTTCAACACTCTCTGAGGGCGGCGGGTCGGCATCGATATCCGTGATTGCCATCACGGGTGACAGCGCGATGCAGTCGTTCCGGCACCGAGTGAACGTGCTGCTACACTTCGACGCCCGCGCCCGCGGCGGCCGTCGGAACCCTGCTGGGGCTGGCCGAACCGCCGGACGGACCCGTCACGGAGGTTCCATGCAGTTCGATGCGCTGTTCGACCACGCCAATGCCCTTCCTACGGTGCCCAAGGTGGTCCAGGAGCTGATCGCCAGCCTTGATGACGACAACATCCTTATCGGAGACCTCGCCAGCAAGATTGCGGCCGATCCGGTGCTCTCCGCGCGCCTGCTGCGCCTGGCCAACTCAGCCTACTACCACTCGCCGCGGCCGATCGGCAGCATTGAGGACGCGCTCAAGATGCTGGGCTTCAGCACCGTGCGCACGCTGGTGATCAGCGCCGGCCTGACCAGCAGCTTCCGCCCGATTCCCGGGCTCGACCTTGCACGATTCTGGCGCTACAGCCTCAAGACCGCGGTGATCGCCCAGTGGCTGGCCAAGCCCACCGCGGTGGAAGCGGCACCAGCTTTCACGCTGGGCCTGATGCACGCGATCGGCCAACTGGTGATGCACGCAGCGATGCCGGAGAAGATGCTGGCGGTCGCCCGGGTCGCCGATGGTTTCGACCCTCGCCGCTCGGACGTTGAACGCAGCTCCTTCGGCTACACCTTTGCGGACGTGGGCGCTCGCCTGGCCGAGCTGTGGCGTTTTCCCGCACCCTTCGCTGGCGCCCTCCGGAGCCACCTGGACCCGCTGGAGGAGCCCGAGCTCGATCGGCTCGGCGGACTGCTCCACGTCGCCGCCTGGCGAGCGCGCAGCGACGAAAACGCGCTTACCGCCGACGAGGTCGCAGGCACCGCACCCATGAGCGTGCTGGAAGCCTTGGGGCTTGAAGAGAGCCTGCTGGAGGACATGCCGAGCCCTCGCGAGCTGACGGGCGCCTTCGAAGGTCTGCTGGTCTGACCGCGGCGATTGGAGCGCGGCGCAGACTGCCCGCCGCGATGATCAGTCCGCCCAGGACGCCCACTGCTCGGCGCTGAACTCGGTCAAGGCCTCGAAGGCTGGACGCGCGAACAGATAGCCCTGGAACAATTCGATACCGAGGTCACGCAGGGCCTTCAGCTCCTCGCGGCTCTCGATGCCCTCGGCGATCACGGTGGAATCAAGGTCGCGGGCCACCTGGCAAATGCCGCGCACGATCGCCTGCCGAGCGCGGTCGCTGTCGATATCCCGGATCAGCTCGAGATCGAGCTTGATCAGATCCACCCGCACTTCGGCAAGCAGGTTCAAGCCGGAATAGCCCGCGCCGAAGTCGTCGATCGCAGTACGGAAGCCACGGCTGCGGTAGTACTCGACGATGTTGCGCAGATGGCGTTTGTCCTGGATCTGCTCCGCTTCGGTGATTTCAAAGATGATCTGTTCGATGGGGAAACCAAACGCATCAGCGGCTTCCAGCGTCGTGCGGATGCACAGCTCCGGCCGATACACCGCATTGGGCATGAAGTTGATGCTGAGCGCGCTCTGCATCTTCAGCCGTGCCGCCAGGGAAATCGCAGTGCAGCGACAAGTCTGGTCGAACCGGTACCGATTGTCGTCGGAGACCTTCTCGAAAATGCTCGATGCCGGCTCGCCCGCGGTGCCACGAACGAGCGCCTCGTGGGCAAAGATGCAGCGCTTTTCGACATCCACGATTGGCTGGAAGGCCATCGACAGGTCAAAGCCCAGGACACTGCCGTCTCGACACTGGCGGCAGCCAAGGGCTCGGAAGTCAGGAGGCATCGGGCGTTCGGGAGCAGTCATGGATTTTCCGGGCACAAAGGTGGGAGTAAACAGCGCCGATCCCTCGATGCAAGGGGCATACCGGGCTCACACGGGATGACGCCCAGACGCCCGCAGCCGAAGCAGAGCCGGATGCTGTGCCTGCAGACGGCGCGCAGGATGTCTGGCGCTCGTCAAAAATTTGACCACCGCTCGAAGACAGCGGCTCACCCCACGCACGTGCCCAGAGCGCTTGCGCGCGGCTCGGAGTGTGGGAAACCCGGAGACCCGTAACGAGGGCGTCGCTGGTCGACCCTGGCGTCCACTGGGGCCGCATCAGGCGGAGCGTTCCTGCAGGCTGTCAGCCAATCGCCCGGCCTGCGGCGATGATCTCTTCATCACCGGGCAATACCAGGAAGGCTGCGCCCGCCAGCGGCGTGAAGGTGTCGGCACCGACCACCCGCTTCAGCGGCGTTGAGCCGAAGCCAGCTTCGACGATGGCGGTGATGATGCCCTCGCCCACGCCCGCCGAACGCCGGCCTTCGTCGACGACCAGGATGCGCCTGGCGGTTCGCGCCTGTTCCGCGATGAACCCTTCGTTAAGCGGCTGCAGCCAGCGCAGGTCGATCACGCGGGTGCTCCAGCCGAGTTGTTCCTTCCATGCGCGCTGCGCGCGCAGACACATGGGCACTGCATTGCCGAAGGTGAACACAACCAGATCATCGCCGGCGCTGCCGTCCTCAGGCGCGTACACCCTGCCCTCGCCCAGCGGAATGGCCTGATCGGGCGCGGGGTACTGCGTGAGCCAGCCGCCATCGCCGGGGGCGTGCAGGTCCTTCGCCATGTACAGCGCGATTGGCTCAAGAAAGGCGCAGACGCGGCCATCGACCTTGGCCAGCGCCATCAGCGTACGCAGCATCATCGCCGCGTCATCGCCGCGCGAGGGGCAGGCCACCACCAGGCCCGGGATGTCGCGCAGAGCGGTGATCGAGTTGTCGTTGTGGAAGTGGCCGCCGAAGCCGCGCTGATAGCCCAGCGAGGCGATGCGCATCACCATCGGGTTGCGGTACTGGCCGTTGGAGAAGAACTGCAGGCTGGCCGCCTCGCCGCGGATCTGGTCGCAGGCGTTGTGGAAGTAGGCAAGGTACTGGATCTCCGGGATCGGCAGCATGCCCATGTTGGCGTAGCCCTGGGCAAGCCCGAGGATCATCGTCTCGTCGAGCAGGGTGTTGAACACGCGCTTGCCCGAGAAGGTCTTGAACAGGCCCTTGGTGACCGTGTAAACGCCGCCCTTCAGCGCGACGTCCTCGCCGAACAGCAGGCTCTCCGGGTACTTCGCCATCAGATCGTGCAGGGCCTGGTTGATCTGGATGGCCAGATGCTTGGGTGCCTGCTTCTCGGGCAGCCTGTCCTCGCTGCCGAAGACCTTGAGCCGCGACTCGACGTAATCGGCACGGACCGCTTCAGCCTGCACCCTGTCCGGCGTATACGGTGCCAGCGGGGCCATCACGTCTTCCAGCGATGACAGACGCGGGCGTCGATCGGCATCCTCGGCGGCAGCAAAACAGCGACGGCGGGTGCCCTCGTACAGCGCCAACAGGCTCTCGGCGGTGTACAGGCCCGAGCGCAGCGCGATGTCGGCCGACTTCAGCAGCGGGTCGGTGGCCTCGACCTGCACCAGCTCCTCGATTGAGCGCCATTCGATCTCGAAGTCGGTGCCGGCGTGGCCCATGATGCGGGTGGTGCGCAGATGCAGGAAGGTAGGACGGCGCGTGCGCCGGCAGTGCTCGACCGCGCGCTGCACGTCCTCCCAACCGTGGGCGAGGTCGAGGCCGTCGGCGTAGAAGTAGTCGAGGTCACGGCGATTGGAAAAGTTGGCGCGGACCCAGTCACGCGGCGTTTTCACCGAGATGCCAATGCCGTTGTCCTCGCAGACGAACAGGATGGGCGCGGGCAGCCCCTGGTAGGCGGTCCAGGCCGCGGCGTTGAAGGCGGTCTGGGCGGTGGCGTGATTGCTGGAGGCATCACCGAAGGAACAGATCGCGATGCTGTCATCCGGGATCGGCAGCGTATGGCCGATACGCTTGGCCTGCTCGATGGCAATCGCAGTGCCCAAGGCCTTGGGCAGATGGCTGGCGATGGTCGAGGTCTGCGGCAGCACCCAGAGTGGCTTCGAGCCCCAGACCTTGTGGCGGCCGCCCGAGGCCGGGTCGTCCTTGCTGGCGGCGAAGCTCAGCGCCGAATCCATGATCGGATCGCGTGGTTTCCCATCAGTGCCCGGCAGCTTGCGGAAGCGCTCGGCCATGAAGCCGCCGCTGCGGTAGTGCAGGAAAGCCGGATCGGTATGGCGGGTGGCGCGCGCCACCATCGCGTTGCCTTCGTGGCCGCTGCTGCCGATGGTGTAGAAAACCTTGTTCTGAACGCGCAGCACCCGCGCCATCAGATCCAGATGGCGGCTGATCAACTGCGACCTCAGCAACTCGTCGAAGGCGGCCGCGGTGAGCTCGCTGCCCGGCATTACCGGCGCATCGCCAGAGGCAGGCTGCACGCCGCCGCGCCAGTCGCGCACGAATTCGACGAAGTTCTGGTCGCAGATCTCGGCGCGGTTCAGGCCACGCATGCGGGCAGGGATCGGGGTGGGCGTGCTCATGGGGCTCGGAGGTTGTCCCGGCGGGAGCGCCGGCGAGGCGCGCATCATAGCCGCGACCCAGCACTTCCGCAGAGCGATCCGCGGTCGCCAGCACCATGTCGCTATGATGCGCCTCCCCCAACGGACGGCCCCAGGCGACCTGACCATGTTCGAGGTGCTCTGCATCAGCCTTGCTTTCGTCTCCGGCCTGCTGGTCAGACAGCTTGGCCTGCCACCGCTTGTGGGCTTCCTCGGCGCCGGCTTCGTGCTCAACTGGCTGGGACAGCGGTTCGGCCTGCTGCCCACTTACACCGGCCCCGTGTTGGACCACGTGGCGCATCTTGGCGTGCTGCTGCTGTTGTTTACGGTGGGGCTCAAGCTCAAGATCGGCCAGCTGGTCAAGCCCGAAGTGCTGGGCGGAGGGCTGCTGCACTTCGGGGTGAGCGTTGCGGTGTTCACTCCTGGCCTGCGCTACTTCGTTGGGCTCGACTGGAACATAGCGTTGCTGCTGGCGATCGCGCTCGCCTTCTCGAGCACCGTGCTGGCCGCCAAGATCCTCGAATCCAAGCGTGAGCTGGCGGCCTTCCACGGCCGCGTTGCCATCGGCATCCTCATAATCCAGGACCTGATCGCCCTCGCCGCACTGAGCATTTGGGGCGGCAACTACCCCAGCCTGTGGGCGCTCTGGATTTTTTCCCTGCCGTTCCTTCGACCGCTACTGCATCGCCTGCTGGATCTCTGCGGACACGATGAGCTGCTGGTGTTGATGGGGATGCTGCTGGCGCTGGTGGTGGGCGGCATGGGCTTCCAGGCCGTGGGCCTGAGCTCCGAAGTCGGCGCGCTGGTAATGGGACTGCTGCTCTCCAGTCATGGACGCGCGCAGGAGCTCTCAGAGTCCCTCTGGAGCCTCAAGGAAATTTTCCTCGTTGGATTTTTCCTGCAGATCGGCATGTCCGGGCTGCCTACGGGTTCGGACTGGTTGTTCGCGGGCGTGCTGCTGCTGGTGCTGCCGCTCAAGGGGCTACTGTTCGTGCTTGTGCTGTCCCTGTTCAAGCTGCGCGCCCGCAACGCCTTCCTGGGCGCGACGGTGCTCACGGCCTACAGCGAGTTCGGGCTGATCATCGCAGCGGGCATTCCGGCGATGTCGGACTGGCTGGTGCCGCTGGCCCTGACGGTTGCGCTGTCCTTCGCGCTTGCCGCTCCCTTGAACCACGTCGCGCACCCGCTGTTCCGGCGGCTCGAGCCCTGGCTGCAGCGCCTGCAGCGGCGCTCCGACCATCCCGACGAACTTCCGCCCCACCTTGGCAGTGCGCGTGCCCTGGTGTTTGGTATGGGCCGCATTGGCACGGCCGCATACGACCTGCTGCAGCCCGAGCTGGGCGAGGTGATCGGTCTGGAATCCGATTCCTATCGCGTTGCCGACCACTTGCATGAGGGTCGGGACGTGGTGATGGCAGACGCCAAGGACCTCGACTTCTGGCGCTGCGTGCGGCTTGACGCGATGGAGGCCGCGGTACTCGCCATGGACGATGTCGAAGCCAAGTTGGTCGCCGTGCGCGAGCTCCGACAGCGCGGGTTCCGGGGCCCCATCATCTCGCACGCACTGCATGCCGACGATGTGGCGCGCATCCGCGAAGCCGGCGCCGACGAGACCCATCTCACCATGCATGAGGCCGGACTCAGCCTGGCGCGGCAGGCCCTGTCAAAACTGCAGACACCACGCTGAGGATCCGCAAACGACCTACCCACGGATCAGCTCGCCTACCTGGGTGGCTGAAGATGCCGCTACCGGCTTGAACCCTGAACTGCTTGCACGCCCACGGCCAGCGTGGATGCAAAGACCATCAGACGCGAACCCGGTTGCGGCCCTCCTCCTTGGCGCGATACAGCGCCTGATCGGCGCGCGCGATCAAGCGATCATGGTGGCCCAGTCCGGCATGCCCGGCCACGCCGATACTCACGGTGACCTTGAGCCCCGGATGGAGATGGGTGAAGTCCCAAGCCTCGATGGCTTCGCGCAGGCGCTCGCAGATACGCTGTGCCACCTCGACGCTGGCCCCCGGGAACAGCAGGGTGAACTCCTCCCCACCCCAGCGCGATGCGGCGTCGTTGCTTCGGCAGTGCTGGCGGATCAGCAGCGCCACCTCACGCAGGGCGGCATCACCCGCCGCGTGTGAACACTGATCGTTGATGCGCTTGAAGAAATCGATGTCCAGCAGGGCCAGGCTGAGTGGCTCCCCGCGCCGATTGGCTTCGGAGAAGGCATCGGCGAGCACCCGATCGAAGGCGCGGCGATTGAACAAGCCGGTGAGGTAGTCCTCATTGGCTTGGCGCTCGAAGGCCTGCGACTGCAGGTGCAGGCGATCGGCCAGGTCCGACTTTTCGCGCGCAAGGTCGGAGAGCGAACGCGCCTTGAGGTCGAGGTCTCGCGTCTTGTCCTCCACCAACCCCTGCAGTCGCAGCCGGGCGCGCTCGAGCTGACCGAGCCGGAGGTACACCAGCGCCGACACCAGCATAAGCATGCCAAGGACGAGGGCGAGACGCGCCAGGGGCTGCTGCCACCACCAAGGCTGGACCTCCAGCGCGAAGCCGCTGCTCGGACCCCAATCGGCCCCAGGGTTCGCGGCTTGGGCTTCGAAGGCATACACGCCCGGCGGCAGCGTGGTGAACTGCAGTTCGCGGCGCGTGCCGATCTCCACCCAATGCGGATCGAACCCCTGCAGTCGATAGCGAAAACGAATGCGCTCGGGCATCAGCAGGCTCATGCCCGCCAGTTCCAGCTGCAGTCGACGGGTGCCCGGAGGCAAGACCACGCGGGCTCCCACGGGCTCCACCCGCTCGTCCACCAGCAGCCGCTCAATGCTGACCGGCACCTCCGGCAGTACGGCCTGGGTGACGCGCGCGGGATCGACCACGGCCATGCCGCTGGCAGTGCCAAACCAGAGGCTGCCATCGCTTCGCGCCACCGCAGCGGGTCCGGCCGCACCGTTGCACTGCGCGTTCTCCATGCCGTCGGACTCATTGAAGTGCTGGGCCGAGAGCAGCGGCAGGCGACGGTTTGCAATGGCTTCGGCATCGTCAGAGCGGATGCGATACAGCCCGCGATTGCTGCTCAGCCACCAGCCACCGCTGCGATCCGGGAGGATCTGGAAGACGGCATCGACCGGCAGCCCCTGTGCTCGACCAAGCCGCGCGACCCGCGGATGCGGGCCTTCGCCCCGCAGCCGCAGCAGCCCGAGATCGGTCGCCAGCCAGACATCGCCCGCCTCGGTCTCATGGAAATCGAAGATGTCCTTGACCGGCTCGGGCCCGAGCGAGACACGGCGGATCACGCCGTCATGGATCTCCGCCATGCCGTTGGAGGTGCCGACCAGAATGCGGCCGTCGGAGCGCTCGAAAAGACGAACGACGAACTCACGCGGCAGGCCGTCCGCGGTGCCGAAATTGCGGATCACGCCATCGCGGATCCACGACAGCCCGACCGTTGTGCCGATCCAGAGGCTGCCGTCACGGGCTTCCAGAATGGCCCGCACCTGGTCACCCGCCAGCCCGCCCGGGCGATCGGCCACAGCTTGGATCGAGCGGCCATCGAAGCGGGCAAGCCCCGCGGACGCCGTGCCGATCCACAGACCTCCGTCGCGCGCTCCGGTCAACGCCATCACCGAGTCAGCCGGCATACCCTCCGCAGTGCGGAAAACCTGCACCGTGTCGCCGAACAGCCGGTAGAGGCCGCCGCTGGTGCCGATCCAGAGGCTGCCGTCGGCGGTTTCCGCACTGGCGCGCACATAGGGTGTTTCCAAGCCCTGCCGACGCGAGAACGCGCGGATCGGCGGCAGCCGCATACGGAACAGGCCCGCATTCGTGCCTACCCAGTAGCTGCCTTCGCGGTCCTGCGCAAGCGCCGACACACGGCTGTCGGGGAGACCGTCCTCGACGCCGAGACGGGCCAGGGAAACCCCGCCACGGGCGCTGTAGCGGAACAAGCCATGGTCGGTAGTGCCTATCCACAGATCGCCGTCGGTATCCACCAGCAGCCGGGTGATCGCATCCTCCGGAAGATCCGGATGCAGCAGGCCAAAGCCACGGTCCTGTTCCACCAGCACGCCGCGGACCGTGCCCACCACCAGTCGACCGTCGGCAAGCAGAGCCAAGGACAGAACTCCGGACTGCTCCTGCAGCGGGTCGAGTCGAATCGGCTGCACCAGATCACCGTCGATGATGGCAAGGCCGCGCGTGGTGCCTACCCACATGCGTCCGTCCGGCGCCTCCAGCAGCACGTTCACGTAGGCAGCCGGCAAGCCGTCGGCCAAGCCGAACTGGCGCACCGAACCATCGGTGCGGAAAGCGGTGACGCCGGTGTTCTCGCCCCCAAGCCAGACCGTGCCGTCGCGGCCGGCAGCGAGGGAAATGGTGGCATCCGGCGTGCCGGCGCCCGGCGGCACGAGAAAATCCCAAACGCCATTGCGCAGCCGCGCAATACCGTTGCGGGTGGTCGACAGCAACACTTCGCCGTCGCCGCTGACCGCAACACCACGAATGGCATTGCCGAACAGGCCGGCAATCCGCGCGCTGTCGTGCAGCTGGAAATCCCGGCCGTTATAGCGGACCACGCCCTCGAGCGAGGACATCCAAAGGGCGCCGTCCGGCGCCTGCGCGATGCTCGAGATCATGTTGTGCGGCAGGCCTTCGCGGCTGGTCCAGCGTTCGGCGTAATAGTCAGCAAGCGGCGGCGGGGCCCGCTCGGCCGCCACCGCTGGCAGGCAGGCGAAAGCAAGTGCAAAGGCAAGCAACGTAGCCAGGCCACCGACCCAGAGACGGCGCAACGCCGCATGAGTCTGCCTGCAAAACCTGCTTGCGCAGGATGTAAAAGCATCGCCGTTGCCGCGATCCAAGGCTGAGCCCCTGTGGCCTTGCGTGATCGGGCCCGCGCCCGACTTCGTGCAAACCATGTTGCAAATTCTGCGCCATTCCCGGCTGTCAGGCAGCTGACGTGAAGCCCCTGGTGTGGCGGCCGTGACGAATCCTCAGACAGCTGGCGGTGGATTCAGGCGCGGATCACGGCGCGAGGAGGCGCCGTGGTCGCGCAACAGCGACAGCGAGCACTGTCGAGCCACGCGCTGGGCCGCCGCCACGCGCGGATGATTCGTCGCGCGCGGCATGGAAGACTACAGCTGGCCCAAGCCCTCGGCCTCGCCCTCATCGCCAACCCGGAGCAGGCGCAGCGTGTTGGTAGCGCCCAGTTGCTCCATGTGGTCGCCGCTGGTGATCACCACCCGGTCGCCTGCGGCAAGTAGGCCAAGGCTGAACAAATGGCTCACTGCAGCGCGTGCGGCCTTGCGCGGCGCAAGCCCGGCGCTGTCGAAATCAACCGGATAGACATCACGCATGATCGCCATGCGTCGGCGCGCGGAGGCGTGGCGCGAAAGCCCGTAAATCGGCACCGAACTGCGAAAACGGGAGAGATGGCGCGCGGTCCCGCCGGATTCGGTCATCGCCACGATCGCGCGCAGCTGGATGTGCTCTGCCAGGAACATTGCGCTCATGGCAATTGCCTGGTCTACGTGCTGCAGATTGCGCGGTGCCGCTTCGAAATCGGTGTCCATCTGGAACTGGCGTTCGGCGCCCAGACAGATCCGCTCCATCGCCTGCACGGCCTTCTCGGGATGCAGCCCGGCGGCGGTTTCGGCCGACAGCATCACGGTGTCGGTGCCGTCGATCACCGAGTTGGCCACATCCAGCACCTCGGCTCGGGTAGGGATGGGGTTGTCGACCATCGACTGCAGCATCTGGGTGGCGGTGATCACCACCCTGCCCCGCTCCAACGACTCGCGGATGATCTTCTTCTGTAGACCGGGCAGCTCGGCGTCACCGATTTCCACCCCCAGATCGCCACGCGCCACCATCACCACATCGCTGGCGTCGACGATCTCGCGCAGGTTCTCAATCGCCTCGGCGCGCTCGATCTTTGCCACCATCTGGGCGCTGCTGCCGGCTTCGCGCGCAAGCGCGCGGGCTTCGTCGATGTCGGCGGCTGTGCGGCAGAAGCTGACCGCAATGAAGTCCACGCCAAGGGCTGCGGCATGGCGGATGTCGGCCCGGTCCTTGTCGGTCAGCGCCCCCAGCGACAGCCCGCCGCCCAGACGGTTCAGGCCCTTGCGATCCGACAGCGGGCCATCGGTCAGGACCCGGGTATGAACCTCGCAGCCCGCCACGCGCTCAACCTCCAGCGCAATCAACCCGTCGTCCAGCAGCAGGGTATCGCCCGCACGCAGATCCTGTGGCAGGCCGAGATAGCTGACACCCACGCGGCCCGAGTCGCCAAGCGGCGCATCGGCGCGACAGTCGAGCACGAAGGCGTCCCCTGTCTTCAGCGCGATCTTGCCGGTGGCGAAACGTTCGATGCGGATCTTGGGGCCACCGAGATCGGCCAGGATGCCGATCTCGCGTCCCAGCCCGGCCGCGGCCGCGCGCACCGCCTCGGCGCGCGCCGCGTGCTGCTCCGGCCCGCCGTGCGAGAAGTTCAATCGAACGACATTGACCCCAGCCCGCAGCACCGCATCAAGCACGCCTGGGGCATCGGTCGCCGGACCCAGGGTGGCGAGGATCTTGGTGCGGCGGAAAGGACGGCTCATGGATGGCTCCGGCGGGGCGATAAGGGCTGCCGGAGTGTAGCGAAAGGCAGGTCAGTTCAGACCGCAAAAACCTATAGTCATAAAGACCTTTAAAGTACCAATTGTCGCCATAAAGGTCCAAATCTAGGATAGCGCGCAGCCGAAAAAATACCATTTGCAGACCATTAGCACACGTTTTGGCATTCAGAAGACGGTCACGCGACCACGTCCGAAGCAAGCCCAGAAGGCCAGCGAGGCCGGCTCGCGCAGCAAATCAGCAAGGACGCTCGGCTTAGCTCTGCCTGTGCAGGCCAAACCTTCTCGGTCGGCCGAGGACCCGGAAGAAGAGGACAGCTCCCTCAACGCGCATAGCCGGATCCGTCGAAAAAGCAGCTTACTGCGAACAATTACTGCAAGCTTGCTTACGTTTCCATGTAAATTATACTTAACCTACATTTAACTATACTTGTACGTTAACCTTATGGTTCGCTACATATCATTCGATCGTCCTCCGCGCCTACGGTACGGCGGCCTCTCGCCGTGAGAGACAATGCCGATATGTTGCACGTAAAGACTGCATGATGCCGCGCCGGAAGCGACTGAGGCGATAGCGGCCAGCACAAAGACGAACTGTCCGAGTATTTAGTTTCGTCATTACCAAGGAGAAGAATGTGAATTTGAAGAAATTTGGCGCTTCTCTGCTAGCACTCGGAATGCTGGCAGGAACGCCCCGGATTGCTCAGGCCGTGGGAGAAATATGGAATTTGACCGCGTGTAATGGAGGCCACTCAGCCAGTTCGTTTTCATCTTGTGTCGAAAATGCCGTCCGAGGAGCACTTCTGTTTGAAGATGTGCCGGGCGGCCTCTCTGGTGACTATTGCGGAATAGATCTCGGCACCATGAGATCTGAATGCTTCCAAGTCAGCGTAGGGGGCACTCAGTTTGCTCCGCAGATCTCGATGCAACCTGTACCTACGCCTCCCGTCGTAGAGGATACATTGCTGAACCTCGCGTTCATGCTGCAGGCGAACCCATCGATATTCAGTTCGAACTCTTTCCAAAGCAGGACTGACATTAACAATATCCCTGGAGATCATGATCCTGCACGAGTTGCCGTATCGGGCCCCTTTTCAAGTGAACGAAACAATTTCATGAGAGACGCTCGCGACTGTCTTGGGCGCCTTTCCTGCATAGACAGCCTCGACCCGGTGCTCGCCGGATTGGCTCGAGAAAACCTAAAGCTCACCGGACTTGGAGCTTCACTTCTTGGCTTTGGAGCGTCAGTAAACTGGCAGCATATGGAGGCGAAACTACCTTCTGAATTGAAGGTTTTGTTTTGTAGTGAGGGAGGAGCGTGTCTTGTGCTCGAGTTTTCGGAAGGAAGCTGGAAGTTTGCGGGAACCCTTACTGATCGAGGCGCTAGGCTGCCAGATGAAACTGCACGAAGCGGCCGGGTGGGATATGACTTCCGAGACGGTGAGTCCGTTTGGCGCGCTCTAAGGAATGCGGGCTTTGATGAGGGCTTCCGCGACCATGAGTGGTTTCGAGACCCGCTCCCCACAGGGCGCGTAGGCTACGCCTGCCAAATCGTCGGCGAAAGGGTGACGAATTGCCGATGGGAGTCCAGCGATCCTGCAGACCGCTGAGCGTCAGCTGCGATCCATCCGGGAAGCTCTCGGTTTCGTGGCTCCTCGGCTGTTCTTGGGAGATCAAGATATTGTGCGGAGTGGGCCGACAACACCAGTCGGCCCACTCTTCTCCGCAGGCCTCAGGTGATTCGCAGCCTGTGGCAACTTCCACGCGCAACAACCACTTCAACGGACATTGTTGACGAATCCAAAAGCAGCAGATCGGCATCCGCGCCGACCTCGATCCGACCCTTTCGCGGCAGCCCCCACAGTTCGGCAGGTGAACGGGTGAACGCGGGAAGCACGCGCTGCAGCGCCTGTCCGTGATCGATTACCAGCGCACGCAGGCAGTCCAGCAGGCTGGACAACGGCGCCACTTCCAGCGACAGCAGGCGACCTTGCTCGTCGAAGTGCGGAAGGCTGGCCTGGCCGTCGCTGCTCAGGGTGATGCGCTCGACGGGGGCGCCGCGCCGCAGCAGCTCAAGCAGCGCATCGGCGGCCGGCAGCTCGCCGCTCGCCAGCAGCTCCGGCGTAGTGCTTGCGGTCAGGTCGATGCTGCCGCCGCGCGTGACCCAAGCGATGCCCTGCTCGAACAGCGGCCGATTTCGGTTGATGTGGGTGGGATGCCACT
Organism: Aquimonas sp.; assembly: GCA_022241605.1. Taxonomy (GTDB): domain Bacteria; phylum Pseudomonadota; class Gammaproteobacteria; order Xanthomonadales; family Xanthomonadaceae; genus Aquimonas. The sequence continues at coordinate 113,225 of JAKOMQ010000007.1, read as the reverse complement.
GCCAGACCGGCAGCGCCGAGGTGTCGCTCACTTCATGCAGCAGGCGCAGGCCTTCAGGCGCGTCACCGACATGGATGAGTACGGTGCCGCGCTTGCCGGCCAGCATGCCGCCGACCCGCGCATCCGCGCCAATGCGCGCCAGCTCGGCCGCGCTGGGCTGGGAGCCGCGATGGTCGGCGATGGCGATCTCGCCGGCGCCGATCATCTCCGGGATGAGCACCAGATCGCGGCGCAGGCAGCCAGTCAGGGTCGCCACCGGCACCCGGTAGCTGCCGCTGAGCACATAGGCGGAGAGGCCTTCGCTGGACAGGGCCCGCGCGCAGGCCAGCAGGTCGGCGTGGCTGCGGGTGACCTCATCCGTGCCGAGCGCGCCGATCAGGGTGGTGACGCCGGCCTCGAAGGCCTGCTGCGCGCGCAGGGGTTCCGCGCGAGTGGCAAAGCCGCCCTCACCGCCGCCGCCGCCGATGTGCACAAGGCTGTCGACCAGCCCAGGCAGCAGCCAGCGTCCGCGTCCTTCGATACGCCGCAGGGGAAAGCCGGTGCCCGGCACCAGGTCGGACTCAATTGCCAGCACACGGCCGGCGGCGATCAGCACATCGCGGCGGCCCAGCGGCTGCGGCGCAAACACCTCGACATCGCGGATCAGCAGTGGGGAATCCTGTTCAGCTAGCAGCATCATTCGAGGCCCGTGAGAACGGCCAGGGCAACGAACAGCGCGCCGCAGGCCAAAAGTAGGAGTTCAAAGCGCCAGATCAGGCGCAGCCATTGGGTCCAGCCGATCCCGGCGACGCCAATCGCGCCGATCATGACCGCCGAGGTCGGCACGACCAGGTTGGTCAGGCCGTCGCCGAGTTGGAATGCGACGACGGCGGTCTGCCGACTGACGCCGACCAGATCGCCAAGGCCCGCCATCAGCGGCATGGTGATGCCGGCTTGGGCGGAGCCGGATGTCACGAAGAAATTGAACACCGCCTGCAGCAGGAACATCCCTTGCGCGGACACCACCGGCGGCAGCCCCTCGAACAGCCAGGCCATGCCGAACAGCAGGGTGTTGAGCACCGATGGCTGGTGCGGATCGACGCCGCCCAACAGCCAGAGCATGCCCTTCGCCGCGGCAATCACCAGAGCCACCGGCACCAGTCGGCGCACGCCCTCGGTGAACTCCTCGGCGATCCGGTTGGCGCCAAGCCGACCATCAAGCCAGCAGACCAGGCCCACGGCAAGGCCGAGCCCGAAGAACTGACCGGCGATTTCCGGCAGGTAATAGCCATGCAGGCTGACACCCCAGACGATCCACACCACGGTGGCGAGCACCAGCAGCAGGATCAGCCGATCTCCCCAGCTCAGCGGAACCCGCGCCTCGCCCGAGGGTGAGTCGCTCGCCGCCGCCGGAACGCGGTTGCGCAGCGCATAGCGCAGGGTGAAGCCCAGCCCAAGCGCAGTGAAGCAGGACCACATCAGGATCCGGAACGGCGCGCCGCTGATCGGATCGAGCCCGGCTATGCCCTGCGCCACCACCACGCTGAACGGATTCATCCAGGACGTCGCGAATCCAATCTGGCTGGCCATGTAGGTGCACATTACGGCCGCCGCGCGCGGCAAACCGAGCCGATCGGTCAGCGGCAGCAACAGTGCCAGGAAGGCGATCGTCTCTTCGCCCATGCCGAACACCGCGCCCCCAAGCGAGAACGCCACGAACAGCAAGGTGAGCAGCAGCCAGTCGCGGCGGCCGGCGAACCCCACCAGGCGCAGCAGGCCGCGATCGACGGCACCGGAGGCCTGGATCACCCCGAAACTGCCGCCGATGATGAGCACGAGCGCGATCACGCCAACGGCAGCCGAGCTGCGCCCGCCCGAGGTAAAGCCCTCGAACAGGAAGTTGAACAGGCCGCGTCCACCGTCGGCGGAGAACAGGGCCAGCGAATTCTCGGGCTGCGCCCACTCGAAGCTCGACAGCGCCAGCGGCTGGGCTTCTGCAAAGCGCCCGGCCGGCACCAGCAGCGAGGCCAGAGCCAGCGCCAGCGCGATCAGGAAAAGCAGCAGCAAGGTGTTCAGGCCTCCCTGCGGCGGCGCCGCCGGGCTGGCATGTTGTGCACTCAAAGGGGGGCGCCCTCTGCGGAAGGAAATCGCGTCAAGGCAGCGGACGACGGGCGGGAAGGCCGGCTTTCGCCCGCACCTCCCGCCCCGCCCTGCCACGAGCGTCGACCGGCATTCCGCCCGATCGACGTTGAACGCACCGCGCATCCAGCGGTGCGGGTGCCAGCGCGAGTCTCCGCGCCTGCGGCCTGCCGCAGCCGGGGGGTGCCAGCGGCCGCCGCCGCTCAAGGCTCCGGAGAGTCGAGCCCCGCGCGGCGACGTGATGCAGCCGGATCGCCTGGCCTCAGAAGCTGTACACGTAGCTCACCGTCCAGAACCGGCCCAGGGTGTTGTGGTTGAACAGGTCCACGTTGGCCGCCGAGCCCAAGGCCAGCGGCGGGTCGCGGTCGGCCAGGTTGCGCACGTTGAGCGTCAGCGCCTGATGCTCGCCGATGTCCTGGCCCAGGGTCAGGTTGAGCGTGGTCCAGGAGGGGATGCGGCGCCCCTCCGGCACGCCTGCCCGCTGGTCGTCATCGAAGTAGCCGTCCACGTAGTTGGCAAACAGCCGGGCGAAGCTGCCGCCGCGGCTCCAGGCGAAGCCTGCGTTGACGGTCCACTCGGGGAAGCGGAACTCACCTACCCGCTCGACCAGGCGCTGACCGCCCGTGCAGACACCCGCGCCACGCCGGGTGTCGGTACCGCCGCAGGACTCGCTGCGCTCGAAGGTGTTCATCCAGGTGGCGTCGGCGATCAGGCGCAGCCGGCCCCAGCTGCGCTCCTCGAAGCGATGCTCGAAGCCGATGTCGATGCCGTCGGTGCGCTGGCGACCGACGTTGATCAGCTGCAGGTTGACCTGATCGATGTTGCCGCCGATCTGGCCGTTGCGGATGCCGATGCCGAGCTGGCCCGAGGGCAGATTGGCGGTGCGAGAGATCAAGGACGGATCGTTCAGGGCCCGGCGGAACAGCTCGAGGTCGTCGATGTCCACGAGGTCGCGCTGGTCGAAATTGAAGTAGTCGACCGTCAGCGTGGTGTTGGGGCCGATGCTGAAGGCGCTGCCCAGGTACCACGCACTCGAGGTTTCGGCCTGAAGGTCGGGATTGCCGTAGATCTCCGACAGGTAGCCGTCGTCACCGCTGAAGCCCCCGCAGAACGTGTTGAAGAACTCACCGCCCGGCGAACACGGCAGCGCGCCTGAACTCAGGGTCAGCCCCGCACCCACCTGCGCCAGCGAGGGCGCGCGGAACGAGGTGTTCCAACCGCCACGAAACACCACCGCATCGTGCGGCCGCCAGCGCAGCGCCACCGCCGGATTGAAGTCGCCACCGAAGTCGCTGTAGTGGTCGTAGCGGGCGGCCAGACGCAGGTCAAAGGTCTCGGTGAACGGCAGGAAGCTCTCGGCGTACAGCGCATATTGACCGCGGTCCGCCTGCACCGCAGTGGAGCCGAAGCCGTAAACCGGCACTTCGCCGGTGTCGAGATTGATTGTCGCCAGCGGCGAGGGCCGGTCCTCGATGTTCTCGCGGCGCAGCTCGGTGCCGAAGGCCCAGCCGATATCGCCACCGCCAAGGCTGCCTGCAAAGCCCGACAGCTTGGCGTCCCAGGCGAACAGGTCCGAACGGCCGTCGCGCGGCACCTGCTCGCGCAACAGGCCGAGCACCTGATCGCTGTTGTTGGCCTGGCCGCCGAAGGGGTTGTAGAACAGCCCGCCGCTGGTCGGCGAGCAGCTGGTGGCGCCGGTGGCGCAGAGCCGGCCCAGCAGCGCCGCGCGGAAGCGCTCCACGTTGTAGATGCCAGCCACCGCCTCCTGGGTGGACTCGCTGCGCGACACGGTGCCCGTGGTCTCCCAATCCCAGTCACCCACGGTGCCGCGCAGACCATGGAGCCAGCGCAGGTTCTGCGTCTCCACTTCGATCTCGCGCGCATCCGGGAAACGGCCCCAGCCGAAGATCGGAAAACCCGGATCAGCGCCGGCGGCAATCAAGCGCGTGCGCAGCTCGGCCGGCATGCCCGGGTGATTGAAGGCGATCTGTTCCTCGCTCCAGGGCGCCGGAGAGCTGGCCGCGCGCGAGACGTTGCGCTGCAGCGCCAGCTCGGTGAAGTACTCGGTGCGATCGCCGAAGTCGTAACTCCAGGTGGCATAGGCGCCGACCCGCTGGGTTTCCGGGTCAGTGGGCGTGAACGCGTTGCGGTTGATCTCGCAAAAAGCGCCAAAGCGCGAGTTCGGAAAGCCGGGGCGGCCGTCGAAACGCTGATCATCCGGGCATGCCCCCTCAACCAGGTCCAGGCGCATTGCGTCGAGATCATTGAAGCTGGGAAAAATCCCCTGCTGCGAGGGCCTGGGTTCCACCGCGGTGATGGCCCGATCGCGGTTGTACAGGGCGTTGCGCTTGAACACGTCAAGCACGAACAGGCCGCGCGAACGGTCGCCCACGTAGCCGGCCACCAGATTTGCCGTGGCGCGCATTTCGTCGGTTTTGGCCTCGGAGTCGCCCAGGCTGGCGCTGAGCCGCACACCTTCGAAGTCGCGGCGCAGGATGATGTTGACCACGCCGGCCACGGCATCCGCGCCGTAGATGGCCGAAGCACCGGTGGTCAGGATCTCGATGCGATCGACTGCCGCCATCGGGATGGCATTGATGTCGACGAAGTTCTCCGAGCCCGAGGCAAACGAAGACACCGCCACCCGGCGGCCATTGACCAGGGTCAGGGTGGAGGCCGTGCCGAGGCCGCGCAGCGAGATCGCCGAAGCGCCGGCCGGCGTATCCGCCTGCAGGGCGCCCGAGTTGCCCGTGCTGAAGCTGCCGGTGCCACCGCGCGAGGCTGAGATCTGGGTGACCAGGTCACCCACGGTCACCGCGCCGAGCTGGCGGAAGTCCTCTTCGTCCAGCACCAGCACGGGCTGGGCTTCCTGCAGGTCGATGCCGCGGATGTTGGAGCCGGTGACCTGGATCTGGCCAAGCTCGGTCGACTCGGCGGGCTCCTGTGCCACGGCGACGCAGGAGAACAGGGCCGTCGCGACCGCGACGGAGAGCAGTTTAGGGTGGTGCATGGTGATATCCCCACGGGTCCCCGAGCCGCCGGCGACAGCCGAAGCTGCGCGGAAGCGTGCAAGGAGGATGGCCTGCAAGACGCCGGAAGGACCGGCAGCTGGGTGTGGCCAGCGGACGCCTCAATCGAGGCTGCTGGCGCGATCTCCCCGGGGAACTGCTACTCGTCCCACCACTCGCTCAAGTAGTAGGTGCGCGCGATGTGCCGGATGTGCTTGTGCGGCTTGGTCATCGGGTCGCCGGGACGGATCAACGTGGGATGAAGGGTAAACCCGTGCGCCCGGGCTACGTCAAGCCCCCACCCTTCGGGGCGATCCGGCTGCTAAGGTTCAGCGCACCCCACCGAGCGGATTCCACCGTGCGACTGCCGATACTCATCGCTGCAATCACTGTCCTGCTTGCAATCAGTACAGCCGAAGCGCGCTTGCCGAAAGTCGAGCCCACCGTGATTCTTGCTGGAGGCTCCCTGCGAATCTGTTCGGATCTTGCACAGCGAAGCTGCACGCATGCACCGCCACGGAACGCATCGACGCGCGTTCCCGCTCGCTTCGCAATCAATGCCGAGTCCCTGCAGGCCGCCGCAGACCCCGCGCTGTGGGCGGGCAGCGAGGCAGGCGCGCTGGCTATCCACAGCTGGGTGAAAGCGGTCGGTCGCCGCGTCGAATCAAACCAGCTTGGCGTTGCCGCCATGGAAGATGCGCTCAGCGCCGTCTGCCTCGATCCACGCGGCGTCGGCCGTCGCTGCCGGCGTGGGCAGGAGTCGCCTTGGCGCAGCCTTGACGACGCCTCGCGCGCCGCGCTGCTGGCGGCACTCGAGCTTGCGCCGACTGGCTTCGCGAGCGAACGTGCCTACCCCGAGCTGAGCCCTGCGGATGCGGGCATCGACGTGATTCGACGCTTCGTGTCCGAGGCGGCGGAGCGCAGCGAAGGTGCGCCACGGATTGCCGTAGTCACCGCCTCGGCGCTGGATCCCTTCGAGCCGGTGGAGTTTTATCTGTCCCTGTTTGCCGCATTCGGCGCCGAAGCCGAGTGGTGGCCGCTGGACGCCGCGCTTGCCCGACAGATCGAGTCGGGTGCGGGCTGCGAAAGGCTGGAGCAAGCGCGTCGACACCACCTTCGCCTGGCGAGGCGAGATCAGGTGTATCCACGGCTTGCCGAGCAGCAGGTGGCAGCCTGTCGCAATCCAGACGCCCTCGCCGCGCTGCCGGATAAGGTGCAGGGTGTTTTCTTCTCCGGAGGCGATCAGTGGCGGCTTCGGCAGGCCTTCTTCGCGCCGGACGGCAGCCCCCTGCCGTGGCTGCAGCGAATGCGGGCCGCGCACACTGAAGGTCGACTGGTGGTGGGTGGCACAAGCGCCGGCGCTGCGGTTCAATCCGGCGCCGCCATGCTCAGCAACGGTAGCCCGGAGGCCGCACTGACCGCCCTCGGCATGGCCGCGCCTCCGCCGGATCCGGGCTGCGCGCGCGCGGGCGACTGTCCCTCCGGAATGCACCCTGAGAGCCTCAGTTTCTGGCCGGCTGGCGGCTTCGGTCTGGCCAATCACGCAGTAGTGGACACCCACTTTTCCGAGCGTGCGCGCGAGCCGCGCCTGCTGCGCCTGCTCGACCAGACTGGCGCGCGCTTGGGCTACGGGGTGGACGAGGGCAGCGCCCTCCTGCTGCGCGGAGAAAGCGGACACATCACGGTGGAAGCCATCGGCCAGCATGGTGGCTGGATCTTCCTGCACCGGCCTGCCTCAACGCCGGCAGGGCTGGCCGCCGAGGTTTGGTACCTGGGGGCGGGCGCTCGGATGGCCTTGAGTGTCGAACCCGATGGCACCGTGCACGCCGCCGCGGAATGGGCGCTGGCCTGCGCGGAGGGCAGCGCAGAGGGCAGCGCCCAACAGGCGCCCGAGGATGCGCTGCAGAGCGGAGCCTTGCGACTGGCCGGCGCCAGCCTTGGGCGCTGCGGCCACGAGACGCTTGATTTGGCCGCAGGATCAGGCCGGATCCGCCTGCAGCGCATGGCGCAGACACGGGTTGAAGCGACGGGCAGCCGCCAGTCGATCGGTCCACTGAGGATGGAATACCGCGCACCGTGAATGCCGGCGTGGCCGCTGGCGAGGCTCCAGGCGCAGGAGCTGCAGGCTGGCGCAGCGGCAACCGGGGCAAAGGGGGCTGGCGTGGCCGCAGCACAGGCCGCAGACGATGCGGCGGCGCAAGCAGCTGCCGCCTGCGCGATGGCACGTGCCCGCAAATCGCCACATGCCGCCACCTGTGCAGCATCCAGCACCGGCCCAATGTCCCTGCGCCCACTTGCGCGGAATCACGGAGCCCAGCCATGCACGACCGTCAAACCCGCAAGCCGCGCTGGTTCAGCGCCGGCAACGTCGCCCCACACCAGACAAGGCCGCCCAAGCCTGCGCTGCCTGCAGGCTGCGCATCGCGACACTACGCCGCACCGCTGTTGCCCTCCGCTTCTGCAAGGCCTCGCTGAGATGACCGCGCGCCTCTCCGAGCGTCGTCGCCCGCCCGCCCATGAACCCATGCGCGACAACCCGCCGCAACCCCGCAGGCTGCCGACAGCGGCAGCGCCAGCGGATGGGCCGCGCCGTTTCTTTTGCGGCCTGCGTGACTGGCGTACCAAGGCTCGCGATCGCACTGGCTGAAATAGCGCTGCTCCGATCGCGAGTATTCGCAAGGCACCGTACCGCCCGTGCAGACGGGGCGCCGCGTTTGGGAACAGCGATCGAGCCCTGCCCTCTCCTACGATCTGGCGCCCGCAAGCAGCGGGTGATCCGGCGACAGGACTTCCTGCAGGCGCACGCGCAGCTGTTCGATCAAGCCATCGTCCCGATCTGGCGGGGGCTTCAGCAGCTCGGCGCGAAGCCGGTACTCCATCCCCATAGGATGCGTCGGTGACAGCTTGAGCGAGATAACCTCGATAGCTTTGTTGAGCAGCAGCCGCGCGCCCTCGGTGTCTTCGGCGGCAAGCGCGACTCGCGCCTGCGCATCCAGCAGGCGCAGGTGCAAATGCCCCTCGATGAAGGGATGCGCCTCCAGCGTCAGTTGGGTCTGGCGGAGCTGCGATCGCGCTTTCTCGATGTCACCTGCATGCATCAGCAGCAGGGCTTCGAGAATACGGCTGCCCTGCGTCTCGGGGTGCTCGGGGCCGAGCTGCTGCTGACGAATGTCCAGCGCCTTGCGCAACTCGGAGACTGCCTCGGCGTGTTGGCCACGCGCGAGCAGCACCCGTGCCAGGTTGTGGTGTACGCGAGCGGTGCCAGGATGCTCCGGCCCCAGTCGCAGCAGGCGGATCTGCAGGGACTCTCTGAGCAGTGCTGACGCGTCTGCAAGCGCGCCCTGGGACTCCCGCAGACTGGCGAGGTTGTTGAGCACCAGCGCAACCTCGGAAGTGTCGTCGCCGAACAGTCGCCTGTTGGCCGCCAGGGCTCGCCGGTAGAAGGCCTCGGCTTCCACGTAGCGTCCTTGGTCCTGCAGGGTCGATCCCAGCTCATTGTCGAGACGTGAAACCCGCGCATTCTCTTCGCCGTGAATGGCGACGCGCAGCCCACGCAGCTGCAGCAGGAGGGCCTCGGCAGCTGCGAAGTCAGCCCGATCGGTGTAGACGGAAGCCAACACCTCAAGGCTGACCAGGTTGCGAACGTGCTCGGGTGGATACAACTCGGCCTTGATCGCCAGCGAACGCCGCAGGTAGGTCTCGGCGGAATCCAGGCGCTGCGCACGGCGCTCCACCAGTCCAAGGTTGTGGAGTGTGGATGCCACCTCGATGCTGGGTATCCCGGCGGCTTCCTCGCGTATCGCCAGCGCGCGGCGAAACACCGTCGAAGCTTCATCCACGCGCTGTCGATCGTTCAGAGCGAGACCCAGGGTGTTGAGCGCGTTGCCGACTGCGAGATCATTGGGATCCAGCCGAGCCTCGGCCAGCGCCAGTGCCTGCCGCGCCACGTGTTCGGCATCCGCCTGCTCGCCAAACATGAGCAATGCCTGAGCGAGACTGTCCTCCAGCTGCAGGCGCTCCGGCAGCGGCAGGGTCGATGGCGCCAGTGACTGCGCCGTCCGAAGCAGCTGCAATGCCTCGGCAGGCAAGCCGATGCGGTAATAGATCTGGCCCAAGGTGAGCGCCAACCGCATCCGCAGCTCACGGTCCGCCGGCAGCCCTGCATCCAGCTCGCGACGCGCGGAGTCCAGCAGCTCGCGCGCGGTGGTATCGGCACGGCTGCCAAGCTCGGGATCCGCATGCTCGAACACCCCAAGCAGAAACTGCACCGTTTGCCGGTTGCTTTCGACCTCGACGCGGGCCATCTGCTCGGCTGTGCGAGCGCGCTCCAGCTGGAGCTGCAGGCTGAAGGTGAAGCCTGCCGCCATTGCCAGCATCACGGCGCCAGCAGTGAACACAGGCCAGCGCCGCTGCAGCAGGCGCAGCAGGTGGTAACCCGGCGCACCCCTGCGTGCGGCGACCGGACGACGTTCCAGATGCCGTTCGATGTCAGCAGCCAACGACTCCGCGCTGTCGTAGCGCCGAGCAGGGTCGGCGGCACAGGCGCGCATCACGATGGAATCGAGATCGCCGCGCAGGTGCCGCGCCCAAGGCAGCCCGGAACGCACCGCACGGCCGCTGGGCGGCTGGGTCGGCGGGGTGTCGGTGGACGCTGACTCGGGCTTCGAATCCGGATCCGGCGCGAGCAGTTCCGACAACAGCAAGCCAAGGCTGTAGATATCGGTGGCTGCAGACAGCGGCTCGCCGCGCTTCTGCTCGGGGCTGGCGTATCGCGGCGTCATGTAACCCTGCCCGCCGGCCTCGCGCCCCTCGGAGTCCAGCAGCCGCGCGATGCCGAAATCGAGCAGCACCGGCGTGCCATCCGACCGCACCAGGACGTTGGAGGGCTTGATATCGCAGTGCAGGACCAGATGCCGGTGGGCGTGCGCCACAGCGCGCGCCACCTGCATAAAAAGCCGCAGCCTTGCCGAAAGCGCCAGGCCACCACTGGCGCACCAGTGGTCGATACGTCGGCCTTCGATGTACTCCATGACCAGGTGCGGCTGGCCGTTGGGGCTGACGCCGCCATCGAGCAGACGAGCGATGTGCGGATGGACCAGATCGGCCAGGATCTGCCGCTCGCGTCGCAGCAGGGCGTGCTCTTCCGCGGCTCCGAGCGCGCGAAGGCGCTTGATCGCCACCTTCATCTCGTACTGCCCGTCGGCGCGCTCGGCCAGATAGACCCGGCCCATGCCGCCTTCCGCCAGGGTCGACAGCAGGCGCCAAGGGCCGAGCCGCGTGCCCGCTGGCAATTCGGGATCGAGGCTGGCCAGCATCTTCGCCACCGGCCGCGGCAGGGCCGCACCCCGTGTCTGTACTCGGCACAGCTCCAGAACCTCACGCGACACCACGTCGCTGGCGCCCTCCGCCTGCAGCAGGTCCAGCCAGTCCGATTCGGGACGTTCGCAGACCAGGTCGAACAGCCTGCGAACTTCGGACCAGTCGATGGCAGGTCGGCTTATGGCGGCGACTCCCAAAGCAGACGCAGTGCGTCGGCGGTGTCGGCTGCACGCTCCATCATCGGCATATGCGCGCAGTCGTCCAACAGCACAATGCGGTTCTTGTCGATCCTGTCCGCGTACAGATCGGCGGAGCTTGCATCCACCACCGGATCATCGCGACACCACAGCAGCAGCGTGGGCTGCCGAATGCCCGCGGCCAGATCGCCGGGCAGAAAAGCGCTCTCGCCCCGCAGTGCATTCAGCACCTGCAGCTCGAATTCGTAGTCGCGGATACGGCGTTCAACCAGCGCCTGCGGCAGCGGCCAGACCAGCCACGGAGGGCGCTCGAAGACGAGACCGAGATACCGATTCAGGCTTTCTCGATCCTGCACCGCGAAGGGATGCTCGCCGCGCAGCACGGCAAGGCCGAAGGGGTTGTCGCGAAAGCGGGTGCCGGCAGCACTGAGCAGGGCGACCCGGCTGAAAGCCTCCGGGTGCCGCGCCGCAGTGACCGCGGCAATGCCCCCGCCCATCGAGTGTCCTACCAGCAGCACCTCGGACAACTCAAGCGTTCGAATCAGCCTGGCCAACCTGTCCGCTTGGGCGGCGTAGCCATATTCGACACCCTCGACGCGCTCGGACTCGCCCCAGCCGGGGAGGTCCGGGGCGATCAGATTCCAATCGCTCGGAAGTGCGCGCACCAGCGGCAGCCAGTTTTCCTTGCTGCCGGTAAATCCGTGCAACAGCAGGACAGTGGGTGCACCCGCCGCACCCTCGCGCCGCAGCAGGCTCCAGCGCATTCCGTCCGAGGACACCTGCACGTGCTCGACGCCGCTGCGCAGGCTGTCGAGGGTGATCGCAAGCTTCAGGAAACCCAGCGGCGCGAGGGTGCCGGCGAGCCACAGGCCGCACAGGCCCAGCGCGAAAGCCCAGCGCACGATGCGCAGCCGCCTGCGCATACGCTGTCTCCTGCGCTCGCGACGGCTGGGCATCGGCTGACCGGACGCTAGCGGCCGAGTGCCGCGGCGACCGAGGTCGCAGTGATCGGGTGATAGCCCGGACGCGCCAGCTCGAACACTTCGCGAGCGAACTCCAGACCCTCGGGGCTTGCTGCCAGCGCGGTATAGACCGGCATCACCAGCTTGCGGCGGCCAACCTGCTTGAGGAAAGCAGCCATTGCCGGACGCGCCTCGAAGTAACCGCTGCGCTCGGCCAGCGGATACCAGCGCATCGCAATCTCGCCGTTGCCGGTGCCAGTCATGCGATGGGCCTCGTCCAGGCTCACCAGCACCGAGCCCTCCACAGACTCGGGCATGCCCTCCAGAAAGTGCACCCACTCCTGCGTGGTCCACTCCGAGGCAGGCAGGTCAGCGGCAGCCAGCGCACCCGCAAGAAAGCGCGCACGCGCCGCATCAACCGCGGCAAAACGGCTGGAGGTGGCCGCCACGGCGAACTCGGGAATGCCCGACTCGAACAGCCAGGCCTGCAGCTCGGCCTCGGAGATGGCCTCCGGCTGACTGGCGATCAGGTGTTCGCGCAGGTAGGCGATGAACTGCGAGCTGTCGATGCTCTGGAAGGCGAAATGATCGAAGTAGGCGCGCAGGAAGGCGTCGAACTCGTCGCGCCCGAAACGCTGCTCCAGGAAGGACAGGAACCAGGCGCCCTTGATGTAGGGCACGCTGCTCAGGGCGTCGTCCGGATCGCGTCCCGGCAGCGGCGGCAGCACGATCAGCTGGTCGGCCGGCTCCATGCCGGCAATGTCGCGGCGCAGGCCGGCCTGCTCGATCACCGTCTCCATCTGCGCGCGCTCGACACCGAACAAGGACTCGATGATGCGGGTCTCGACGTAGCTGGTGAAGCCTTCATTGAGCCAGATGTCCTTCCAGCTGGCGTTGGTCACCAGGTTGCCGGACCAGGAATGCGCAAGCTCATGCGCGATCAGGCTGACCAGCGATTTGTCGCCGACGATCACGGTGGGTGTGATGAAGGACAGGCGTGGGTTTTCCATGCCGCCGAATGGGAAGCTGGGCGGCAGGATCAGGAGGTCGTAGCGCTCCCAGCGGTAAGGACCGTACAGCGCCTCGGTGACCTCGATCATGCGCTCGGTGTCTTCGAATTCGGCCAGCGCGGCCTCCAGCATCGAGGGCTCGGCCCAGATCCCGCTGCGCGCCGAAATGGGCGCAAACGCCAGATCACCCACCGCGATCGCCATCAGGTAGGAGGGGATCGGCTGGGCCATGCGGAACACGTAGCGTCCGTTGCGCACCGGCGACACCGGGTTGTCGGCGCTCATCAGGGCCACCAGCTGCGGCGGCGTGCGCACGATCGCGCTGTAGGTGTAGCGCACGCCCGGCGTGTCCTGCAGCGGCACCCAGCTGCGCGCGTGGATGGCCTGCGATTGGCTGAACAGGAAGGGCTGGCTACCGCCGGCGGTCATCGACGGCGCCAGCCACTGCAGGCCGGAGGCCTGTGGCGAGGTGCTGTAGCGGATCCTCACCACCTCGTACTGGCGCTTCATGCGGATGCGCAGCGCTGATCCGAAGATCGGATCGGCAGGGTCCAGGCTGAAATCAAGCCGGCGCCAGCCGCCGTCGCCGCGGCGGCCCAGCACGCGCTCGATGCTGAGGTCGCGAGTGTCCAGAACCAGCTCGCGCGCCCCGCGCTCGCGCCAGTCAAGCTGCAGATCGACGCTGCCGGACAGGGTGCGGCTGTCGAAATCGACGCGCAGGTCCAGCGCCATGTCGCTGATGCGCACGCGCTCGGGCTGGGCGTAGCTGTGTTCGTCGAGCTGACGCTGCTGCAGTGCGGGGTCGGTGCTGGCGGCCTGCAGCGCCGGCGCAAGGTTCAAGAGGCCGGCAACCAGCAGCGGGATGACACGAGAAGGCTGGGGCATGGGGATCGCGAGGCCTCTGGAAAACCGCCGCAAGTCTACCCCGAGGCGGCGCGCCTTATGGCGTCCGCGTGGCTGCTAAAGGCGATGCCCCGAATGGATGGCGCAGATGCCCCCCGACAGGTTGCGGTAGTCGCAGCGCTCGAAGCCAGCCTGCGCCATCATCGCCTTCAGCGCCTCCTGCGGCGGATGCTGGCGGATCGATTCGGCGAGGTACTGGTAGCTGTCGGCATCGCCGGCGAACAGCCGGCCCAGGCGCGGCAGCACCTGGAAGCTGTGGAAGTCGTACAGCGGCTTGAACCAGTCGGCCTTCACCTCCGAGAACTCCAGCACCAGGCCGCGACCGCCGGGCTTGAGCACGCGAAACATCTCGTCGAGGCCTTTCTGCTTGTCGGTGACGTTGCGCAGGCCGAAGGCGATGGTGACCAGGTCGAAGCTGCCGTCCGGAAACGGCAGCGCCTCGGCATTCATTTGCGCATAGCGCAGGCCGCGCACCTGGCCGCGGTCAGTCAGGCGATCGCGGCCCACCCGCAGCATCTCGCCGTTGATGTCGCCCAACACGATCTCGCCCTCGGGGCCGACCCGCTCCAGCAGCAGGCTGGCGATGTCGCCGGTGCCACCGGCCAGGTCGAGCACGCGATCACCGCGGCGCACGCCGCTGGTAGCCACGAAATAGCGCTTCCACAGGCGGTGGATGCCGAGGCTCATGAGATCGTTCATGAGGTCATAGCGACCGGCGACCGAGCTGAACACGCGCCCGACCAGACGCTGCTTCTCGGCGGTGGGCACCTCGCGATAGCCGAAGTGGGTGGTGTCGGCGGGCGATTCGCCGCGGCTGGGGGTGTCGCTGGGTTTGGCGTTCATCCCAGCATTATCGCCCAGCGCCGGCGCGGCTGCCGTGCAGCTCACGTACACTCGCGCGCCCTTGCTCGCCCACTCCGCATTCCAGCCCATGAGCGCCTTCGTGCTTTGCGTGTTCTGCCTGGTCTATCTGGGCATGGCGCTGGGTCGCCTGCCTGGCTTGGGCCTGGATCGCGCCGGCATCGCGCTCTGCGGCGCCGCCCTGATGCTGGCGGCCGGAGCGCTGCCGCCGGAAAGCTGGACCCAGGCACTGGATCTCGAAAGCCTGGTGCTGCTGTTCGCCTTGATGCTGGTGGCTGGCCACTTCGCGGAGGCGCGGGTGTTCGACGCATTGGCGCATCGGCTGGCCAGCAGCCAGCGCGGACCGCACGCTTTGCTCGCGGCGGTGGTTGCACTGGGCGGCGGGCTGTCGGCGATGCTGGTCAACGATATCGTGGTGTTCGCCCTGGTGCCGCTGCTGGTGCGCGGCTGCAGCGCGCGCGGGCTGGACTCCCGGCCCTATCTGCTAGCGCTGGCGCTGGCCAGCAACGCCGGCTCCGCCGCCAGCCTGGTCGGCAACCCGCAAAACCTGCTGATCGGTGAGATCGGTGAGCTCGACTTCCTGGCCTATAGCGCCCGCGCCAGCGTGCCGGCATTGGTTGCCCTGATCCTGGTCTATGTCGTGGTCGCGCGGATCTGGCGGGCGGCGCTGCAGGCGGGGCCCGCCACTGAAGCGCTGCCCGCGGTGCAGGTGCAGCCTTGGCTGCTGGCAAAGAGCCTGCTTGCGGTGGCGGGCGTGATCCTTGGCATGGTGCTGCTGGACCGTCATCGGGAGCTGGCAGCCCTGCTGGTCGCAGCCCTGCTGCTGCCCGGTCGGCACATCGACAGCCGCGCCCTGTTTCGTCACATCGACGGCCATCTGCTGCTGCTGATCGCCAGCCTGTTCGTCGTCACCGCCGCCTTTGCCAGCCTGCCCGCAACCGTCGCCGTGGCCACCGCGCTGCAGTCCGACGGATTCGGACCGGAGCGGCTGTCGGTGCTGGTGCCGCTGGCGCTGGTTGGCAGCAACACCATCGGCAACGTGCCGCTGGTGATGCTGCTGGTGCAGGTGCTGGGCGATCTCGGCACCGCCACCCTCACCGCCCTTGCGGTGTTCTCCACCCTGGCCGGCAACCTGCTGCTGATCGGCAGCCTGGCCAATATCATCACGGCCGAGCGCGCCGCCGCCTGCGGGGTACGGCTGGGCTTCATGGATTTCGCGCGGGTGGGTATTCCGGTGACTGTGGGCTCCACCGCGCTCGCAGTCGGCTGGTTCCTGCTGCTGGGCTGGTATTGGTAGGGACATGCACAACGACATCCACTGGGCCTGCCTGCCCTTCGAACAGCTCGATCTGCACCGCCTGTACGCGCTCATGCGTCTCCGGGTGGAGGTATTTGTGGTTGAGCAGAACTGTCCTTATCCGGAACTGGATGGCCGCGACCTGCACCCGCAGGCCCTGCACCTGCTGGGCGAGCGCGCAGGCCAACTCGTGGCCTGCGCGCGCCTGCTGCCGCCAGGGCTGGGCTTCGAGGGGCCGGCCATTGGACGCGTGGTGGTCGCCGCATCGGCCCGCGGGACTGGGCTGGCCCATCTGCTGATGGCGCAGGCGCTTGCGCACGGCCAGCGCCGTTGGCCGCAGCAGGCGATCTTCCTTGGCGCGCAGTCACATCTGCAGGGCTTGTACGCCGCGCATGGCTTTGAGGTTTGTTCCGCCCCCTACCTGGAAGACGGCATCCCGCACATCGACATGCGGCGCAATGCCTCCACCTCAGCGTGAGGCCGCAAGCCTCACAGCACCGTTTACCACCTCGACCTTGACCGCTCGCAGCGCCTGACCGCGGCACGGACCGGCGGTGCAGTGGCCGTCCGCCAGCAGGAAGCTGGCCCCGTGCGCCGCGCAGACGACCTGGTCGGCCTCGCGCAGGAACTTGCCGGGAGCCCAGTCAAGGCGCCGTCCGGCGTGCGGACAGACATTCAAATACGCTCTCACCTGTCCTCCAGCCAGCGCCACCAGCAGGCTTTCCGGGCCGCCATCCAACTCCGCTTCGACAGCCAGCAGGCCGCGGGACTCCAGTTCTTCAAGGCTGCACAGCGGCTGAGACATGGCGACGGCGGCTGCGATGACGAGGTGCGCAAGGATACGTTGTCCGGTGACCGGCAACACTCCGTGTGCGATGGTCCCGGTGCAGCGCGGCGCTTTGGCGGCATCGTGGACGGGTCGCGCAGCCGGGGTTCAGCTTCGGACTTGAGCCGCGGCCCCGGCGCGCCCAGTATGGCGAGATGCGCCTAGCCACATGGGTGCGTCACCGCCACGGGAACTTCCATGCACGCCCGCTTCGTCCAGCTGCAGCTACCCCGAAACCCGATCCTGCGCGTCCTGCTGGGGGTCCTTGGCATCGCCCTGCTGGGCCTGTTTGCACTGGCCGGCGCCACGCTGGCGGTCGTCGGGCTCGCTGCACTGGGCCTGCGCGGGCTGTGGTTGCGACTGCGCGGTAGCGCACAGCCGCGGCAGCCGCAGCGCCCCTTTGACCCCGACGTGATCGAGGGCGACTACCGCGTGGTCGAACGTCCGCGCGGAGAGCTGCGCGGTCCCGAGAGCTGATCAGGACCACCGCGCGCTTCCCGCCTCGCCCCTGCTAGAGTCCCGCCGCGGCGCTTCCGCCGCGAGCACGGAGCGGGGGATTCATGAGCATCCTGAGCGAATTCAAGGCGTTTGCCATGCGTGGCAATGTCGTCGACCTGGCTGTCGGCGTCGTCATTGGCGCCGCCTTTGGCAAGATCGTCAGCGCACTGGTGGATGGATTGATCATGCCGCCCATCGGCTTGCTGATCGGTGGCGTCAATTTCTCTGATCTCGCGATCACCCTGCAGGCCGCCGCCGAGGGCCAGGATGAGGTGCTGCTCCGCTACGGCGCTTTCCTGCAGACGGTGCTCGACTTCGCCATCATCGCCTTCGCCATCTTCATGGTGATCAAGGTAATGAATCGCATGCAGCGCAAGCAGGAGCCGGCCCCTGCTGCCCCGCCGCCGCCGCCCGAAGACGTCGAGCTGCTGCGCGAGATCCGTGACCTGCTGAAGTCCCAGCAGCGCTGATCAGATCCTTGCAGCGCGAAGTCGCGCTGCACGATGTCTGCCTTTGCGCACATGCGATCGGTCCTGATCCGGGTCAGGCTCGCGCTTCTGCCTGATCGATGGAGTCGAGCCTCATGCGTTTTGCCCTGCTCGCGTTGGCCTTTGGCATCGCCAGCGTTGCCGGCGCCGAGGCGCCCAAGTCTCTGCCCGAATCTGCGCTGGCGCGCGCTGCCGAGTTGCGCGACCAGCACGTCGAGCGCGGCCAGGCCTACGAGATCGTCGAGTCGCTGACCACGGAAATCGGCCCACGCATGGCCGGCACCGAAGCCGACCTGCGCGCGGTGGAATGGGCGCGCCAGCACTTCATTGCGCTCGGCTACGACGAGGTCCGGATCGAGCCGTTCACCTTCCCCTACTGGCACCGCGGCCACGAGCGCGGAGAGATCACCGCGCCCTTCCCGCAGCCGCTGGCGATCACCGCCTTGGGCGGTAGCGTCGGTACCGGCGGCGAGCCGCTGGAGGCGGAGATCGTCCACTTCGAGAACCTGCAGGCCCTGATCGCGGCGCCCGAGGGCAGTCTGGAGGGTCGCATCGTCTTCATCAGCCGCCGCACCGACCGCGTGCGTGACGGCAGCGGCTATGGCGTGTCGGTGCCAGGCCGCAGCAACGGCGCGGCGGAAGCCGCAGCGCGCGGCGCGGCAGGCCTGATCATCCGCTCGATCAGCACCAACTCGGACCGCTTTCCGCACACCGGCATGATGCGTTACGCCGAGGGCGGCCGCCGCATCCCCGCCGCCGCCGTCTCCAACCCGGACGCCGACCTGTTGCTGAACATGCTGCGTCGCGGCGCACCGGTGCGCGTGCGCCTGGAGATCGACGCAGAGACCCGTGGCGAGGCGCTCAGCTACAACGTGATTGGTGACATACGCGGCCGCGACCTGCCCGAAGAAGTGGTGGTCATCGGCGGCCACCTCGACTCCTGGGATCTGGGCACCGGCGCGCTTGACGATGGCGCCGGCGTGGCCATCACCATGGCCGCCGGCGCCGCGCTGCTGAAGCTGCCGGAACGCCCGCGCCGCACCGTGCGCGTGATCGCCTGGGGCAACGAGGAGCAGGGTCTGATCGGCGCCCGCGCCTATGCCGCCGCGCACGCTGCCGACATGGAGCGCCACCTCATCGCCGCCGAAAGTGACTTTGGTGCCGGCCGCATCTACGCGCTGCGCGCCGGTGTGGAACCCAGCTACTGGCCACTGCTGGAACAGATTGCAAGCGTGCTGGAGCCGCTCGGCATCCCGTTCGAGCGCGAGGGCGGCGGCCCTGGCCCCGACGTCATCCCGCTGGCCCAGCGCGGCGTGCCCTGGGCTCAGCTCGCCCAGGATGGCACCGACTATTTCGACTACCACCACACCGCCAACGACACCCTCGACAAGATCGACTCCGATGCTCTCGACCAGCAGGTCGCCGCCTATGCGGTGTTCAGCTATCTGGCGGCGGAGGTCGAGGAAGGGTTCGGACGGAGACCATGAAGCCAGTGGGCAGCACTGCGCCAAGGCAGGCCACTCGCCGGATCTTTTCAGCCGTTACAGCAGGTCTTGCTCTGTCGCTCGTTGCGGCCGAAGCCAGCGCGAAGTGCCGCTTCAAGCACATCACCCTGGTCGGGATTACCGAGCCGGACGCAACCGTGGCTTTTTTCCTCGACGGTGATGATCGATCCAGCGGATTCCTTGGGACCCATGAGGCCATCGCCGGAGCCGATGGGGAGTTTCGTCTGGAACTGTATTTCTCGGGTGTCAGTCGATCGTTTTGGCCCGGATGCCGTATCCCGAGCTCAGGCAGCTTGATCCTCCGCACGAGGCAAGGAGAGTGGCGCAGGGCGAGGATTGATCTGGGCAGGCATGACGCGCGTGACGCGCGCCCCATCCGGGTACCTGTCTCACTTGAGCCCACCTGCGCGGCGCTGCCGGATCACGGTCCAGACCTCGCAACCGGCCTGGCTCGGCCGCCAGACACATGCGGCAGGCGGTGATTCCCACCCCGATGTCGAAGCTGGACGCAACAGCCGCGAAACGCGAATAGCGGCTGAGGCCTTGTTCGCCTGAAGCGGGAATGGGGTGGCGCGCCAGCGCGGATTCGCCTGGCGAGCCACCGAGCGCCCCGGCGCAGGGGCGCCGGGGCGCGACACCGGGCGGGGATCGGAGATTCGCAGGCACCCATGCGTGATCCTCCACGCTCTGACGAAGTGGGCGAGGAAGTGTCAGAGCGTGTGAAAAAACACAGACGCCGTAGCAAGGGCGTTGCTGGGCGATCGTGGCAAAGCGCGCTGCGCGAATTCGAGGGAGTTGGCGGGTCAATCGACCGCGGAATTCGCGTAGCGCGCTGCCGCCACGGGCGTCCAGAGGCGGCCGCAGTAGGCGGATGGTTTTTTCACAAGCTCTCAGGCCGTCTGACTCACGGAGTGGTAATGCCGGAGCTGGACTGCTTCGGACCGGGCCGGGGACGAATCACAGTTTCCGTGGCTTCTCGCTGGGCTATGCTTGCGGCATCCAAAGCCGAGGAGCTCGCATGTTCACGCACCTGCTGGTTGCAACTGATGGGTCCGAGCGCTCGGAGCGTGCGGTACGGCACGGGGCCGATCTGGCGTCGAAGCTCGGGGCCAAGCTCTCGATCGTCACGGTGATGAGCCCAACGGTTCCTCAAATCATGGCGGAGTACCCGTCGCTCCTGAAGATCACCGGAGACACCGTGGGCGAGGCCATCCAGGTAGACGCCCGCTCGTACTTGGCCTCCGCCAAGGACATTGCCGACGAACTCGCCCAGCCGGCCGAGACCTTTCTGGTGCTCGATACCTTCGCATGGCGCGGCATCCTGGAGACAGTCTCCAAGTTGGGATGCGATGGCGTTCTGATGGCTTCGCACGGACGCGGTGGTGCAGCCGCCGTGCTGCTTGGCAGCGAGACTGCGAAGGTGCTGGCTCACGCGCATGTGCCGGTCATCGTCGTTCGCTAAAAGGCGAGACACGATCAGCGCGCGCCGAACGCCCTGCACGATTTTCCGAGCGGGACCTACGACAAGTCAGGCGCTGTCGCCGCATGGGGCTCTCATGGACGACAGGCAATCCGTCGCGCCACCGCACATCAGCCCCCGGCTCGCGGCTTCTGGGAAATCCCGCATCCGTGCATCCACCGTGACGCGCGTGAAAAGTCGTCGGCTGGCCGGCGGTGCATTTGCATGCGCATCAAGGCGCGAGGAGGAGCCGGAGTGGGGCTGCGGCGTCAATGCGTGACGCCGAGCCGCGACCTAAGACACCGTCAGACGCGAATGATTTGTTGAGCGCGGGGCACTAGAGCAACCCCGTCTGCAATACCCGTGACGGCCTTCCGCTGAGCGTCTCCACCACCTCGCGCAGCTGCTCGGTGCTGACCCGACGCAGGGGTATCAGCGCACGCACCACGTCGTCGAGGCTATGCGCCTCATCGGTTCGAGTGCGGATCTCGGCATCAAGCTCTCGGAACAGGGTCACCGCGCGGGCGGTGCGCGGACCCTGGCTACGGTTGGACTTGAGCGTGGCCACGTTGCGCCCGTGGTTGCGCATCCACTCGAAAGCGCGTTCGGCGCGGGCCTCGGAGAGCAGCCCGGTGCGCCGCAGCAGCTCGATTGAGTAGAACTCGGCGATGCCCTCTGTGATCCAGTCATCACCTGAGGCGCCGCTGATTCGGGTGACCACATGCACCAGCTCGTGCACCAGGGTGCTGGTGCCGTTCTCGCTGATGATCGGACGCTCCGAATGCAGGTAGAGCGAACGCGGCCCGGACAGTCCGCCACGCCACATGCCCTCGCCGGCCATCACGATCAGGACTTTCTCTGGCAGCGCGCCAAAGGCCATCTGCATCTCGGGAGCCACCAGATTGATGAAGGCCAGCATTTCGTTCCGGCGCACCGGCTCGCCCTTGGGCGCTGCCACCCCCACCTCCATGCCTTCGATGAACTCGCGGCGGATACCAAGATCACCGGCGATCATCCAGCCCACCGGCCGAGCCAGACGCCGGTCGTCATGCGCGATCGCAAACACCGGCTCGGTGCCCATGCGCTTGAAGGGTGTGTCCACGCCCCAGTCGCGCGGCAGCTCGAAACGCAGCGTGGCTTCGCCCTGCGCGCCGCTGCTGAAGCGGCCGCGAAAACTGGGCACCAGGTGGTCACCGCGCACGATGGTCCAGTCGCGGGTGATGCGTGCGTCGTAGCCGGAATCACGACGCTGCCTGTCGATGCGATAGCGCCAGTGAAGGGAACCACCGCGCGCCGGCGGGCGCCATGAGAGGCGATCGTCGCTGCGCTCCAGCCGACCGTCGCCGCGAACAGCGTCGTAGCGATCGGGGTCCATGCTGAAGTCGAGCTCGCGGATACGCCCTTCGCCAGGGCTGTACTGGAGACTGACTTCGGCCACGCCCTCACCCGGCAGGAACTTCACGCGGTACTCCACCGTGAAGTCTCCCGCGAACGCGGGCAAAGCACACAGCAGAAGGGCGACAGCCAGAAGACGGGGCAAGCGCATACGCATCCTTTCCAAGAGGAAACCAGACCGAGGCGGACCCTAACACGCGACCGTGCAATCCCGGCCCAACGACTCCTGCGGACTAGGGACCGCTCTGCGTTCCCGGCATTTCGCCCACCGAAGGCCCGCTGCAGGCAGCTCCAGGGTCAAGACTCAAGCGGATTGCTTCAGGCGCCATCGCGCCGCTTTCAGCGCTGCGAGGACGGCGCCCTCAGGGCATCCACGGCAAGCAGTAACCAGGCGAGGATCAGGCCCATGCCGCCGAATGGCGCGAGCCGGGTGCTCCAGCCAAAGATGGCCGCACCGATCAGGCTGCCACAGAACAACAGCATTCCGGCCAGGATCAAGCCCTGCCCCGCCCGCGCCAGACGCGAAGTGCGCAGCACGGGCAAGATGAGCAGGGCGAGCCCGTGCAGAAGCAGGTACAGCGAGGCCGTCTGAAGCCAGCCCTGTGTGCGACCGTCGGCAGCGTGGGACGCATAGGCTCCCAGCGCGACGGCGGCCGCACAGGCCAGGCCCCCGATGCCGCCCAGCATCCGCGTCGCCAGCGCGCCCTTGATGGCCCAACGGATGGCCATCGGATCAGCCCTGCGGTTTCAGATAAGCATCCATGCTGCGCACCAGGTTGCCCACCTTGAAGGCCGGCAGCTGGAAGACCCAACCGTCAACGGCCTGCTGCAGGCGCTCGGCCTCCTCGCGAGCGGCGATCACGCGCGCCATCCGGTCGGCTTCGGGATCGGTCACTGCCAACGGCGGCGCCGGCAACTCGGCAGCCAGCGCGGACTCAGCGCCTTCGATCGGTTCACCGGAGTCCGCGTCCAGCCCAGCCGCCTCGCGGGCGCGCCGCACCGCGTTTTCATGCGCCATCGCCTCGCGCGCCTGTTCGCCCTCGGCCCGTCGCGTGGCGACCTCTTCGTCAAGGCTGACCGCGAAGCGGCCCCAGGCCTGATTGGCGTTGCCAAACACTTCAACGTCGACATTCAGACCCTCGCGCAGCTCAAAGCGGGCCTGCGTGCGCGGCGCATCCTCGGCCGGGCTCCAACCCTCGGCCAGCGCCACATCGTCGATGCGCAGCCCGGACAGGAAGCCGGCAGTGGCATCGGCCACGAACTCGCTGGCCGCCTCGCGCCCCTGCGGCAGGTTGACAAGCCGGAAGTCGCCGGGGCCCTCGCCGCCCGCTGCCTCGATCCGCACCTCGTCGCCTTCGGCGGGCTGCACGACGACGCTCGCGACGCGATTGGCGGCGATGTCCAGCAGCTCACGCTGCAGCCAGCCCTGCAGGCTGCGCTCCGCAGCGAGATTGCGGTCGGCGAGCCAGCTTTGCGCCTCGCCCGGAACGCGCACGAAGGTGCCGACCCCGCGCGGGTTGTTCTGGCCCAGAATCACACGCCAGTCGGATGAGTCCGCCTGGATCCTCAGCTCGACGCCAGTCGCGCCCTCGGCGTCGATGTCCTGCACGCCCAGCAGCGCATACGAGCCGGGATTGGCGGTGCGTGGCTCGATCCGGCGAGCCTGCGCGAGGTTCAACAGCAGCTCGCGCAGCGTGCCGAAGTTCGCGGCGTAGCCATGCTGCTCCCGCACCTGCCACCGATCGCCTTCGCGCAGCAGGGTGATGGGCTCGCCATCGGCTGCCAGCACCTCGACCCGCTCCACCGAGTTCAGCGCCTGCTCAAGGCCGGCCAGCAGCGGGCCCTCGATGACGGCCTCCTGAGCGGGCCTGCGCGATTCACTCAAGGCCACCGCCAGCAGCAGCAAGACCACGGCGGCCGCGGCCAAACCGAGAAGATGCTTCTGCTTGATCATCACTTGCCCTCCTCGCGACGGCGGCGCGCGCGGGCGAACACGAAGCCCACCGCCACCGCAGTCAGCAGCACCGGCACACCGGCGATGTTGATCACCTTGAGCTGGGCGCCGAGGCGCTGGATGTCCTGGTCCAGCTCACGCCGAACCTGCCGCAGCTCGCGCCGGATGCGCAGCTTCTCGTCCTGGAAGCGCTGAATGGCCGTCTGCTGCTCGGGCGACAGCAGCAGGGCGCCCTCGCCAGCGCCGCGCTGCGACTGCAGCTCGGTCAGCTGGCGCTCGGTCTCGGCCAGCTCGGCCTGCAGCTCCTGCTCCTTCAGACGGAAGCGGTCGTCAGCTGCACGCTTCAAGGCCTCGACCCGGGTGAAGGGCCTGGCCGACGTGCTGCGGGCCCGCACCTTGATCAGATCGCTGCTGCCGATCATGTTGTCGACGGCATTCACCACGAGGTCGCCGTTCTTGGCGAAGGCGTTCACCACCCGCTGACCGAAGAACTGTTGCACCTGCACCCACAGGCGGTCCGTGAGCAGATCGGTGTCCGCGAACACGATGACCTGCGCATCCGCGATCTCGGCGCGATGGTCGGCTCCGCTGCGGTCGGCGAAGGCGGACTTCAGCGGACCGCTGAAGCGGCCAGCGAGAACGTAGGCGCGGTTGCTGGGCTCGAAGTCGTTGAACAGATCGCGCGGCTCCGGCAGGAAGCGGATCCGCTCTGCTGCGACCGTGGTGGAGGCCAGCGAGCTCTGCACGAGAGGTTCCAGGCTGAGCGTGCTGTCCACGGACAGGTCGAGATGGCCCGCGCTAGAGAAGTTGACCACGTCGAGCTGGGCGCTGATGACGTCAGCCTGGTTCAGATGCTGGCGAGTCACGCCCAGCACGGCCAGGTGACGCTGCGGAGGCTGGTCCGGCCGGGTCTGCAGCTGCAGGGCGTTTTCGGCATCCAGCACCACGCGATCCGGATCGAAGCGGATGCCCCATGGCCCGAACAGGGCAGCGAGGTCGGAGCTCTTCTCGGCCATCATGTTGGCCATCGGGTCGGTCACGTCCCCCGCCAGCTCAGCCTCGGCATGCGGGTCGACGAAAGCCAGCAGGCGGCCTCCGCGCATCACGAACTGATCGATGGCGTACAGCGCCTCGGCCGGCAGATCCTTGGGGTGCACCAGCATCAGCAGCTCGATGTCCTCCGGGACGCGGCTGATGCTGTTCTCGAGTCGACGCACCTCGAACAGCGCGGCCAGCTCACCGTGGATGACCCAGCCGGGATTCATGCGGCCGACAGTGGGGTCGAAGCCCGGCGTCATGCTGAGCCCTGACAGCAGCCCCATCACCGGCTTGGCCGGCCCCGACAGGCCGCTGATCAGCTTGGCGATGTCGTACTCAAGGAAGGTTTCCTTGTCGGGCTGGAAAAACGGAATGGCCATCTGGCCGTCCACGGCATTGGTGCCGGCGAGGCCGAAGAACAGGCTCTCTCCACCTCCGCCGATCGGCACGGACTGCAGCCCGTGTGCCACCGCGCGGTCCTCGTCCTCGGAGAAGGGCTGGGGATCGATCACCTCCAGCCGCAGCTTGCCGGGCGCTACCGCCACCAGCTCCTCCAGCAGCTCTCGAACGCGTCGCGCATAGGTGCGCAGGGTCGGATAGTTGGCCGCTGCGGAGTCGGAAAAGTAGAACTGCAGACTGACCGGCTCCTCGATCGTGCGAATCACGGAGCGGGTGCCGTCGGACAGCGTGTAGAGACGATCCTGGGTCAGGTCGAGCCGGGCACCGCGCAGCAGCACGTTGCTCAGCATTACCAGGGCTACGAACAGCACGGCCAGCACCACCAGGGTGGAGCCGGTCAGCGCGCGCTTGTCGAGAACTGACATGGTTGGGGCTCCTGGCGCGTTAGTCGGCTTTCTTCAGGTCGATCACTACCGCGCTGGCGACCAGCCAGAACCCGATGGTGAGGACGAAGAACAGCAGGTCGCGCAGGTCGATGACGCCGCGCGATATGGCATTGAAGTGGGTCAGGAAGGACAGGCCGGCCACGGCGTCCACCAGCACCTGCGGCAGCAGGGCGCGGATGAAGTCCAGCACCAGCGGGAAGCCGGCCAGAAGCAGCAGGAAACAGACCACTACGGTCAGGATGAAGGCAATGACCTGATTGCGGGTGACCGCAGACAGACAGGCGCCGATGGCAAGGAAGCCGCCCGCCATGAGCAGGCTGCCGAGGTAGCTGGCGAGGATCACGCCGTTGTCGGGCTCGCCGAGATAGTTGACGGTGATCCACAGCGGGAAGGTCAACGCAAGCGCGATGCCGATGAAGGCCCAGGCCGCCAGGAACTTGCCCAGCACCGCCTGCCACATGGTCACCGGCAGGGTCAGGAGCAGCTCGATACTGCCGGACTTGCGCTCCTCGCTCCAAAGTCGCATCGATACCGCCGGCACGAGGAACAGATACAGCCACGGATGGAAGGCGAAGAAGGGCTGAAGGTCGGCCTGGCCGCGCTCGTAGAAGCCGCCCAGATAAAAGGTCAGCGCCCCGGCCAGCGCCAGGAAGATCACGATGAACACGTAGGCCACGGGGGTGGCGAAGTAGCTCGCCAGCTCACGGCGGGCGATCGCGAAAGTCGGGTTCATGCACGAGCCTCCTGAGCGGGCTGGGCCTGAGTGGTGATTTGGCGGAACACTTCGTCAAGGCGCCCGCGCTCGAGCTGCATCTCGCTGACCGCGACCTGTTGGCTGCCAAGAAAAGCGTTGATGCGATCGAGGATGCGTTCGCCACGCCGGGGGAAGGCGGTGATGCGGCCATCCTGCGGGTCGATTTCGACCGACGCCACGCCCTCGATGCGAGCCAAGCCGTCCTTCAGCGCCACCGGATTGGGAACGGTCAGTGACACTGCCTGGTGATAGCGCGAACGCGCCTCGAGCGCCTCGGGGGTGTCGTCCGCAAGCACGCGTCCGCGCGCGATGATCACAGCGCGCGCGCAGACTGCGTGGACCTCCTCAAGGATATGGGTGCTGATGATGATGGTGCGCTCGCGAGCCATCGACTGGATCAGGCTGCGCACCTCGTGTTTCTGGTTGGGGTCAAGTCCGTCGGTGGGCTCGTCCAGGATAAGCGCGCGCGGATCGTGCAGGATGGCCTGGGCAAGGCCAACGCGGCGCTTGAAGCCCTTGGACAGCGTGTCGATCGGCTGCTCCAGCACACGCTCCAGCTGAAGGCGCCCGACCACCTCGTCGGTGCGGCGGCGTGTGTCGGCAGCCGACATGCCGCGCACCTCGGCGATAAAGCGCAGGAAGCCGAGCGGAGTCATCTCGCCGTAGCTGGGCGCGCCCTCGGGTAGATAGCCCAGAACGCGCTTGGCCTCGATCGGCTGCTCGACCACATCGAAGCCGCACACGCTGGCGCCACCCGAGCTGGGCGCAAGGAAGCCGGCGAGCATCTTCATGGTGGTGGACTTGCCGGCGCCGTTGGGGCCGAGGAATCCCAGCACGTGGCCAGGCTCAACGCGGAAGCTGACGCCGTCGACCGCGGTGAACTCACCGTAGCGCTTGCACAACTGTCGTGTCTCGATCATCGGGGGGGTCCTGGAGTGGAGCGGAGGGCCCGGCCGGGGATCGGCCGGCCTCCGGGCCTTGTCGGGTCCACGGAAAACAGGCAGCCGGTCCGTCTCCCGGGGCGGGCTGGCGGCTCCAATACCGCGGCACAGCCGAAAAGTTCCCCGGCAGGCGTCGATCTGGAGCTGTTTCGGGAGGTCAAAAACGCGACGGGCGCGGATTTGTGTCCGCGCCCGTCGCGATGCTGCCTGTTGGCGATCTCAGCGGATCGGCCAGTACACGTCGAAGGTGGTCTCGTCCACCGAGGTCGTGGTGATATCGGAGAGATACTCCTCCCAGGCCCGATCGTGCACCTGCAGGCCGTGTGTCGCAGCGTAGGCGCGCAGCATGTCGCGGACCAACGGCAGCGAAGCCGGATGGCCATCGAAGTTGGCAGTGATCACGCGGCCGCCGTAGGTGAGTCCGGAGGCCACACCCTCAGGCAGGTTCAAGCCTTCCAGCGGCGCGCTGGCAGCCACGATTTTCGCGCGCAGGTCGACCACAGCCTCTTCCTCGCCTTCGGCGGGCGCCGGGGGAGCCGCCGGGGCCTCGTCAGCCACCGGCAGGCGTACCGGGATGGCCACGTCGAAGTCGTACTTCTTGTCGCCGAACACCGTGGTGATCAGGCGCGGCGGGCCAGTCTCCTCCAGCCCATTGCTGCGGATCACCTCGCGCAGGCGGCGGATGCTGCTGTCCAGCTCTTCCTCGACCGCGCTGATGTTGCGGTCCGCCGAGGTGCTGATGACCAGCACCGTGGTGGCAGGCACCTCGGTCAGGACCACCTCAAGCTGGTCGTAGTTGAAATTGGGAACGGTCGCCAGCAGGCCGGTCAGGTTCGACAGGCCGGTCTTCATGTCATCGCCGACGGTGCGTGCGATGTACATGCCGGCGTAGCGGCCGAGCAGGTTCCAGCCGTAGCTGACGTCGTATTCCCAGTTGATGTCGACGGTGCGACCGCGATCCTCAATGGTGAAAACGGAGGTCTTGTTGAAGCCATAGGCCGGGCTTTCGATCGCGAACTCGATGCGCTCGTCCTGCGCGGTGTCGATGATCGTCCAGCTGCCGGAGCCGACGCGCGGCTCGCTGCTCTCGTAGCGCAGCACGGCGCCCACACCGCGCGGCTCGCCTTCGATGCTGTACTGGATGGCGGGGTCATGCATGCGCTTGGGGTGCCATTCGCCAAAACGCTGAAAGCCGCTCAGCAGGTCGTAGACAAGGCGCGCAGGACGGTTGGTTTCCACGCTGTGGCGGACATTGCGGTGGTCGGGCAGCACCAAGCCGGCGAGCACGAACAGCAGTGCCACGATCAGCAGCGCGATGACGAATTCGATCAGACGGGTCATTCAGTGTCTCCGGGATTGGCGCCTGCGCTCCGGCACGAGGGACGGACCCATGGGGCGGGAGGCAAGGCCGCGAAGGATAGCCCGAACCGCTGCCTCGCGGCCAGCCGCCATTCAGCGTTGGCCGCATCCCGACCATGTCGCATTGCGACACGCCCTTTTGCGCTCGCGACGAACGCCACAGCCGTCCAAACTGCAGGCATGAGCACCCTGCCCCCCATTCCGAGACGGCCCCCGCCCGACGCACCCGCCGCGCTCGAACGCAGCCAGCCCGCCGACGCTGCTGGAGCCCGCCCAGGCCGGATGCTGGCGCTCGCCACGGGCCTCTCCTTGATGCTCTACCTGCTGGCCTGGATCTGGCCTCCCGCGGCCTGGCTGGCACGGCCTCTGGTATGGCTGGCAACGCTCTTCCATGAGCTTGGGCACGGTATCGCTGCCCTCGCGCTGGGTGGCCAGCTGGTGGAGCTCGCCGTCTATGCGGATGGCTCCGGTGTGGCGCTCCATCGCGGGGCGTACAGCGAGCTGCAGAGAGCCGTGATCGCCGCCGCAGGACCGTTGGGGCCGCCGCTGGCAGCGCTGGCGCTGTTCGCGAGTCTGCGGCATCCGGCGCTGGCGCGCGCCCTGCTTGGCCTGCTTGGAGCCCTGCTGCTGATTGCCCTGTTGCTCTGGGTGCGCAACGTGTTTGGCTTCATCTTCATCGGCTTCGTCGCAGCAAGCCTGCTGGTGCTTGCGATGCGCGCAAGCCCACGCGGGCTGCTGCTCACCTGCGGGTTCCTCGGCCTGCAAATGTGCCTTTCCACCTTCTCGCAAATGGACTACCTGTTCAGCGCGGGCGCCAACACCGGTGCCGGCCAGCTGCCTTCCGATACCGCGCAAATCGCAGCTGCCCTCGGTTTGAACTACCTGGTCTGGGGCGGCCTGCTGGCCGCAGTCGCGCTGGCGGTGACCGCCACGGGCTTGGCTCTGGCGTGGCGGCTGCGCTGAAGGCGTCTGAAAAACCGCCCGCCTACTGCAGCCACTGCTGAATGCACTGGCCGACGGGGTTGGATTTCTTCCGGGCCATCGGTGCGCCGTGGTGGGCACCCGGCGCGCGCGCGGATCAGAGCGCCTGCCGCAGCCGTTCCAGCTCTGCCAACAGGCCCCAACTGCGCAGGCTGCGTCCGTGCAGGTGGCGCCTGAGCTCTTCGCGCAGCAGCCGCCGCAGGGGCACCTGCAGCTCGACTGGAGGTGGGGCGTCGCCGCGCAAGGCGATCAGCGCGGCACCAGGCACGCCTGCGCCGTCGCCATCGGCGACCCCGCAGGCGACCGCGCCGGACTCGCCCAACCAGCGGTAGCGCGCCTGCGGCTGCAGCGGCCGGCCGCCTACATCGACATCCAGCGCAAGCTCGAAGCCGATCGCAGCCAGCAAATCACGCTCGAAGCAGCGAAGCGGCCACGCCAGCCCAGCAAGATCGACGGCCTCAGCCAGCTGTGCCAGGCACAGCGCGTAGCGCCCGAACAGCGCCGGATGCGCCTCGCCCCGCACCAGCAGTTGCACCAGCAGTTCGTTGGCATAGAAGCCGGCCAACAGTGCGTCGCCCAGCAGGCGCGGCGCACTTCCCGCTGGCTCTGCCTCCACCAGCAAGGGCAGCTCGCCGCGCCCGTGCCAGGACAAAAGCAGTGGAGTGAAGGGCTGCAACAGTGCCGTGCGGCCTCCGCCTTTGCCGCTGCGAGCACCGCGCACCAGCAGGCCCATGCGGCCGTGGGAATGGCTCAGCACCTCCAGCAGCAGACTGGTCTCCCGGAAGGACCGTGCGTGCAGCACGTAGGACGGCTCTGCTTCCACCCGCGGCCCCGGGCCAGTGCCGTCCCGGGCCATCCGCCTACTCCGTGTAGCCGAAGCGCTGCAGGGCCTGCTCGTCGTCGCTCCAGCCCTCGCGCACCTTGCACCACAGCTGCAGGAACACCTTGCGACCCAGCAGCCGCTCCATGCCAAGGCGGGCGTCGGTGCCCATCTGGCGCAGCTGCTCGCCGCCGGCGCCGATGACGATGGCCTTCTGGCTGTCGCGCTCCACCCAAACCACCGCAGCAATGCGCACCAGTCGGCCTTCTTCGGCCCAGTTCTCGATCTCCACGCTGCAGGCGTAGGGCAACTCGTCCCCGAGCCTGCGCATCAGCTGCTCGCGGATCAGCTCAGCGCACATGAAGCGCTCGCTGCGGTCGGTGACTTCGTCGGCCTCGAACAGCGGCTCGCCCTCGGGAAGGTGCTGAAGGATCGCCTTCTGCAGGCCCTCGAGCCCGCTGTGCTTCTGCGCCGAAACCGGCACCACCTCCAGGAAGTCCCGACCCTCGCTGACCTGCCGGATAAAGGGCAGCAGGGCGCTCTTGTCCTTGAGCCGGTCGATCTTGTTGATCACCAGCAGGCGCGGCACGCCTGCTTCGGCGAGCACCTTGAAGGCGCGCTCATCATCCTCCCGCCACTGGCCGGCCTCGATCACCAGCACGCCGAGCTGCACATCGGCCAATGCGCCGCGGGCCGCGCGATTCAGGTAACGGTTGATCGCGCGCGGCTCCTTGCCGTGCAGACCGGGTGTGTCGACATAGGCGATCTGCCCGTCCTCCAGGGTGGAGATGCCGAGGATCCGATGGCGCGTGGTCTGCGGCTTGCGCGAGACGATGCTCACGCGGAAGCCGACCAGCGCGTTGATCAAGGTGGACTTGCCCACGTTGGGGCGGCCCAGTACGGCGACGTGGCCGGCGCGGAAGCCGGCGGATTCAGAGCTCATGGGGTGTCCTTGCTGTTCAGTTCAAGCAGGGCCGCCAGCACTTCGGCGGCAGCTTGCTGTTCGGCCTCGCGGCGGGAGCCGGCGACGGCGTGGGATTCCAGCGCGAACTTGACGACCCTGCAGGCCACCTCGAAGCGCTTGTCGTGGTCCTCGCCGTGTGCCGCCAGCAGAGGGTATTCAGGCAGATCCAGCTGGCGCGCCTGCAGCCACTCCTGCAGACGCGTCTTGGCGTCCTTGGGAGCCTTGAGCCCCGCCGGCAGTGACTGCAGCAGCGGATCGAACAGCCCCAGCACGCATCCGCGACAGACTTCGAACCCGCCATCAAGGTGGACAGCTCCGATCAAGGCCTCCACTGCATCAGCGAGGATGGAGTCACGCCGGTAGCCGCCGCTTTTCAGCTCGCCGGGGCCGAGTATCAGACGCTCACCGAGCCCTTCGGCGCGGGCCAGCGCGGCCAGCTGGGCCTCGCGCACGAGCCGCGAGCGCGCGCGCGTGAGCGCACCTTCGTCGGCCTTGGGAAAACGCTGGTGAAGGGCTTCAGCGATGATTGCGCCCAACAGGGCGTCGCCCAGGAACTCAAGCCGTTCGTTGTTTCGCGCCGCAGCGCTGCGATGGGTCAACGCCTGGCGCAGCAGCTCGGGATCCGCGAAGCGATGGCCAAGCGCGACGGCCGCAGGCTCAGGCGCGCCGGCCATACCACTCCCGCTGCCTCCGGGGCGCCGTCAACATCAATTGGTCGAGCCCTGCCGGTTCAACTCGACCGTCTTCTCGAAGGTGGCGACCACGTCGATGTTGTAGGCGAACGGCCGGCGATCTTCGTACTTGATCGTGAGGTTGAAACCGTTCGGCGTGCGCTGGATGACGAAATCGCGAGGCTGCACCACCTCGACGTAGCTGATGTTGAAGCGGTTGCCCAACAGAATGCGGATGCGCTCCGGCGTCATGGTGCCCACGCCCGGCTCCTGCGAAACGCCGCGCATCGCGGTGACCACGTTGTAGTACTGGTAGTACATCGGGGCCAGCCGCATGA
The DNA here is from genome assembly GCA_022241605.1 of Aquimonas sp. Classification (GTDB taxonomy): domain Bacteria; phylum Pseudomonadota; class Gammaproteobacteria; order Xanthomonadales; family Xanthomonadaceae; genus Aquimonas. The sequence goes on along the minus strand of JAKOMQ010000007.1, from coordinate 80,714 downwards.
CCGTGTAGGCGAAGAATCCGAAGATTGCCAACACCACGATCAGGCCGAGAAGGGTGATGCCGCGCTGGTGACGACGGGACTGCATGCTGGACCTCGCCCCTGCCGGGGAGTCGTTGTGGGTGGATGGCATGGTCGCGAAGCGGGGGCTCGGGCGCAAGGGCGCAGCGAACATCAGGCGCCCGTCGGATGCGCAGCGAGAAACGCCAGCAGCCGGGCCTCGTCCCAAACCGGCACGCCGAGTTCGGTGGCTTTGGCCAACTTGCTGCCTGCGGCTTCGCCGGCCACGACGATACTGGTCTTCCTGGAGACGCTGCCGGCCACCTTGGCACCCAGCGCCTCCAACCTGGCGCCCGCCTCTTCGCGGGTCATGGCGGACAGCGATCCGGTCAGCACAACGGTCTTGCCGACCAGTGGGCCGCCCTGCACCTCATGCGGGGCCGCCGAGCGCAGCGCCATCATTACCGCATCCACCGCACGCAGCCGTGGGCCCCAATACGGGTCGGCAAGCGAGGCGAATACGGCAGCTGCGGCATCCGCGGAGACGCCCAGCGCGGTCAGGCCGCCCTCGCCCGCCGCCTCCAGCGCGGCGAGGTCACGTCGGACTTCGGCGATCCGGACGACCGAGGTGTCGCCCAGCCGGACAAGCGGCGCACCCAGCTGCTTGGCTGCGCGCAGCAGATGGCCGAGATCAAGCCGCGTCGCCAGCGAGGCCGAGGGCTGGCCCGTCGCCTGCGCCACCAAACCGTTCGCGAGCAGCGCATCAATGACCTCGTTGTTGTGCGGCTGCGCGAAGAAACTGGCAATCGACCCGGCAACCTTCGGGCCGACATCCGGCACCGCCAGCAGCAGGATCGGGTCGGCGTCGCGGATCGCCTGCAGGCTGCCGAAGCTGCGCGCCAGCGCCTTGGCCGTCTCCTCCCCGATCTGAAGTATTCCGAGCGCGAACAGCAGTCGCTCGAGACTGGGGGAACGGCTGCGCTCGATCGCCTCGATGAGGTTCTCCGCCCAGCGGGTAGCGACCTTGCCGGCCTTGGCCGTCTCCGGCGTGCTGCCGTCACGCGCGTCTGCGCGCCGCTTCAGCTCCAGCAGGTCGTCGAGGCTGAGCCGGTACAGGTCAGCCACGCTCTGCACAAAGCCGAGGTCGACCAGATCCTCGACCATGCGTTCGCCCAGGCCTTCGATATCGATGGCGCGGCGCGAGGCGAAGTGGATCAAGGCCTGCTTGCGCTGGGCCGGGCAGAACAGGCCGCCGCTGCAGCGCGCGACCACCTCGCCCTCAGGCCGGACCACCGCGGAGCCGCAGGCAGGACAGGCGCCGGGAAGTGTCCATGGGACGCTGTCAGGCGGGCGCCGTTCGGCGACCACAGCCAGCACCTCGGGGATCACGTCACCGGCCCTGCGCACGATCACGGTGTCGCCGACGCGCACGTCGAGCCTGGCGATCTGGTCCGCGTTGTGAAGGGTGGCATTGGTGACCACCACGCCGGCGACCTGCACGGGCTTCAGCCGCGCCACCGGAGTGATCGCGCCGGTGCGGCCAACCTGCACGTCGATGGCCTCGACCTCGGTCATCTCCTCCTGCGCCGGAAACTTGTGGGCGATCGCCCAGCGCGGCGCGCGCGCGACAAATCCCATCGCCCGCTGCTGGTCGAAGCGGTCAAGCTTGTAGACCACGCCATCAATGTCGTAGGCCAACGCGTCGCGCTTTGCGTCGATGCGACGACGGTAGTCAATCAAGCCCTCCAAGCCTCGCGCCGTTTCGACGTCGGGGCTGACCGGCAGCCCCATCCGAGCGAGTTGCCGCAAGGTCTGCGAATGCGTGGCCGGCAGTTCAAAGCCTTCGTGCGCGCCGAGCCCGTAAGCGTAGAAGGCGAGCGGGCGCTGCGCGGTCACGGCCGGATCGAGCTGGCGCAGCGAGCCGGCGGCACCGTTGCGAGGATTCGCCAGTGTCTTCTCGCCGCGCTCCAGCGCGCGCTGGTTGAAGGCATGGAAACCCGCGCGCGGCATATAGACCTCACCGCGCACCTCCAGCACGGCCGGCGCCTCGCCGCGCAGGCGCAGCGGAATCGCGTGGATGGTGCGCAGATTGGCAGTGACGTCTTCTCCGGTGCTGCCGTCGCCGCGAGTGGCGCCCTGCACGAGCACGCCCTGCTCATAGCGCAGGCTGATCGCCAACCCATCCAGCTTGGGCTCAACCGAAAACACCGGTGACGGGTCGCCGGTCTCGTCAACAATGCGACGCACGAAATCAGCGACTTCGCGATGCCGCAGTTCGGGCTGCTGCTGTTCAACGTCGTCGAAGGCATTACCCAGCGAAAGCATGGGCAGCGCATGCGCGACTTCCGCGAAGGCGCTGTCGGCGCGCGCTCCTACGCGCCAGGTGGGCGAATCCTCGGTGCGCAGCTCGGGACAGGCCAGCTCGATGGCCTCCAGCTCGCGCAGAAGGCGGTCGTACTCCGCATCCGGGATAGCAGGCGCATCCAGCACGTGGTACCGGTAATTGGCGTCGTTGACGAGCGCACGCAGCTCGGCCGCGCGCGCAGACTGGGCTGCATCCGCCATCGCACGATTCCTCAGGCTGCGCCAACCAAGCGGCTGGCCTCGTCGATGTCCACCGAAACCAGTCGTGAAACGCCGGGCTCGCGCATGGTCACGCCGGCCAGCTGGCGCGCAGCCTCCATCGTCGACTTGTTGTGGGTGACGAACAGGAACTGCACCTTCTCGCTCATCTCGGTGACCATCGCGCTGAAGCGACCCACGTTGGCCTCGTCGAGCGGCGCATCGACCTCGTCGAGCAGGCAGAACGGCGCCGGATTCAGCTGGAAGATCGCAAAAACCAGTGCCACTGCCGTGAGCGCCTTCTCGCCGCCCGAGAGCAGCGAAATATTGGAGACGCGCTTGCCGGGCGGGCGCGCCATGATTGCCACGCCGGTGTCCAGCAGGTCCTCGCCGGTCAGCTCGAGGTAGGCATGGCCGCCGCCAAACAGGCGCGGATACAGCGCCTGCACGCCGGCATTGACCCGGTCGAAGGTGTCCTTGAAGCGGCCTCGGGTTTCCTTGTCGATCTTGCGGATCGCGTTCTCGAGGGTGTCCAGCGCCTGGGTCAGATCGGCATGCTGGCTGTCCAGATATTCCTTGCGCTGGGCCTGCTCGCCAAACTCCTGGATCGCCGCCAGGTTGACCGGCTCCAAGCGCCGGATGCGGGTTTCCAGCTCGTCGAGGCTTTTCTTCCAGGCTTCCGGGGCTGCGCCTTCGGGAAGCTTGTCGAGCAGGGCCTGCGGTTCAAGCTCGACCGCCATGATGGCCTCCAGCAGCGCCTGCGCCTTCAGCGCCAGCGCCTGTTCGTCAAGCCGCTTGCGCGACAGCCGCTCGCGCAGCAGCAGGGCGCGCTGATCCAGCTGCTGCCTGCGCTGGTCGTAGTTGCGCAGCTCGGCTTCGATGCCGTCCACGGCGGAGCGGGCCGATGACAGCCGCTTCTCGACGTCGATACGGCTGTCAAGGAAGACCTGCAGTTCCGCCTTGAGCGCCTCCACCGGAGCATCGCCGGTGGCCAGCTGGCGGGACAATTCAGCACGGCGCTCGCCGAGCTGCTGCAGCTGATTCTTCATGCGCGCCAGGCCCTGCTCCAGGCCCGCGCGCTCGCTGCGTTTGGACTCCAGCTGCAGGGCCAGGTGGTGGCTGCGCTCGCGCAGCTCGCGCACTGCGGCAGCAGCGGCCTCACGCTCACCGAACAGGCGCGCCCGATCCGCCTCGAGCTGTTGGCGCGCGTCCTCCTGCTCGCCCATGTGCTCCAGCGCATGCTCCAACCGGGCCCGGGATTCGCCGGCCTGCTCCTGCGCATCGTCAATCGCGGCGGCGAGCTGCTCCAGCTCGCCTTGAATTCGCCCCCGTCGGCTCTGCGCCTGCTCCAGCTTGCCGCCCAGGCTTTGCAGCTGTCCGGACAGCTCTGCCACTGCGCGGTGGGCCAGGTACAGGCTGCGCTGGGCATCCTCGCGTTCGAGCTCCGCCTGCTGGAGACCGTCACGCAGTGCGGTGCCCTGCTCCACAAGCGCCTGCTCGCGCAGCCCCTGGCTCTGGATCTCGGCGCGCAGGTTCTGGATGTCACGCTCGCGCGCCAGGGCGCCCTGCTGGGCCTCGCCGGAGCGCAGCACGCGGGCGAAGCCGGGGCCGATCCACTCACCGTCGGCCGTGATCAGGCTCTGTCCATCGGCGAGGCTGGCCAGTCGCAGGCGCGCGGCATCGATCGAATCGGCCACGTGCACGTCAACCAGCAGGCGGCGCAGCGCAGCCGGCCCTTCGACCTTTGCCGCCAGCGAGTCCGCCGGCGCGAGGAGAACATCTTCACCCTCTGCGAGCAGGGCGATGCGGCCTGCGCGCAGGGCAGCCAGCGCTCCGGCGTGCACGCTGGGCAGCTCCACCATCACGCCTTCGATCAGGCTGCCGAGCACGGTTTCAACGGCGGTTTCCCAGCCGGGCTGGACTTTGAGCACGCTGCCGGCGCGCGGCTGCTGATCAAGGCCCTGGGCTCGGAGCCAGTCGAGCACGGCGCCCTTTTCCTGGCCCAGGGCCGCGGCCTGAAGCGCCTCCAGCGAGCCCAGCCTGCCGCGCTGCGCTTGGGCTTCCTTCCGCACTTCTGCCAGCTGCGCATGCCCCAGCCGCTGCTTTTCCTGCACCGCCAGCACGGTCTGCTTGCGCTGCTCCAGCGCGCCGGTGAGTTCCTCGACCTGGCCGCGCTGGGCCTCGGCCTGTGCGTCGGTATCGGCCAGCGCGGCTTCGATCGAGGACACATCGAGGCCCTGCAGCTCAGCGGTCAGCGTCTCGCGCCGTCTGGCCAGCTCCAGCATCTGGCGATCGAGATAGTCGATGCGGGTGCGCTCGACTTCGGCGGCGCGAGCGGCCTCCGACTGCGTCTGCCGCTGGGCATCAGAGGCCTGCTGCCACCGCGCCAGCGCCGCCTCGGCCTGCTGCAGCGCCTCGGCGCACGCCGCCTGCCGCTCTGCGACCTCGGCTGCCGCCGGATCGAGCTCCTGCACGATGGCGGCAAGATCAGCCAGCCGCGCGGCATCTTCCTCGATGTGTGCCAGCACCTCCGCGTGCGAGCCGTCGGCCTCGGCTTTGCTCTGGCGCAGTCGCTGGGTCAGCTCGGCCTGGTGGCGAATCTGCTGTTCGACGCGGGCGATGTCGCTGCCCAACCTGTAGCTTTCCGCCTGCACCTGCGAGAGCGTCTCGCCGGCTTCGCCCTGCTGCACGCGGGTCAGCTCAAGCTGCGCCTCGACGTGGCGCTGCTCGGTGACCGTGGCCTCCAGCTGCAGATCTTCCTCACCGAGCCCGGCACGCAGCACGCCAAGGTCCCGCTCCACAGCGGAGTACTGCATCGCCTTGAGCTGGGCGTCCCGCTCGCGCTGCTCCGCACGCAGCTGCTGGTACAGCTCGGCCTGCCGCGCCTGGCGCTTGAGATGTTCCAGCTGCTTGTCAACCTCCTCGCGCAGGTCATTGAGGCGATCGAGGTTTTCGCGCGTGTGGCGCATCCGGGTTTCGGTTTCGCGACGGCGCTCCTTGTACTTGGAGATGCCGGCGGCCTCCTCCAGGTACACGCGCAGATCCTCGGGGCGCGCCTCGATGATCTGGCTGATCATGCCCTGCTCGATGATCGAGTAGCTGCGCGGGCCCAGGCCCGTGCCGAGGAACAGGTCGGTGATGTCGCGACGTCGACAGCGGGTGCCGTTGAGGTAATACGCCGAGGCACCGTCGCGGCTGACCAGGCGCTTGACCGAGATCTCGTTGTACTGCCCGTACTCGCCGACGATGGCGCGGTCGCTGTTGTCGAAAATCAGCTCGACCGTGGCGGTGCCGACCGGCTTGCGGCTGGAGGACCCGGAAAAGATCACATCGGTCAGGCTGTCGCCGCGCAGACGACTGGCCGAGCTCTCACCCATGACCCAGCGCACGGCGTCGATGATGTTCGACTTGCCGCAGCCGTTCGGTCCGACCACCCCAGTCATGTTGGTCGGCAGGTGCAGAGTGGTGGGGTCGACGAAACTCTTGAACCCGGCGAGCTTGACGGTGGACAGGCGCATCTGCGGGCTACTCTCCGGGCTGGCTCGGCATCGGCTCGGGCATGCTTGCGCCGGGTGCCGTGACCGCCGCCGTGCTGCGCAGGGCGCGTACGCGGTCGGCAAGCGCCTGGTTAACCAACTGCTGACGCGCTCCGTCGCGGATCTGCTCAAAAGGCGGCGGCACGAACGCGCGCCGTTCCACCAGCCTCAGCACGTGGTGGCCGAAACGGGTCTGCACGACCACCGGCGCGATCTGGCCGTCCTCGAGCTGGGTCACCGCTTCGACAAACTCGGGCGGCATCTGGGTCGGGTTGGCAAAGCCGAGGTCGCGAGCCTGCAGGCTGCGGCCCTCGTACTCGGCAATCAGCGACTCGAAGGGTTGACCGCCGGCCATCGCCTCTGACAGCGCGGCTGCGGCATCAGCGGGGTCGGCGAACAGCAGGTGCTGGACGTGGAACTCCTGGCCGCGGGTGCGCTCCACTTCGCGCTGGTAGTAGTCACGCAGCTCCTGCTCGGCGACGTCCACGTCGTCCCGGAAGGCTTCGGCCTGGCGCAGCGAAAGCTGCTGCAGGCGGGTCAGGGCCAACTCGGCCTGCAAATCAACGCGCTGGGCCAGGGTGCCGCTGAGCGCCGCCTGGGCCAGAAGCATTTGCTCGATCAGGCTGTCGAGGGCCTGCTGACGCTGGGCAGGCACTTCGGGATCGAGCCCCTGACTGCGGGCATAGAACTCGAACAGCGGCTGGGTGACCGTCTCGCCGTTGACGACCGCCACCACGGGCCCGTCGGGCGCATCGCGGAGCGCGCGACTGCCGGCCCCATCGCCTTGCCCCTCGGGGGCGTTTCCGCAGCCCGACAGGAGCAGGCCCAGCGGCACTGCCACGAGGACCAGCCGCAGTACGCACGATGCAGTCAATCGCAGCCTCATGCAGAGAACTCCTCGGGCGTGAATGCGCGCATGGAAAGGGCGTGGATATCGGTCTGCATGAGCTCGCCGACGGCTTCATAGACCGCACGGTGCCGGGCGAGCGGCGACAGCCCACTGAATGCGGCGCTGACGATCAGCAGCGAAAAATGTCCGCGTCCATCGCGCGCGCCTTCATGACCGACATGCTTGTGGCTGTCGTCATTGACCTCCAGCACGCTGGGCTGCAGTTTCAACAGCGCTGCCCGTAGCTTCTCCACGCGCGTGCTCACGGCATCACCGGGCGGAACGGCAGCACCTGCACGGATTCGTACACGCCGGCCTCGAAGTACGGATCCGCCTGCGCCCAAGCCCGGGCGGCCTCGAAATCCTCAAACTCCGCGACGATGGCTGAACCCACGAACCCCGCCTCACCGGGGTCTTCGGCATCGATCGCCGGCAGCGGCCCCGCGAGCTTCAGGCGGCCCTCATTGCGCAGCGTGTTCAAGCGCTCGATGTGCGCGGCGCGTGTCTGCAGACGCAGGGAAAGGCTGTCGGGTGCATCACAGCCAATGATCAGATACCACATGCGGACAACCCCGAATTCAGGAAAGGCAGGAAAGCGACGCCGCCGCGCCGGACTTGGCCGCGCGTGACGACAAGAAGCCCATGCGGCGCAGACAGCAGACGCGAGCCGGCTGGCCGCGCATCATACTAGGGAGTGAACGCGCCGGCCCGCTGCGGCCGGGCCAGGCCCCGCGCGGCCAAGCCGTGCCACACACCACGAACCCACTTTCAGGAAATCGGCCCGTATGGGTGAGCGCATCGAAATACATCCAAAGAACCCGCAGGCGCGCCTGCTGCAGCGTGCGCTGGAGGTACTGGAGCGCGGCGGGTTGCTGGTCGCGCCCTCGGACGCCGGCTATCTGTTCGCTTGGGCCATCGACGCCGTGCGCGCAGAAGAACGCGTCCAGAAACTGCGCGGGCTGGACAGCAAGCATCCTTTCACCTTACTCTGCCCGCGCCTGAGCGAAGTCAGCCGTCTGGCCAGACTCGACGACATGGCCTTCCACGTCGTCAAGCCCCGGGTCCCGGGGCCTTATACCTTCATCCTCCCGGTGTCTTCCGAACTGCCTCGGCGGTTCAAGCAGGCCAAACGGAAGGTGATCGGGTGTCGTATCCCGGACCATCCGGTCCTGCAGACACTGCTTGAGGCGTGGGGTGCGCCCTTGCTGTCGACCAGCTTGGAACTCTCCGAACAGGCTTCCGACGTCACACCGGATCGCCAAGATGCCTTCGAGGTGGCGGATCAGACCCTGCAACACGTTGACCTGATGCTGGATTCCGGGGATTGCCCGCCCGGGCCGACCAGCGTGATCGATCTTTCCGGCGATGCGCCCGTGCTGGTGCGTCAGGGCGTCGGGTCGATGGATCTGTAGCCAGGACCCCGCATCGCGGCATGTCCGGCGATATCGATGGAGCTGTCGCAGGCATGCCCCGCTGCCCACCAGCCCTGCACCACCACCGAGCTTGCCCTGCGCGGCCAAGCCCCGAGGAACCGGACTGGCCCCGAAAGCCGGCCACCATCAGAACCCATCCGCGATGTCCGCAGAGCCGGCGCAGACCGCCGAACCCAGCCAAAGCGACAGGTCAGGCCCACCCCAGCAGCAAGAGATGCCGCTGGCAATGGTGCGTGGCCAGCCAATGCTGCAGATTCCACAGGATCTGTACATCCCGCCGGACGCTCTTGAAATCATCCTGGACGCTTTTGAAGGACCGCTGGACCTCCTGCTCTACCTGATCCGCCGGCAGAATCTCGACATCCTCGACATCCCGGTCGCGGAGATCACCCGCCAGTACATCGACTACGTCGATCTGATGCACGACCTCAAGCTGGAACTCGCCGCCGAGTACCTGGTGATGGCTGCGATCCTGGCTGAGATCAAATCGCGACTGCTGCTGCCGCGGCCGCCCAGCGCCGAAAGCGAGGAAGAAGATCCCCGCGCCGAGCTGGTCCGCCGGCTGCAGGAGTACGAACGGTTCCGACAAGCGGCGAACGACATGGACGCCCTGCCGCGCCTTGAGCGAGACACCCAGGTGGTGCGCGCGCACGTGGGAGAGCGCAGCACGGCGCGCCCGCCGCCATCGGTGGATCTGAAGGAGATGCTGCTGGCGCTGCGCGATGTGCTCAAGCGCGCCGAGTTGTTCACCCACCACAACATACGTCGCGAGGCGCTGAGCGTGCGCCAGCGCATGGGCGAGCATCTGGAGCGGCTGCGCTCGGGTCAGTTCGTCCAGTTCACCGAACTCTTTCGAGCCGAGGAGGGCCGCCTCGGCGTGGTGGTGAGCTTTCTTGCCGTCCTGGAGCTGGCCAAGGAAATGCTGGTCGAGATCGTCCAGGAAGCGCCACTGGGGCCCATTTTCGTCCGCAGCCTAGCGGCGGACGAGGGCAACACCGACCCCTCGCAAGCGTTGGCGTCCAACGACGACGAGCAGCCTGCGGGCGAAGGCCCTTTTGAAGACGAGCCACTCGCTGTGGACCCCTCCCGAGAGCATTGAGGACAGCACCGACGCATGGATTTCGAGTTGCTCAAGCGCATCATCGAGGCAGCCCTGATGGCGGCACCGCAGCCGCTGGCGGTTGCACAGCTCATCGATCTGTTCGGCGAAGGCGAGGCGCCTCCGGCCGATGAGATACGGCGCGCCCTGATGACTCTCCAGCAGGACTGCGACGGCCGCGGCGTGGAGCTGGCGGAAGTCGCCTCGGGTTTCCGTTACCAGGTGCGCACGGACATCCATCCCCATCTCGCCCGGCTGTGGGCGGAAAAGCCTCCGCGCTACTCGCGAGCGCTGCTGGAGACACTCTCGCTGATCGCCTACCGCCAGCCCATCACCCGCGGCGAAATCGAAGCCATCCGCGGCGTGGCGGTCAACAGCCAGATCGTCCGCACGCTGGAGGAGCGCGAGTGGATCCGCGTGGTGGGCCACCGCGACGTGCCCGGGAAACCGGCACTGTTCGGCACTACCCGAGCCTTCCTCGACTATTTCAACCTCAAGAGCCTGGAACAGCTGCCGCCGCTGTCCGCCCTGCAGGAGATCACCGATCTGGAGCCCGAGCTGGACTTCGACGGAGTTCGAGCCCGCGCGGCCATGCCCGCAGCGGATCCTGCGGAGACCGAAAGCACCGAGTGCCCGGTGTCGTCCCTGCCAGTTGTGGACAACAGCGACGCGACGCCGACCCCCGGGGAGGCGACCGTCGAAGCCAGCGCCGCCAGCCACAGCGAGCTGCAAAACCCTGACAGCGTCGACGGCGTGCAGCGCGCCGACGCCCTGCAACAAAACCTGGTCGCTGCTGAACGCGTGGATGAAGAACGCGCGCCGCACGACATTTCCGACACCCTGGAACCCACGGGCGAAGCCGAGACTTCGCCGGAGCAGATCCCATGAGCGATACCCCACGCCCCGTCCTTTCACTGAAGCGCGAAGGCGCCCCCGCCGCCCGCATCGAGGAGCGCCTGCACAAGGTGTTGGCCAGCGCCGGCCTGGGCTCACGCCGCGCCCTCGAGGAGCGGATCGCGCGCGGCGAGGTCAAGGTCAACAATGAAGTGGCCGGCACTGGCAGCAGCGTCGGCTCCGGTGACCGCGTCGAGCTTGATGGCCGCGCCTTTGTCGCCACAGCGCAAACCGAGCCGGTTCGGGTGCTGGTCTACAACAAGCCCGAGGGCGAGCTGACCACGCGTGATGACCCGGAAGGCCGGGCAACCGTGTTCGAGAATCTGCCGAAGCTCAAGAGCGCTCGCTGGATCGCCGTGGGTCGGCTGGACATCAACACCACCGGCCTGCTGCTGCTGACTACCGACGGTGAGTTGGCCAATGCGCTGATGCATCCCAGCGGCGAAGTCGAGCGCGAGTATGTCTGCCGCATCCACGGCGAGGTCGGCGACGACGTGGTTCGCCAGCTGCAGCGTGGCGTGCAGCTGGAAGACGGCGAAGCGAAGTTCGATCAGGTCGAACGCATCGGCTCCAGCGACAGCCACGCGTGGTTCCGTGTGGTGCTGCACGAAGGCCGCAATCGCGAAGTTCGGCGCATGTGGGAAGCCGTAGGATTCACCGTCAGCCGGCTGAAGCGCGTGCGCTACGGCAGCGTGGAGCTTCCGCGCCTGCTGCGCCGTGGGCACTGCGAGGAACTTCCGCTGGAGCAGGTCCAGACCCTCCGTGACGCGCTCGGACTGGCGCCGCCGCAGACCCAGCTGACGCTGGCCTCGGTGATTGGCCAGCGCCGCGCCAAGCCTGCGGAATTCCGCCCCAATGCGCGTGACCAGAAGGCCTGGACGCAGGGTGCCTATGGCGATGAGAGCCGCGAAGCGCGCGCTTTCGACAACCTGCGCGAAGACAGCCCGCGTGGCCGCGGCCGTGGCCCCGGCGCTGGCCCCGCCGGCAAACGCGGCAAGCCCGGTGCACGCCCGGGCAAGCCCAAGGGCAAGGGCTTCCCGTCGAGGCCGGACAACTATGGCAATACGCTCACCGCTCCCGGCGGCGAGATGCGTGGCCGCGGCAGCCAGCGCATGAAGAGCGGTGGCGGCGGCGGTGCTGGGGGTGGCGGTGGCGCCAGCGCCAGCGGCGAGTTCCGGAGCTGGTACGTGCCCGAAGGGGTGACCACGACCAGCCCTTCCGCACGGCCCGGCGCGCGTCCGGCCGGCAAGCCCTACGGAGCCCGTCCGGATGCCGCACGCCCGGGTGGCGGCAAGCCCCCCGGTGCAGGCGGTCGGCCCGGCGGCGGCGGTGGCAGGCCTGGCGGCAGCGGTAAGCCCGGCGGCAAGCCGGGTGGTGGCAGCAAGCCCGGCGGGTTCAAGCCCGGCGGTGCCAAGCCCACGGGGCCGAGAACGGGCCCGAAGCCGGGCGGCAACCGCGGCGCCGGCCCGAAGGGCCCGCGCGGCCCGCGCTGACGAAATCGCGCGACATTCGCGCGCTCGCGGCTACCGCCTCGAAGGGATTCCGCGCGCGCACGCACTGCGTGCGCCGGAATTCCGGCAAGGCGGGCAATTCCTAAAGGCATGTGGATTGCAGGTCGCTGTCGGACTTTCCGACCGGCGCGCCCATGCCATCCATCGCGACAAGCTCCTCTGGCGGGCACAAGGCTGGCGGCTACGCGCTGCTTTTCACGTGGCTGCTGACGTCAGCCTGGGGCTTCTGGCTGGTCGAAGGTCGCCCCGCGCACGCGCGGGCGCAGCTCGCCTCCGATCCGGCCAGCGTGCAGCGGATCGAGCGCTGGGGGCTTGAGCTGGGGGCTGGCGGCGTATCGCAGCCGCTTCTCGTCCTGCTGCCACCGGCCTGCGCCTGCAGCGATGACGACACACTGACACAACGCCTTGGCACTCTCGCCACGGACCTGCAGGTGCGCGTCGTGGCAGCCGAGCGTCCGCGCTTTGCGGCGCTTCCGAGCGGCGCGAGCCTGGTCCTGTTCAACCCCGAAGGGCGGCTGCTGTTCGCCGGGCCGCTGCAGTCTCCCCTGCACTGCGCGGGCGGCCGCAGCCTCGGCGAGCTCGTGCTTGGCCGAGCCTTCGAAGAATCCCCTCCCCTGTGGTCGCCCGTGCTCGATGAGCCCTGCGCCTGCCATTCCCTGCGCGCCTGAGATCCACGATGAACGCCAAACCGCTCAATTACCTTGACGAACTGCGACGCGACGCCGACTGGATCATGCTGGTGCTGGTGGGCGTGATGGGCCTGCTCTCGCTGAGCCTGGCGGTGGGCACAGGCACCTGGGCCAGTTTTCTGTTGATCGGCCTGCCGACCGTAGCCGTCTGCGGGCTGCAGGTGCGGTTCAACAACGGCGCCCTGGTGACACGGCTCACCATCGCCGCCGCGTTCATGGTGCTTTCGGGCCTCACCATCCATCAGACCCGCGGCATGCTGGAAATGCATTTCAGCATTTTCGTGCTGCTGGCCCTACTGATCTACTACCGCGACTGGATCCCTATTGTGTTCGCGGCCGCGGTCATCGCGGTGCACCACCTCGCCTTCGACTTCATGCAGCGCCAGGGGCTGCCTGTCTGGGTGTTCGCCGAGGACACCGGCTTCATCATCGTGATCATCCATGCCCTCTTTGTCGTGGCCGAAACCGTCGTTCTGGTGATCATGGCGCGCAACCTTCAGCGCGAGGTTGAGCTGGTTGGCGCCAATCCGGCTCGGCTGATGGCGGTGGCCCGTCAGCTGGCCGAGGGCGAATCCGCCGACATGTCACGCTTGGGCAGCGTCTCGGCAGGCACTATCGCCTCGGAGGTCCTGGCCTCGGCTGAAGCCGTCGAACGCACGCTGGGCGGGGCAGATGAGGTAATCAGCAGCATCGCCCGAGGTGATTTTTCCAAGCGCGTCGATGCATCGGCGCTGCGCGGCCGCCACGCCGCCATTGCCGAATCGATCAACCGCAGCTGCCAACAGCTTGACGAGGTTCTCGGGGCGACCACGGCAGCCGCCCGCAGGCTCGCCGCGGGCGACGTTGGAGCACGCTTGGACATGCAGGCCGATGGACAGTTCGAGGTGCTTCGCGACAGCATCAATGGCTTACGCCACAGCATGAACAACTTCATCCAGATGCAGGAGGGCGCACTGGCCTCGGCGCGGATGGGAGACACGTCCTACAGGATCAATGTCGAAGACCTGCAGGGCTTCCAGCGTCAGCTTGCCGAGGGTGTGAATGGACTGCTGCAGCTGTTTGGCGAGGTTCTGGACCAAACCGGCGGAGTGCTCGGAGGGCTTGCGCGTGGCGACCTGAGGGTGAGCATGACCGGCCAGTATCAGGGTCGCTACGCAGAGCTGGCGCGCGATGCCAATGCCACCACTGAGGCCCTGCGCGTCATGATCACCGAGATCAAGGGTGCCGTTGGCACGATCGACAGCGCCGCCAGCGAGATCGCCTCCGGCAATGCCGACCTGTCCTCCCGCACCGAGCAGCAGGCCGCCGCGCTGGAGGAAACCGCCGCCAGCATGGAGGAGCTGACCTCCACCGTGCGCGGCAACGCCGAGAACGCACGCTCCGCCAACCAGCTCGCCATCGGCGCCGCCGACGTCGCCGAACGCGGCGGCAGCGTCGTCCGCGAGGTGGTCGACACCATGGGCCAGATCCACCAGCAGTCGCGCAAGATCGAGGACATCATCGGCGTCATCGACGGCATCGCGTTCCAGACCAACATCCTGGCGCTGAACGCCGCAGTCGAGGCCGCCCGCGCAGGCGAACAGGGGCGCGGCTTCGCCGTGGTCGCAGGCGAGGTGCGCACGCTGGCCCAGCGCTCGGCCTCGGCCGCCCGCGAGATCAAGCAGCTCATCTCCGAAACCGTGCAGCGGGTCGACTCCGGCAGCCAGCTGGTCGACACCGCCGGCACCACCATGGCCGAGATCCTCTCGGCAGTGAAGCGCGTCACCGACATCATGGGCGAGATCTCCGCCGCCTCCGCCGAGCAGACCTCCGGCATCGAACAGGTCAGCGCCACCGTCACCCACATGGACGAGGCCACCCAGCAGAACGCAGCGCTCGTGGAAGAGGCCACTGCCGCCGCGCGCGCCATGGAGGACCAGGCCGGCAAGCTGGCTGAGACAGTTGCGCGGTTCAGGCTCTGAGATCCCAGACTGCAGGTGAGGTGGCGCGCGGGCGCAGCGCTGCACCGCGAGCCGCCAAACTACAGGGCGTTGCGGGCGAGGTCGGGAGGAATCCGGCAGCAATTGGAGCGGGCAGAAACAAGGCCTGATGCGCGGCCTCGTCCGCCCTGCGCTGCGGCAACCCGCGTTGTTCCGTGGAACCTTGGATGCCCTATGACAGCCTGACTCGTCCTTCAGCGGCCTGACGCGGCTGCCTTTGCAGTCGAGCCCGCAAGTACGCGCTTCTGCGTGCAGACGGAAACGGTGCGCAAGCAGCAGCGAGTGGAAGGGCGGTTTTCCCTCATCCTCGCAGAGCGTGTGAAGGAACCCAGACTCCTTCGCGAGGGCGTCGCTGGGCGTTCGTGACAAAGCGCGGTACGTGAATGCACGGGAGTTTGGTCAACCAAAAGACCTCAGGATTCCCGTAGCGCGCTGCCGCCACGAGCGTCCAGCGGCGGCCGCAGCAGGCGGATGGTTCTCACAGGCTCTCAGACCATGGGAGGCGCAATGCCGTCGCCTCGCTGGACTGGACGATGCGGATCACTGCACCACTCGCTCCAGGAGCCCGCGTAGATGCGCGCACCGTGCAGGCCGGCGTACTCCATGGCCAGAAGATTGTGGCAGGCAGTCACGCCCGAGCCGCACATCAGCACAACCTCGTCCGGGCTGCGGGGTCGGATGATGCATTCGAACTCCTGACGCAGCGCGCTCGACTGCTTGAACAGGCCGTTGGTTTCAAGATTCTCGATATAGGGTCGGTTGATCGCCCCTGGCACATGGCCAGCCACCGGATCCAGCGGTTCAATCTCACCGCGGAATCGTTCGCGGGCACGCGCATCGATCAAGGTCGTGCCGCCGTTCGCAAGGCGGGCGGCAAGCACAGCCGTACTGACGACATCACGTACCCTGAAGCGAGCCCGATAGCCACCGGCACGGATCCGTGGGGTCCCTGAGCCCATTGCGCCCCCGGCCCGGATCCAGGCTTCCAAGCCTCCCTCCAGAACCGCCACTCGCTCGTGGCCCAACAGGCGAAGCAGCCACCACAGGCGAGAGGCAAAGGCTCCATCGCGGCCGTCATAGGCCACGACCTGGTGGCGCGGGGTAATCCCGAACCGCGCCAGCGCGGCACAAAAGCGCTCGGCGTCGGGCAAGGGATGGCGGCCGCGCCCTGCCCTGCCCATCTCCGAGAGATCGCGTTCGAGGTGCGCATAGGAAGCGCCCGCAATATGGCCGAGCGCAAATGCACGCTCGCCCGCCGAAGGGTCGCGCAGGTCGAAACGACAGTCCACGATCGACACTTCGGCAGTGCCTTGGACCTGCTTCAGCTCATCCGCCGAGACCAGCGTGCGCCAGTCCATCGCTTCCCCCTGTCCCGCGTCAGGCCTGGATTCCGCGCCCACGATAGCCGCCACCAACGGCGCGTGATTGCGCAGTGCGTCACGCTGTCGGCGGCGACTCACCCGTCAGGCGCTGCCTCAGGTTGAGGAGCATAGCCGCGGTAGCACCCCAAATCTGCTCCCCGGCCCACTCATACCTATAGGTCGAACGCAGCCTCCCCATCCACTCCCGACGGTCGATGCGGACATTCCTGGCGTCCAGCAGGAAACCCAGCGGCACCTCGAAAACATGCTCGACTTCGCTCGGATTCGGCACCGGACGATGGTCGGGATCCACCAGCGCCACCACCGGCGTAACGAGGAACCCGGTGAAGGTCGGCACGCTGTCTATGTATCCCACCGGCAGCACCCGGGCCGGCTCAAGGGCGATTTCCTCATGCGCTTCGCGCAGGGCGGCGCCCAGGGGCCCCTTATCCTCCGGATCACAGCGCCCGCCGGGAAAAGCGACCTGGCCGGCGTGCTGACTCATCCGCTCGGAGCGCCGGGTCAGCAGGACGCAGAAGTCGTTCGAGCGCTCGACCAGACCCACCAGAACCGCGGCCTCGCGCAGCAACGCGCGCGGCGGGATCAGGTCGAGCAGGTCCTGAGGCAGCAGCAGCGGCTCCGCTGGAGGCGCATGCAGCGGATACAAGCAGGCCCGCAGGCGTACGAGCAAGGCCTCGCGCGACTCGCAGCGCGAGGCCTGCCAGTCGATGCGCGGCTCAAGCTGCACCAAGGCCTAACTCACGTTCTCGCTGTGGCAGCAGCACGTCCATGACGTACTCGCGCTGGGTCGCGCTGAAGGTGCTCCAGAGGGTGATCTCGTTGGAGGTCCGCAAGCATCCGGAGCACAGCCCCTCGTCAGAGAGTTCGCAGATGCCGATGCAGGGGCTGAGGATGGGCAAGGATTCGTTCATTGAGGCGGTGTGTTGATGCTGTAAATGCATCGGGGGCGTCCTCGCGGACGCCCCCGACCGGCGGCAACGCCCGAGGCGATCGCGATCAGTTGATTGAAACCAGCTTCACGTCGAAGACAACCGCTTGGCCCGGACCGATCGGAGAACGCGGGCTGTCGCCGTAGCCTTGATCCGGCGGGAGGAAGACCTCCCAGCGCGCGCCCACGCGCATCATCGGGAGGATCTCACGCAGCCCGGGCAACGGCGCTTCACCTACCACCATGCTCACCGGCTCGTTGCCGGTGTAGGTGCTGGCAAACTCCTGACCAGTGGACAACGAGCCGCGGAAGTGCAGCTGGACCGAGCTGCTGGCGCTCGGCTGCGGGCCGTTGCCCTGATCGATCACCCGGTACTGGATGCCGGAAGCGAGGTTCTGCACACCTTGCTTGCCACGATTCTGCGCCATGAACTGGTCGCTGCGGGTGCGGTTTTCGCGGCCCACGCGCTCGAATTCTGCGCGCGCCTCGCTGAGCATGCGCTCCTGCATGGCTTCCATGGATGCGCGCATGTCCTCAACGGGAACACTGGGATCGCGCTTGGCAAAGCCTTCCTGCACACCGCGGACCACCGTATTCACATCAAGGTCGATACCGCGCTCGGCCATTTCTCGGCCCAGCTGGTAACCCACCGCGTAACTGAGCTTGCCTTTCTCAGAGGAGGTGTCCTGCGCATTTGCGCCACCCATGCCAAGCACGGCAACCGACACCACCAACCAGCGCAACTTCATGCACAACCTCCTGTGGGACCGAGGCCACACGGCCGCGGAAAACGCGTAAGCATACCTGCGACGGGGCTGAACCTCCAATGAGGAAGCCGTGCAGCCGGAGCGTCTCAGAGCGTGTGAAAAAACCCAGATGCCGTAGCGAGGGCGTCGCTGGGCGTTCGTGGCAAGGCGCGCTGCGCGAATCAAAGGGAGTTTGGCGGGCCAAATGACCGCAGTATTCGCGTAGCGCGCCGCCATGGACGTCCAGCGGCGGCCGCAGCAGGCAGATGGTTTTTTCACATGATCTCAGTCGTCCAAATCCCAGCTGCGAGGCTGGGACCGCGGCAAGGCGTCCGAAGTTCGCTCTGGCAGCGCCTGCAGTACTGCCAGCGCGTCACAGGTCTCGGCGACATCGTGCACGCGCAGCAGGCGAGCCCCGCGCTGCACGGCCAACACCGCGGCCACCGCAGAACCGACCGTGCGCTGCTCGAGCGAGCGACCGGTGATGGCGCCGATCATGGACTTGCGCGAAAGCCCGACCAGCAGCGGCGGCAGGCTGGCGACGAGTTGGGCGAGTGCAGCCATCAGGGCCTGATTATGCTGCAGGGTCTTGCCGAAGCCGAAGCCTGGATCCACCAGCAGCCGCGACCTCGGGATGCCTGCAAACTCACAGGCAAGCACCCTATCCGCCAAAAAACGCTGGACCTCGCCCACCACGTCGTCGTAGTGAGGATCCCGCTGCATGTCTGCGGGCTCGCCGCGCATATGCATCAGGCAAACCGGCACAGCAAGCGCGGCCGCCGTCTCGAGGGCGCCCTCGCGTCGCAGCGCCCGCACGTCGTTGATCATGCCTGCCCCTGCAGCCACCGCCGCGCGCATGACTTCGGGGCTGGACGTATCGATTGAAACAGGCACGGGGCTCTCCGCCGAAAGCCGCTCGATCAGGGCCAGAACACGGTCCGATTCCTCCGCGGCTGTCACCGGCAGCGCATCCGGACGCGTCGACTCACCACCGACATCGATGATGTCTGCGCCTTCCTCGACCATGCGCAGCGCCGCGCGCAGTGCGTCATCAGGTCGATTGAAGCGACCGCCGTCTGAAAAAGAATCCGGCGTCAGGTTCAACACGCCCATGACGCGAGGGCGGTCCAGTAGCAGCAGGCGTCCGCCGCAGTCCAGCCGGGGAATGAGATCAGTGCTATCGAACATGCCGGAAACCGATGGGGGTGTCGTAATGAAGAACGCCCGCGGCAAGGCGGGCGTTCAGGGGTGGGCCGGGCCTGGATCAGGTCTGGGCAGCGGGGTCGCCAACGGCGCCGGTGGCGGGTCCCGAGCTGTCGCGCGGCGGGCTGGGCTTGTCCTGCTTGGTCCAGTCAGCCGGCGGCGGCGGCACCCTGCCCTCCATGATCGCGTCGATTTGCTTGGCGTCGATGGTTTCGTAGGTCAGCAGCGCATCCGCCATCACGTGCAGCTTGTCCAGGTTTTCGGCAAGGATGTCGCGGGTCCGGTCGTAGGCGCGGTCAAGGATGCCGCGGATCACCTCGTCGATCTTGCGCGCGGTGTCATCCGAAACGTTCTTGTGCTGGGTCACTGAGCGGCCAAGAAAGACCTCATCTTCCTGCTCACCGTAGGACACCGGACCCATCTCGTCCGACAGGCCCCACTTGGTGACCATGTTGCGGGCCATCTTGGTGGCGCGCTCGATGTCATTGGAGGCACCCGTGGTGACCTTGTCGGCGCCGAAGATCAGCTCCTCGGCCACGCGCCCGCCGTAGAGGGAGCACAGCTGGCTTTCGATCGCGACCCGGTTATAGCTGTAGCGATCCTGCTCGGGCAGGTACATGGTCACGCCCAGGGCGCGGCCGCGCGGGATGATGGTGACCTTGTAAACAGGGTCGTGATCGGGCACCACGCGGCCCACGATGGCGTGCCCGGCCTCGTGATAAGCGGTGAGCTTCTTCTCCGCCTCGCTCATCGCCATCGAGCGTCGCTCGGCACCCATCAGGATCTTGTCGCGCGCCTTCTCGAAGTGGCTCATGCGCACTTCGCGAGCGTTTTCGCGCGCAGCGAACAACGCTGCTTCGTTCACCAGATTGGCGAGATCGGCGCCCGAGAAACCGGGGGTGCCGCGGGCGACCACACTGGGCTCCACGTCGGCAGCCGCGGGCACCTTGCGCATATGCACCTTGAGGATCTGCTCTCGCCCACGCACGTCAGGCAGCGGCACCACCACCTGGCGGTCGAAGCGGCCGGGGCGCAGCAGCGCCGGGTCGAGCACGTCAGGGCGGTTGGTGGCTGCGATGACAATGATGCCCTCGGTGCCCTCGAAGCCGTCCATTTCCACCAGCAGCTGGTTGAGGGTCTGCTCGCGCTCGTCGTGGCCGCCGCCGAGACCGGCTCCACGATGCCGACCGACGGCATCGATCTCATCGATGAAGATGATGCACGGGGCGTGCTTTTTCGCCTGCTCGAACATGTCGCGAACGCGCGAGGCGCCAACGCCGACGAACATCTCCACGAAGTCCGAGCCCGAGATGGAGAAGAAGGGCACTTTGGCTTCGCCGGCAATCGCCTTGGCGAGCAGGGTCTTGCCGGTGCCGGGCGAGCCGACCATCAGCACGCCGCGCGGGATGTGCCCGCCCAGCTTCTGGAACTTGCTGGGGTCGCGCAGAAACTCGACCAGCTCGGACACTTCTTCTTTGGCTTCATCGCAGCCGGCGACGTCCGCGAACGTGATCTTGACCTGATCCTCGCCCTGGAGCTTCGCTCGCGACCGGCCAAAGCTCATGGCTCCGCGGCCTCCAGCGCCAGCCTGGAGCTGGCGCATGAAGAAGATGAAGATAGCGATGAAGATGATGTACGGCAGGATGGTGAGCAGGACCGCCATGGCGCCCGGCCCGGAGGGCGGCGTGCCGCGGGTCTCGACCCCGTTGTTGATCATGTCATTGACGAACTGCGCGTCGCCCGGATCGAAGGTGGTGAACCGCCCGCCGTCCTTACGCACGACCCGGACCGTCACCCGGTCCTCATCCTTGACCGCCGAAGCAATTTGGCCCTCCCGCACCATCTGGATGAACCGGTCGTAGCTCACCGGTTCAGTGCCGACCGTGCGGGGGGTGAAACTCTGGAAAACCGCCATCAGCACGACGGCGATGACGACCCAGAGCAGGAGATTCTTGGCGAGATCGTTCATTTACTGGCCTCATTTCCGCTGACCCGTTTACCGGTGGCCAGCGCGTAGACTTCGGGGGAGCGGTTGCGTGAAGCCTTGGGTTTGCGGATCTGCACCTTCGCGTAGCGAAGGCGCAACTCTTTCAGAAAAGCGTCCGAACCCGGACCCTGGAACAGCTTGAGCAAAAGTGTGCCGCCGGGTCGCAGATGCTGATCGGCGAAATCGAGAGCGAGTTCGACGAGATGCAGGCTGCGAGGTACGTCGACTGCCGGCATCCCGCTCATATTGGGGGCCATGTCCGAGAGCACAAGGTCGACAAGGCGGCCGTCAAGCGCGGATTCGAGCGCTGACAGTGGCTCCGGCTCTCTGAAATCGCCGTGAATGAAGTGAACGCCGGCAATCGGCGGCATTTCCAGTATGTCGAGCGCGATGACATGCCCGGAGTCCCCCAGCTCGCGGCGCACCAGTTGCGACCAGCCCCCCGGCGCGGCGCCCAGATCCACCACGCGCATGCCAGCTTTCAGCAATTGATCGCGTTCCAGCAGCTCTTCCAGCTTGTAGACCGCACGCGAGCGCATGCCCTCCGCTTGCGCCCGCTTGACGAACGGATCAGCGAAGTGCTCGGCCAGCCAGCGTCGACTGCTCTTGGTGCGGCTCACGGCCTTGTGCATCTCTGGAGAGGGATTCCTGCATGATACTCTGCGCGGCCCTTTCCCGATCCTCGACCATGTTCCAGCAGCTCAGCAACTCCCAGCAGCGCTTCCTGCGCGGCCTCTCGCACGGCTTGAAGCCGCTGGTGATGGTCGGCGGCAAGGGTCTCACCGAGGGCGTGCTGGCCGAACTCGACCTGGCGCTGGAACACCATGAGCTGGTCAAGGTGAAGGTCACCGCCGAGGATCGCGGATCGCGTGACGAACTGGTGGCAGAGCTGCAGTCACGCTCCGGCGCCCAGCTGGTGCAACGCATCGGCCACATCGCCACGCTCTTCCGCCGCTCGCGGGAGCGCCCGCAGATCACGCTGCCGCGCTGAGGGCACGCGGATGCCGCTAGCCGAAGAGCGCGCCGAGGGTATCCACGTCATCCGCTGGGTGGCGTCCAGCAGCGTACGCATTGACGACCTTGAGTTCGGCCGCAGCCTGCTGGTCATGCCGGATCGCGTGTGGCAGGACCTGCCGGCGCGCCGCATCGCCGAGATCGATCCCAACCTGGTCCAGCAGATTCTGGCGCTCGCCCCCGAACTGGTGCTGTTGGGCACAGGCGAACGTCAGCAGCTTGCACCCCCTGCACTGCTGGCGAGCTTCCTGCAGCACGGCGTGGGGCTGGAGGCAATGGACAACGCTGCAGCGGCTCGCACCTACAACCTGCTGGCATTCGAAGGTCGACGGGTTGCGGCAATCCTGCTCATCGACAGCGCGGCGTCTGCCTGAATCCTTGCGTTGCGAGGAAATCTCAGAGGGTGTGAAAAAAATCCAGGCGCCGTAGCGAGGGCGTCGCTGGGCGCTCGTGGCGGCAGCGCGGTGCGTGAATACAAGGGAGTTTGGTGAACCAAATGACCGCAGGATTCGCTTAGCGCGCTGCCGCCACCGGCGTCCAGCGGCGGCCGCCGTAGGCGGATGGTTTTTTCACATGTTCTCAGCCTCCGGCCTGCTCAAGGCGGGCCCTGAGCGCGGGCAGCTCGCGCAGGTTCGGCTCCAATTCGGCTGCACGATCCAGAGCGCGCAGTGCCTGCGTGAGCTCACCACGCCCCAGGCGCTCCTCGGCACGCCCCGCGTAAGCGCCGGCCAGGCGCTGACGGTTGGCGGCGAACTCCGCACTGGCAGGCGCCAGCACCGACAGAGCCTCGACGTAACGCAGGGCCACTTCGAGCTGACTTGCCCGCATTGCCTGCTCGAACCGGCGATCAGCCTCCGCAGGCAGCTCCGCCAGCAGCTGTCTGGCGCGCGGCTGGCGTGGCTGCAGCGCCAGCACCGTGCGCAGGGCGTCGTAGGCGCTTTCCCCGGGCGGCTGCATCAGACGTCCCGCCGCCAGCGCCACCTCCGCCTGCGCCAGCAGCGCATCGATGCGAGCCGCGTCCGCCACACCCTCGCGCGGTAGAGCCTCGTATCGGCTGCGGGACTCCTCCATCCGCTGCTTCGCCGCGGCCAGGCCCGAGGGCGGGGGCTGCAGTCGAGCGGCCTCATCGAGCGCGGTTTCCGCGGTCAGGAAATCGAAATCGGCACTGGCGGCCTCGGCGCGTCTGAGCAGTGACTGACCCAGCCGCCGCAGCCCGGCCTGCGCCTCGGGGTGATCCGGCTGCAGGTTCAGTACCGCGGTATACGCGTCCCTGGCGCTCGCGCCGACGGGCAGCGTGAGTTGGCCGAGACGTTCGCGTTCGCGCGCTGCGTTCAGCAAGCCGCGTAGCTCTTCCGCCCGCGTCGAACGCGCCTCTGCCAGGCGGCCGCGAAGATCCGGAAGCTCCAGGTGGGACGGAACCAGCTGTGAAACCTGTGCAAGCTGACGCTCGGCACTCGGAAAGTCCCCGGCCTCGATCGCCTGCTCGGCTCGATTCAACATCGGCGCCAAGGCCTGCCGGAGCCCCGCCCGGGCCAGCGCATTGCCGGGGTCAAGTTCGAGAGCGCGGCCGTACAGTGCGATCGCGCCGGTTTCGGGCGTTTCAATCCGACCATCAGCCAGCGCCAGCGAGGCTTCATCCAGCAGCCGGGAAAGCGCAAGAAGTTGCGTCTCGCCGGCGTCGGCGGATGCAAGGGCCAGCTGCAGGCTGCTGATACGGCTACCGTCCGCACCCAGCTCGCGAGCGCGCTCAATGAGACTGCGCGCCTCTGCGACGCGTCCCTCCTCGACAGCCCGGCCGGCCTGCTCCAGCAGCGCCTGCGCCACCCTGCGCATTCCCTCGCGCGCAGCCTCATGGTCGGGCTCCGCCGCCAGCACGGCAGCATAGATCTCGGCCGCGCCGGCCCCGGCACCATCCTGCTGCAGGCGTCCGGCCATGAAGGCGGCTTCGGCCTCGGCCAGGCGTGCCGCCCGCTCCGACCCCGACCACTCTGCCGTGAACCCGCCTTGAAGCCAGAACGCACCCAGCGCAAGCCCCAAGGTGAGCACGGCCAGCAGCAGCCACAGCCCGCGCCAACCTCGCGCTGGCGCCGCGACCGCGCGGAGGGCTCGGCGACGCGGCCCGCGCGCGACGTCAACGCCTTCGAGCGACCCAAGGCGCGGCCCGCCGGCGTCGCCCGGATCCACTGTCACCACTGTGGCGGCTGCCGGCCCTGCGGGACCGTTGCGTTCGCGCGAGCTGCGGGGCTCGGGCAGATCGAAGTGCCGGCTGGCGAACGGCTCAAGCGCAGCAGCCAGTTCGACCCCTGTCTGGAAGCGATCGACAGGCTCTTTGGCAAGCAAGCGGTCGAACAAAGGCTGCAGCTCGGACAGCCCGGAGCGGAGCCTCGGCAAAGGCGCTGTGATGTGCATGATCCCGACCGCCACGGAATCATCGGCCTGGTAGGGCACTTCGCCGACCAGCAGCTGGTAAAACACCACGCCCAGGCTGTAGAGATCGGAACGACCGTCCAGCGCCTGGCCGCGCGCCTGCTCGGGGCTCATGTAGTGCGGGGTTCCGATGATCGCGCCGGTGCGGGTCATGCGCTGCGAGTCACCGGCCCGCGCGATGCCGAAGTCGGTCAATACGGCGCTGCCGTCCTCCCTGAGCAGGATGTTGTCCGGCTTGATGTCTCGATGCACTACGCCACGCCGATGCGCATAGTCGAGCGCGCTGGCGATCTCGCGCACCGCCCTCAGCGCAAAACCGAAATCGCGGCGCGGGCCGCGCCTCGCCAGCACAGGGCCGCCGGGCAGGTGCTCCATGGCGATGTAGTGCTGTTCGCCGTGCTGGCCGACGTCGTAGACATGCACCACGTTGGGGTGGCGCAGGCTGGCGGCGATTCGGGCCTCACGCAGGAAACGATGGCTGAACTCTTCATCGCCCAGCAGCACACCCGCCATGATCTTCAGCGCGACCTCGCGCTGCACGGATTCCTGCAGGGCGAGATAGACCGTGGACATGCCGCCGCGGCCGAGCGGGCGCAGGACGCGGTAGCCGGGGATGTCGGGCGTGCTGGGGCTCATGCCATGGTGGGTCCGGAATCCGCAGAGAATAGCAGTGCATGGATGCCGGCACGCCCCGCCGTCGCCGGCTTGCGGCCCACCGGACTTTGCACCACCCTACGCCGCCCCGCTCGCCGGCGGCATGGCGTTATCCGTGACCGAATCCCCTGACGATCGTCTCAACGACTTCCTGGCACCCGGCTTCAGCGCCGACGCGCTGCCAGGGCTGGCCCTGCTGCTGCGCGGCCGCGAGCTGCTGCGCGCGTTCTCGGCCCTGTTCCACGGCGGCGAGGGCGCGGTGCTGGCGCGCCTGCTGGTGCTGCGCACGCTGGGATCGCGCATCGACCCACCGGACATCAGCCCGGCTGAAGTGCGAGAGCAGCTGTGCTACCTCGACCCGGTCAAGCTCGACACCATCCTCGGCCGACTGAAGGACCACGAGCTGGTGGTCTGGGAGGCCGAAATCCAGCGTTACCGGGTCAGCCCCTTGGGCCGCAAGACGCTGGCCGCGCTCTCGACCCTGCTGGAGTTCGAGGCCTTCGATCACGACGGCGTGGGCTATCTCACCGCTCAGATCGCGGCCAGCCAGGCGGTCGGGGTGCTGCCCTCGGACGAGCTCTCGCACCTGCTGTCGCGGCTCACTGAACTGCGCGACGACTTCGACCGCGCCGTGCTGTCGGGCTCGGAGTACCGCATCCGCGCGGCCTCGGCCCGGCTCGACCAGGTCTGGCAGTGGGTCGAGCGCGGCACCGAGGTGGTGCGCAAGATCACCGCTGACCCCGACCTTGATCTCCACCCCAGCACGCACCGGCTTGCGCAGGCCGTCGGCCGCGCACAGTCGGCCCTGCTGCGGCAGGCCAGCGTGTTCGCCCGCGCACTCAACCAGATCGACCGCGACCGCATCCATCTGGGGCAGTCGGGCCTGTCCTCCTCCGACCTGGTGGGCTGGCTGCGCGATCAGTCCGCGGATCGGCTCGCCGAATTCGCGAGCGAACTGTGGATCGCACCGCCGCGCCCTGCTTTCATCCAGGATCAGATCGCGCTGGACGTCGCCGAGTTCGAGCTGGTCGACCGCGAGCGCGCCGCCCAGCTGATCTCGGCCCTGCCCGACGGCGCCAAGGCACCGCGCACCGATGCGCTGCCGGTCGAGACCGAAGACACCAGCCGCCTGCAGCGCTGGCGCGAAGAGTTGGGCGAGGTGCGCCGCGAGACCGCGCTGTCCAAGCTCGTGCCCGGCGAGGATTACGCCGGCAGCGCCTATCGGCTGTCGCTGCTCGGCCTGCTCGGCGACCCCGAGTCGGCTGCGCTCGACGGCCCGGCAGCAGACATCGCGCGGCTTGCGCTGCGCGTCACTTTCAGCAACGACAAGATCGACCTGCGCGGGCGCGGCGGCATCGCGCTGATGAGCGCAGGTGACGTGCGGCCGCTCATGGCCCCCGCGGAGGAATGATGCAGGACCCTGTTGCCACCCTGATTGCCCGCCTGCTGGCCCAGCGCTGGCTGCCGCGCGAGGACGAGCTTGCGCGCCGCGCACTGCTGGACGAGCCCTTCCGCGCCGACCTCAACAAGCGTCTCGAAGCCGCGGGACTGGTGCTGCGCGAGCATCCCTATGCCGCGCACATCGGCGTGGCGCTGGCGCGCGCGCAGGAAAAGGCGATCTTCGCCCACGACCAGGGCTGGCTCTCAAACCAGCTGCAGCTCGATCGCAACGCGATGGCGCTGCTGGTGGTGCTGTGGGCGCTGATCATCCTGCCCAAGCGCCAGCGCCAGGTGGAGCGGCAGGACGCCGATTACGCCGGCGCCCAGCAGGCACAGATGTTTGCCGAGGAAAAACCCATCCCCGTGCATGCCGGCGTGGCGCCCAGCCTGAGCGAGCGCACCCTGATCGCCGACTTCGCCGACAGGCTCGGCGGCAAGATGGCGGTCAACGTCAACCTTGGCGTGCTGGCGCGTCACGGCTTCATCCAGCGCCGCGCCGGTGAGCTGAGCGAGGGCCCGCTGCTGGATCTTGCCTTTGACTACGAGCGCACCAGCCGCCGCATTCTGGATGGCGCGCTGGTCGACATCCTCAGCCCCGCCGCCCGCGCCGAGCGCGCCATCCGACTGGCGGAGATGCCGCTGCCATCAACCGACGACGAAGACAGCCCACTGCCCGATGCCGACGCCGACGAGGCCGGCTGGAATGCGCCGCTGGCGATGGACGCCGGCACCGACAGCAGCCCGCAGGGAGCCTGAGGCCATGTTCGAATTCCGCGAGCTCGAAGTCGTCCACTGGGACTACTGGGAGCGCTTCAGCCTGCCGATGGACGCCCACATCATCACCGTGGTCGGCCCCAACGGTTCGGGCAAGACCACCCTGCTGGATGCGCTGCGCACCCTGCTGACCATCGACTGCGCCGGCAACCGCGACTTCAAGAGCTATCTGCGCCACAACGGAAAGCCCTTCGCCTGGCTGCGCGCGGTGGTGGGCAACACGCCGGGGCCGACCGGCGCGCGGCCGTTCTTCCCGGTGATGGACAGCCAGGCCACCCTGTTCTGCCGCATCCAGAAAAAGGGGGGCGAGTGGACGCGGCAGTTCGCCATCCTGGCCGGCTCGGCCAGCATTGAGGAGGCCGACCAGCGCGGCGAGTGGATCGGCCTGCGCGACTACCGCATCCGTCTGGAAGCCGCCGGTCTGTCAGGCGCGATCCGGCGAGTGCTCACGCTGGAACAGGGTGCCACCGACAAGCTCTGCCAGCTCTCGCCGCGCGCCCTGCTGGATCTGGTCTTCGACGTGTTCGGCGACAAAGCCACGCTGGACGACTATCAGCGCGCGCGCAACGAGCAGGAAGAGGCCGAGCGCGAGCTGGCCTCGCTCAACCATCAGCTCAACCTGCTGGGGGTCAGCCTGCAGGCCGCCGAGGGTCGTGCGCGCGCCTACGGGGAGTGGCAGGCGCTGAAGCGCGAGCGCCAGGACCTGATGATCGACGTGCTGCCGCGGGTCGAGCTGGCCGAGCAGCTGGCGGTGATCCGCAATGCGCGCCCACAGCTGTCCGTACAGCGCCGCAAGGCCCGTGAGCTGCTGGCGGAACGCAGCGAGCTGGTGCATCTAATCGCCGAATGCGACGAAGGCGAACTGCGCCTGCGCGCCGAACAGGGCGCCGCCGAAGAGGCGCGGCAGGCGGCGATGAAGGCGCTCGAGCGCACCCGCGCCGCGCATACCGCCAACTCGGTCGTTCTGCAGCAGCGCGACCGCCTGAATGCGCAGCTCGAAACCCAGGATCAGGTTGACGTCCGCGCGCTCAGCGAAGAGGGCCAAGCCCTGCGCGCGCGGGCAGGACAGCTGGGCAGCGAGGAACAGTCGACCCACCGCGAGCTGGAATCGCTGAAAAGCCGCCTGCAGGCCTGGCGCAGCGGTCGTCGCTACGTGCCCGAGTTTGAAAGCCAGTTCCGCGCCGAACTGGACCGTGCCGGCATCGCCCATCGCATGCTCAGCGAGATCGTGGAGATCACCGACCCGACCTGGCAGGCCGCGGTCGAGGGCGTGCTGGCCGGCTATCGCCACGTGGTGCTGCTGGAAAGCCCGCAGGACCGCGAAGCCGCCTGGGCCATCGGCGAGCGCCTGCGCTTCAAGCATTTCGTGGTGGCCGACCGCGCACCGGTCGGCAAGGCCGCGGCGGGCAGCCTGCTGGACGTGGTCGAGTTCACCGCGCTGCCGCCGGAATGGCTGCCGCGCCAGCTCGAGCGCATCCAGCGCGTCGACGAGGTCAAGCACGGCGCGCACCTGCCGCGAGAGCAGGAGTGGATCACGCCGGCCGGCTACTACAAGGAGCGCCGCGGCGGCCGTCATCTCGGCGTCGATGACAGCTACTTCGGCACCGCCGCGCGAGAGCGCCAGCTGCGTGAAGGCGAATCGCGTCTGGCCGAGCTGGAGACTCGGCTGCTGGAGCTGGTCGACGAGCGCCGGATGCTCAGCCAGCGCATCAACGAGATCGAGGCCCAGTTGAAGGGCAGCCAAGCCGGCACCCAGCTGGCCGCCCGCGCCGAAGAATTTGCCGAGGCCGAAAGCCAGCGCGAGCTGCTGGAAGCCGCCGTGCTGCGCGCCGCCGAAACCTTCGCAGCTACCGAAGCGGCCTTCACCGAAGCCCAACAGCGCCGCCAGCAGAACTCACGCGAGCGCGATCGCCTCGACGGCGAGCTCAAGCAGGAAGAGCGTCAGCGCAGTGAGGCCGAGCGAAACCTGCTGGGCGCACGCCAGGAGCAGCTGCAGCGCCTGCTGGCCTTCCGCCACAAGCGCGCCGGCATTGCCTTCGAGAAACGCACGGTGGCCGCGCTGGCCGAACTGCGCGAGGCCTACGAGTCTCCGCAGGCGGTGCGCCGCGAGGTCGATCGCCTTGAAGCCCGCCTGCGCGAAGGCCACTGGGAAACCGATGACAACGTGCTCGGCCTGCGCGACAAGCTGGCCGACGACCATCTGGCGCTGAAGACCGACTTGGAACGCCGCGGCGCGCATGCCGAACGCGCACGCCGAAGCACCGAGGAAGCGCGCGGCGCCTACTTGAGCGTGCTGCGCGCCACCTTGCGCCAGTACGCTCGCAACCTGCGGCATCTGGCCGAGCTGGCCGGCATCGGCGTCGACGTCGACCTGCCGGAGTTCGGTCGCGATGACCTCGCGCTGGCGCAGTCCGGCCTGATCGTGCGTTTCGAGTTCGACAAGAAGGGCTGGATCGGCATGGACGACGGCGAGGCCTCGGGCGGCCAGCAGGTGATGAAATCCCTGCTGCTGCTGGTGGCCCTGATGCGCGACGAGAGCCGCCCGGGCGGCTTCGTGTTCATCGACGAGCCCTTCGCCCATCTCGACATCTTCAACATCGACAAGGTCAGCGCGTTCTTGAAGGCCACCCGCGCGCAGTACGTGCTGACCACGCCGGTGACCCACAACATCAACGTGTTCCAGCCCTCCGAGCTGACCCTGGTGACCAGCAAGCGCCGCCCCGGCAACCCCTGGGCACAGCCAGTGGCGGTGCTGAGGCGGGCCGACGAGGGCGAGGCCGCTGCCTGAGAGCCTGTGAAAACCCTCCGCCTAGTGCGGCCGCCGCTGGAAGCCCTCGCTACGGCGTCCGGGTTTTTTCACACGCTCTGAGCGGCCCAGCCAGCCGCAATCAGACACAGAGGGACAAGGCCATGCCACGAACCACCGGACAGATCGCCAAGGACTACGGCCGCGGCATCCTCGCCACCGTGCTCGGCGTGCTGGTCGCTGGGCTGTGCATCAGCCTCGTACAGGCGCTGGGACACCGCCTGTACCCGCCCCCGGCCGGCCTGCAGCGCGACGACGTCGAAGCGTTGGCTGCCTACATCAGCGAGGCCCCGGTGGGCGCCCTGCTCTCGGTGCTGCTGTCGTGGATCGTGGGCATCTTTGCAGGCGGCCTGCTGGCCGTGCGCATCGCCCGCCGGCGACCGCGCCTGTACGCCGGGATCGTAGCCGCCGTAATCCTGCTGGGCGCGGTCATGAATTTCGCTGCGATTCCGCATCCCGCTTGGTTCGTGGTGCTGGCCCTGCCCTGCTTGCCGCTCGCAGGTTTCGCGAGCGCGGCGGCCGGCGCGCGGCTCGCGCCGGGGTCAGCGGGTCCAGCCGCCTGATTCCAGGCTGTCGTTTGCGTGATCCCTGCTACGTGTTTGCCTGAAACCCTGGATTGGACCTTTGCATGAATGCCATCTACCTCGACCCCAGCCCCAGCGCCCGCCTGCTGGCCCTGCTGGGTTTCCTCGGCGCGCTGCTGTTCGGTGCTGCGCTGCTCGCCTCGCTGCTGTTCCCCGTGCAAATCGAGCGTGCTGCCGGGCGCATGCTGGCGGCCGAGCTGGAGTCGCGCGCGCGGGCCACGTTCGGGGAGGTGCAGGACACCCGCGTCGGCGCGCTGGCGCAGCGGCTGATGGCCTCGCAGGAGGCGCGGATCGCCGAGCTCCGCGCGCGGCTGGAGTCTGGCCTGCCGCAGCGCATCGATGCGGTGGTGGCCGAGATGCGCGACCCCGACTGCAGCTGTCGCAGCGGCCCCGCGGCGAGCTTCACTCTCGGCACGCTGTCGGCTATTGCCAGCCTCGAACAGGCCCAACAGCGACTCGCCGAAGCCTTGCGCGGGCAGTACCGCCAGCTGGCCGACAAGCTGCACCGCGAGTTCCGCATCTTCAGCGGCAGCAACGCGCTGGTATTCCTGCTGCTGGGCCTGGCCGCTGTATACAAGCGCCGCGCCGGCCCGCATCTGCTGCCCTCGGCGGTGCTGCTGGTGCTGGCAACGTTGATCGTGGCTGGCTTCTACCTGTTCGGTCAGGACTGGCTGCGCACGATCCTGTTCGACGATTACCTGGGCTTCGGCTATGTGGCATGGATCGGCGTGGTCTGCCTGCCCTTGGCCGATGTCTGGTTCAACCAGGGTCGGGTGATGACCTCCTTGTTGAATGCCATAGGCGAGGCCCTTGGGAGCACCGTCGAGGTCTGCACCTGCTGAGGGGCTTCGGAACATCGCCTCGGTGACCCCGGCTATGGCAGGCTTGCAGCCCACTCATCCGCGGAGCCCAGCGTGAGCCCGATCGACGTCGCCCAGCACCAGCTCGATGCCTACAACGCGCGCGACCTGCAGCGCTTCCTGGAGGTCTACGCCGAAGACGTGGAGGTCTGGCGGATGCCCGCCACTGAGCCCAGCCTGCGCGGCCGCGCCGCGCTTGGCGAGTTCTACGCCAACGAGCGCTTCCATCTGGCCGGCCTGCACGCCGAGCTGGTCAATCGCATTGCAGTCGGCGACACCGTGGTCGACCACGAGCGGGTCAGCGGCATTCGCGAGCAGCCCTTCGAGGTGATCGCGGTCTACCGCGTCAGCGGCGGCCAGATCCAGCAGGTGTGGTTCCACAGCTGAATCACGCGCGGCCACAGGTTTCGGTGCTCAGGCGAGCACCGCCAGCGCCAGCAGCGCCGCCAGCTCCACCCGCTCGATGGCGCTGCCGGCGGCGTCGCCGGTAAAGCCGCCCATGCAGCGCGCGCACTGGCTTCGCCAGTGCAGCCAGGCGATCGCGGCGGCGATGAGGGCGGCCAGCCCAGGAAAGCCCATCAGCAGGCAGGCGCCCGCCGACAGCAGCAGCACGATCAGGCAAGGGACCATGGGTGCAGCCGCGAGGCGCGCGCCCAGCCCGCCCTCGCGCAGGTAGGGCAGACCCGTGGCCGGCAGGAACAGGGCCACGGCGCCCGCCCGGCCGAGCAGCGGCGGCAGCACCAGCAGCCAGGCCAGCGCCTGCGTTTCGACCAGTGCCGTCAGTGCGGCCAGCTTGAGCAGCAGAATCAACACGATCGCGATTACGCCCATCGGGCCGGCGGCCGGGTCCTTGAGGATGCGCAGGAGGCGCTCACGGTCGCCGTGGCCACCGCTGAAGGCGTCCGCGCAGTCGGCCAGGCCATCCAGGTGCAGCCCCCCACTCACCCAAACCCACGCCGCGAGCAGCAGCGCTGCAGACAACAGAGCAGGCAGCTGCAGGGTCTCAAGACCGAGCGCAAGCGCAACAAGGCCGAGGCCAATCAGGCCGCCCACGGCCGGATACCACGCCAAGGCGGCGGACTGACCCGCCACATCGTCGAAATCCAGGCGCGGGGTCGGCAGCCGGGTCAGAAAGGCCAGGGCGAACCAGAGCCCACTCATGCGCGGGCGGTCCCGGCCAGCGGCCAGTCGAACGGATGCAGGCTGGCGTGCGGCACCTCCAGCACAGGCATCGCCTTCAGTGAGAGACCACGCGCGCGGCACAGCAGCAGACGGATCACCCCACCGTGGGTCACCACCAGCTGGGTGCCCTGCCCGGTCGGCAGACCCGCCAGCGCTTGGCGCACTCTGACCTCCAGTGCGGCAAGCGACTCGGCGCCGGGCGGTGGATGGCGCTCCGGATCCGCCCAGAACCGGCCCAGCGCCTCGGGCGCGTCGACATGCAGCTCGGCTGGGGTGAGGCCGCTCCAGTCGCCGAAGTCGTATTCCATGAGGCCATCGTGCAGGCTCAGCGGACAGTCCAGCGCAGAGGCCAGCTCCTGCGCGAACTCGGAGCAGCGACGCAGCGGCGAGCTCAGGATGCCGGCGTAGCGACGACCGTGCACGGCAGCGCGCAGCTGGGCCCAGCCCTCGGCGCTCAGCGGGTCGTCAATCTGTCCACGGAAGCCATCGAAGCCGGTGGCACCGTGGCGCAGGAGCTCAAGCGCGGCTGCCATCGCTGACCCCCGCCTCCTCGAAGGTGGCCATGCCCGCGTGCAGGCTGCACGCCAGCCGCAGCAGGGGCACCGCGACCGCCGCACCGCTGCCCTCGCCCAGACGCAGGCCAAGGTCCATCAGCGGCTCGGCCTCCAGCGCCTGCAGCAGGCGCCGATGGCCAGGCTCGTGGGAGCGATGGGCAAACAGCAGCCAGGGCCGGCAGCCCGGATTGAGGTGCACGGCATACAGCGCCGCCGCAGTCGCGATGAAACCATCGACGAGCACAGGCAGCCCGGCCTGGGCGGCGGCGATGCAGCTGCCGGTCAGCGCGGCGATCTCGAAGCCCCCCAGCGCGGCCAGCAGCTCCAGCGGGCTGCGCCGCTGCGCGTGGGCGCGCAGTGCGCGTTCGACCACTGCACGCTTGCGCTCCAGCCCGCGCGCATCGACGCCGGTGCCCGGCCCCACCAGCTCGGTGGGCGCCGCACGCAGCAGCGCACAGCCCAAGGCCGCTGCGCTGGTGGTGTTGCCGATGCCCATTTCGCCGCCAATGAACAGCGCGGCGTTCCAGGCTCGCGCCCGCGCCACGCTGGCGGCACCGCTGGTCAGCGCCTGCTCGAGCTGGTCGCGCGACATGGCCGGGGCATCAAGAAAGTTCGCGGTGCCGGCGGCGATGCGCGCGCGGCGCACGCCCGGCAGCTCGCCGGGATCCATCACGGTGCCCAGATCCACCACTTCGAGCTGGGCGCCAATTTCCCGCGCCAGCACGCTGATGGCGGCGCCGCCGGCGGCAAAGTTGCGCACCATCGCCGCAGTCACGGACTGCGGGAAGGCCGACACGCCCTCGGCGGCGATGCCGTGGTCGGCTGCGAACACGCTGATCCAGACGCGATCGAGTCGGGGCCGCTCACAGCCCTGCAGTGCGGCCAGCTGCACCGCGACCTGCTCCAGCTGACCGAGGGAGCCAGGGGGCTTGGTCAGGCGCTGCTGTCGCGCCCGAGCCAAGGCTGCATGGCGGGCCGAGGGCTGGGCGCAGGCCTGCTCCCACCAGGGACCTGGCATCGCGCTGGCCTGCCGATTCACGGCCGATCCCCCTTGAGCGCCAGCGGCAGGCCAGCAGCGACCCACAGCACCTGCTCACACTGCGCGGCCAGCGCCTGATGCAGCCGGCCAGCGGTATCGACGAAGCGGCGGCTGAGTTCGCCCATTGGCACCACGCCCTGCCCGACCTCGTTCGAGACCAGAATCAGGCGCCCGCGCAGATCCGGCAGCGCCTGCAGCAGTGCGTGTTGTTCCGTGTCCAGCGCGGCTGCATCCGCATCGCAAAGCAGGTTGGACAGCCACAGCGTCAGGCAGTCGACCAGCAGGCAGCGTGTGGGCGCGGCCTCGTGGAGAAGCGTCGCTGCCAGTTCGCGCCGACACTCGACGGTGCGCCAGTGCGCCGGCCGGCGCATTCGATGCTGCTCGATGCGCGCCTGCATCTCGGCGTCTCCGGCCTCGGCGGTGGCGATGTAGATGACCTCCAGCCCGCTCTGCGTGGCCAGCCGTTCGGCCAGCGCCGACTTGCCGCTGCGGGCTCCGCCGAGGATCAAGCTGCGCATGGGCGCTCCGCAGGCCCGTGCGAAGGCAGAACGGACACATAGCGATCAGGGCTGGAACAGGGCAAGCGCCGCCTCCGGATTGGATGGAAAGTAGAAATGCATGAATCCCGCCGTCAGCCTCTGCAAGCGGTAGACCGGCTCACGCGTCGGTGCGCCGGCGGGGTCGCAGGCCCAGGCAATCGGTGCGCGCCCGAGCTCAGCGCGGGCATGGTGGAAGCTGTGTCCGCGCAGGCGCCCCTCCGGCAGCTGCACCTGCAGCGGCCCCAGCCCCGCCAAGCGCTCGCTGATGTGCGCACGGCCGGGCAGCAGGCCGGCCATCGCCGCGCCCTGCAGGCGATTCAGCAGGCACAGGAAGCCCCCGCACTCGGCCAGCAACGGTCGCCCGGCAACCACGTGCGCGTGCAGGGCAGCCCAGAGGTCCGTGCGCGCGGACAGCCGCGACAGATGCAACTCCGGGTAGCCGGCGGGCAGCCAGACCGCATCGCAGGACGGCAGCGCGTCGCCCGCCAGCGGCGAGAAGTAGCGCAGCTCGGCGCCGGCGGCCTGCAGCAGCTCCAGGTTGGCCGGATACAGGAAGCAGAACGCGGCATCGCGGGCGACGGCGATGCGCAGCTGGGACGAACGCGGTGCCGGCGGCAGCGTGGCGGCCACAAACTCCCGCTCGGGCAGCGCTTCGAACAGGCCCTCATCGAGCGTCAGCGCCGCCGCCAGGGCCTGCAGACGGCTCTCGATCGCATCGACCTCAGCCGCCGGGTGCAGCCCCAGATGACGCTCGGGCAGCCGGCCCTCCACACATTCGGACAGACCGCCCAGCCAGCGGATCGCGGGCGGCAGGCTGTCGCGCAGCAGGTGTGCATGCCAGCCGCTGGCGATACGGTTGGCAGCGACGCCGGCGAACTGCAGGCCCGGTCGGTAGCTGGCCAAGCCCAGCGCTATCGCACCAAAGCTCTGTGCCAGGGCGTTGGCATCGATCAGGCCAAGCACCTGCAGCCCGAAGCGCTCGGCCAGGTCGGCGGCGCTGGGCTGACCATCGAACAGGCCCATCATGCCCTCAACCAGCAGTAGATCCGACGCGCCCGCCGCAGCGTAGAGACGCGCCCGCACTTCCGCTTCGCTGCCCATCCACAGATCCAGCGAATGCACGGGCGTACCGCTTGCGGCCGACAGCAGCAGCGGGTCGAGGAAATCCGGGCCGACCTTGAACAGGCTGACCCGCCGACCCTGCGCGCGCAGCCGGCGGGTGAGCGCGGCAGTGAAGCTGGTCTTGCCCTGCCCCGAAGCCGGCGCCGCGATCAGCAGTGCACGGCAGCGATGACTCACGCCGGGCGAGGCTCGGCGCGCGCCCGCGCCCGAGCCAGCGCGCAGGTCAGCAGGCCGAGCGCGATCCAGCCCACGCCCATGCCCACGAAGGACGGCGCATAGCGCAGGAACTGGCTGGCAAACCCGCCGAACGAAAGCTCAGCAAAGGCGCCGCTGAAGAGATAGAACGAGCCGTTCGACAGCACGAAGGACCCCAGCGCCGCCAGCACAGCGACACCCAGTCCGAGGGCAAGAAAGCCGAGCGCGGGCAGCTCACGCGAATCGGCAAGAAGACCGAAGGCGCGCCCCGCCCACCACAGCAGCGCATAGGCCGGCAGCAGGAAGGCATAGGCTGGGGTGAAGCACAGATGCAGGGCATCGATGCGGGCGAACACCAGCAGGTCGATGCCCACCGCCAGCGCCAGCAGGGCGCCGAACCCAAGGGCGCGGCCGATCAGCAGGCCGCCGATGAAGAACACCGCCATCGAGGCGTCGCGCAGATGCACCAGCTGGCTCAGGTCAGGCAGGCGGGTCAGCAGCATCCACGCGGCCAGCAGGCCAAGCAGGCCAAGCTGGATACGACCGGAGTGAGCAGCGAAACTCGTTTCGGAAAACATGGGAGGAGGCTCCTTGGATCAGGGCGAATAGCGCAAGCCAAGCAGCCAGGTGCGGCCGGGCTGGTTGAAGAACGCGGCGGTCTCGTACTGGCGATCGAGCAGATTGGCGCCCTGCAGCTGCAGCTGCAGGCCCGGACGCAGCTGCCAGTGCGCGCGCAGGTCGAGTGTCGCGTAGCCGCTCAGGCGCGCGCGATTGCCGAGGTCGTCGAAGCGGCTGCTGGCGGCATACAGGCTGGCGCCCACGCCGAAATCACCGAAACTGCGGTCGAGCTCAAGCTGGGCGGAGCGTGGCGCGCGTCGCGGCAGCGCATTGCCGCGATTGGCGCCATTGCCTGCATTGCGGCCATCCAGCCAGGTGCCGGCGAGGCGCACATCAAAGCCCATCAGACGGGAATCCAGGCTTGCCTCCACGCCATCGACCAGGGCGCGCTCGATGTTGACCGGGATGAACAGCTGCGGGTCGAAACCGATCAGCGCATCGATTTCGCTGTGGAAGGCCGCAACCGACCAGCCCAGGCCCGCCTGACGCCCGCGCAGGCCGAGCTCGAAGCTGCGAGAAGTCTCAGGGCCCAGCTCCGGATTGCCGAAGCCGGGGAAGTAGAGGTCGTTGAAGCTCGGCGCGCGATAGGCCGTGCCGGCGCTGGCATGCAGGCGCAGGCCCTGGCCCTGGCCCAGGCCAAGCCCCCACAGCAGGTTGCCGGTGGTCTTGCCGCCGAACTGGCTGTCTTCGTCGCGGCGCACGGCGGCCTGCAGCGCGCTGCGTCCCAGGCTTTGCTGCCACTGGGCGAAGCCGGCACGCTGGTAGCGGCTGTCAATGACGTAGGCGGTGCTGCTGCCCACTGCATCCCGATGCCAGTCCCAGCCCAGGCTGAGCAGGCCCTCGCCGATGCCGACATCGGCCTGAGCGCCGGCAAGGCGACGGCGGGTGTCGAAGCGGCTGCTGAAGCTGCCATCCTTGAAGTTATCGGCGAGGTCGGCGCTGTGGCCGACGCGCGCGCTCAACTGCAGGCGATCAGACGCCTGCCAGTCAAAACGGCTGCCCAGCACCTGCTGTGCGCCGCTGCTTTCGTTGACAAAGCCACCGTCGAACTCGGTGTCGAACTCGGCGCGCATGCCGCGCGCCTCCCACGTCAGGCCCGGCGCCAGCTCTAAGCCGCCGCCCAGCTGCAGGCTCCGATTCAAATAGCCGTCCCGATCCGGCTCATCGGTGAAGCAGCCTGCGCCGTTCGGAAACGGTCGGCCGCGGCAGGCATCGATGCCATCGGTGCGATCCACCGCTGCCTGCAGGCTGTACCAGACGGAGGTGCCGCGACCGGCGACACCAGCACCGGCGCGGCGCGTGCCCAAGCTGCCGATCGCGGCGCTGGCATTGGCGCGGGTGCCTGACTCGGGCTGGCGGGTGAAGATCTGCACCACGCCGCCGATGGCATCCGAACCGTAAAGGCTGGAGAACGGCCCGCGCGCTACCTCAATCCGCTCGATCTGTTCGATCGGCAGGTCCTGAAACGCGGCGGTGCCGGTGGTGGCCGAACCCATCCGCACGCCGTCGACAAGGACCAGGGTGTGGCGGGCTTCGGCACCACGCAGAAACACCGCGCTGACCTTGCCGGCGCCACCGTTGTTGGCGATAGATACGCCGGGCACGCTGCGCAGCAGCTCGAGCAGGCTGCCCGCCTGCAGGCGCTCGATATCGGCGCGATCGAGCACCGTGATCGAAGCGAGGCTGTCATCGAGGCTCTGCGCGGTGCGGCTGCCGGTGACGACGATGCGATCCAGCGACTTGGCGTCGGCAGAGGCTGTGGCGACGGACGGAGAAAGCAATAAAGCGAGCGCAGCCGTAAGCGCGGCGGCGCGGAAGGGAGTGACGTGCATTTGGATGGGGCTCCTGCCCGCGCCTACCCGCGCGGGGGTTGCAGACGGCAACCGGCAGGCAGGAGGACAGAACGCGCAGGCAACCCGGGCGCACACGGCCAGGATCCACCCGTGGCTGCGCCCTCCGCGCGCCGGGACGATCCCCATGGCCGGTCTCCGGGCTCGCGAGCACAGGCAGCCTGCCTGTGGCCCGGGCACCTTCCCATGCGTCAAGCACAGTGGTGTACGCCCGAACCTGATCCTTCCCGGATCCACTCGCCTACCGTTGCGGGGGCAGCTCCAGCTTTGCGCTTGGATCGCGCGCACTGGCTTCCCGTTTAAACCGCCGACCCCGCTCTGCGAGGCGGGCGGTCACCGTGAGGCGGCGCGGATGCTAGCAGGGTTTTCACAAAGCCGCCACGCATCCGAAGGCGCCTGAGGCGGTGTTCTACAGCTCGCCGCGGGCGCGCCGCAGCCGCAGCACCCACCACACGAAGAAGCCGCCGGTGAGGTACATCACCAGCGAATACAGCGCCGGCGCCACCGCCGCGGCCGGCATCTGCAGCACGCTCAGCGCCACGAAAATCGCCAGCGTGCCGTTGTGGATGCCGATCTCGAACGCAATCGCCGTGGCCTGCGGGATGCCCAACCGAGCCAGTCGGCCGGCGGCATAGCCCGAGAGCAGACTGACCAGATTGAACAGCAGCACCACCACGCCGATCTGCAGGGCGTGCCGGGCCAGGGTCTCGCGTTCGATCACCACGGCCGCGCCGATCAGCACCACCAGCACCACGGTTGAGGCGATACGCACTGGCTTGTCCAAGCGCTGCGCCAGCGTCGGCTGCCAGGCCCGCAGGCCCATCCCGATCAACACCGGCAGGAGCACCAGCAGGCCGACCTCCACGATCTTCTGCGTGGGTGGCGGCACCGCCTGCTCGCTGCCGATCAGCAGGGTCAGGCCCAGCGCGGTCCACAGCGGCAGGGTCAGCAAGGCCAGCGCGCTGTTGATGGCGGTGAGGCTGATGTTGAGCGCGACATCGCCGCGCGCCAGGTGCGAAAACAGGTTCGCCGTGACGCCGCCAGGGGAGGCCGCCAGCAGGATCAGGCCGAGGCCCAGCTCGGGTGGCAGGCCGAACAGGAAGACCAGGCCGAAGGCGACCGCCGGCAGGATCCCGGTCTGTACCGACAGCGCCACCAGCACCGCCCGCGGCGCCCGCGCTACCCGGGCGAAATCGGCAACCGAGAGGTGCAGGCCCAGACCGATCATCACGGTGCCGAGTGCGATCGGAAGGAACAGGCTGAAGATGAGGCTGTCGGACATGGGTTTTGGGTGGCCTGACGTTGAGCGCTTGTGGGCTTTCCGAGCTATCGGTCCACCCGTGGATATCCGGCCGCGGATCGCGCATCCAAAGCGCTTGATCCGCAGACCTGAGAGCATGTGAGAACCATCCGCCTGCTGCGGCCGCCGCTGGACGCTCGTAGCGACAGCGCGGTACGTGAATACAAGGGAGTTTGGTGTACCAAATGACCGCAGGATTCGCGTACCACGCTTTGCCACAAACGCTCAGTGACACCCTCGCGACGGCGTCTGGGTTCTTTCACACGCTCCGAGTCCAAGCCACCGCCAGGCGCACGACCAAAAAAGCACTGGACGCGCAGCCTTTCAGGAGCAACGAGGGCTGGAAGCAATCGAAATGCCGCGGGCTCGCCCCTCAAGGCCCAGCCCGCCTGTGGCCTACCCTGCAGTGCAGAGGCCGCCGCGACAAGCTGCGCCGCAGCAGTCCTCGCCAGAGCTCAGGCGGCGCGGGTGCCGCCGACCGTCATCGACTCGATCTTGAGTGTGGGCTGGCCCACGCCGACCGGAACGCTCTGGCCGTCCTTGCCGCAGATGCCGACGCCGGCGTCCAGCTTCAGGTCGTTGCCGACCATGCTGACCCGGCTCATGGCCTCGGGGCCGTTGCCGATCAGCGTGGCGCCCTTTACCGGCGCGGTGATGCGGCCGTCCTCGATCAGGTAGGCCTCGCTGGCCGAGAACACGAACTTGCCGGAGGTGATGTCGACTTGGCCGCCGCCGAAATTGGGCGCGTACAGGCCGCGCTTGACGGAGCGGATGATCTCTTCCGGATCGCTTTCGCCGGCCAGCATGTAGGTGTTGGTCATGCGCGGCATTGGCAGGTGGGCGAAGCTTTCACGGCGGCCGTTGCCGGTCGGCGCCACGCCCATCAACCGGGCGTTCAAACTGTCCTGCATGTAGCCGACGAGGCGGCCGTTCTCGATCAGCGTGGTGCACTGGGTGGTGCAGCCCTCGTCGTCGACGTTCAGCGAGCCGCGCCGGCCGCCGAGGGTGCCGTCGTCGACGATGGTGCAGAGATTGGACGCGACCATCTCGCCCATCCGGCCGGAATAGGTGCTGGTGCCCTTGCGGTTGAAGTCGCCCTCGAGGCCGTGGCCGACCGCCTCGTGCAGCAGCACGCCGGGCCAGCCCGGGCCGAGCACCACCGGCATGCTGCCGGCTGGCGCATCGACGGCATCGAGATTGACCACAGCCTGACGCAGGGCCTCGCGGGCGAACTCCAGCGCACGCCCGCTCTGCAGCAGCTCGGGGTAGCTGTAGCGACCACCGCCACCGGCGTAGCCCTGCTCGCGGCGACCGTTATGCTCCACGATCACCTGCACGTTGCAACGGACCAGGGGGCGCACATCACCGGCCAGGATGCCGTCCGAGCGCGCCACCAGCACGGTGTCGACCACCCCGGCCAGGCTGACGATGACCTGACGCACGCGGGCGTCGGCGCTGCGCACGAACGCATCGACCTCACGCAGCAGCTGGACCTTGCTCTCGCTGTCCAGGCTGTCGATCGGGTCCAGCGCCGGATACAGGCTGCGACCGTGGCGCGGCTGCAGCGGGCCGGCGCTTGTGTCCTGGCCTGCACGCGCGATTGCACGCGCGGCGCCGGCAGCCTCCAGCAGGGCCGGCAGCTGGATTTCGTCGGAATAGGCGAAGCCGGTCTTTTCACCGCTGATGGCCCGCAAGCCGACGCCCTGCTCGATGCTGTGGGCCCCTTCCTTGACGATGCCGTCCTCCAACACCCAGCTCTCGTGGCGGCTGTGCTGGAAATAGAGATCGGCGAAGTCGATGCCCGGGCTCAGCAGGCGCGCGAAAACGTCGTCGAGGTGATGGGGTTCGAGGCTGGCCGGGGCCAACAGGCGCTGCTGCGCAATCTGGAGTGCTTGGGTCATTGGCTCAGGATGGGGCCGACCCGGTGAAGGCGCAAGCATCGAGACAGCGGGCTTTAGCAACACGCCGCACAGCGCGTCTGCAGAGGCCCAGGCTGCGAGGGTGAAAAATCCGACTGCCCACTGCGCCGCCGCTGGACGCCTGTGGCGACGGCATTGCCGATGGATGCAGCCGTGAACGGCGCGGGCGGCCCGCCGATAACCGAGAGCCCGTGAAAAAGCCATCCGCCTACTGCGGCCGCCTCTGGACGCCTTCGCTGCGGCGTCTGGGTTTTCCACACGCCCTGAGCGGAGTCAACCGGAAGCCGGCGAAGAGCGCCCGGGCTCCGATTCGCGCAGCGGCGGGCGCGGCGACGACTCCGGCCGTGCCGGCCCGCGCTCCACCACTTCGATGCGAGGCTCGTCCCAGCCGCCATCCAGCTGGTAAAGGGTCCGGTTGAACTGCTTCATCGGTTGCTGCAGCACGGCCTGCGCGACCGCGCCCACCGCAGCGCCTGCGGGGCCAGCGGTGATCGCACCGAGCGCAGGCAGAACGCTGCCGGTGCGCGGCAGCACTTCCACCTGCAGATCGTAGTCGCGTGCCGCCAGGCCAGCACGGCCGCGCATGCGGATTTCGGCCGCGGGAGCGTCAATGCGCAGGTCCTCGGTCACCGCACTGCCAGTGGCCAGGACGAAACTGCCCTCGATGCCATTGAACCCGAACCCGGAGCGGAAAAAGTCACTGAAATCGAGTGCAAGCCGGCGCGGAATTTCGGCCAGGCTGAGCAGGCCCAGCAAGCGCCCGGCACCCGGATCCAGCTCAGGCAGCCGGCCGCGTCCTACGCTCAGACGCAGCTGCCCGTCGGCGGCGGCGAAGGCAAAATTGGCCGGCCCACCGCGCCAGCGCAGGTCCATGTCGGCGCGGGTGGCGC
Source organism: Aquimonas sp. (assembly GCA_022241605.1). Taxonomy (GTDB): domain Bacteria; phylum Pseudomonadota; class Gammaproteobacteria; order Xanthomonadales; family Xanthomonadaceae; genus Aquimonas. The sequence continues at coordinate 38,112 of JAKOMQ010000007.1, read as the reverse complement.
CGCCCTCGACCAACGACGGCAGGCCGAATGCCGACAGCATCCGTCCGAGGTCATCACCTTCGAACCCTATGGAAAAGCGACTCTCGCTGCCTTCAAGCGTGCGGCTCCAGTCGCCGCGGATGTCCACCTTGAGGTCGGGCGAACGGGTGCTGAGCTCTTCGACCAGCTGGCCGTCGGCGCCACGGCGGGTCTTCAGCCTGAGTGCGCCAAGGCGGCCTGATCCAAACCCGAAATCGGCGATCTCCACGTCCAGCGCCGGCATCATCGTAGGATCGAGATCGACCATCGCGCGCCGGGTGGCGGCAGGTCGAGCGGTGGATTCGGCGTCATCGCTGCCCGCAGGCCAGTGCAGGCGCTCGAAACGGGCCTGCAGCGGGCGCTCGAATCCCGCGGGCCAGTCCACCACGCCCTCGATGTCGGCAGAACTCAGCTGCAGCCGACGCCCCTGCCCGCTGTCGGCCCCCAGCACCACGGCCAGCTCCGATACGAGGCGTTCGCCCACGGCCACCGCGCCGGCCTCGAGCTGGACACTGCCCAGCACCAAGCCTTCGTTGCCGCCCGCGAAGCCCATGCCCAGCCCGAGCCAGCCCACCGCATCGAGCACGGGCACTCGCCCCTGCACCTCCAGCCCGCGCGCGGGGAGGCTGCCGCGCTCGCCGGCGCCAAAAATCGCGCGGCCGCGAAATTGCGCGGGGCCTTCGCCCGGCTGCGCGTGGAGCTGCAGCAGTTGCCCCAGGCGCAGCGCAACGCTGCCGCCCGGATACGGCTCGGTGGCAGGCAGCTGGACCTCAAGCTGCAGTGGAAGCGTTGCGCTGGCGGGCTTGCGCAAGGGCGAGGGAAGGCGGATCGCCACGCCCTGCAGGCTGGAGCCCACACGCAGTCGCGAACGTTGACTGGAACCGCGCTCAGGCACGCTGAGCTCGATGTTCCACTGGCCGCGACCGAGCAGGTAGGGCTCAAGCCAGTGCAGTTCCGGCCTCGTCGCGAGCAGCGAGTCGGTGCTGAAGGCACCGCGGAGGGTCGCCTCGAAGGCATGCGACTCAACCGCAGTGCTGTCACCCGCGGCGAGGCTGAGGCTGCCGGGCTGGCCGTCGAAACGAACCCCGAGCTCATCCGCACTGAAGCCACGCTCGTTGAAGCGCAGACGGCCAGTGGCGGCCGCGAACCGCAGACCCCACTGGCTGTCGACCAGGTCGGCATCAACCAGATCCACTTGGCCGTTGAGCTGCAGCTCGCCAAGCTCGCGCTTCAATGGTGCGCGAATGTCGAGCTCGACCTGGCCACGGCCGCCTACGCTGAGGCCACGCATCGCCTCGCCAAACCGGCTCCACAGCGGCGATGCCCGCAGCAGGCCGAGCAGCTGGGGCCCCTGCCCGCCGCCGGCGAGCTCAAGCTCCAGCACCGGCTCGGAAAAGTCCGCGATCCGGCCACGTGCGCGGCGCACTTCGACGCCGCTGACCCGCGCGGACACCTCGGCCTGCATGCTGTCGTTGACAAAGTCGACGCTGCCAGACAGCCGCTCGCCGCGGGGCCATTCCGGAAGATAGTCCAGCACGACGTCCTCGACCCTCGCGCGTGCCTGGAGGCGACCGCCGCCAGTTTGGTCGAAGGGCCAATCGTCGAGCTCACCGGCGATGACGGCCTCGCCCCCGACAACCTGACCCTCGATCAGCGCCCGCTGCAGCCACTCGACGGTCCGCGGCGGCATCCGGTTACGCACCCAGAAACGATGCGCCGCCGCGATCGGGCTGTCGTCAACCCGGGCATACAGATCCAGCCGCGGGCGCGTCCGCGCGCCGCCAAAACTCAGGCCACCGCGAGCCTGCGCACCGAAATCCTCGCCGCGCACGCGTAACAGCCCGACATCCACCCGCAAGCCGCCAGCCTCCGGCCAGGCGGCGAGCTCCGCGTCCAGGCGCGCCCGGATCGGAGCAGCCAGACTCGCCGGCGCATCGAACTCGAAGTCCGGGCTGTCCACCTCGATGATCCAGCCTTCGGAATCCCCCCGCAGCCGCAGGTCAAGCCCGGAAAATCCCGGCGCGGCGGCGACTGCAGCGACGGCCAGTCCATCGACCTGCAGCTCAAGACGCTCAATCCGGTCATCACGCATGATCAAGCCCAGATCACGCAGCCGGCCGGTCGGCGCCGAGGCAATCAGCCACTGGCGCTGCGGCGCGGCAAGATCTGGCCACCAGGCCGCCAGGGCCGTCAGCGCCGCGACATCGACACTGTCCACGGCCAACATAATCTGGCCGTCGACGGCTTCCGCGCGCGCGCGGGTGACTGGGCGAGCCCGACGATCGCCGACTCTCAATTCGTGAACATCGAGCTTCCAGCCTGCCTCGATCTGCTCCCAGACGGCGCTCAGCCGCAGCGGAGCGGGCACCGCGCCGACGCCGTCGACATCCGCCTGCAGCGCAAGCCCTTCGGCGTCCAGCTCCACCGAGACCGCATGCAGGCGTCCGGCTTCCACCTCCATCCATGCATCCACTTCGGCGCTGCCGCCCGCCAGCCCCAAGCCCTCGAACGTGCTGCCCTGCAGCCAGCCTGGAAGATCGAGGCCGCGGCCCCAGAGGCGGGCCTTGCCGGACTGCAGGAGGGTGTCGAAATCAGCAACCAGCTGCAGCGGACTGTCGTCGGCGCCGTGCACGCGCAGGGCAAAACGGAAACGCCCGCCCAGCGTGCGCAGGCGGGCATCGATCCGCTCCAGCACCAGATCGACATCAGCGAAGCGGTCCTCCACGACGAGCTTGCCGCCGTGCAGCTCGAGGTCTCCGATCCGCTCAAGCTGGGCCAGCGCCTGCTCGATATCGACGCCGGCGCCGCCGCGCAAGCCACGGACTCGCCAGCGCCCCTCGGCATTGCGGGCGAGCTCAAGCCGCAATCCCTCGACGCGCAGGCTCAGCAGTGGCTGGCCCGGCAGCAGCCCGGCGTAGACGTTGATGCGCAGCCTCGCCTGGCCAACGTCGACCCCGCCGCCGGCGGGACCACCGCCGATACGCAGGCCCTCAAGGTCCAGCAGGGGCCCTCGACGGCTCCAGCGCGCGCTCAGCGCGCTGATCTCGACGGACTGGCCGATCCGCGCCGAAAGCCAGGCCTCCACACGCCCGGGATGGCGCTCCAGCACGGGCAGCAGCTGGGCGCCCACGCCAACGATGACCGCAGCGGTGATCAGCAGCAGGGCCAGCGCCAGCGCCACGAGCCGGCGCAGGCGCCGCAGCCCGCGGCGCAGCGCCGTGCTCACAACAGGACCACGTCGTACTGCTCTTGGGTGTAGTTGTCATCGGCCTGGAAGCGAATCGTCTTGCCGATGAACTCCTCGAGCTCGGCCACCGCGGCCGACTCCTCCTCGAGGATGCGCGCCACCACCTTGGGCGAGGCCAGCACCAGCAGCTTGCGCGCCTCGAACTGGCGGACCGCGCGCGTGATCTCGCGAAAAATCTCGTAGGTCACGGTCTCAGCCGTCTTGACCGTGCCGCGGCCACCGCAGGACACGCAGGGCTCGCAGAGCTGTCGCTCCAGGCTGTCGATGGTGCGCTTGCGGGTCATCTCCACGAGGCCCAGCGGCGAGAATTCGTAGACCGTCGTCTTGGCATGGTCGCGGGCCAGCGACTTCTCGAGCTGGCGCAGCACCTGGCGACGGTGCTCGGCATCGGTCATGTCGATAAAGTCGATGATGATGATGCCGCCGAGGTTGCGCAGGCGCAGCTGCCGTGCGACGGCCTGGGCGGCCTCCAGATTGGTGCGGTAGACCGTCTCCTCCAAATTGCGGCTGCCGAGAAAGGCGCCGGTGTTGACGTCGACCGTGGTCATGGCCTCGGTCTGGTCGATCACGAGGTAGCCGCCCGACTTCAGCGGCACCTCCTTCTGCATCGCACGCTGGATCTCATCCTCGACACCGTAGAGGTCGAAGATCGGGCGCTCGCCCGGGTAGTGCTCGATGCGCTCGACCAGCTCGGGCATGAACTGGCTGGCGAAGCGCTGGGTGCGCTCGAAGGTCTCGCGCGAGTCCACGCGCACCTTTTCCACGTCGCCGTGCAGCAGATCACGCAGTGCGCGCAGCGGCAGCGACAGATCTTCGTAGATGCAGCTGCCGACCCGCGCGGGGCCTGAGCCGGCCTCGATCGCTTCCCATAGCTTGCCGAGATACGCCAGATCTTCGGCCAACGCTTCCACCGGCAGCCCGTCGGCGTTGGTGCGGACGATGTAGCCGCGGCCACTGTCACCGCTGAGGTCGGCAATCGTGGACTTGAGGCGTGTCCGCTCACCCTCGTCCTCGATCCGCGCCGAGACGCCCAACACACGACTGAAAGGCAGCAGCACCAGATATCGGCTTGGAATGCTGAGTTGGGACGTGAGCCTTGCACCCTTGGTGCCGATCGGGTCCTTGACCACCTGCACCACCACCTCCTGGCCCTCGCGAACGAGCTCGGTGATCGGCGGCGTAGGCGAACTGCTGACCGCCTCCTCGCCCTCGGCCAGTGGCGTCGGTGGCCGGAAGATATCGGAGGCGTGCAGAAAGGCGGCGCGCTGCAGGCCGACCTCCACGAAGGCCGCCTGCATACCGGGCATGACCCGGATCACCTTGCCCTTGTAGATGTTCCCGACATAGCCACGACGGGAGGCCCGTTCGATGTGGACCTCCTGCAGCATGCCGTTTTCGACCACAGCCACGCGCGTCTCGCGCGGCGTGACGTTAATGAGGATTTCTTCGGACAAGCGGACCGCCGGTGGGTCGTAGGGAGTACCACGGGTCTTATAGCCGACCCGGCCTGAACCGGCCAGCGCGGACCGCAGGCCGGGCTACGCAGTGGGCAACGCTCTGGCTTCCCGCAGCTTCCCGCGCGCCATGAAGGGCGCGCTCGCGGATCGTGCATGAAGGCGCTGGACGCATCCAAGCAGGGCCCAGACCTTTGCCGGACTGGTTACACCCCGGGAGAGGTAAGCGTCTAGAACGGAATCTCGTCGTCCTCGAAGGTGTCCGGCGGCGCCGGCTGCTGGCGGTTGCCCTGCTGCGGGCCGGGGCCGCTGCGCTGCTGGCCGCCACCTCGATTACCGCCGCCTTCAGGGCGCTCGCCGCGACTGCCGTAGCTGCCGCCCTCGCCGCCGCTGCGCATGCCGCCGCCCTCACCGCCGCCGGCGCCACCGAGCATCTGCATGTCGTTGGCGATGATGTCGGTGCTGTAGCGCTCGATGCCTTCCTTGTCGGTGTACTTGTCGGTGCGCAAACTGCCCTCGACGTACACCTGCTTGCCCTTGCGCAGGTACTCCGCGGCGATCTCGGCCAGGCGGCCGAACATCTTCACGCGATGCCACTCCGTCCGCTCCTGCTTCTGACCGGATTGCTTGTCGGTCCAGCTCTCATTGGTGGCAAGACGAATCGAAGTAATGGCGGAACCGGAGGTGGTGTAGCGGGTCTCCGGGTCTGCGCCGAGGGTGCCGACGATGATGACCTTGTTTATGCCACGCGCCATGGAACGTCCTCAGGGGTCAGGGGCGGCGCACCCACTGCGCCGCAGGGGGTCGAGTATAGCCGCAGCGGTCTGCCCCCACCGATCCGTGATCGGCTGCGCGGTCCGTGCGAAAACCGCCCGGACCGAGGTCCGACTTCACCGGAGGGCTGACTGCCCGGCGTCTATACTTGCGGAATGAACGCAGTCCTGCCCCTTCCGCCCGCGGCCAATGTCCTGTCGCTCACCGAGATCCAGCGCCTCGCCGGGCCCGATATGCAGGCAGTCGACAGCCTGATCCGGCGGCGCCTGGCTTCCGACGTGGTGCTGATCAACCAGATTGCCGAACACATCGTCTCAGCCGGCGGCAAGCGACTGAGGCCAATGCTGGTCTTGCTGGCTGCTCGCGCACTCGGATACACCGGTCAGGACCACGTTCAGCTCGCGGCGATTATCGAGTTCATTCACACCTCCACCCTGCTGCACGACGACGTGGTGGACGAGTCCCAGCTGCGCCGCGGCCGTAAAACCGCCAATGCACTCTGGGGCAACGCTGCCAGCGTTCTGGTGGGGGATTTCCTGTACTCGCGCAGCTTCCAGCTGATGGTCGAGCTCGACAGCATGCGGGTGATGCGCATCCTGGCGGACACGACCAATGCCATTGCCGAAGGCGAGGTGCTGCAGCTGCTGCATGTGCACAACCCGGACACGGACGAAGCGGCTTACCTGCGGGTGATCGAACGCAAGACCGCCGTGCTGTTCGCAGCAGCCACCCGGCTGGGCGCGGTGCTGGCGGGAGCCCCACCCGAGCAGGAAGAGGCAATGGCGCGTTTTGGCATGGCGCTGGGCAACGCCTTTCAGATTGCGGACGACGTGCTCGACTACACCGCTGATGTCGATACCCTGGGCAAGAACCTGGGCGACGACCTGGCCGAGGGCAAGGCCACCCTGCCCCTGATCCACGCGCTGTCGCACAGCGAGGGCGAGAGTCGCGAGCGCATGGCTCGCGCGCTGGTCGAAGGCGACAGCAGCGCGCTGCCCGAAATCGTCGCCGCCATTCGGCGCTGCGGCAGCCTCGACTACAGTCGGGACGCCGCATTGCGCTATGCCAGCGACGCCCTGCAGGCCCTGCAGGGCCTGCCTGAGACGCCGCAAACCGCCGCCCTGCGCGGGTTGGCCCTCTACGCAGTGCAGCGCGACTTCTGAGGGATCTGAAAAACCCTCCGCCTGGTGCCGCCGCCTGACGCCCGCGAGGTCGACATGCGGCGCGGGCCACGCGTTCGTCGCGCTGGTCAGGATTCCTCAGAGTCCCGGAACAGCGGTTCGCCGCGCAGGTCCGGCGGCGCCGTCGCTGCGACGTCTGGAACCTTTCAACGGCTCAGAGCGTGTGAACAAACCCGGACGCCGGAGCAAGGGCCTCTCTGGGCGATGGTGGCAAAGCGCGCTGCGCGAATTCGAGGGAGTTGGCGGGTCAAATGACCGCGGAATTCGCGTAGCGCGCTGCCGCCACGGGCGTCCAGAGGCGACCGCAGTAGGCGGAGGGTTCTCACAGGCTCTCAGCGGGCCACCCAAGGTGGTGGGCGCGGCGCCCTCTCAGCCGCCAAATGCTTCGGCAAAAAAGTCGTCCATCATCCGGAATGCCCGACGCGCCGAGCGCTCGTGGTAGGCACAGCCCGGCGGCATGCTGGCGTCCGGCTCGGCAAAGCAGTGCACCGCACCCGAGAAATTGACGAACTGCCAGTCCGCTCCCGCGGCGGTGAATTCCTGCTGGAAGCCGGTGATCTCCTCAGCCGAGACCCACGGATCGTCTGCGCCGTTGAGAACCAGCGCGGGCACGGCCACCTGGCCCGGCTGCGCCGGCAGGCTGGTGCCCAAGCCTCCGTGGAAAGACACCGCCCCGGCGATATCGTCCCGACCGCTGCGCGCCAGCTCCAGCACCGTAGTGCCGCCGAAGCAGAATCCAATCGCACCGATGCGCGAGGCGTCGAAGCCAGCCGCCGTCGCCTGGGCTTTCAGTTGGTCCACCGCGGCGCCAACGCGGGCACGCAGCAACGGGCGGTCGGCGTACATGGCCTGGGCCGCCGCGGAGGCTTCATCGACGCTGCCCGGGCGCGTCTCAGCGCCGTACACGTCGGCGACAAGAACCGTGTATCCGCGACTTGCGATGGCCATGGCCTTCTCGATGGCCGACGCGTTGACGCCCATCCAGTTGGGCACCAGCACCAAGGCCGCCGAGGCAGGCTGGGCTGGATCGTGGATCAAGGCACCCTCAAAGCGCTGGCCGTCGATCTCCCAAGCGAGGCTGCGCGCTTCCGGAGCTGCCATCGCAAAGGGGCTGGCAATCAGTCCGGCCCATAGGGCCAGGGAGGGATATCGCTTCATCGGCTTTCTCCGTAGGTAGTGGACGACACAGGCGCCGAGGCCGAGCGCCAGCCTCTTGATGAGTCTCTGCGGGAGCCAGCCGGCTGCCGATCAGGGCCCTGCCGCGCCCGATCACGCGCCAACCCGCTCCATCCGCGCACGCGCTTCCGCACGCGATAGACGCCTCTAGTGTATTGATTCGTACTTGCACGCCGCAGCCGCGGGCGCTCGCGCTCGTCAATCCGCATCCGGATCAAGCATGCGCTGCTGGATTTCATCGAGGTAAGCATCCAGCTCCTCGTTGGAGGCGAAGATCTCCGACAGCGGCACAGCCTTGACGATGTCGAACACTTTTTGCACCTGCGGCTGCGCTCCGAGCACCAGCAGCCGATGTCCATGCGCAAGGGCCTCCTTGCGCGCCTTGAAGACCGATCGCAAACCGGCGCTTGAAATGTAGTCGAGGCCAGCGAGGTCAAGCACGAAACTGTGCCCGACCTCGCCCGCAGGCGCCCCGGCGAACCAGTTGAGCGCTGCGGCATCGAAGGACTCATGGCTTGCGCTGTCGAGTCGGCCGCGCAGGGCGAGAGTGGTGGTGCCTGGATCACGTTGAATGATTTCGGTTTGAAGGCTCATGGGGGGTGTCCTGCGTGGGAGTCAAGAGAGTCGAGACGCCGGAGTGGCGTCGCTGAGGGGATCGATGGGCAGCCAGAACGAAAGCCGGTTCCAGCCCTCCTGCCGCCGCCAGACAGCCTCCCGGGCCAGCCGCCGGACCAGCAGTACGCCGAGGCCGCCGATGGGACGCTCGCCTAACGGGAGCTCAAGGTCCGGCAGGCTGGCTGCCAGCGGATCGAAACACGTGCCGTCGTCGCCCACGTGCAGCCAGACGCGATCGGACTCACGGCGTGCCTCGACGCTGAGCTGGACCTCACGGCTGGCGGTCGCGCCATACTTGAGCGCATTGGTCGCCAGTTCCTCCAGCACCAGCACCGCGTCCATCGTGACGTGGCCGGGTACGCCGCGCTTGCCGAGCTCGAACTCCAGAGTCTCGATCAAACGGGCGAGACCGGATTCGCCGGCATCCTTCAGGATCAGGTCGCCTGGTGGCCTGCACAGGCAAAGCAGGGTGCGGTCGTCATGCGGGCCCTCGCTCTGGTGGCCGTCAAGCGCGTCGATGATGGCACTCACGACGGCACGCGCGCTGCGATCAGGCGCATGCGCCAGCGCTCTCTCAAGCAGCGCGCCTGCGAAGGCTTCGCCCTGCGTATCCACCGCCTCGGTGACCCCATCGGTAAACGCAAGCAGCGCCTCGCTGGGCGCAAGCCTGAGTTCGTGCAGCGGATAGTCATCAGCCTCGCCGAAACCGAGCGCGGGGCCGGTCTCCAAGACGAGCTCCTCGACCCGTCCACAGCGGCGTCTGAGCAGCGGAAACTCATGGCCGGCACTGGCGAGGGTCAGCCGTGCGTCCTGCAGATCCAGACGCCCAAGCAGCACCGTCGCGAACATGCCGCTGGGATTGTCCGCCTCAAGCACCGCGGCAGCGCGCCGCAGCACCAAACCCGGATCGCCGGCCTGGGCAACGGCCGACTCCAGCAGGGTCATGCAGCGCGCCATGAACAATGCGGCCGGAACCCCCTTGTCGGAAACATCGCCCACATAAAAGTAGAGCCAGCGTTCCCCAACGACGTGCAGGTTGTAGAAGTCGCCGCCGACCGCGCGCATGGGCTGCAGCATGCCGGCTACATCCACGCTGCAAGCCAGCGCCGCCAGACGCGTCGGCGAGGGCAGCATGGCCATCTGGATCTCGCGCGCCGCATCAAGCTCACCTTCATCGCGCGAAGCCTTTGCCTGCGCCTCGGCCAGCTCAGCGCGCAGCCTGCGTTCGTTCTCGAACTCGTCGGTGAGGCGCGCATAGCTGGCGGCCAAGCGCTCGGAAAGCCGCCCGAACGCTTCCTCAAGACGCCCGAACTCGGCGAAGCCTTCATTCGCAGGCGCCAGCTGTGGCGCGGGCTGCAGAGACACCAGATCCAGTCGGGCACCCAAGCTGTGCAAGGGGGCAAGCAAGCGTACCGAGGCACGGCGCCCCGCACCCCAGGCCGCGGCAATCACCAGCAGGAGACCCACCATCATCAGCGCGAGGTCCAGCAGGGCCCGGCCAACCAGCTGCGACCATGGATAGAACGCGAAAACCCGCCACCCCAACGGGGTGGACTGCTGGTGCACCAGTGCCTGCCTTCGCACGCCCGCGGAATCCAGAACCATGACCCGCTGCAGGCCGCCCAGGCTCAGGGGTGCGGATTCGAGAGCAAAGGGCTGGAGGGCGGCGTAGCCCAAGCCCGGGCTTGCATAGCCCACCTTGCCCTCCGGGTCCAGGATCAGCAGCATCGCGCCGCCGGTTTCGCCGGCCGCGGAAAAGGTCTGTGCAAGCGCTGAAAGGGCGATGGATCCCTGCACCACGCCCTCAAAGCGCCCGGCCCTGAAAATCGGCGCCGAGACGGCGCACAGAGGATCAGCGCCGAAACCCCGCCCCTGGAAGACAGCCGACACCTGCGCCTCACCGCTGCTGCGGGCATCGACGAAATACGGGCGATCGGACACGTCGACGCCCCACCATAGCGATCGATCGATGCCGGTGCGGCCATCGAAGGAGCCCGCTATCACCCTGCCCTCAGCGTCGGTCAGCAGCATCGTCAGCAGGTCGGGAAACGCTGCACGGGTCTGCTGGAGCAGATCAACGCGCGCCTTCTCGCTATCCGCCAGCAGCCTGCCCGAGCCCAGCAGCCCCGCCAGCTGGAGGGCCGCATTGCGGTGACTGCGCAGGAACTGGTCGAGGTCCGCGGCCACCGCCGCCGACGCCGCGGCCAGCACGGTTTCGGCCTGGTGGCGACGGAACAGATAGTCCGCTACCGCGACGCCCACACCGATCGCCAGCACCGGCACAAGACCGAACACAGCCAGCAGGCGCACCAGCAGGCGCTGAAGCTGGGGGCGGGGTTTCAACCTTGTCGGGAGAGGAGTCAATTTTCTGGCGACGCTCGGGAACGGATCGTGCAAAGCGCCAGGCAGGCGCTCGCGGAATCATCTGCAACCCGCGTGCCCGATCCATCACTCCCCTGCGTGGAAGCGCAACATGCTCATCATCATTGGCGCGATCGTCGTCACCTTCTGTGTCTTTGGCGGCTTCATGATCGCCGGCGGCAACATCATGACCGTGGCTGAAGCCGCGGCCATCGAAATGTTGATCATCGGCGGCGGTGCCTTTGGCGCCTTCATGATGGGCAACTCGATGAAGACGGTGAAGGAGTCGCTCGGCGGAACGGTCGCCCTCCTGAAGCCCGCCAAGTTCCAGCGCCAGGACTACATCGATCTGCTCAAACTGCTCTACGAGATCCTGCAGAAGATCCGCAAGGACGGCCTGATGTCGATCGAGGATCACGTAGAGAACCCCGAGAACAGCACGATCTTCCAGAATTACCCCAAGGTGATGGCCGACCATCACCTGCTGGATTTCACCACTGACTGCCTGCGCCTGATCATCGGCGGCAACCTCGCCCCGCACGAGCTCGAGTCGCTGCTGGAGGTGGAGCTGGAAACCCACCACAAGGAAATGGCCCATCCCAGCCACGCGGTGCAGAAAGTGGCCGACGGCCTGCCCGCCTTCGGCATCGTCGCCGCCGTCCTCGGCATCGTTAAGGTGATGAGCATCGTCGGCGATGCTCCGCCCGCGGTGATCGGCCAGAAGGTGGCAGGCGCACTGGTGGGCACCTTCCTCGGCATCCTGCTTGGATACGGCTATGTGGGTCCGGTGGCGTCGGCGCTCGAACAGCGGGCGCACGAAGACGGCAAGGCCTTTGAACTGGTCAAGATGGCGCTGATCGCCTACCTGCGCGGCTACCCACCGCAGGTCGCGATCGAATTCGCCCGCAAGCTGCTGTTCACCGAATTCCGCCCGAGCTTCCAGGACCTCGAGGCTGAACTGAAAGGCGCCAAGTGATGGCGAGCATCCGGAACCTGCGTGCAGGAGGAGGCCGTCATGGCTGACAGCGCACAGCCGATCATCATCAAGCGCGTCAAGAAGGTCGAGGGGGGCCACCACGGCGGCGCCTGGAAGGTGGCCTATGCGGACTTCGTGACCGCGATGATGGCGTTCTTCCTGGTGATGTGGCTCGTCGCCACGCTGCCTGAAGAAAAACTCTCCGGCATCTCCGAATACTTCAAGAATCCCAGCGTCCTGCGCGGCGCGGCGCAGGCACCGCCGCCGGCAGCCATGGGCGCGGGCGGCGGCGGCGTCAATCCGGTGACGCTGGGGCCGACCAACATTTCGCCGACCATGGATGGCGAGGGACGCCAGATTGGCGCGGACGGTCGCGCACTTGACGCAGAGCAGGCCAAGAAGCTGGCCGCCGAGCAGGACCGGCGTGAGCTGCAGGAGCTCAAGCTGGAGCTGGAGGCGGCGATCGAACGCAGCCAGGCGCTGGAGCCCTTCAAGGACCAGCTGCTGCTGGACATCACCCCGGAGGGTCTGCGGATCCAGATCGTGGATGAGCAGAATCGACCCATGTTTGATGTCGGCAGCGCGATATTGAAGCCCTACACCCGCGACATCCTGCGCGAGCTGACCCCTTACATCGACAACGTGGAGCGCAGCATCAGCCTGTCCGGCCATACCGATGCCACCCCTTTCGGCGGCGCGGGCGTGCGCGGCTACTCCAATTGGGAGCTGTCCGCGGACCGAGCCAATGCGGCGCGACGCGAGCTTGTCGCTGCCGGACTGCCGCAGGACAAGGTCTCACGCGTGGTGGGCTTGTCCTCGTCGGTGCTGTTTGACAGGGACAACCCCACCAACCCGATCAACCGACGGATCAGCATCATCGTGATGACACGGGAGGCCGAGGCATCGGCACGCGAGCTGGAGAGCTTTGGAACCTCGGGCGAGGCAGAACCGGCGGAGGAATCCACCCCTCCCCCCGACATCCGACCGCCGCTGCCGGGCATTGGCATACAGCAGGACCTGGATCAGGCCGGCGTAGCAAGCGCGCCCCGCAACTGAGGGCCCAATCGCCCTTGGAGGAGATTGTTCGCCCGCGCTCAGATCGGTGGGGCGTCTTCTTTCTGGCGCGTGAATGGGATCGCTTCCGGACTGACGGCACCGCCTGAGATGATGAAGGCCATGGCCTGATCGACCGTCCATTCGGTCGGCGTCAGCGATTCCACGGGAACGATCTCCAGATAGCCGGAGGTCGGATTGGGCGTGGTCGGGACATACACTGCGGCCAGCTCCCGGCCCGTGCCCTCCTCGCGGATCACCCGGGTGACGAAGCCAATCACCTTCATGCCCGCATGCGGAAAGTCGATCAGCACCACGCGCTGGGCGCCCTCGGGCTTGGTCTGCAGCACCGACAGCAGCTTCTTGGTGCCGCCGTAGATGGCCTTGACCAAGGGGATCCGATCGATCAGGCGCTCAAGCGCCGCCAGCAAGCGCTTGCCGAACACGCGGTTGGCCAGCCAACCAAGACCATAGAGGCTGAGCAGGGTCAGCACCACGGCAAGCAGGAAGCGAAGCGAACCCATGTCCACGACACGCGCGACAGGCGGGAAGATGCGCACCAGCGCCACCATCAGAGCATCGACCGCGGGTTCACCGAGCTTGGACAGCTGCAGCAGGATGAACTGGAACACCACCCAGGTCAGCCACAGCGGGAACACCGTCAGCAGGCCGGTGATCAGGTAACGCTGGATGTGCAGGTCGAGGGGACGGTCAGAGCGCATGGGTCGATTGTAGTCCTGACAACGCGCGGTGCACGCCAGCGTAGTGATTCGCACCTCGCGGACAGGGGCTGCGAGCGGATTTGTGTGGCTGGCAAGGCGCGACGACGAGTCATGGCAGCGCCATGGCAAGAAGGAGGAACGCTGTCAGCCTTGCCAAGGACGCCGCAGATACATCCGCTCAAGTGCGAATCACTAGGCTAGGGCTGCGCGGGCAGCGTCTCCGCGTCGACTTCGCGCAGCAGGCGAAATCCAACGTCGTCATACCCCCGCACTTCCTCGGCCTCCCCGACCGCAAGCCGGACGTCACCGGCGAAACTCTCTCGCCATGAGCCGCCTGCCACCAGCCGACGCGCGCAGCCGCCGCGTGCACAGTCGGAGGTCCACTCAGCGACGTTGCCGGAGAGGTCGGCGAAGCCAAGCCCATCAACCGGAAAGCGACTGGCCTGGGCGGTATGGCGCACGCCATCGCGACAGCCATCGCGTTCGGCGAGGTTGGCAGCACCGCAGCGGGCCTGGCGGACGCCGGCTTGGGCGGCATGGCGCCACTCGCCGAGGCTGGGCAGCCGGTACCGTGCGCCGGTTCGTGCGCTCAGCCAGTCCGCGTAGGCGCGTGCATCGGCGGCGCCGACGCAGACGACCGGTTCAGCCTCCTGCTGATCGAACCCAGGTCCGTCCCAGCGACGTCGCTGCACGGTTGGCATGAGACTGGCCCGACGTCGGCAGGGCGCCGCGTCGCGGCGGGTAGCCGCAGCGAAACGGGCATATTCGCCGCGGGTGACCTCGCGCTGCATCAGCGCGAAACCCTGCGCGAGGCGCGAGTTGCCCAGCCGCGCGGGCACATACAGCAGGGGCGGACCACCCGAGTCGGCCAAACGCAGACCCGCGCCCGGCAGCGATGCAGCCCGCTCCGCGAAAGCATCGATTTCCTCCGCTGCCACTCCAAGCATGCGCCACTGCCGGACCAGCGCTTCTGCGCCAGGACGATCGAGCGCAGCCAGGTTGGCCTCCACCCGCTGACGCATGAGTGCGGCCACCGAACCCTCCAGACGTCGCCAGCCCGGGCGTTCATGCAGGCGCGCGCTATCGGCGAGCAGGCGTGCCTGATCAATCAACTCAAGGCCAGCCTCGTCCTGGCCCGCACCTAGCGCGGCCACGATGCGCTGCGCCAGACCGTCAAGCACCGCATCGAGTCCGTCCAGAGCCTCTCCGCGCTCAGGGTCTGCCTGCAGCACGGCGAGAAAGCTTTCTGCGGCATTTCCGCCGGCTGGCGTCACCAGATCGCCGCGAGCCAGCTGCAGTGCAGCGTCGTCCAGCCGCCGCCGAACCGCGGCTTCAGCGGCAGGATCGAGCACGCTGGTGAGGCTTGAAGCGGGCGCCTCAGGCGACATCGAAAGCCCACCCTCCTGGCGGCGCAGGGCATCCAGGAGCAGCACGGACGCCAGAGTGCCGGCAAGGCCAAGCCCGATCAGGATCGGCGGGGAACGCATGGGCCGCGCACGCGCCTGCAGCCACAGCCTGCGCAGGCTGAATCCGGACAATCCGCGCGCCGCCAGCGCATCGAGGGCGCGCTGCATCACCTGGGCGTTGCGGAATCGCCGCCGTGGGTCCTTGGCCATGGCCTTTTCGATGAAAGCCTGCCAGTGCGCCAGCTCCGGCGGCAGTCGCGGCACCGGCGATTGTGCGTGCAGCATTGCCAGCGTCAGTGCGTCGGCAGCCTTGAAGGGCAGCTCTCCCGTCAGCAGTTCATAGGTGAGCACGCCAAGGCTGTAGAGGTCGGCGCGACCGTCGACCTCTTCTCCGCGCGACTGCTCGGGGCTCATGTATCCACTGGATCCGAGCGCCAGCCCTTCCCCTGTCACCCGCAGATTCACGCTGCGGCGGGACAGAGCGATTCCGAAATCGGCAAGCTGCGGGCGGCCACCGCTATCGAACAGCACGTTTTCCGGCTTCACATCGCGATGCACGATGCCTCGCGCGTGTGCATAGCCCAAGGCATCCAGCAGGCTTGCCAGTATCTCGATCACCTGCGCCTCGTCGCCGGCGAGATCGCGCTGCGACAGATCACCACGGGCCAGATAGGGCATCACGTAGTACGGTCGGCCATCCGCGGTGCGGCCCACCTCGTGGATGCCGACGATGGCCGGGTGCTCTAGCCGGGCAATGATTCGCGCCTCGCGCTCGAAGCGTGCGGCGCGCTCGGCATCGGTGCTGGCCTCTGCCGCCATTAGCTTGATCGCTACTTCGCGCTCGAGGGAGATCTGCAGCGCCAGATGGACCACGGCCATGCCGCCACGGCCGAGCGGGCGCAGCAGACGGTAGCCCTCGATGTCGGGCAGGGACTCGGCGTCAGGGCTGGTGGCGCTGGCGGAACTCATGGGCCTTCCCACGGAATCACGGCCGGCAGCATAGCCCGAGCCGTGTGCGCTGCAAGGGCATCAGACCGGTGGTTGCTTGCGGCGGATGTAGAGCTGCTTGCGAACCCGCGCGACGACCTCGCCCTCGGCATCGACCACATCGACCTCGAACCAATGCAGCACACGGCGCTCGCGCCCGGCCTGCGCGCGGATTTCCTCTACTGCGTGCGGATCCAGCCGGAACTCCGCCCGCACCCGGCCGCGGCCGGGCCGCACGAAGTCGATCTCGCCCGCCTTGTCCCAGACGATGTAATCGCGGCCCAGCGATTCCATGACGAGCAACATCCAGAACGGATCGGTCATGGCGAACAGGCTGCCGCCGAAATGGGTGCGGACGTAGTTGCGATTGAACCAGCGCAGGTCCATGCGCACGCGCGCGCAGCTCCAGTCGGCAGCGATGTGCTCGACCCGGATCCCTGCAAACAGGAAGGGCGGCCAGAGGTTGAAGATCCAGCGCAGGCGGCGCGGGGTGATACGCATATCGACAGATTCCTTGGAGCTGGGCCCACAAACGAACGGGGCGGACCTTGCGGCCCGCCCCGGCGTGTTTGCCTGGCCGCTGGCGATTACTCGCCCGCGTCTTCCAGCACGGCCTTCATCGACAGGCGGATGCGGCCCTGCTTGTCGACCTCCAGCACCTTGACCTTGACGATATCGCCTTCCTTGAGCTTGTCGGACACCTTCTCGACGCGCTCGGAGGAGATCTGCGAAACGTGCACCAGACCGTCCTTGCCGGGGGCGATGGTGACGAAGGCGCCGAAGTCCATCAGCTTGGCGACCTTGCCTTCGTAGATCCGGCCCGGCTCGACATCGGAGGTGATCTGCTCGATGCGGGCCTTGGCGGCCTGCGCCTGCGCGGCGTTGACCGACGCGATGACGATGGTGCCGTCGTCCTGGATGTCGATCTGGGTGCCGGTTTCCTTGGTGATGCCCTGGATGGTGGCACCGCCCTTGCCGATCACCTCGCGGATCTTGTCCGGGTGGATCTTGATGGTGAGCAGGCGCGGGGCGTACTCGCTCATCTCCGAGCGCGGCGTGCTCAGCACCTTGGCCATCTCGCCGAGGATGTGCAGGCGGCCCTGCTTGGCCTGGTCCAGCGCGATCTTCATGATCTCCGGCGTGATGCCCTCGATCTTGATGTCCATCTGCAGCGCGGAGATGCCGTTCTCGGTGCCGGCGACCTTGAAGTCCATGTCGCCGAGGTGATCTTCATCGCCAAGGATGTCGGACAGCACCGCGAAGCGCTCGCCTTCCAGCACCAGGCCCATGGCGATACCCGCCACCGGCGCCTTGATCGGCACGCCCGCATCCATCAGCGCCAGCGAGGATCCGCAGACCGAAGCCATCGAGGACGACCCGTTGGACTCGGTGATCTCCGACACGCAGCGGATGGTGTAGGGAAACTCTTCCATCGACGGCATCACCGCCAGCACGCCGCGCTTGGCCAGCCGGCCGTGGCCGATCTCGCGACGCTTCGGGCCCAGCATCGGGCGGGTTTCGCCGGTGCAGTAGGGCGGGAAGTTGTAGTGGAACAGGAAGTGTTCCTTGTACTCGCCGGCGACCGCATCGATGATCTGGCCATCGCGGGTCGTACCCAGGGTCGCCACCACGATCGCCTGCGTCTCACCGCGGGTGAACAGGGCCGAGCCGTGGGTGCGCGGCAGCACGCTGGTATCCACGCTGATGGCGCGCACGGTGCTCAGGTCGCGGCCGTCGATGCGGATCTTGGTGTCCAGCACCTTGGCGCGCATGGCGTTGTACTCGAGCTCGCCGAACTCGGCGGCCACCAGCTTGGTGCTCCAGCCGTGGGCCTCGAACTGCGGCTCCAGCGTTTCCAGCACCTCCTTGCGGAGCGCACCGATGGCCTCTTTGCGCTCGGACTTGGTGGTGATCCCGAAAGCATCGGCGAGACGGTTGCCGATGACGCCCTTGATCGCGTCGACCAGGCTGTCGTTGGCCGGGGCCGGCGTCCACGGGAAGGACTTGGAGCCGACTTCGGCGACCAGCTCGTTGATCGCCTGGATCACCGTCTGCAGCTGCTGGTGGCCAAAGACGACGGCACCGAGCATCACCTCTTCCGACAGCAGGGCTGCCTCGGACTCGACCATCAGCACGGCCTTCTCGGTGCCGGCTACGACCAGCTCCAGCTTCGACTCCTTCAGCTCGCTGGCGGTCGGGTTGAGCAGGTACTGGCCGTCCTTGTAGCCGATCTTGGCGGCGCCGATCGGGCCGTTGAACGGCACGCCGGCAAGGCGCAGGGCCGCGGAGGCACCGATCAGCGCCGGGATGTCGCCGTCCACCTCAGGGTTCATGGACATCACCGTGGCGATGACCTGGACCTCGTGGCGGAAACCTTCCGGGAACAGCGGACGGATCGGACGATCGATCAGCCGCGAGGTCAGCGTCTCCTTCTCGGTGAGACGACCCTCGCGCTTGAAGAAGCCACCGGGAATCTTGCCGCCGGCGTAGAACTTCTCCTGGTAGTCGACCGTCAGCGGGAAGAAATCCATCCCCTCGCGAAGGTTCTTGTTGGCGACTGCCGTGACCAGCACAACGGTGTCGGCCATTTTTACGATGACCGCACCGCCGGCCTGGCGGGCGATTTCACCCGTCTCCAGCGTTACCTGGTGATTACCGTACTGAAAAGTCTTGGTTACTTTCGCCACGTTGTGCGTCCCCTTCTGGGCTTAGCGACGGATGCCGAGGCGCTCGATGAGCGTCTTGTAGCGTTCAACGTCCTTGCCCTTGAGGTAGCTCAGCAGGCTGCGACGCTGGTTGACCAGGCGGATGAGACCGCGGCGGCCGTGATGGTCCAGCTTGTGAATCTTGAAATGACCGGTCAGCAGCTCGATGCGAGCCGACAGCAGCGCAACCTGGACTTCCGGAGAGCCGGTGTCGCCCGGGCCGCGCTTGAAATCTTCGATGATCTTCTGGGTGTCGATGGACATTGGAACCTCGTGAGATGCGGGAACTGCAGGAACACGTCTCGCGCACCCTTAATGGAGTGCGCCGTGCACCGCACGGACCGCCGTGAGTGGAGTATGGAATGCCCCTGTGCGGAGACCGATCAGCGTGGATCGGGCGCAAGGGACGCGAAAGTGTAGTCGACGCGGGGGTTTGCCCACAACCGCGGGCATCGGGGCTGTTCGCGGTGCCGGCGGCGGCTGCGCCCGCGATCGCGTACGGCCCCGCCACTCGACAAGGGCAACCCTCACCCGCCCTGCACGTGACTTTCCGTCCTGTGTGAGGCCCGGCGATATCTAGACAATAGTGAAGGCCCGCGGCGTACAAGCAGCCATGGCGACTGACTCCGCCCCCAGAGGCGCTGATCCAGCGCCTCTTCCCGATCCCACCGATGAGATTCCCCAAAGATGCCGTCCCCTGCCCCTCGCCGCCTGCGCCGCTTCCTGCCCGTCGTCGTCCTCGTCGCCGTGGCGCTTGCGGCTTTCGTTGGCTGGCGCCACTACGGCAGTGACAAGAGCGCGGTCAGCTACCGCACCGCAAACGTGGAAAAAGGCGATCTGCGCGTGGCGATCTCCGCTACCGGTGCGCTCAAGGCGCTGTCCACGGTAGACATCGGCTCGCAGATCTCTGGTCAAGTCAGCGAGGTCCTGGCGGATTTCAACGACCGGGTCGAGCGCGGCCAGATCATTGCCCGGATCGATCCTGCCAATTTCGAGGCGCGCCTGACCCAGACCCGCGCCAACCTGTCCAGCGCCCGCGCCAGCCTGCAGGAGGCCCAGGCAGCCCTGCGCAACGCTGAAGCCGACTACAACCGCAAGCAGGAGCTTGCCCAGCGCCAGCTCGTGTCCCGCTCCGAGATCGATCTGGCGGTGGCCGCACGCGAGCAGGCCATCGCCCGGGTCGCCTCGGCGCGCGCCCAGATCGAGCAGGCCCAGGCCAGCGTGGCCAATGCCGAACTCGAACTCGACTACACGGTGATCCGTTCGCCGGTCGACGGCGTGGTGCTCAGCCGCACGGTGGAGCCGGGACAGACCGTGGCGGCCAGCTTTCAGTCGCCGGTGCTGTTCCAGATCGCCGAAGACCTCGCGCAGATGCAGATCGAGCTCAGCGTCGACGAAAGCGACGTCGGCCAGATTCGCGCCGGCCAGCCGGTGAAGTTCAGCGTGGATGCCTTTTCGGGCCGCGAGTTCAGCGGCGACGTGCGTCAGGTCCGGCTGTCGGCAACCAACCAGCAGAACGTGATCACCTATCCGGTGGTGATCAGCGTGGACAACCGTGATCTCACCCTTCTGCCCGGGCTGACCGCCAACGCCAACATCGAGGTAAGCCAGCGCCGCGACGTGCTGAGGGTGCCCAACGCCGCGCTGCGCTTCCGTCCCGCCGATGCGCCGGCCGAGAACCCGATGCGCGGCATGTTCGCCGCCTTCAACATCGCCCCTGAGCTGCCGGCCCTGGTGGAAAGCCTTGGCCCCAGCGCCGATCAGAAAGCCGCCTTCGAGCGCGATTTCGCCGCCGCCCGAGAGCGTGCCGAACAGGCACGCCAGCGCGCGCAGCAGGGCGCTGGCGGCGGTCCGCCGGCCGGAGCCGTGGTCATGCAGGGCGGCCCGGGCGGTGGCGGCATGCCCTCGCAGGCGCAGATGGCCGGCATGATGGCCGGGCGTATCAAGGAAGGCTATGCCGACTTCATGGCAAGCTTGGACGCCGGCCAGCGCCAGCGCTTCGAGCAAGGCATCAACGAGCTGCTAAATGCCCGGCCGATCACGGTCTGGCTGCTGCAGGACGGCAAGCCGGTGCAGGCCAATGCGCGCGCCGGGCTTTCCGACGCTACCCATACCGAACTGATCGGGGCCGCCGTGCCCGAGGGCGCGCGCGTGATCATCGCGGCCGAGGGTGGAGCGTGAGCAGCGGCACTCCGGTGATTCAGGCGGAGGGCCTGCGCAAGGTCTACTCGGAGGGCACCCCTGCCGAGGTGGTCGCCCTGCGCGGAGTCAGCTTCGACATACGGCACGGTGAGTTCGTCGCCATCATCGGGCCGTCCGGCTCCGGCAAGTCCACCCTCATGAACCTGATCGGCTGCCTGGATACCCCCAGCGCCGGACGCTACCTCTGCGATGGCGTCGATGTCGCAAGCCTCGACGCGGCCGGGCTCGCGCGGCTGCGGCTGGAAAAAATCGGCTTCGTGTTCCAGGGGTTCCATCTCCTCAGCCGCATGAGCGCGCTGGATAACGTCATGCTGCCGCTGACCTACGCCGGAGTGCCGCCGAGCGAGCGCCGCGAGCGTGGGCTGCGCGCGCTGCACGAGGTGGGGCTCGACGATCGCGCCAGCCACCGTCCAACCGAGCTGTCCGGTGGACAGCAGCAGCGCGTCGCGATTGCCCGGGCCCTGATCAACCACCCGCCCATCCTGCTTGCCGACGAACCCACGGGCGCACTCGACTCGCGTACCGGCGAGGAGATCCTGAAGCTGTTCAAGCGGCTGCAGTCTGGAGGACATACCATCGTCCTCATCACCCACGACCCCGAAGTCGCCGCCCGCGCTGACCGCGTGCTGGCCATGCACGACGGCGAACTCAAGGAGGCCGCATGAGCCCCAACCCCCCGCCCGGCAGGGTCGTGCCTGGCCACGTCCGCTTTATCGACATCCTCGGCATGGCTGCGTTCGCACTGCGCGGCAACTGGCTGCGAAGCACGCTGACCGCGCTCGGCGTGATCATCGGCATCGCGGCGGTCATCGTGATGGTTTCGGTCGGCCAGGGCACCCAGGCCCAGCTGGACGACACCCTTTCCCGGCTCGGATCCAACCGCATCGACGTGATGCCCAACTGGGGCCGCCGCGCAGGCGTCAGCATGGCGTCGAGCTCGCTGTTTTCGCTGCGCACCACCGATCTCGAAGCCATTCGCGAGCGCATCCCCGAAGCGCGCTACGTCAGCGGCATCGTCACCGGCAGCGCTCAGGTGATCAACGCCGAGCAGAACTGGAGCACGCGATGGCAGGGCGTGCAGCCGGACTTCTTCGTGGTGCAGGACTGGACGCTTGCCATGGGCGACAGCAGCGAGTTCGCCCAGTTCGACGGGGTCGACACGCTGGTGGTGCTGGGCCAGACAGTGCGCGACAAGCTGTTTGGCGACACCGACCCGCTGGGGGCCACCATCCGCGTCGGCCGCGTGCCTTTTACTGTGGTCGGCGTAGCCAACCCGAAAGGCCAGGGCGGCTGGGGCAACGACCAGGACGACGCCATCTTCGTGCCCTTGGAAACCGCACGCCGGCGCCTGATGGGCCAGCTCCAGCTGCCGCCCGGCGCGCTGATGCAGATCACCGTGGGCGCCGCCAGCGCGGCGGCCATGCCCAGAGTAGAGGCCCAACTGCTTGAAGTGCTGCGCGAAACCCAGCGCGTGCCGCCGGGTGGCGAGGAAAACTTCCAGGTTCGAAACCTCACCCAACTGGTCAGCGCCCGCAACGAGACCACCCGCGTGATGTCCGTGCTGCTGGGCGCGGTCGCCGGCATTTCGCTGATCGTCGGCGGCATCGGCATCATGAACATCATGCTGGTGTCGGTGACCGAGCGGATCCGTGAGATCGGCCTGCGGATGGCCGTGGGCGCAGGGCCCAAGGAGATCCAGCGCCAGTTTCTGGCGGAGGCGATGATGATCTCGCTGGGCGGCGGTGTGATCGGTATCGCGATCGGCATCGCCGGCGCCCTGCTGGCGGGCCGCATCGGCGCGCTGCCGGTGGAGCTCAACATGCAGGTCATTGCGCTGGCTACCGGCTTCGCCATCGCCACCGGCCTGTTCTTCGGCTACTACCCGGCGCGCAAGGCAGCCCAGCTGGATCCAATCGAGGCGCTGCGGGCGCAGTAGGCAGGCAGCGCCTCAGTCGAGTTCACCCTCGTAATCCGGCCGCGGTGCCGCCGCGGCGAGTACGTCACCCTGCAGGTAGTCGATGCCGAGGCTCCACAGGCTGCCGACCTCGGCCACGCTGGGCACCTCATCCACCAGCAGCTCGCGGCCGAGCGCGTGCCAGCCGCGGATGGACTCGGTGATCGCTTCGGCCGGCGCCGAGCCCAACACAGGATGCGGCAGCCTGAGCAGGCGCAGTGGCAGGCGTGCAAGGCTTTGCAGCAGGTCCAGCGTGGGCCGGCGGCTGCAGGCGGCCAGACTGCAGCCGCTGGCCAGCAATCGTTTCAGGGTTTCGGCGTGGGCAGGGTCGTGCAGCTGCTCTGCTTCAAGCTCAATCCGCAGGGCTCCGGCAAGGCCGGCGCGACGCCGGAGTTCAGCCTCCAGCCAAGCCAGCTGGCGGGAATCGGTGCTGGCCAGATCCAGCGGCACCAGCAGGCTCGGCGGATGGCCGCGGTCGCGCATTTCCTCAAACGTCTCGAAGGCCTGGAACAAGGCCATGCGCTCCAGCATGGCCAGCTGGCCGTGCTCGCGCGCGAGGGCAAGATACTCGCGCCGTGGGTAGCCCTTCAGCGGCGCACGCAGATCCCGCAGCTTGGCAACCAGGGCGTAATGCGGCTGCTCGCCGTTCAAGCACAGCAGCGGCTGGTACTCGCAGCGCAACTCGCCGCCGCGGGCAAGGTCGGCCAGTGCGTTGTGGATGACCATCGCGCGCTCGGGCGGAAGCGCATCCGGATCACGCGAAAGCACGCCCTCGGCGCGATCGCCCCCGAGACGTGCCGCCACGCTCACCGCGGCGAAAGCACCGGCAATCCAGCCCTCGGCAGCCACCCCGGCAGGCGCTTCGCGCGGCGGCAGCGCGAGACCGATCGAGAGACGGACCGGCACCTGCATGCCTTCAAGATCCAGCGCAGCGGAGCGGACCTCGACGAGCAGATCCTCGGCCAGCGCTCGCACCGCCTCAGCGCTGTCACGCACCACCAGCAGGCCAAAACCGAGTTCCTCCCACAGGGAGTAGCGGTCCTGCGGCCCGAGCCGCGTGCGCAGGCGCGCAGCCAGAGCCCGCTCCAGCGCGTGCACGCCTCCCAGCCCCAGCTGCTCGCGCTGCTGCGCAGCGTCCTGCACCCGCAGCGCCATCAGCACCATCCACTCATCGCCCTCGACAGCCACCCGGCGCACCAGCTCCTGCAGGAAATCGCCGCGGCGCATGCGCGGCCCCTGCCCCGCCCCCGGGCTCAGCGCCTGTCGAGCGGCGCGATCACGCTTGATGCGACTGCGCAGCGCCGCAGCCAGAGCCTGCGGCCGCACCGGTTTGACCAGAAACTCGTCTGCCCCCAGACGCAGCGCGTTGAAGCGCGCGGCGGGGCGCTCCTCGCCCGAGAGAATCACGATCGGCAGCTGCGCCAACTCCTCATGGGCACGCAGGCGCGCGATCACGGCAAGCCCGTCGAGCCCCGGCATGTACAGATCAAGCAGCATCAGATCCGGCCGCAAGGCCTGCGCGCGCTCGACGGCGTGCTCCGGCTGGGCGCATTCCTCCACCTCGAATCCCGCACGGCGCAGGATGCTGCCGGCATACAGCCGGCCCTCGGCGTCGTCATCGACCACCAGCACCCGGAAGGGACGGCGGTCAAGCGCCTGCAGCCAGCCGACCAGGCGCTGCCCCAGCGCATCGATCAGCGCAGGGCCCGCCCGACCGGCCTCAAGGTACAGATCGGCACCTGACAGCTGTGCGGCGAGGCGCTGGCCACCGTCACCGATCGCGGCCAGCTGGGTAGTGCACAGGCGCGGATCGCCGAGCACCAGCTTCTCGAGCACCGCGGAGGCGCTGGCACAGAGCGCAGCCGGCACCAGCAGCGCCTGCGGCGCCGCCTCCGCCAGTGCTTCGGGCCATGCATCCGCCCGCAGCAGGCTGCGGACGCGACCACCGGCCGCCTCGATGGCCCGCCCCAGGGCCTGCGCAGCCTGCGGCTGCAGGCCGAGAAGATCAACGAGAGGGCGAGGGTCAGGGCCGATGCCTGCGTCGGAAGAAATCATGGGCGGCGCCGTGCGGAAGACCGGAGCCGGGATGCAAGCCCTGCGCCGGCGTGGCTCAAAGCACCGCGCGCTCGGCGATGGTCAGAGCGACCTTGTCGCGCAGGTAGAGCGGCTGCACGCCTTCCGGCAGCTCCGGATACTCGCCGCGCGCATACGCCCGCGCGGCCAGCCGGGCCAGATCTGCAGCCGCCGGCAGTGCGCCAACCTCCAGCCGCCAGCCCTGCGACTGCAGACGCTGTCCCACTTCGCCCTGGCCGGCTGCGAGACCGGAGCCACGGGCCCAGCCATAGTGATCGTCCGGCAGCCTGGTGTCGGCGGGCGCAGCAAGCTGCGGATCGCCTACGGGCTCGGGCAGGCCGTCGCGACGCACGCGGAAGGCGCCGGCGTACACCTCCCCCATACGTGCATCGATGCATGCGAACACACCGTCGCCCGGCTGCGCGCCGCGCGCACCGGCCGCCAATACCTGCAGGCTGCTGATACCAATCAGAGGGCGATCCAGCGCGAGCGCCAGGCCATGCCCCATCGCTACCGCCAAACGGACACCGGTGAATGCGCCGGGGCCGATGCCGACCGCGATGGCGTCCAGCTCGCGGCGCGAAAGCCCGGCCTCCGCCAGCAGTTCCTCGCACCAGGGCAGCACCAGCTCGGCGTGCCGACGCGGTGCGATCTCGAAACGCTCAAGCACAGCCCCGTCCTTCAGCAAGGCAACGCTGCAGGCTTCGGTGGCAGTCTCGATGGCAAGCAGGTTCATGGGCCGGATGTGAATCGGGGAGCCGGCCAGTCTACGTGCGCGAGCCGGGCTGTCCAGTCCCGCCGGCTCACCGGCCGCAACCCCATAGCACCGGCCCCAAGCCTGCGAGAACCCTGCGCCTGCTGCGGCCGCCGTTGGACGCCCTCGCTGCGGCGTCCGTGCTTGATCAAATGCGCTCAGTAGATTCAGGCCGGGTCCGGCGCGTCGATATCGAAGCTGCGGATCAAGCTCGACCCGGCCGCAGCCGCATCCGCAGTGGCCGGCGCCGGCTGCTCGGTAAAGAACGCCTCCACGTCGGCCAGCGCATGGGTGCGCGGCATCGGCGGCAGGCTGCCCAGGAAGTTGCGCCCATAGCCCTTGCCGGTCAGGCGCGGATCGCACAGCACCAGCACGCCGCGATCGCCCTCGCTGCGAATCAGTCGGCCCACGCCCTGCTTGAAGGCGATGACGGCGGTCGGCAGCTGCCAGTCGCGAAACGGATTGCCGCCGCCGCGGCGGATGTGTTCCAGCCGCGCCTCCAGCACCGGATCGTCGGGCGCCGCGAAAGGCAGCTTGTCGATCAGCACCAGCGACAGCGCGTCGCCGGCCACGTCCACGCCCTCCCAGAAGCTGGCCGCGCCCAGCAGCAGGCCGTTGCCGGAGTCGCGGAAGGCCTGCAGCAGGCGATGCCGCGGCTGACTGCCCTGCACGAACAGCGGGAAGGCCGTATTCGCCTGCAGCCACTCCGCCGCCTCGCGCAGGGCGCGATGGCTGGTGAACAGCAGGAAGGCGCGGCCGTTCGAGGCCTGCAGCGCCGGCAGCGTCGTCCGCAGCAGGGCCGGCACATAGCCGCGTTCGGACGGATCCGGCAGCCCGGGCGGCAGCCAGGCCAGCGCCTGCTTGGGATAGTCGAAGGGGCTGGGTTCCAGCAGGGTCTTGGGCTGCTCCAAACCGAGCTGGCCGGCGAAGTGGCCGAAGCTGCCGCTCACCGCCAGCGTGGCCGAGGTGAAGATCCAGGCCGCGCGCGCCTTGGCACGGAACTCGCTGAGGGGCTCGGCCACGTCCAGCGGGGTCAGCTGCAGGCTGAAGCCGCGCGGCGCAAGCTCGTACCAGCGGACGCAGGGCACTGCGTCCTCGCCGCGCGGATGCAGGGCATCGAGCTTCTGCCGCAGCGCTTGCGCGCGCACGAGACACGCCTCCAGCCCCGGGCTGCGCTCGGCCTGGCCCTCCAGCGCCTCGACCAGGGCCTGCAGCGCCGCCTCCAGCGCCTCCAGGCTGTCGGCACAGGGATCGTGGCGCAGGGCCAACTCCAGCGGCCCGCGCGCCGGCAGCGGATCCCAGGCCAGACGCAGCTCGCGCACGCAGCGCTCCAGCGCCTCGGCCGCCGGCTGCAGCGCACCCAGGGCGCCGCTGGCCGACAGCGCTTCGGCCAGCACATCGCGGCTGAGGTCCTGCAGCTGGCGCGCACTCAGGCCCTGGCCGAAGAAGCGCGTGGCCAGCTCCGGCAGCTGGTGGGCCTCGTCGATCACGAAGGCGTGCGCGCCGGGCAGGATCTCGCCGAAGCCCTCGCGCTTGAGCGCGAGGTCCGCAAACAGCAGGTGGTGGTTGACCACCACCAGATCGGCAGCCTGCGCGCGGGCACGCGCCTTCACCACGAAGCACTCGGCGTGAAAGGGGCACTCGCTGCCCAGGCAGTTGTCCGGCGTGGAGGTGATCTGCGGCCACAGCGCCGAGTCTTCCGGCACGAAGTCGATGCCGGCGATATCGCCATCGTCGCTGGCGCCGGCGAACTGCCAGACCCGCGCCAGCAGGGCCGCCTGCTGCCGCGCGGAAAACGCGCGCTCGCCGCGCGCCCGCTCCATCCGGTACCAGCAGAGGTAGTTGCTGCGGCCCTTCAGCAGGGCCGTCTTCAGGCCCACCCCCAGCGCCTCGCGCAGGCGCGGCAGGTCGCGGTGGTAGAGCTGGTCCTGCAGCGCACGGGTGCCGGTAGACACGATCACCCGCAGCCCGGACAGCAGGGCCGGCACCAGATACGCGTAGGTCTTGCCTGTGCCCGTGCCGGCCTCGGCCACCAGCTCGCCGCGCTCCAGCATCGCCGCGGCCACCGCCCCGGCCAGCCGCTGCTGCGCCCCGCGCGCACGAAACTTCGGCCAGGCCCGCGCCAGCGAGCCCTGCGCAGACAGCGCAGCGGCCGTGGCGTCGAGGAGTTCCATCGGGGCGGGAGCTTAGCGGGCGGGGGGTGGGGAGGCCAGATGCGGCGGGAATCGCGCCAGGAGCTTGGAGCTTTCTATCAGTCGAGGGGAGGTCCTCGTCGGGCAGACGCTTGATTGGTTTCGGATCTGACAACTATGGCTCGATGTTCAGTCCCCATCATCCCCACAAGCCAGTTCTGAGGGTCACGTCGAATCCCAACAGGACCGCGGGCCGCTGCCCGCGGCTCGCCGCGGAGCGGCTTGACTCGGGGTGGATTGGTTACTGCCCCAACCACTGCCAACATTTGCAGAGCCCGGATAACCGCAGGGCCAGCCTTCTTGCCTGCGCTTACGGTATCAGGCAGGGTTCGGCTCAGGCCGCATGCATGCATCACAGGGACAACCAATGGCCAAGGCCACCGAAAAGAACCACGCCGCCAGCCTCGGTTTTGAAGCCGAACTCTTCAAGGCCGCCGACAAGCTGCGCGGCAACATGGAGCCCAGCGACTACAAGCACGTCGCCCTGGGCCTGATCTTTCTGAAGTACATCTCCGACGCCTTCGAGGCCCGCCACGCCACGCTGCTGGCCGAAGACCCGCAGGCCGCCGAAGACAAAGATGAGTACCTGGCCAACAACGTGTTCTGGGTGCCCAAGGACGCACGCTGGTCGCACTTGAAGGCCAACGCCAAGCGCCCCGAGATCGGCACCCTGATCGACGACGCCATGCGCGCCATCGAGAAAGACAACGAATCGCTGAAGGGCGTACTGCCCAAGGACTACGCCCGCCCCGCCCTGAACAAGCTGATGCTGGGAGAGCTCATTGACCTGATCTCGGGCATCGGCCCCTTGCTCCCCTCTCCCCTCGTGGGAGAGGGGCCGGGGGAGAGGGGGGAGTCAGAGCGAAGCAGCCGCTCCCACGACATCCTCGGCCGCGTCTACGAGTATTTCCTCAGCCAGTTCGCCGGCGCCGAAGGCAAGCGCGGCGGCGAGTTCTACACCCCGCGCTCGGTGGTGCAGGTGCTGGTGCAGATGCTCGAACCCTACCAGGGCCGCGTTTACGATCCCTGCTGCGGCAGCGGCGGCATGTTCGTGCAGAGCGAGAAGTTCGTGCTCGAACACGGCGGGCGCATCGGCGACATCGCCATCTACGGCCAGGAGAGCAACTACACGACCTGGCGCCTGGCCAAGATGAACCTCGCCGTGCGCGGCATCGACTCCGACATCCGCTGGAACAACGAAGGCAGCTTCCACAAGGACGAACTGCGCGACCTGCGTTTCGACCACATCCTGGCCAACCCGCCCTTCAACATCTCCGACTGGGGCGGCGACCGCCTGCGCGACGACCCGCGCTGGACGTTCGGCGTGCCGCCAGTGGGAAATGCCAACTACGCCTGGCTGCAGCACATCCACTGGCACCTGGCCCCGCAGGGCAGCGCCGGCGTGGTGCTGGCGAACGGCTCAATGAGTTCGAACCAGAGCGGCGAAGGCGAGATCCGCCGAGCCATGGTCGAAGCCGACGCCGTCGACTGCATGGTCGCCCTGCCCGGCCAGCTCTTCTACTCGACGCAAATCCCCGCCTGCCTGTGGTTCCTGGCCCGCGACAAGTCGGGCCGTACTCCCCTCTCCCCGCGTGGGAGAGGGGCCAGCGGAGAGGGGGCATCGCTGCGCGACCGCCGCGGCCAAGTCCTGTTCATCGACGCCCGCAACCTCGGCACCCTGGTCGACCGCACCCGGCGCGAACTCTCCGACGCCGACATCCAGAAGATCGCCGACACCTACCACGCTTGGCGCAGCGCCGGCCTTTCCGCCTCTCCCCTCGTGGGAGAGGGCCGGGGAGAGGGGGCGCACTCGCCCCACCTCTACCAAGACATCCCCGGCTTCTGCAAATCCGCGACGCTGGATGAAATCCGCAAGCACGGCCACGTGCTCACCCCCGGCCGCTATGTCGGCAGTGAGGCCGCCGAGGACGACGGCGAAGCCTTCGCCGACAAGATGCAGCGCCTCAGCGCGCAGTGGCGCGAGCAGCAGCAGGAAGCGGCGCGGCTGGATACGGCGATTGAGGCCAACCTGAGGGAGCTTGGGTATGGCGGGTGAAGGAGTACGAGTCGCGACGATTGAGGAGTTAATCGTCGACGGGACAATTACTGCTCACAAGGACGGCAACTACGGCTCGAAGTACCCACGAGTTGAAGAGTTTGGTCCTGAAGGTGTGCCATTTTTGACAGCCAAGTCGCTTAGTGGCGGCTATGTGGACATCGCCGGAGCACCACGACTTGGAGACGAGCGTGCCAACGCACTTACGTTCGGCTTTGTGAAGCCGGATGATGTGCTCCTTTCACACAATGCCACCATCGGTCGCGTAGCAATCGTCCCGCCATACAGCGGGCGGCTGTTGGTTGGAACGTCATTGACGTACTTCCGGCTTGACAAAAGCAGGCTGCTCCCGCGCTACCTCGCGGTTTACTTCGCTGGAGTCGGGTTCCAGAACCAACTAGCGGCGGTGATGAGCCATTCAACCCGCAATCAGGTCCCTGTCACAGCGCAGAGATCACTTACGGTCGATGTTCCGCCCATTGCCCAACAACACGCCATCGCCCATAGCCTCGGCACGCTGGACGACAAGATCGAACTCAACCGCCGCCGCAACCAGACCCTGGAGGCCATGGCCCGGGCCCTGTTCAAGGACTGGTTCGTCGACTTCGGCCCCGTCCGCGCCAAAATGGAAGGCCACGAACCCTACCTCCCCGCCGAGCTCTGGCAACTCTTCCCTGACCGCCTTGATCACGAGGGTAAGCCGGCGGAGTGGGAGATACAGCCGCTCAACGAACTGCTGACAATTATTGGTGGCGGGACTCCCAAGACGGCAGTCGAGGAGTATTGGAACGGAGACATACCCTGGTTCTCCGTGGTGGACACACCCTCCACCAGCGATGTGTTCGTTGTCGCTACCGATAAAACCATCACGAACCAAGGTTTGGCCGACAGCTCTGCGCGTTTGATCCCAAAGGGCACAACAATCATCTCTGCGCGAGGTACGGTAGGCAATCTCGCCATTGCGGGGCGCGAGATGACGTTTAACCAGTCTTGCTATGGCCTGTGCGGATCGGGCGGTGCAGGTGACTACTTCGTCTACCTTACGACGCAACAGATGGTCGATCAGCTAAAGTCCATGGCGCACGGCTCGGTGTTTTCGACAATTACGCGTCAGACATTTGAAGCGATCCAGCGCCCAGTTCCACCCCTGGGTGTCCTATCCGCATTTGAAGGAATGGTAGCGGGATGGTTTGACGCCATCCTGTCCAGCGTTGATGAGTCCCGAGTGCTCACCCAACTCCGCGACACCCTGCTGCCAAAACTGATATCCGGCGAGCTGCGCATTGCCGATGCCGAGAAACTCATAGAGAGGGCGGGATTGTGACCATGGCGCCCGGCAAGACTCGCAGCGAAGGACTCAAGGCGGCACGGCTGCTGATGGTGCTGAGCAGCATCTCTCCGCTGTTCATTCTCTGGGCCGTTCGCGGCAACAGCCTGATCCCCGATCACTACTTCGTAAGCTTCTGTGCGCTGATGGTAGCGATTCCCAACGCGTTTCTCTGGCTGCGCATACTCACGGCCAAGCGGAACAACGACCGGCGCGAAGTGACTGTCGGCACCGCCGATGATCACCGCGACCATATTCTTGTTTACCTGTTCGCCATGCTTCTGCCCTTCTACTCTGAGGACCTCGGCACCCCGCGCGATCTGGCTGCGACGCTCGCCGCTCTTTCGTTCATCGTATTCTTGTTCTGGCACCTGAATCTGCACTACATGAATCTGGTGTTCGCGGTGTTCGGCTACCGCGTGTTTACGGTCTTTCCGCCCGCCGATGGCAACCCGCTGACTGGAAAAGTGCGATATGCCGTCGTTACCCGACGCGTCAGCCTCTCGCCGAATGAAAGAGTCACCACCTATCGACTTAGCGATACCGTGTACCTGGAGGTTGAATGAATCTCTCCTTTGATCTCAAGAAGGTGACGCTCGTTGAATTCGGTGTCGGCCGTGATGTCGGCAGTGGTCAAACTTTCGTAGCGGTGCCAATCGATGCCAAGGTGCAGAAGGCCTTGCATGAGATGACCCAGGCGACTTGGCAGGCCATGCAGCAGGATGCGGAAGGGCCGACAAAGTACGAACCTTCTGACAAGCACGGCAGCGTGGAGTATCTCTATCTGCCATTGGACGACGACATGGCCATGGGTGTGCGCGATCTGCATCAGGCTGCGAATTTGCCCTTGGATTCTGCGGCCCTTGCCACGCCAGAGAAGGTGCTCTGCTACTTCGTGCGATTGACCGACGACCAGCAACGCAAGCTCACCGCCCTGCGTCGAGCAAGCCAGTTCAAGGGCATCGTCAAAAACAAGGGTCGCTTGATTCGCCTGATTGACGACACCCTGCAGATTGTTGAGGACACCGTCTTCAAACTGGACAGTGATTTCGACCTGCCAATCGATGCGAACAATGTCCATATTCTGCGACCGAGCGGATTCGAGTTTGCGGGCAAGCTGCAACAAGCCATCCTCGATGCGGTACCCGTCAATGTGGCAGCCATCAAGTCAGAACTGACCTTCATTGTGTTCGACGGCATCGAAAAATATGCAGCCAAACATACTCGTGCCGCACGCTATCTCGCTTCGATTCGCGGGCAAGAGGAAATGAAAAGCATCGACAAGACCGCACTCAATAAGCTCTGCAAGAGCACAGGTGTCGACGTCTCTGAATCAACGGGCAAAATGATCATTGCCGATGGCCATGAAATGGCGTTTCTGCAAGTGCTGGACCGCCGTCGCTATCACCTGGAGCTGGTGAAAGACAAGCCCGAAAAGTTTGTTGCCGCTAGTAGGAAGCCGGTTAAATGACAGGGGCGCCCCTTGACTGGTGCCCCGGCATCCGAGAGGCGTGCAGCCACTGGCGCGGCGCGCCAATGCTGCAGCAGAACCTCGAAGCGCTGGAGCAGACCCTCGACCAGAACAACGACGCCTGCATCGACTGCGCGAAGACGATGGTCGAGGTGGTTTGCCGAGTCATCGTTGAAAGCTTCCACACTCCGCTAACGCCGCTCAAGCCGGTGCATGAATCCCCCAGTCTGTCCGACTGGCTGACCGCCGCCACCCGCGCCTTGAAACTGGGTGACATTCGCGACGAGAAGTTCAAGAGGCTGATCTCCAGCCACCACAAACTGGCTGGCGCGCTGAACGATCTGCGCAATCAAGCCGGTCCCGCCAGCCATGGCAAGGACCCGTACCTGGAGCGACTGGCCGTCCACCATCGCCGCTCTGCGGTACTCGCGGCTGATGCCATCGTGGTCTTCCTGCATAAGGCATATCTGGATGCGCAACTGGACCCCATCAGTTCGCGTGAGCCCTACGAGCGCTTCGCCGACAACAACGCGCTGGTCGATGCGCACGTGGGGCTTGCCGTTGAGACCGACGAAGAGGGTGTGGCCAGCCTGCGAGTCCTGCTACCTGGCGGTGATTTTCTGGCGCTGAATATTGAGGTCAGTCGCTTGCTGTATCTTTTCGACCGCACTGCCTATGTCGAGGCATTGAA
This sequence comes from Aquimonas sp., assembly GCA_022241605.1. Lineage (GTDB taxonomy): Bacteria > Pseudomonadota > Gammaproteobacteria > Xanthomonadales > Xanthomonadaceae > Aquimonas. The sequence goes on along the minus strand of JAKOMQ010000007.1, from coordinate 4,717 downwards.
CGCCGCGAGCAGTGCGAGCAGTCAGGAAATGGCTAGGACCCCTGACGCCTTATGAGCCCCCCCTACCAACCCCCCTACACCCTCTCCCCAAGCACCGTCACGCTGATCGCGCGCATTGCCGAGGCGGTCGGTCAGCTATCGGTGCGGCTGGGGGATGCGCGCGATCTGCGCCTGCGCCGTATCAACCGCATCCGCACCATCCAGGGCTCGCTGGCCATCGAGGGCAATACGCTGAGCGAGGGGCAGATCAGCGCCATTCTCGATGGCAAGCGAGTGATCGCGCCGCCGCGCGAAATCCAGGAGGCGCGCAACGCGATTGCGGCCTACGACCGGTTGGCGCAGTGGCGGCCGGAGTCTGCAGCGGACCTGCTTGCGGCGCATCGCACCTTGATGGCGGGCTTGATCGACGATTGCGGCAAGTGGCGCGGCGGCGGGGTGGGGGTGATGGCGGGGGATCAGGTGATTCACATGGCGCCGCCCGCCCGGCGGGTGCCGCTGCTGATGGAGCAGTTGCTGAGCTGGTTGGCGACCACTGACGCCCATCCGTTGATCGCAAGCGCGGTGTTCCACTACGAGTTCGAGTTCATCCACCCGTTCAGCGATGGCAACGGGCGCATGGGGCGGCTGTGGCAGACGCTGATCCTCACCCGCTGGACGCCGCTGTTTGCCGATATTCCGGTGGAAAGCCTGGTGTACGAGCATCAGGCCGACTACTACCGGGCGATTCAGGCCAGCACGGTGCAGAGCGACGCGGCGCCCTTTGTCGAGTTCATGTTGAGCCGGATCCTTGAGGCCCTGGCCGCGGCCACCCCCCAAGTCGCCCCCTCAGTCACCCCCCAAGTCGAACGCTTGCTGGCGGTGCTCCAGGGTGAGATCAGCCGTGACGCCCTGCAAAGCGCGCTGGGGCTGCACGATCGCAAGTCGTTCCGCGAGCGTTACTTGAATCCGGCACTGGCACAGGGCCTGATCGAAATGAGTCTCCCGGACAAGCCCAACAGCCGCCTGCAGAAGTACCGACTGACCGACCGCGGCCGCGAGCAGCGGCAGCAGCTGAAGGAGTCGTAGGCATGGCCTTTCTCTCCGAAGCCCAACTCGAAGCCGCGCTGCTGCAGCAGCTCTGCGCGCTGGGCTACGCCGTCGTTTCGGATGAGCTCATCGGCCCCGACAGCAAGCAGCCGGAGCGCGAGGCCTACGACGAAGTGGTGCTGAGCGCGCGCCTGCGTGTAGCGGTAGCGCGCTTGAACCCCAGCCTGCCGCCTGAGGCGCAGGCTGATGCCGTTCGGCAGCTGACGCAGTCGGAGTTTCCTGGCCTGCTGGAGGAGAACCGCCGGATCCACCGCCTGCTGACCGAAGGCGCGGATGTGGAGTACTACGCCGAGGACGGCACACTGACGGCGGGCAAGGTGCGGCTGATCGACTTCGAGCGCCCCCCCAACAACGACTGGTTGGCTGTGCAGCAGCTCACCGTGGTGGCTGGCCAGGCCAAGCGTCGGCCAGACGTGGTGGTGTTCGTCAACGGCCTGCCGCTGGCGGTGATCGAACTCAAGGCCCCCGGCGGAGAGGGCGCGACCCTGGCCAGCGCCTTCAATCAACTGCAGACCTACAAGCTTCAGATCCCGGCATTGTTCCGCAGCAACGCGCTGCTGGTGACGTCCGATGGCCTGTTGGCACGGGTGGGCTCGCTGTCGGCGGATCAGGAGCGCTTCATGCCTTGGCGCACCACCGACGGCACCCGGATCGAGCCCAAGGGCATGCCGGAGATGGCCACGCTGATCGAGGGCGTGTTCGAGCCCGGGCGCTTCCTCGACCTGCTGCGCCACTTCACCGTGTTCGGCGAGACCAGTGGCGGGCTGATCAAGATCATCGCCGGCTACCACCAGTTCCACGCGGTGAAGAAGGCGGTGATCTCGACACTGCGGGCGAGCCGGTGTGGCGCGGCCGAGGACCCGGCCGTCTACGGACTGCCCAGCGTCAAGGACCAACCGCCGGGCGACCACAAGGCCGGGGTGATCTGGCACACCCAAGGTTCGGGCAAGAGCCTGCTGATGGCCTTCTACGCGGGCCTGCTGGTGTTCGACCCGCGCATGGCCAATCCCACGCTGATGGTGCTCACCGACCGCAACGACCTGGACGATCAGCTCTTTGCGACCTTCGCGATGTGCAAGGACCTGCTCCGCCAGACGCCGGTGCAGGCGCAGGACCGCGAGCATCTGCGCACTCTGCTAAGCCGCGCTTCCGGCGGCGTGATCTTCACCACCCTGCAGAAATTCTCCCCGGCGGCGGACGAGACCGACTTCCCGACACTGACCGACCGCTCCAACGTCGTGGTCATCGCCGACGAGGCGCACCGCAGCCAGTACGGGTTCAAGGCCAAGGTGGCCAGCCAAACCGGCGAGATCGCCTACGGCTTTGCCAAGTACCTGCGCGACGCCCTGCCCAACGCCTCCTTCATCGGCTTCACCGGGACGCCCATCGAGGCGACCGACGTGAATACGCCGGCGGTGTTCGGCCACTACATCGACATCTACGACATCAGCCGTGCCGTGGAAGACGGTGCAACGGTGCCGATCTACTACGAATCGCGACTGGCGCGCATCGAGCTGGACGAGGACGAAAAGCCGCGCATCGATGCCGAGATCGAGGCGCTGCTGGAGGACGAGGACGAACCCAGCGCCGAGCGCACCAAGCAGAAATGGTCCACCGTGGAAGCGCTGGTGGGCAGCGACAAGCGCCTGTCGCTGGTGGCCGCCGACCTGGTGCAGCACTTCGAGGACCGGGTCGCGGCACTCCATGGCAAGGCGATGATGGTGTGCATGAGCCGACGCATCTGCGTGGGGCTCTACGACGAGATCATCAAGCTGCGGCCCGATTGGCACAGCAGCGACGACAACGCCGGCAGCCTCAAAATCGTGATGACAGGCGCGGCGTCCGACCCGGTTGAGTGGCAGCAGCACATTGGCAACAAGGCGCGGCGTGATCTGCTGGCCAAGCGAGCCCGAGATCCGCAGGACCCGCTGCGGCTGGTGATCGTGCGCGACATGTGGCTGACCGGCTTCGACGCACCCAGCATGCACACGATGTACATCGACAAGCCGATGCGCGGCCACGGCCTGATGCAGGCCATCGCCCGCGTCAACCGCGTATTCCGCGACAAGCCTGCCGGGCTGATCGTGGACTACATCGGCATCGCCCAGAACCTGAAATCTGCGCTGGCGCAGTACTCCAAGCCCGACCAGACAAAGACCGGCATCGACGAAGCCGAAGCCGTGGCGGTGCTGCTGGAGAAGTACGAAATCGTGCGCGACATGTTCCATGGCTTCGACTACCGCACGGGCCTGGGCGGCACGCCTGGCGAACGGCTGGCCATGATGGCCGGCGCCATCGAATGGATACTCGACAAGCAGCAGCAATGGGCAGCCGCGGAAAAAACGCCTGAGGCCAAGAAGCAGGCGCAACGGCGCTTTGCCGATGGGGTGCTGGGCTTGTCGAAAGCCTTTGCACTCGCAGCGAGCTCGGACGAAGCGCGCGGTATCCGCGAGGAAGTCGGCTTCTTTCAGGCTATCCGTGCCGCACTGGTCAAGACTGCAGGACCCTCAGGAACTACCCGGCAGGATCGCGAGCTGGCCATCCAGCAGATCGTCAGCCGCGCCGTGGCGTCTACCGAGATCGTCGACATCCTCGCTGCCGCGGGCATACAGACGCCTGACATCTCGATTCTGTCGGATGAGTTCCTGCTCGAAGTGCAGCAGATGGAGAAGAAGAACCTGGGGCTGGAAGCGCTGCGCAAGCTGCTGGGCGACAGCATCCGCTCGCGCACCCGCACCAACGTGGTCGAGACCCGCGCCTTCACCGAACGGCTGGAAGACGCCATTGCCCGTTACCACGCCAACGCCATCACCACCGCCGAGGTGCTTCAGGAACTCATCAGGCTGGCGCGCGACATTCGCGCCGCGCGCAATCGCGGCGAGGAGCAGGGCTTGTCGGACGATGAGATTGCCTTCTACGACGCGCTGGCGGAGAGCGAGTCCGCGCTGCAGGTGATGGGTGACGACAAGTTGCGCGTGATTGCCCACGAACTGCTGGTGTCGTTGCGCGAAAACATCGCCGTCGACTGGGCCCACCGCGAATCGGCCCGCGCCCGGCTGCGGGTGCTGGTCAAGCGCATCCTGCGCAAGTACGGCTATCCGCCGGACCTGCAGGACGCCGCGGTGCAGACCGTCCTGCAGCAAGCTGAAGTGCTGTCCGCCTCATGGCTGCCTGGGCACTCACGCGCATGAAGCGTTAGCAGGGACGCTTGGTGAACGCGTAGCCCAACGCCCCCGAACCAGACCCACGGCTGCGCCAGGCAGCGCGACCGATCTCGGCCACACCCAGGCAGATCTATGCAGCTTTCGTCGTACCGCCATGTTCGGGATACTGACCTGCCGGCTTTTTCAGGACCACCGATTAGTTGAGGGAGGCTCGGTGGGTTGATGCTTCGTTCTTCTGCTTCTGTTCGTCCTTGAACTGCTTCGGGGTCCGGTAGCCGAGGCTCGAGTGGGGGCGATCTTCGTTGTAGTGGCGGCGCCAGCTCTCGATGATCACCCGCGCCTCGGCCCGGCTCCGGAACCACTCCATGCTCAGGCACTCGTCGCGGAACTTGCCGTTCAAGCTCTCCGCGGTGCCATTCTGCCAAGGCTTGCCGGGGTCGATGTGCGCCGTTTCGATGCCCTCCTGC
>JAKOMQ010000036.1 GCA_022241605.1 Aquimonas sp. | reverse complement strand
CTCGGCGAGGCGTTCGTGGCTTGGGCGAAGTCCCAAGGCATGGCCATCCAGTACATCCAGCCCGGCAAGCCCAACCAGAACGCCTACATCGAGCGCTTCAACCGGACGTTCCGCGAGGAGGTCCTGGACCAGCACCTGTTCGCTCGCTTGGACGACGTCCGCGAGGCAGCCTGGTGGTGGATGCTCGACTACAACGAGGAACGACCCCATGACGCACTCGGCGGGATGACACCGGCCGAGTGCAAAGCCAAAGCAGCCGAGGGTTCTAGGAATGCTTTGTCCGCTTGACGGGAGAGCTTACGCACTGGCCGCCGCGCTGCTTGCGCTGAGCGTGCGCAAGCAGCGCGGCGGCATCACGAAGCGCAAGGGGTGTCAAGCGAAATCTGCAAGAATCGAGGGGTGCACCAAGAGAGCCGCGGGAGGGCGCGGGGCGGCTTAACTTGGGTGGATTGGATCTTCCGGGGCTCGACGCCTAGCGTTTCAAACACCATTCGAGTCCTTGAAGGCAGTAATCGAGTTGTTCGAAGAACTTCTTCTTATTTGCCTCTGGAGTTAACGTTCTCGCGATGCTTCCTCTATTTTCGTAATCTAAGTGCTGATTCTTTCTCGCCCAGTCATCAAGGCAGGGAAAGGGATTTCTGTGCGTCGGAGTGTACTTTGCTGCAATGCCTGCAGGCTCTTCGCCTTGCCCTGCCAGCCAAAGCGTGACTAACTGATCTCTGTAGTCAAGCTCGAGCAGGAAGAATCTTGGGTTCTCAATAGTCTCCCCGATTGCAAAGTCGATTCCCCAAGAGCTCGGGCAGCTCCGAATTAGTCTGAGATCCAATTTCTGGCAAAGTAATGCGACCTTTCTGATGCACTCTTGGTGTAATTTATTTCCCGTCATGACAAAGCCTGTCCTATCCGCCTTCTAGCCAAGACACTCCTCCAGAGGCACCGCTTCTGTTGAACTCAGTGCAGTGTCCTGCATAGTTTGCTTGATTTACTTCTCTGCGCTCCATTTCATAGAAAGGACTCACTGATTTGCGCCCTGGGGGAGGCGGTCTATTCCGTCTACGGTGACGCTCAAAGAGGGTGCCGCGATTCGGACTTCAAGCCGCCATGCGCCTTGAGAGTCGCAGATAGGCTAATCCAAATAGTGCAAAGGATTTATCGAAACATAGCGCTCCCCCATCTCTTTGCGTCGGCGCACATCGTCTGCTGCCCGAATTTTATCAGGCCAATCTCCCGGCTCTTCAAACTCTCGCAAGCAAAAATGCTCGCCATCGATCTCAGTGGGCTCCGTGAACTCTGTTCCGTAGCCTTGGGCTTCCAGCTGAAAATGCTTTATGAGTCGGGCTGTTCGTTCAGGGAAAAGGCCCTCGGAAATCGGGTGCCAAAAGAATAGTCCTGACGTCTCGCGCCGATCCAATGCAGTCTTCATTTCCCCCTTGATCGCTCTCTTGCACAGCGGAATAAGCCTCTTCAAGAGAGTCTCTCTAGATATTCCATGAGCCGCGGTGTTCAGCTAGTCGTCGGAGAGAAGCTCTTCCTCCAAATGTTTCTTGAGCCTTGCGGCTGTTCGCTCCAAGGCTACTGGTTCGGTCTCGAGAAACAGGCATACGTGACTCATCTTGGAGAGTTTCTGTAACATTTTGCGGTTCCGAAATATCTAGGCTAGTTCAGCCATCCGCCGCATATGGATGCTCGTCAAATTGAGCCGCACTCGCACTATTTCCGCCGGCCTGAGTCATTTTCTTCTACCGCCTAATTTTCGACGGTGACGGAAGAGCTCGTGCACTAGTCGCGCCATGACCAGCACAATGAAGAAGATAGCGACGGACCACCAGTTGTCTCCCACATGCTTTTCAAGGAAGCTATAGAGAAACGCGAACGGGAGCAGAATTAGGAAAAGCAAGAGGAATTTCTTCATTCTTCAGGGCATCCCGGATTGTTGCTCGTCATCCGTCATCCGTCACCCGCGTCTCGCGGGCGGGCGAGCGGGTCGCGGGCGAAGCGCTGTGGTGGCGTATAGGCAGTGTGTTGAGATTCGGATTTGAATCCGCCCCAGATGCCACCATAACCCCTAAGTCGCTTTCGGGCTTGAATGCCCGAGCTTTCGGAATACCTCGAAGAAGGCCTCTACTATTTCCTCGCGCTCGTCGTCTGTCGGCTTGGTTCCGTCGTCCCACTGTTTTAGGGACTTCCGAGAGATCTCGCCTATTCCCGGGAATGCGTCAACCAACATGGCTTTGGGGCCGCTTTGCACGTACGCCACCTCACCTCGGCCAAGGAACCTTATGATTAACCCTCCTAATGACCGGGTTTTCTGGATTATCTCATTTGGTCGCTCTGCCCGCTTCTGCTCTTCGAGAAAGTCCAGTTCCGACTTCGTATAACGTGATCTAGCCACAGGGTGTTCCATCCCTTTTTCGCCTTACGATACTTTCGACGTTGGAGTTTGCTTGAAGCGCTGGCTTCTCAATTGCCCACCAGGTCCGGAGATTTCCCCATGCATTAGTTCTAGTTGCTCCGGTTGAGAATACGCTTATCTCTCCGGATGCGCCATTGGCGAATCTGAGTGATGCGGCGTTCCAAACCTCCGCCGCTTGCTGGCCAGTCAACCCACTGGAAGGATTGAACAAGTCCATAGAATGCAAGAGTCGTCCACCAACCGTCTGTTCGAGGGTCGTCTTCCCGTTTGCCGCAGCCCAATCTTGAGCGTCTATCATTCTTGGCCCCGACCAAAAAACAGCCCCACTCCTTTCTGTAGAGAAATCGAGATCATTCCGCGCAGAGTTTAGAAGCTCGTTAAAACTGTAGGGTGGGCCGCAGGGACAGGGCTTGCATGGTGCTAGCCCTACGGGATCTGCCCAGTTGACAGGGTTCTTTCCTTGCCTGTAGAGATTGCTTCCTCCAAGTAGACCAATTGGATCCTGATTAGCGAATCCCCCTACCTCCGGTTGGTAATACCGGAACCGGTTGTAATGCAGCCCCGACTCCGCATCCGCGTACTGGCCCTGGAAGCGCAGGTTGCATTCCAGCGGTTCGGCTTGCTCTTGGATGACCTCCGCGACCGTGTTGCCTTGGCGGGTGAGGATACGCCGGGGTGGGTTCGACGTGATCGCTTTGCCCCAGGCGGCGTAGTTGGCGGTCCAGACGAGGTGGCCGTGGGTGTCGGTGATCTCGCGCGGGGTGCCGAGGTGGTCGGCGTGGACGTGGAAGACTTCGGGCTTGGGCGGGGTGGGGACCTCAGGTTCCGGCAGTTGGCCGAGCTGGCGGGCGAGCTTGCGGCGCTGGGCTTCGAGCTTGGCCCACTGTTCGGGGTAGCGCTCCTTGAGGCTGAGCAGTTCGGGTGGGAGCAGCGTGGCGCGGTCGGTGTCCTGCGCGTTCGCTGCGGCTTGGGCGTTCGATCGGGCGCTGTCTTTCGAGGGTGTGCGTGACGGCCGGGGCGCGTCCTTGTTCGCTGCTTGAGCCTCATCACCAGCCGCCGCGTTGTCCGCCTTCGCTGCTTTCCAGCGCACGATCGCCAGCGGCACGAAGTTGTCGGGCTCGTAGAGGTAGAGCTGGTGGGTGTCGGCCTTTTGTTCGGCGAGCAGGCGCTTGCCGTCCCAGCAGAACAGGGTCGGGGCGGGGCGGTGCGGCGTTTGTGCGTGGGCGTGGCGTGTGTTCGGGAGCGGTGGGTCGAGACCCACCCTATGGTGTTGTGATGTTTTGAGCGCTTCGGCCAGAGCGGCTTCATCGCCGTGTTCGAGCCACGCGTGTGCGGCGACCTTTGGCACGGCGTACGACGCGAGCCCGGAAAAGCCCGCGAGGGTGTGCGATACCAAGTTGGAAAAGAGCGGTGGAAGTTGTCTGATCGGACGATGAACAACTTCGCAAAGAGTACGGTTAGAATTCGGCGCGCTACAACTATGCCGACGGCTGATTTTCTGCTGCCGATCTCACACCGGTCCTCTTTACCATGGTGTACGAGAATGAGTCTTCAAGATGGCCGGTCGAATAGGCCGAGATGAGGTTTTCGGGCGACCTAAGGTGCACCACTCGAATGGCGTGTTCTGGTTCAAAACGACTTAACCGCGAGATTGTGTAGCTTGCTCCAAGTATCTCTTTGCCTACTGAATGCGAGGATTCAACTCTCAGTTGAAGAATCCGCGCACAGTCCTGTGCCGAGGTAAATCCCTCGCTGGATAGTATCTCCATCGCGCCAGTCTGTAGAAGGCATGCAACTCTTGTGGCGATGTCCGAGCTGGTCCCTTGGTCGCCTTGGTGCATTATCAGGCCTGTGATATCGCTCATGGCTTAACCGCCTCAATTCCGGTTCTTATGCCCTTTAAGAGCACCTCTTGCTCTCCAAACTCGTCCGGTGACCAGTGCCAGCTCCAACAATCGTTCGGGCTCGGTGCGCCGGTTGGAACGCGCAGTAGGACGCCTCCGTCACCTTGAGAATTCGCGAATTTTCGTGCGACGTCCTCGGAGCGGCTCCAAGATGTGAAGGGGCTTATGTGTGACACTGAGCCGGCATTGTGGGCCTCAGGTGTTATCGTGCCCGCGACGTTTCCGGGCGAAACGATTCCGTTCTTTGCATCCTGCAAGGCGGGGTGCTTCGCATGTACTCCCCGGTAAAGGTAGGTTAGCGACTGGGTGGGTGGGCAAGGGCAATTGCAAGCGACTGGGGCACGTGTAAGGCCTAAAGGATCGGTCCAGTTGGTGGGGGCGGGGGCGTAGGCCAATCCACTCAAGTTAAGCCAACCCGCCGTGAACCGGCAAGCTCAAACATCAGCGCTCAAACCCATGGCTGACCGCAGCCAACAAACCAGGCTGACCAGCGGCTTCCCACAGGGAACGCGAGAGAGCCCAAAATTCCTCAACCCTTCCGCGCTTCCGGTCCCTCTCCCGCTGTTCGGTCTGGTTTTTTTGAGAATATAGACCTTGCGCGAGATTCTCTGATCCGCTCGAGATCTTCACGTATCAGGTCCGGCGCTTTGGAGCGCAAGCGGGAGATTATCTCATCTGCCTTGGAGACTACTTCGTTCGCAATGGCGTCCGCAGATTTATTCTCGTAGCTTCCCCCGATCAACAGGAGGGCCTCATGTCCCATAACGGCGAGCGGAAGCGGCGCAGCGCGAAACTCCAGAAACGCCTGTCCGCGATCTGAGGCGACTTCAATTTGGTCTTCGTTCTTGTTGAGAATAACTCGAAAGTTTCCGAAGTTGAGCTCGTCATGTGTCGAGCCCGAGACTGTGAAGCCGGCCTCGATCAGAACATTTACTAATTGTTCTAGGGCGCTCTTCGAACGGTGACTCCATCTGGGCATGGCATAAGTCCTCCTGATTAGCGCCGAACCTCAGTTCCTGCTCGCAGGATTTGAGACGCTGCAGCCTGAGGCTGAGCTCCCACCCTTTGCGGAGCGCCGCCATGGCGATGAACATGATCCAGTTTCAGTCGGGCCTGTCGTTGCCTGAGTTTCTGGAGCTGTACGGCACGGAGGCGAAGTGTCGGCGAGCACTGTACCGCTGGCGCTGGCCTTCGGGATTCCGGTGTCCTACCTGCGGTGGGCGCCACCGCTCCAGCTTCCATCGCGGTGGGCAGATCCTCTATCAGTGCCGGGCATGCCAGCACCAGACCACGCTGATCAGCGCCACCTTGCTGGCCTCCACCAAGCTGCCGCTGACCACCTGGATGTTGGCGATCTACCTGCTGACCTCGACCAAGACCAACCTCGCGGCGCTGGAGCTCAAGCGCCACCTAGGCGTGTGCTACCGCACCGCCTGGCGGTTGAAGCACAAGATCATGCAGGCCATGACGGAGCAGGAAAAGTCGAGGAAACTCAGTGGCTTCGTGCAGATCGATGATGCCTACCTCGGCGGCGAGCGGAACGGTGGAAAGCCCGGGCGAGGCTCGGAAAACAAACAACCCTTCGTGGTCGCCGTGAGCACGAATGCCATGCTTCAACACCCGACCTTCGCCGTCGTCGAGCCCGTTCGCGCCTTCGACAACGCGTCCTTGGCCGACTGGGTCAAGCGTCGGCTCGCCCCCGACGCAGAGGCGTTCACCGATGGCTTGGGGTGCTTCCGACAGATCGAGCTTGCCGGACATGCCCACACCGTCCTCGCGACCGGTGGCGGTCGCGCCGCGACCGAGCTCGAGGGCGCACGCTGGGTCAACGTGCTGCTCTCCAACCTCAAGCGCGCCCTCGATGGCGTCTACCACGCCATCCGACAAGCGAAGTACGCTCGTCGCTATCTGGCTGAGGCAGCCTACCGATTCAATCGGAGGTTCAAGCTGCGCGAGATGGCAGGCCAACTCGCCGCCGGCCTCATGGTCTGCAAGCCTTGACCTGAGCGGCTCCTGCGCAAAGCGACCAATTTTGTTCACTGAGGTTCGGCGCTAATCAGGAGCCCTCAAGACCTGTGTTGCGATTTATGATTTAATCCGCCCAAAAGCCACCAATTTTGTTCACTGAGGTTCGGCGCTTATCATGCAATATTTCGATTCACTCAATTGCCTTGAATCTCGTTTTTCCGTTGATCTTGATCTGTCTAAGGCGCATTGATCCCAGCAATCCTCTGGTTCTTCTTTCGGCGATATTGCAAATCAAGTTGTGAAAATTCGTGGAAATGAAGGGTCCGTACTTATCAAAAATAGTCCTCATGCTAAGCCCAAAATAATCACATGCGACATGTATTGTTGAGAGGGTGTAGTGGGATTCATGATAGAAGCACGGTTCGTCCATCCCCGCTGCGCACAAGACGCATGCAAGTTCAATAATTTCTGGTCTATTGGAGTCGATTGATAGCTCTACGAGTGAAGCCGAAAAAAATGCAATACGAGGTTTTTTCTTGAGTTCAATTTGAGTTACTGCTGCAACTTTTTTTTCAGGACGAGCATTAAGGAAATCCGAGATTTCTCTTGAAAGCTCAATTGCAAGAGGCAGGGCGTTATCAACATCTACTTGTTTTCTGAGGTTTGTGGCGATCAGTCTGTTGGCTTTCTCGTTGATTGATGCGAGTTGATTGTCCCTAGTTGACATGATTTTTGGATTGGAGTGCAGTGGTGATTAGGGTTAGCAGTCGAGCCTCTTGCGAGGGGGTACCATATAGTCCAATCCACTCAAGTTAAGCCAACCGACCGTGAGCCGGCAAGCTCAAACATCTGCGCTCAAACCCATGGCTGACCGCGGCCAACAAACCAGGCTGACCAGCGGCTTCTCACAGGGAGCGCGATAGCGCCGTAAAATGGTTTGAGAGGGCTTGATGACCGGAATTGGGTCGTCGGGCTGACGGATCAATGACTTAGTCCTCCATCCTCCTCACTTGAAAAACTCGCGGTTAACTACTCTTCCTGACTCTTTGTCGATTGTGCAAGACCATGAGGTGAACGCAAGTGCTCTGATCGGGGATGTGTCGATAATCCTGTAGTAGACATCATGCGCCGCATTGGTGGGCTGTTCGGCGATCCAGGCCAGTGATCCGTCTAAACGAAATGCAAGAAGGTTTCGATAGTTTAGCTTGAGCTCTCCTTCGGCGTCTGGGTCAAGAAGAACCAAAAGAAGATCGTCAGCTTTCTCTATTTGCTTGGCTTCATAATCGAGCCTAATTTCGCGCTGACCAATTTTGATGAGCCGATGAGCGATCTTCTCGGGTGTCATTGGCAGGGCTTTCCCTTTCCGAAGTTGTTTAGTGGAATTCTTTCGAGCAACTGAAACTGTTCGGCACCTCCGCGCATTCGACCCCATTCTGGCATTGGGCTTGCTCTCGAGCGTTCAAGAAGTGTCCCTTTAGGCACCAAAACCTCCTGTATAAAATCTGCGGAATTAGCTGGAGGTAAAGCGAGAGCTTCAACTGCCCAAGCACGGCTTCTCGGTGGTACGGCCGTGATCCAGCTTCCAGCTGTTGCGTCTCCTGAGAAGACTCTATAAAAAATTTGGTCATCTTCGGTTCGGAACTGCCTTACCACTCCGGTTCGACTTTCGATTTGTCCTGAGGGCAAGGCAGGAGGACACCCATCGCAAGGTTTACAACTCGAAATCTTTGCTGAACTCAGGCCCAGAGGGTCGATCCAAGAAGTTGGGCTAGGTGCATATTGGTACGGATTTAGCCCACCATTCAAGCCTATTGGGTCGGGTGAAGTAAATCTACCGCATTCAGGATCAAATGCTCTGAAGCGATTCTGGATCAGCCCTGACTCCGCATCCGCATACTGGCCTTGGAAGCGCAGGTTGCATTCCAGTGGCTCGGCTTGCTCCTCGATGACCTCCGCGACCGTGTTGCCTTGGCGGGTGAGGATACGCCGGGGTGGGTTCGACGTGATCGCTTTGCCCCAGGCGGCGTAGTTGGCGGTCCAGACGAGGTGGCCGTGGGTGTCGGTGATCTCGCGCGGGGTGCCGAGGTGGTCGGCGTGGACGTGGAAGACTTCGGGCTTGGGCGGGGTGGGGACCTCAGGTTCCGGC
>JAKOMQ010000035.1 GCA_022241605.1 Aquimonas sp. | reverse complement strand
CGCGCCGCCCCCGACTGCTGACAGGACAGTCCAAGGTGCGGAACCTAGCTGGCTCATGTCCAGCAGCAGTAGGAGGCGGCGATGACACTGTACGCAGCGATCGATCTTCATTCCAACAACGGGGTGCTGTCCGTCATCGACGAGCAGGACCAAGTGGTGTTCGAGCGGCGTTTGCCGAACAGCCTGGAGCAGGTGCTGCAGGCGCTTGCACCCTTTCTCAAAGCGTTGAAGGCGCTTGCCGTTGAGTCGACCTACAACTGGTACTGGTTGGTCGATGGCCTGATGGATGCCGGTGTGGATGTTCGGCTGGTGAACACTKYGGCGATTCCTCAGTACGCAGGCCTGAAGCACGGCAACGACCACACGGATGCACGGCATCTTGCCCATCTGCTGCGGCTGAATCTGCTGCCCGAGGGCTACATCTATCCGCGCGAGCAGCGCGCAGTGCGCGACCTCCTGCGACGACGTTTTCTCTTGGTTCGCCAGAGCGTAACGCTGACCAACTCGCTGCAGAGCGCATGGTCGCGGCGCACGGGACATGGCATTCGCACCAACGACCTGCGGCAGCTGACGGCCGAATCAATCGAGAGCACCTTCGTTGACGTGCATGAGCGCCTGGCCGTGCTGTCGGAGCTCAAACTGCTGCAGTGCCTGCACACACAAGTCGACCAGATGGAACGCTGGGTGCTGGAGTCGATCCGCTCCACACCAGAACTTCAAGCGCTGCGCAGCACGCCGGGGATCGGCGTCATTCTCGGCAGCACGATCCTGCTGGAAACAGGCGAGATCGCACGCTTCGACAGCGTCGGCGACTACGCCTCGTACTGCCGCATGGTCGAGAGCACGCGGTTGTCGAACGGCAAGAAGAAGGGCAGCGGCAACGCCAAGTGCGGCAACCGCTACCTGAGCTGGGCGTGGATCGAAGCCGCGAACTTCGCGATCCGCTTCAGCCCCGAGATCCGCCGCTGGTTCGATCGCAAGGCGAGCAAGAAGCCGCGCCCGGTGGCGATCAAGTCCGTGGCCCACAAGCTGGCCCGCGCCGGCTACCACCTGATCAAGGACGGAGGCCACTTCGATGTGAAACGGGCGTTCGGCTAAGCACACCGGCGGCGCCTGAGGTCGGAAACGGGGTTGGCTTGCAACCACCAGATCTGAATGATCCAGGCGTCGTCGGACCCGATTCAAAGGCAGGGGCCGCCTGCCCGGCGAGCCAACGAAGGGTTGGACGCGCACCGCGCGAACCACATTACCTGTGCAGCCGAAACCGGCCACATGGACGCCAGGGCAGAACCGATGAGTGTTTGGGGCAGCGATGCCGAGGGCGGGAAACCGCTTAAACCAAAATGGTGACTGGTGCGGCCAGAGGCCGCAGCCACACGTGAACACAGGCGGGGACGGTCAGGCCAAGAGCGGGTCAGCAAGAGAAGAGAAAAGCCCGGGAAGCGGGAGGAGTTTTGTCAGCCCTGTTGACACGGGCGGCGCAATGGTGACCCCTTTGATTGCGGGCGGCGCAGTGGTGACCCCTTTGGACAGAGTCGCGACACACTGCTCGAAAGCTCGAAAGGAATCTGAGAACTGCTCAAAATGAGCAACCAACTCCCCATGACGTGCATCAACCGAGAAGTAGGGATCATCCTCATCGCAAACCGCACGTTCCAGAGCCCCAATGAATTGGATCTTTGCCAGAAACGGTACGCTCTGATCCGAGCACTCCCTCTCGCAGTGTCTAGTAATTGCGAATTTAAGGTCCAGCATGTCGAAACTCGTGAATAGCCTCTCCGAGCAGACCGCAGAGCGGTCGAGATAACTCAAACCCAATAACCTCTTCGCTTCTTCAAACTCTTCGGTTTCCGCAATTTTGGAGCAATCCTCAAAACCACCATGACAGCCCGAAAGACCAAACCCAATTACGACAGAAGAGAGCACGCCGATCATCCTTCGCATAGCCACAATCACCTCTATCGACTGCCACCAAAAGGGTCCGGACACTTAGGAAAATTCAAAGGCCAGTCTCGGGGAATTCGACCCAAGCACTCATCCAACTGCCTTCTATTGTTTTCGCGCTGACGTTCACACCAGTCGCTCCGTCTTTTCATACAATCTCTCCAGCAAGAATTATCTCCTCCAACAAGGAATCCACAATTTCGACGCTGCCTTTCACAACTTTGGTCGAGCAGATCGTTGTTGTAATTGTGGATGCTGTGACACTGCTCACGGTTCCATCTTCGCCGCTCATTCACGGTATCCCCCAACGCATTGGCGGCTTCGCAGGCTAGGTAAAGAAAAAAGCGCCTTGCTCTCAAGCCCAGCTCATCCAAGTACAGGATCGGATTAGCATGAGAGTACAAATACAAATTAACTCCGCCAATCAATCCGATCGGGTCCGATTCAGGATACCTACCCAACTCCGGCGCGTAATCGCGATGAAAGTTATGGTGAAAACCAGCAACGACATCAAAATACTGCCCCGGAAACCGCAACGGATTGTCGATCGTGTTGACCACAGCCACAGTCAAACCAAACGCCTCACTCCGCCCACTCCAAGTGACCGCCCCATCCAGCGCAGTCAACCTCTGCGGCGTCCAAAGGTGGTCGTTGTGGTAGACATTCACCGTCCACTCCCCTGACAGGCTTCGATCCGCCAGCCACAGCGGATCCGTGCCCCACAGGCCCTGCGGCTTCCAGCCGTAGGCGCGCTTGAGTGTACCGTCGGCCTGCAGTTCGGCGATCAGGCCTTCATCGCTGTACAGGAACCACGTGGTCTCGGTCGCCGTCTCCTTGTACACCCGGCGGCCCATCGGATCGTAGCGGTAGCGGCCCAGGGGCTGGCCGTTCTCGTCGATTTCGGTCAGGCGCTCGGCGGCGTTGTAGCGGTAGTCGCGCACCTTGAGCGGGGCGGCAGGGTCGCCGGTGGTTTCGCGTTCGGTGTGGCCGTTGACGTTGTACTCGAAGCTGACCTGCTCGCTGCCGAGGCCGTAGCCCAGCAGCTGGTTGTCCTGGTTGTAGCGCCACTCGCCGGGCTGGTGCTGGCTGCTCAGGCGGTTGTGTACGGGGTCGTAGCTGTAGGCCTCTACCGGCAGGCGGCCGGGCTCGGGCTCGGCCGGGTCGCGCTGCAGGGCCGGCGGCGGGGTGGCGGCGGTGAGGCGGTCCAGCAGGTCGTAGCCGTAGTTGAACTCGCCGTCTTCGGTCTCTCGCGCCGTGATGTTGCCGGTGGCATCAAACCGGTAGCGGAAGTCCATGATCAGCGCACCGGCCGGGTTGGCCGCGCTGCCGCTGCCGATCGCCTGGCTGCGGATGCGGGTGGGCCGCTGGAAGCCGTCGAACTCCAGCGTGCGCACCGCGCCCGGCATCTGCACGCGGGTCGGCTGCTGCCACTGCCACTGGCTCCACTGGATCTGGCCGCCGCCGGGCAGGCCGGCCGAGGTCAGGCGGTTCTGCGGGTCGTAGCCGTAGGCCACCTCGGTGCCGTCGGGATAGGTGATCGCCTCCAGCTGGCCGTTGGCGCGGTAGCGACGGCCCAGGCTGTGGCTGAACTCCAGCGCGCCCGGGCCTTCGCCGCGGCGGTAGGTGATCGTCTCGCCGGTCTTTTCGCCCTTGTCGCTGTAGCTGTAGGTGGCGGCCGTGCTGAAGACCTGCGCGCTGCCCAGCCCGGTGCGCTGGGTGTAGGCCTCCAGCAGGCCGCGCGGGTTGTAGCTGAATTCGATGGTTTCGCTGGGCTCGTTGGCGCCGGCCGGGTAGTGGCGCTCGTCGGTCTTGCGGCCGGCGTCGTCGTAGTCGAATACGCGGCGCTCGCCGCCGGGGCTGAGCCGCTCGATCAGCTGGCCGGCCGCGTCGTAGGTGTAGGTGATGGTGGCGCCGCTGGGCCGGGCTTCGGTGCGCACCTGGTTGTTGCGGTCATAGGTAAAGATGTGGGTGTTGCGGTTGGCGTCGCTCAGGCTGAGCAGGTTGTCGCGGCTGTCGTAGCTGTAGGCGGTGACGCCGCCGGCCGGGTCGGTGCTGCTGATGAGGCGGCCCAGCGGGTCGTAGGCGTAGAGCGTGCTGCGGCCGGCGGGGTCGGTCTCGGCGGTGCGGTTGCCGGCGGCATCGAAGCCGCTGGTCTGAACCTCGCGGCGCTCAGGCTGGCCATTGCCCGCCGGCAGGATGCGGATGCTCTGGGTGCGGCGGCCGCGCGGGTCGTAGCGGTATTCCTCGCTGTAGGTGGGGAACTCCATGGCCACCAGCAGCCCGGCCAGACCGCTGGCGGTGTCGCCATAGACCATGCGGGTGATATTGCCGGCCGGGTCGGTGATGGTTTCCAGCCGGCCGTCGGTGTCGTAGGCGTAGGTGGTGACGGCGCCGGTCTCGTCCTGCTGCGTTTCGATCTGACCGTCGACGGTGTAGGTGGTGACCTGCTCGCCGCCGAGCGGGTCGATGGTCTTTTCCACCCGGTCCAGCGCGTCGTACTCGAACTCGGYGCGCTTSTCYGCKGCATCCACGSTGGCCGTGCGGTTGCCGACGCGGTCGTACTCGTGCTCGACGCGGTGGTCCATGGGATCGACCTGGGCGGTCACCCAGCCGGCGTSGTTCACCTCCTGCGTCCAGGTGCGCTGCAGCGGGTCGGTGCGGGTGAGCCAGACGCCGCTGACGTGGTGGGTGAAGGTGCTGACRTGGCGCTCGCCGTCGGTGACSGTCTCCACGTTGCCGTAGGCGTCATAGGTCCAGTCRGTGACGGCGTCCTGCTCGGGCGTGGCGCCGCGCACGGTGCGCTGGGTGCGCTCGCCGTGGCTGTTGTAGGCGTACTCGGTGACGCGCTGCTCCGGCGTGTCCACCGCCTCCACCTGACGGAKCAGGCGGCCKGCSGGGTCGTASKCGTAGGTGCTGCGCACGCCGCGCTCGTCGGTGTGCTCCAGCAGGTTRCCGAAGKTGCCGTCGTARCGGCTCTGSGTCTGGGTGCCGTCGGGGTGCAGCACGCGCACCGGGTTGCGGTTGGCGTCGAACTCGGTGCGCGTGCGCAGGCCGCGCTCGTCCACCCATATCTCCACAAACTCGCCGTCGCGCAGCAGCCGGCCCTGCACGCGATCGCCCACCTCGTCCTGGATCAGGCGGCCGTCGAAGTCGTAGCGGCGCTCGCTGCGCACGTTGCCGGGGCTGCGCGTCACCACCGTGTACTCGCGGCGCACGCGGTCGTAGGTGTAGCTGTAGGTGGTCTCCTGCTCAAGCGCGTCCACCAGTGCCACCACGCGGTTGCCGCTGTAGCGCACGGTGGTGGTGCGGCCCTCGGGGTCGGTGAGGGTTTCCAGCAGACCGCCGCGGTAGCCGTAGTCCCATTCGTGGCCGAGCACGTCGATCACCCGGCTCAGGCGCCCGCCGCTGTAGCGGTACTCCACCTCGCGGCCGGCGCGGTCGATGATCCGGCGCAGCTCGCTGCCCTCCCACACATAGCGCAGCACCAGCGCGTCGGCGCGGTCCAGCAGGCGCTCGACGCGGCCCTGCGCGTCGCGCACGAAGCGCACGGTCAGGCCGTTGCGGTCGCCATAGCTGCGGATGCGGCCGTCGACGTCGTAGGTGATCCACTCACCGCGACGGTCGTGCCAGCGCCAGCCGGTCAGCTCGCCTGCTGCGTCGCGCTCGGCGCGGATGAAGAAATCGCGCTGGAACACGTAGACATCCGTGCCGCTGCGCTCGAAGCGCGAGCCCGAGCGCAGGATGCTGCGCGGGGTGCCGTCGATCACGTCCAGCTCGAAGCGCAGGTCGTCCCAGGCCGCATTGGGGTGCCAGCGGAACTCGCCGCGGTTCAGGTCATCCGCCCGCCAGCTGCGCTGGATCACCACGTAGCCATTGCGCGCCTTGACGCGCAGGTCCTCCGCCGCCACCCGGAACTCCCCGGTCGGCAGGAACACCTCGCCGCGCGCGGACGCGCACAGCGGCAGCAGCAGGAACAGGAGGGCGAAAAGGGTGTGGAGGGGTTTCATGCAGACCGCATCGAACACATTGAGGGACACAGACCACCAACGAAAACTGGACGCAGACCGAGGGCGAGAAATCGCAGCACTCGCCGCGGACGGCCAAGGGCCGCTGCCATACCGAAACACAGATGGGGACGGTCAAGCCAAGAGCGGGTCAGCAGGAAGAGACTGAAGCCCGGAACACGGGGGGAGTCTTGTCGGCCATGTTGACACGGGCGGCGCAATAGCGACCCCGGACTAGCCAAAAAAACTCAACCTTTACCCCTTCCGAGCACACTCTATAAATGCCCGATGCGCGTCCATGAAACCCTCTAAGTGTGAGAAAAACTGCGCATGCCGCGCCTCACTTGACAGATACGGATCTTCGTCATCGCACAAGATCCGCTCAAACATCGCGACCGAAAGGATAGTCACGATCAAATCAACCTGCTCTTCGGAGCATACTTGATTACATGACTTAGAAATCGCGAACTGAAGATCAATTGAATCAATCGCCGAGAACGGCCGACTTGCGCAAACCTCTGATAACGCGAGGGGGCTTACTTCCTTAAGCGCATCGAGTTGCTTGCGCTCGTGCGAGTCAATTTCTGAATAGCAAGACACATTACCCCTACTGCATCCCGGCAGTGAAATCGCAAGGAAGCAGAAAACAAGAAGACGGGGAACACTATGAAAGCCCACAAACACCTCCGGAAATCACGAGAACGGCTTGCCACAATCGGGAGTGGAAAGCGGCCAATCCCTGGGTATGCGGTCCAAACAATCGTCAAGCCGCTTTCTATTGTTCTCTCTCTCGATTCTGCATCTTTCACTGACTCGGTTTGCACAATCTTTCCAGCACGAGTTATCACCCCCCGCCAAATAACCACAATTCTCTCTACTCAACCGACAAGATCGATCAATGACCTCCTTAAACTCATCATATATCTTTTGGCATTTCTCTCGATCCAGTCTCCGCCTTCGGTTTACAGCATCTCCGGCAGCATTAGAAGCCTCACACAGCAAATACCACCAATTAGGCCGAGGCCTTAAGCCCAGCTCATCAAACAGAAAAATCGAATTTGCGAAAGAATACACATAGATATTCATCCCACCTGCCAAACCGATTGGATCGATCTCCACATACCGCCCGGAGCTCGGCGAGTAATCGCGATGGAAATTATAGTGAAAACCAGAAGCCTCATCGAAATACTGCCCCGGAAACCGCAACGGATTCTCCACCGAATCCACCACAGCCACCGTCAAACCAAACGCCTCACTCCGCCCACTCCAGGTCACCGCCCCATTCAAGCCCGTCAACCGCTGCGGCGTCCACAAATGATCATTGTGGTAGACATGCGCCACCCACTCCCCTGACAGGCTTCGATCCGCCAGCCACAGCGGATCCGTGCCCCACAGCCCCTGCGGCTTCCAGCCGTAGGCGCGCTTGAGTGTACCGTCGGCCTGTAGTTCCGCCACCAGGCCTTCATCGGCATACACAAACCACGTGGTCTCGGTCGCCGTCTCCTTGTACACCCGCCGGCCCATCGGGTCGTAGCGGTAGCGGCCCAGGGGCTGGCCGTTCTCGTCGATCTCGGTCAGCCGCTCGGCGGCGTTGTAGCGGTAGTCGCGCACCTTGAGCGGGGCGGCCGGGTCGCCGGTGGTTTCGCGTTCGGTGTGGCCGTTGGCGTTGTACTCGAAGCTGACCTGCTCGCTGCCGAGGCCGTAGCCCAGCAGCTGGTTGTCCTGGTTGTAGCGCCACTCGCCCGGCTGGTGCTGGCTGCTCAGGCGGTTGTGTACGGGGTCGTAGCTGTAGGCCTCCACCGGCAGGCGGCCAAGCTCAGGCTCGGCCGGGTCGCGCTGCAGGGCCGGCGGCGGGGTGGCGGCGGTGAGGCGGTCCAGCAGGTCGTAGCCGTAGTTGAACTCGCCGTCTTCGGTTTCGCGCGCGGTGATGTTGCCGGTGGCATCAAACCGGTAGCGGAAGTCCATGATCAGCGCGCCGGCCGGGTTGGCCGCGCTGCCGCTGCCAATCGCCTGGCTGCGGATGCGGGTGGGCCGCTGGAAGCCGTCGAACTCCAGCGTGCGCACCGCGCCCGGCATCTGCTCGCGGGTCGGCTGCTGCCACTGCCACTGGCTCCACTGGATCTGGCCGCCGCCGGGCAGGCCGGCCGAGGTCAGCCGATTCTGCGGGTCGTAGCCGTAGGCCACTTCGGTGCCGTCGGGATAGGTGATCGCCTCCAGCTGGCCGTTGGCCCGGTAGCGGCGGCCCAGGCTGTGGCTGAACTCCAGCGCGCCGGGGCCTTCGCCGCGGCGGTAGGTGATCGTCTCGCCTGTCTTCTCGCCCTTGTCGCTGTAGCTGTAGCTGGCGGCGGTGCTGAAGACCTGCGCGCTGCCCAGCTCGGTGCGCTGGGTGTAGGCCTCCAGAAGGCCGCGCGGGTCGTAGTCGAACTCGATGGTTTCGCTGGGCTCGTCGGCGCCGGCCGGGTAATGGCGCTCGTCGGTCTTGCGGCCGGCGTCGTCGTAGTCGAACACGCGGCGCTCGCCGCCGGGGCTGAGCCGCTCGATCAGCTGCCCGGCCGCGTCGTAGGTGTAGGTGATGGTGGCGCCGCTGGGCCGGGCTTCGGTGCGCACCTGGTTGTTGCGGTCGTAGGTAAAGGTGTGGGTGTTGCGGTTGGCGTCGCTCAGGCTGAGCAGGTTGTCGCGGCTGTCGTAGGTGTAGGCGGTGACGCCGCCGGCCGGGTCGGTGCTGCTGGTTAGGCGGCCCAGAGCGTCGTAGGCGTAGAGCGTGCTGCGGCCGGCGGGATCGGTCTCGGCGGTGCGGTTGCCGGCGGCATCGAAGCCGCTGGTCTGAACCTCGCGGCGCTCAGGCTGGCCATTGCCCGCCGGCAGGATGCGGATGCTCTGGGTGCGGCGGCCGCGCGGGTCGTAGCGGTATTCCTCGCTGTAGGTGGGGAACTCCATGGCCACCAGCAGCCCGGCCAGACCGCTGGCGGTGTCGCCATAGACCATGCGGGTGATATTGCCGGCCGGGTCGGTGATGGTTTCCAGCCGGCCGTCGGTGTCGTAGGCGTAGGTG
>JAKOMQ010000006.1 GCA_022241605.1 Aquimonas sp. | reverse complement strand
GAGGAAGTGGAAATCGTCGGCATCCGCGCGACGGTCAAGACCACGGTCACCGGCATCGAGATGTTCCGCAAGCTGCTGGACCAGGGCCAGGCGGGCGACAACGCGGGTCTGCTGCTGCGCGGCACCAAGCGTGACGACGTGGAGCGCGGCCAGGTGCTGTGCAAGCCCGGTTCGATCAAGCCGCACACCAAGTTCGAGGCTGAGGTGTACGTGCTGTCGAAGGACGAGGGCGGCCGCCACACGCCTTTCTTCAAGGGCTACCGTCCGCAGTTCTATTTCCGCACGACCGACGTGACGGGCAGCTGCGAGCTGCCGGAAGGCGTCGAGATGGTGATGCCGGGTGACAACATCAAGATGGTGGTGACGCTGATCGCCCCGATCGCGATGGAAGACGGCCTGCGCTTCGCGATTCGCGAAGGTGGCCGTACGGTCGGCGCCGGTGTTGTTGCCAAGATCTTCGAGTGATATAGTAGCGGGCTTGCACCCGGGGGGTGGGACATACGCTCCCACCCCCGACGCTCTTTAACGAAAACCAAGGACCAGGCCCATGGCGGACCAGAAGATTCGGATTCGGCTCAAGGCATTCGATCATCGCCTGATCGATCGCTCCGCGAGCGAGATCGTGGAGACCGCGAAGCGGACCGGCGCACAAGTGCGCGGCCCTATCCCGCTTCCAACGAAGACCGAACGTTACACCGTGCTCGTGTCGCCGCACGTCGACAAAGACGCCCGCGACCAGTACGAGACCCGCACGCACAAGCGCGTGCTCGATATCGTCGATCCGAACGACAAGACCGTTGACGCGCTCATGAAGCTTGAGCTCGCGGCCGGCGTCGATGTTCAGATCAAGCTGTACTGAGGCATTCCCCATGAGCATCGGAATCGTTGGCCGTAAATACGGCATGAGCCGGGTCTTCACCGAAAGCGGTGTGTCCGTGCCCGTCACCCTCATCGAAGCCACCCCGAACCGGATCGTCCAGGTCAAGACGCTGGAATCCGACGGCTACGCCGCCGTGCAGGTCACAGCCGGCAGCAAGCGCACTGCGCTGCTGAACAAGCCGCAGGCCGGGCATTTCGCCAAGGCGAAGGTCGAGGCGGGACGGGGTCTTTGGGAGTTCCGCGTGTCTGCGGACACGCTTGGCGAATATCCGGTCGGCGGCGAGATTCGCGCTGACATTTTCGCCGAAGGCCAAGTCGTCGACGTTGCTGGGGTGACCCGCGGCAAGGGCTTCGCCGGCACCATCAAGCGCCATGGTTTCACCATGGGCGACGCTACCCACGGTAACTCGCTGTCCCATCGTTCCCCCGGATCCATCGGCCAGCGGCAGACGCCCGGCCGTGTCTTCCCGGGCAAGAAGATGTCTGGCCACATGGGCGCCGTGAATCAGACCAGCCAGAATCTCGTGGTCGTCAAGGTTGATGTCGAGCGGGGCTTGATCGCCGTGCGCGGCTCCATCCCCGGCGCCCCCGGTGGCGACGTCATCGTCCGACCCGCGGCCAAGGGCTAAAGGAGCTCAGTCATGGATATTGCAGTCGTGGGTGGCGCCCAGACGCTGACCGTCTCCGATGAGGTGTTCGGTCTCGAATACAAGCCTGACCTGGTTCACCAGGTCGTGGTTGCCTATCGCAACGCGGCGCGCGCTGGTACCAAGGCGCAAAAGACGCGTTCCGAGGTTTCCGGCACCACCAAGAAGTTCAAGAAGCAGAAGGGCGGTGGCGCTCGTCACGGCGATTACCGCGCTCCGATCTTTGTCGGCGGCGGTGTCAGCTTTGCCGCTCGGCCGCGCAGCTTCGCGCAGAAGGTCAACCGCAAGATGTATCGCGGCGCCCTGCGTTCGATCCTTTCCGAGTTGACCCGCCATGGCCGTCTGATGGTAGTCGAGTCTCTCAACATCGAGCAGCCCAAGACCCAGGCGTTGGTGGCAAAGCTTGCCGAGCTCAATCTTGGCAAGCGGCCGCTGCTCGTTACCGAAAACGGTTCCGAGGCGCTCTACCTGTCGGCTCGGAACATTCCGTATGTCGAAGTCCGCGATGTCCAGGGCCTTGACCCGGTCTCCCTGGTCGCAGCTGACCATGTTGTCGTCACCGTCGACGCCATGAAGAAGATTGAGGAGTGGCTGGCATGAGCACCGAGCATATCCTGACCGTCCTGCGTTCGCCCCTGATCTCCGAGAAGGGCGCCCGTTTGCAGGAGCAGTCCAACCAATATGTGTTCGAAGTGGCGTCAACGGCCACCAAGGCCGATGTCAAGGCGGCCATCGAGCAGCTCTTTTCGGTGACGGTTGAGGCGGTCAACGTCGTCAACGTCAAGGGCAAGAGCAAGTCCTTCCGCTCCCGCGTCGGTCGGCGTGGTGATTGGCGCAAGGCCTACGTCCGCCTGGCCGCTGGTCAGACGATCGACGTGATGGCACGGGCCTAAGGGGTATATCAGTCATGGCAGTCATTACCTACAAGCCAACATCGCCTGGCCGTCGCTCGAAAGTGAGCGTGAGCCGCGATCATCTGCACAAAGGCGCTCCGCACGCTGCCCTGGTCGAGTCGCAGTCGCGCACGGGTGGCCGTAACAACGCCGGTCGCATCACCACCCGCCACATCGGCGGTGGACACAAGCAGCACTACCGCATCGTGGACTTCAAGCGTGACAAGGAGGGCATCCCCTCCCGCGTCGAGCGCATCGAGTATGATCCCAATCGTACCGCCCACATTGCCCTGCTGTGCTATGCCGACGGTGAGCGCCGCTACATCATCTCGCCCAAGGGTATCGCCGTTGGCGACCAGCTGATCTCCGGCCGTGACGCGCCGATCAAGGTGGGCAATACCCTGCCGCTGCGCAACATCCCGATCGGCACCACGGTGCACTGCATTGAGATGAAGCCGGGCAAGAAGGCCCAGATTGCGCGCAGCGCCGGTGCATCGGCCCAGCTGATCGCCCGCGAGCAGGGATACGCCACCCTTCGCCTGCGCTCCGGCGAAATGCGCAAGGTGCCGGCCGATTGTCGCGCGACGATCGGTGAAGTCGGTAACAGCGAGCACAACCTCACCAAGATCGGCAAGGCCGGCGCGAAGCGCTGGTTGGGCGTTCGCCCGACCGTTCGCGGTGTGGTCATGAACCCGGTGGATCACCCGCACGGCGGCGGCGAAGGCCGCACCTCCGGTGGACGTCACCCGGTGACTCCGTGGGGTGTTCCCACCAAGGGCTACAAGACCCGCAACAACAAGCGCACCGACAAGTTCATCGTGCGGCGCCGGAAGTAAGGATAGGTCATGGCACGTTCACTCAAGAAAGGCCCGTTCATTGATCTGCACCTCGCCAAGAAGGTGGAGATCGCGTCGGCCACGAATAACAAGCGCCCGATCAAGACCTGGTCCCGTCGCTCGATGGTGTTGCCCGAAATGATCGGGTTGACCATCGCGATCCATAACGGTCGTCAGCACGTTCCGGTCCTGATCAACGAAAACATGGTCGGCCACAAGCTCGGCGAGTTTGCCGTCACCCGGACCTTCAAGGGTCACGGTGGCGACAAGAAGTCCGGTCGCTAAGGAGAGATTGCAATGGAAACCAAAGCCATCCTCCGCGGTGCCCGGATCTCCGCCCAGAAGGTCCGTCTGGTCGCTGACCAGGTTCGCGGTCTTCCGGTGGATCGCGCCGAAAATCTCCTGAAGTTCAGTGAGAAAAAGGCTGCCCACATCGTCCGCAAGGTCCTGCTCTCCGCGGTTGCCAATGCCGAGAACAACGACGGTGCTGATGTCGACGAGCTCACCGTAGCGCGTATCTTCGTGGACGAAGGTCCGACGATGAAGCGCTTCCACGCCCGCGCCAAGGGCCGGGGTGCTCGCATTCTGAAACGCACCAGCCACATCACTGTGGTCGTGGGCAACGGCCAGTAACCGGGGACGCAAGATGGGTCATAAAGTTCATCCGATCGGAATCCGCCTTGGTATCTCCAAGGACTGGAATTCCAAGTGGTATGCCAACAAGCGCGAGTTCGCGGGCTACCTGGCCGCGGATCTGAGGGTTCGCGAGATGCTTCGCAAGCGCCTCGCCGCCGCTGGCGTGTCCCGCATCCAGATCGAGCGTCCGGCCAAGACCGCCCGTGTCACCATTCACACCGCTCGTCCGGGCGTGGTGATTGGCAAGAAGGGCGAGGACATCGAGAAGCTCCGTCGCGACGTCACCGCGATCATGGGCGTGCCGGTGCACATCAACGTTGCCGAGGTCCGCAAGCCGGAGCTCGATGCGCAGCTGGTTGCTGAGTCGATCGCGCAGCAGCTGGAGCGCCGCATCATGTTCCGCCGCGCCATGAAGCGCGCGGTCGGCAACGCGATGCGCCTTGGCGCGCTGGGCATCAAGGTCAACGTGGCCGGCCGTCTCAACGGTGCCGAGATCGCCCGCTCCGAGTGGTACCGCGAAGGTCGCGTGCCCCTGCATACCCTGCGTGCCGATGTTGATTACGGCTTTGCCGAAGCGCACACCACCTACGGCGTCATCGGGATCAAGACCTGGATCTACAAGGGTGAGATCTTCGATTTCTCCCAGGTGGGCCAGGAGAAGGCCGAAGAGCAGCGCTCCGAGCGCGCGCCACGTCAGGCCAAGTAAGGAACCTCAACCATGTTGCAGCCCAAAAGAACTAAGTACCGCAAGGTACACAAGGGCCGGAACACCGGCCTCTCCTGGAATGGCGCGCAGGTCAGTTTCGGTGAGTACGGCCTCAAGGCCACCACTTACGGACAGATCACCGCTCGTCAGATCGAGGCGGCCCGCCGTACCATCAGCCGTTACGTGAAGCGCGGCGGCAAGCTTTGGATCCGAGTCTTCCCGGACAAGCCCATTACCGAAAAGCCGATCGAGGTCCGCATGGGCTCGGGCAAGGGTAACGTCGAGTATTGGGTTGCCGTGATCCAGCCTGGTCGCGTTCTCTACGAAATCGAGGGCGTGCCTGAAGAGACAGCCCGCGAAGCCTTCCGTTTGGCTGCTGCCAAGCTGTCGGTTCAAACCACTTTCGTGACTCGGACGGTGCGTTGATGGACATCAAGGAACTCCGCCAAAAGTCGGCTGCTGAACTCAACGCCCACCTCCTAGACCTGCGCCGCGAGCAGTTCAACCTTCGCATGCAGAAGGGTAGCGGCCAGCTGAGCCAGAGCCATCAGATCCGCAACGTCCGTCGAGAGATCGCGCGGGTGAAGACTGTGCTCGGCACCAACGCGTAAGGCCACCGACATGAGCGAAAACAACAAGACTCCCCGCACCGTCGAAGGTCGCGTGGTCAGCAACAAGATGGACAAGACGGTCACCGTCCTGGTCGAGCGCAGCGTCAAGCACGAGCTGTACGGCAAGTACCTGCGCCGCTCCTCCAAGCTGCACGCACATGACGAAGACAACAGCTGCCAGGAAGGCGATCTGGTCCGCGTCGTCGAGTGCAGGCCTTTGTCCAAGACGAAGACCTGGCGCGTCGTCCAAGTCGTCAGTCGCGGCGCCTGAGCCCCTCAAGGAGATAAGCCATGATTCAGATGCAATCTTTTCTTGATGCGGCCGACAACTCTGGCGCCAAGGAGCTGATGTGTATCAAGGTGCTCGGTGGCTCCAAGCGCCGGTACGCCCACATCGGCGACGTTATCAAGGTATCCGTCAAGGACGCCATTCCCCGCGGCAAGGTCAAGAAAGGCGAGGTTTACAACGCCGTCGTCGTCCGCACCCGCAAGGGTGTGCGGCGTGCCGATGGCTCGCTGATCCGCTTTGATGGCAACGCCGCAGTGCTGCTCAACAACAAGCACGAGCCGATTGGCACCCGCATCTTTGGGCCGGTCACGCGCGAACTGCGCGGCGAGAAGTTCATGAAGATCGTCTCGTTGGCTCCTGAAGTGCTGTAAAGGAAAGGCCATGAACCGTATTCGCAAAGGTGACCAGGTTCTGGTGATCACCGGTAAGAACAAGGGTCAGAAGGGCGAGGTTGTGCGCGTGGTCGGTGATCGCGTCGTCGTGACCAACATCAATCTGATCAAGCGCCACACCAAGGGCAATCCTCAGGCGGGCCAGCCCGGCGGGATCATCGAGCGTGAGGCGCCGATTCATATTTCCAACGTGATGGTCTTCAACCCGGGTACGGGCAAGGGCGACCGCGTTGGCTTCAAGGTGCTGGAGGATGGACGCAAACTGCGTGTGTTCCGCTCCAGCGGTGAGGCGGTCGACGCCTGAGGAATGAGAGATGAGCATTCGGCTTGAAAAGTTCTACAAGGACCAAGTCATCCCCAAGATGATGGAGCGCTTTGGCTACGCCAACGTTATGCAGGTCCCGCGTCTGTCCAAGATCACGCTGAACATGGGCGTAGGTGAGGCGGTCGGCAACAAGAAGATCCTGGAAAATGCGGTGGCTGAGATGGCCAAGGTTTCCGGCCAGAAGCCGGTCACCACGAAGGCTCGCGTTTCGGTTGCGAGCTTCAAGATCCGCGACGGCTGGCCGATTGGCTGCAAGGTCACCTTGCGCCGCGCCCGTATGTACGAGTTCTTCGACCGTTTCGTAAACATCTCGCTGCCGCGCGTGCGTGATTTCCGCGGCGTTTCGGGTCGGTCCTTCGATGGTCGCGGCAACTTCAATATGGGTGTGAAGGAGCAGATCATCTTCCCTGAGATCGACTTCGACCAGGTTGATGCCATCCGCGGAATGGATATCGCCATCACCACCACTGCAAAGACAGACGCCGAAGCCAAGGCTTTGCTCGAAGCGTTCCGTTTCCCGTTCCGTAACTGATCCCGAAGGACAAAGACATGGCCAAGACTTCCATGATCAACCGCGAGGTCAAGCGGGCCAAGATCGCTGCCAAGCATTCGGTCAAGCGCGCTGAGCTCAAGGCGATCATCTCGAACCCGAAGTCCTCCTACGAGGATCGGGCCGACGCCCAGACCAAGCTGCAGAAACTGCCCCGCGACGCGAGCCCGTGTCGCCAGCGCAACCGCTGCGAGCTGTCTGGTCGCCCTCGTGGTGTCTACCGCAAGTTCGGCCTGGGGCGTAACAAGCTCCGCGAGGCGACGATGCGCGGCGATGTGCCGGGCCTGCGCAAGGCCAGCTGGTAAAGCTTTATCCAGCGCGATACACTGGCGGGCCGCCCGGGCTTCGACCTGGGCGTTCGCCTTTTCCAATCGATTCGCGAAAGCGGATATCGGTGCTAACTCAAGGATGTACCCATGAGCATGACTGATCCCATCGCCGATATGTTCGTCCGCATTCGCAATGCGGCCGCTGTCGGCAAGAAGTCCGTCCGGATGCCCTCCTCCAAGCTGAAGCTGGCGATTGCCGGTCTGCTGAAGAACGAGGGTTACATCGGAGATATACAGGTTGTCGAGGCCGACAAGAAGCCCGTGCTGGAAATCGCACTCAAGTACTACATGGGCAAGCCGGTCATCGAGAAGCTCGAGCGCTTCTCACGCTCCGGTCTGCGCCAGTATCGCGGCAAGGCTGCGCTTCCCAGGGTTCTGGGCGGGCTTGGCATCGCCATTGTTTCCACCTCCAAGGGCATCATGACTGATTCGCAGGCTCGGGCTGAAGGCCTTGGCGGCGAGGTCCTGGGTCTGGTCGCCTAAGAGGATTCCGAACTATGTCACGCGTTGCCAAAAAGCCAATCGCACTGCCCGCCGGGGTCGAGTTCAGCCAGACTGACCAAGCCTTTTCGGTGAAGGGCCCCAAAGGCGATCTCAGCGTCGTTCGCCCTGCCGGCGTCGACGTTGAAATGGAGGGCGCCGAGCTGCGCTTGAGCGCCGCCAATGATGATCTGGTCGCCCTGACCGGCACCTTCCGCGCTCTCCTGGCCAATATGATCACCGGCGTTTCCGAGGGATACACCCGGAAGCTCGAGCTGGTGGGCGTCGGCTACCGCGCCGCCGTGCAGGGTCGCGACCTGAACCTGAGCCTCGGTTTCTCCCACCCTGTCGTGTTCAGTGCGCCGGATGGGATCACCATCGAGGTTCCCACTCAGACCGAAATCTTGATCAAGGGCGCCGACAAGCAGGTGGTGGGTCAGGTTGCCGCCAAGATCCGCGCTTTCCGTCCGCCGGAGCCTTACAAGGGCAAGGGCGTGCGGTATGCCGGCGAGAAGATCGTGATGAAGGAAGCCAAGAAGGCGTAATGCGGTCAAACGGCCGTCCACTATTCGTCTTCCGCTTTCAAGGACAGTCCCATGGAAAAGAAAATTGCTCGACTGCGCCGTGCCAAAACCACGCGCTCACACATTCGCGAACTTGGCGTCGCCCGGCTTTCGGTGGCGCGTTCCGGGCAGCATATCTACGCTCAGCTGTTCACTGCCGATGGCAGCAAGGTGCTGGCTGCGGCCTCAACCACCGAGGCTTCGGTGCGTGAGGGTCTCTCCGGCAGCAAGAACAAGGATGCGGCCGCCAAAGTGGGGCGCGTGATCGCCGAGCGTGCCTTGGCCGCGGGTGTTGAGAAAGTTGCGTTTGATCGCTCGGGTTTCCGCTACCACGGCCGTATTCAGGTCCTGGCGGATGCCGCGCGTGAAGGTGGTCTGAAGTTCTGATCGAGGCCTGGCCTCGGTCCTGATCCAATACAACTACAAGCGACCCGATGGGTCGTAACTCCGAGAGATTGCAGATGAGCTCGAACGATCGTGACAACAGCGACGGCATGCTGGAAAAGCTTGTGGCCGTCAATCGCGTCTCCAAGACGGTCAAGGGCGGTCGCCAGTTCACTTTCACCGCTTTGACGGTGGTGGGTGATGGTGCCGGCCGCGTCGGCTTCGGCTATGGCAAGGCCCGTGAGGTGCCGGTCGCCATTCAGAAGTCCATGGAGTACGCCCGTAAGGCCATGGTATCCGTCGAGCTGAACGGCGGTACCGTGTGGTACCCGGTCAAGGCCAACCATGGCGCGGCGCGTGTGTACATGCAGCCGGCGTCCGAGGGTACCGGCGTTATCGCTGGCGGCGCCATGCGCGCTGTCCTCGAAGCGGCTGGCGTGAAGAACATCCTTGCCAAGGCCGTGGGTTCGCGTAACCCCATCAATCTGGTTCGCGCCACCATCAAGGGCCTGCAGGCAATGCACTCCCCCTCGAAGATCGCAGCCAAGCGCGGCAAGAAGCTGGAGGAGATCAGCCATGGCTAACGAAAAGACCGTCAAGGTTCGTTTGGTCAAGGGCCTTCGCGGGACCCAGGCTCGTCATCGCCTGTCGGTGAAGGCACTTGGGCTCCGCAAGATCAACGACGTTCGCGAATTGCCGGACAACCCCTGCGTGCGGGGCCTGATCAACACCGTGTATTACCTGGTCCGCGTCGAGCAGTAAGCGGTCCGGCCAAGGAGATTTACCATGCGTCTCAATTCTCTCAAGCCTGCCGACGGCGCCCGCAAAGAGCGTGTGCGCGTCGGTCGGGGTATCGGCTCCGGGCTCGGCAAGACCTGCGGTCGCGGCCACAAGGGTCAGTTCGCACGCACCGGCAAGGGTAAGGTCAAGGCCGGCTTCGAAGGTGGTCAGATGCCCCTTCAGCGCCGTCTGCCCAAGGTCGGCTTCCGCTCCAAGATGAAGGACGATGTCGCCCAGGTGTTCCTTTATCAGCTGGCCCTGATCGACGGCGATGTGATTGATTTTCCTGCCCTGCAGGCTGCCAAGCTGGTTTCGACGGCTGCTCGCACTGCCAAGATTGTCAAGAAGGGCGATCTTTCCCGGAAGGTCACCATTCGTGGTCTTTCGGCGACTGCGGGTGCGAAGGCTGCCATCGAGGCAGCCGGCGGTTCGGTGGAGTAAGTCGTGGCCCAGTCCGGCATCGCGGGTGCAAGCGGCCTCGCCGCTCTTGGCAAGCTGACCGAGCTGCGTCAGCGGCTGCTGTTCGTGCTGGGTGCGTTGATCGTCTACCGGTTCGGCACCTTCGTCCCGGTGCCGGGCGTAAACCCTGATGCGATGACCTCGCTGTTCGAAGGTCAGGGTGGCGTAGTCCAGATGTTCAATCTGTTCTCTGGCGGTGCGCTCGAGCGAATGAGCGTGTTTGCCCTGAACGTGATGCCTTACATCTCGGCGTCGATCATCGTCCAGCTGTCCTCCCAGATTTTCCCCACGCTCCAGCAGCTCCGTAAGGAAGGTGAGAGCGGTCGGCGCAAGATTACGCAATACACGCGCATCGGTACCGTTCTGTTGGCGGTGTTCCAGGCGTTCGGAATTGCGCTGATGCTGCAGGGGCAGGTCAGCTCGATTGGCCCCGTCGTTTTCAATCCTGGCCCGGGGTTTATCTTCACAGCAGTTGTTTCCTTGACTGCCGGCACCCTGTTCCTGATGTGGCTCGGTGAGCAGGTGACGGAGCGTGGCGTCGGAAACGGTATCTCTCTCATCATCTTTGCAGGCATCGTTTCGACCCTTCCTGGCGCGGTGATTACCACGCTCGGGCAGGTTGCCCAGGGCGAGATGAACCCGTTGACCGTGATCGTGCTCTTTGCCGTGGCGCTTGGCATTACCGCTTTTGTCGTCTTCGTTGAGCGCGGACAGCGGCGAATCACGGTCAACTACGCCCGCAGGCAGGGCGGACGCCAGGCCTACATGAACCAGAGCTCACATCTGCCGCTGAAGCTCAACATGGCCGGCGTGATCCCTGCGATCTTCGCCTCCAGCATCATCCTGTTTCCAGGTACCGCAGCGACCTGGTTCGGTGAAGCGGGCAGCGTTGGTTGGTTGACTGATCTGTCGCAAGCTCTTTCACCCGGCCAGCCGCTCTACATGGTGTTGTACGGCGCATTGATCATGGGTTTCGCGTTCTTCTATACCGCCCTGGTTTTCAACTCGCAGGAAACGGCGGAGAATTTGAAGAAGTCGGGTGCCCTGATCCCGGGCATCAGGCCAGGCAAGGCAACGGCCGATTACGTGGACGGCGTGCTGACGCGGCTGACCTTGGCCGGTTCGATCTATCTTGTCGCGGTCTGCTTGTTGCCCGAGTTCATGCGAATCGGCGCGAACCTGCCCCCGCAAGTGGCCAACCTGTTCGGCGGCACCTCGCTGCTGATCGTCGTGGTCGTCGTCATGGATTTCATGGCCCAGATTCAGGCGCATCTGATGTCGCATCAGTATGACAGCCTGTTGAAGAAGGCCAATCTGAAGGGCGGCCCGCGCGCCGGCTTCTCGCGCGGGTAGTTGGACCCATCTCGACCCGGTGCCGCTGGCTCCGGGTCGCGTGAACCAACAACGCCGGAGCACGGGCACCATCTCCCCGTGCCCTCAGGGGTGCCGTTGTATTGGCACCCTGGGACTACCATTGTCCTCGAAGCCACCGTATACTTTCCGATTCACTGCGAAACCTTGTTGGAGATCGCCTCATGGCGCGCATCGCGGGTGTAAACCTTCCCGTCCAGAAACATGTCTGGGTGGGGCTTCAGAGCATTTACGGGATCGGCCGTACCCGATCGAAGAAGATCTGCGAGACCGCCACCGTGGTCTCCAATACCAAGATCAAGGACCTGACCGAAGCCGAGATCGAGCGTCTTCGCGCCGAGGTTGCCAAATTCATCGTGGAAGGCGACCTGCGCCGCGAAGTTGGCATGAGTATCAAGCGCCTGATGGATCTGGGTTGCTACCGGGGCCTGCGCCATCGCCGCGGCCTTCCCATGCGCGGCCAGCGGACGCGGACCAACGCGCGTACCCGCAAGGGCCCGCGCAAGCAGATCAAAAGGTAAGGACCGGTCATGAGCAAGCAGGCTGCCCAGAAGGGCAAGAAGAAGATTCGCCGCGTCGTCACGGACGGCATCGCCCATGTCCACGCGTCTTTCAACAACACCATCATCACCATCACGGACCGCCAGGGCAACGCACTGAGCTGGGCGACTTCTGGCGGCGCCGGATTCCGCGGTTCGCGAAAGTCGACTCCGTTCGCGGCGCAGGTGGCGGCGGAAAAGGCCGGTCGTGCTGCACTCGAGTACGGCTTGAAGACCCTGGAAGTACGGATCAAGGGCCCCGGCCCAGGCCGCGAATCGTCGGTGCGTTCGCTGAACGCGGTGGGCTACAAGGTCACCAACATCATCGACGTTACCCCGATCCCGCACAACGGCTGTCGTCCGCCCAAAAAGCGGCGCGTCTGACGCACAGCCCCAGGAGTCCTAAATCATGGCACGTTACATCGGCCCCACCTGTAAGCTCGCCCGTCGCGAGGGTGCAGACCTCAGTCTCAAGAGCCCCGCGCGCGCGCTCGACTCGAAGTGCAAGCTGGAGCAAAAGCCCGGCCAGCACGGCGCCGCCCGTAAGGGTCGGCTTTCCGACTACGCGGTTCAGCTGCGCGAGAAGCAGAAGGTCAAGCGCATCTATGGCCTGCTGGAGCGTCAGTTCCGCAACGTCTACCGCAAGGCATCCAACCGCCGCGGCAACACCGGTGAGAACCTGCTCCAGATCCTGGAGTCCCGCCTCGATAACGTGGTCTACCGGATGGGGTTCGCTGTCACCCGTCCGCAGGCCCGCCAGTTGGTCAGTCATTGCGGTGTTCTTGTGAATGGAAAGCCGGTGAACCTGGCTTCCTTCCAGATCAAGCCGGGTGATGCGGTTGCACTCACAGAGCGTGCCCAGCGTCAGCTGCGCGTGCAGGAGGCCAGCGCACTGGCCCAGCAGATGGACCTCGTTCCGAACTGGATCGACGTCGACAGCAAGAAGTTCAGCGGCGTGTTCAAGGCGGTTCCGGAGCGTGCGGATCTGCCCTCGGACATCAACGAGAATCTGATCGTTGAGCTGTACTCGAAGTAATCCCAGGAGAATTGCCGAATGTCCGTTTCCGCCACCCAGGTGCTGCGTCCGCGCGGCATCGGCATCGAACGCATTGCCCCGAACCGCGCAAAGGTGGTTGTAGAACCGCTGGAGCGTGGTTACGGCCATACGCTCGGCAACGCCCTTCGCCGCGTACTGCTGTCGTCGATCCCGGGTTTTGCCATTACCGAGGTCGAGATCGACGGCGTGTTGCATGAGTACACGACGGTTGAAGGCATCCAGGAGGATGTCCTTGAGATCCTGCTGAACCTCAAGGACGTCGCGCTGCGCATGCACAACGTTGATCAATCCACACTCACTCTGAGCAAGCAGGGTGCGGGTGTGGTGCTGGCGGGCGATATTCGCACCGACCACAACGTCGAGATCGTCAACCCGGAACACGTGATCTGCAACCTGACAAAGGACGTGGCTTTCAGCATGCGCCTCAAGGTCGAGCGCGGGCTGGGCTACCAGCCGGCTTCGGCGCGGCGCAGGCCTGACGAGGAGTCGCGCGCGATCGGTCGACTGATGCTTGATGCGTCTTTCTCGCCTGTCCGCCGCGTGGCCTTTGCGGTCGAGAGCGCCCGTGTCGAGCAGCGTACCAACCTCGACAAGTTGGTCCTCGACATCGAGACCAACGGCACCATCGATGCTGAGGACGCTGTCCGCACCGCCGCTGATATTCTGGCGGACCAGCTGTCGGTGTTCGGGGATTTCACCCAGCGCCAGCGCGGCGAGTCCAAGCAGGTGGCTACAGGCGTCGATCCAATTCTGTTGCGCCCGATCGACGATCTCGAACTGACGGTGCGTTCGGCCAACTGGCTCAAGGCCGAGAACATCTACTACATCGGTGACCTGATCCAGCGCACCGAGGTCGAGCTTCTGAAGACGCCCAATCTCGGCAAGAAGTCTCTGACCGAGATCAAGGAGGTCCTCGCCCAGCGTGGTCTTTCGCTCGGTATGAAGCTCGAGAATTGGCCGCCTGCTGGTCTCCAGCAAGGCATGCTCGGCTGAGCAGACAGCATTTTCCGATGGGCCCAAGGCCCTCGGACGATCGGCCATGGAGGGCCGGTCAGGACCATCCGCAGTCCGCAGTGGCAACGCCAGGATGGCGACAGCGAAATCCAGCAGTGTCAGCATTCTTAAGGAATCCAGTCCATGCGCCACCAGAAATCGGGCCGCAAGTTGAACCGCGACAGCGCCCATCGCGAAGCCATGTTCCGCAACATGGCTGCTTCCCTGATCAAGCACGAGTTGATCCGCACCACCCTGCCCAAGGCAAAGGAGCTGCGCCGCGTTGCGGAGCCTCTGATCACGCTTGCCAAGATTGACAGCGTCGCAAACCGGCGCCTTGCGTTTGCCCGCCTGCGCGACAAGGTCGCGGTCGGCAAGCTCTTCGTCGAGATCGGCCCGCGCTATGTCTCGCGTCCCGGCGGCTACCTGCGCCTGCTCAAGTGCGGATTCCGCGCTGGCGACAGCGCTCCGATGGCCTATGTCGAGCTCGTCGACCGCCCGCAGCTTGCCGAGTCCGCAGCTGACGAAGTCGCCGAGTAATCTTCGTCTCGTGATTCCAGCAAAAGCCCCGGCCAAGCCGGGGCTTTTGCTTTTGCTGCATTGAAGCTTCCGCGGGCGGGAACCTGCGGCCGGTGCACGGGTCCTTGTTGGCCTGGGGCGCATGCATCGACAGTCGATGCTCTTCCGCGGCGAGCGCGCCATTCAGCCACCAAGAGAGTCCGATCCGATGAATCCCTTCAGCTGGAGTTTCCGCGCGCAGTACCTCACCGGGTTTTTGCTCTGCGCCGGTTTGCTCGGATATGCGCTCTATGTCGAGCACGGCATGCTGATGCTGCCTTGTCCGCTGTGCATCCTGCAGCGCATTGCTTTCGTTGTGATGGCCGTGTTCTTCCTGTCCGGCGCCGTGTTTGGTCCGCGGCCGGTCTGGCTGCGCCGTCTCAATGCCGGTCTGGTGGGGCTTGCTGCGGCGGTGGGGGCGGGCATCGCCGGCTGGCACGTACGCATGCAGACGCTGCCGGCGGGTGATGTGCCCAGCTGCGGTGGCATGGAGCTGAGCTATATGGTCGGCAATTTCCCGCTTCGCCGGGTAGCCGAGATGGTGTTCACCGGATCCGGGGACTGCGCCAAGATCGACTGGACCTTCCTCGGCATCTCCATGCCTGCTTGGACGCTTGCGTGGTTCATCGGCCTCGGGGCAGGTGCACTGTGGGCGGGGCTTCGCGGCGGGGCACGCTGAGGCGGCGCAGGGCGTGTGACGGTTTGGATCCATGCCTGGGTCTGCACGGGTCCCGCGAGCGCGTGTGGCATGATCGAGTGCTGCCGCATTGCAGCACAGGAACCCGTCATGCCGTCCGATCGTAGTCTCGAAGCCGTCAACCTGCCCTCCGACTGGGCTCCCGCCTCCTGGCGCGCGCGTCCTGCGCTGCAGCAGCCGCGCTATCCGGATCGCGGTGCGCTTGATGGCACTCTCTCCGAGCTGAGGCGTTTGCCGCCCTTGGTGACCTCGCTGGAGATTCTTGCGCTCAAGAAGCAGCTGGCCGAAGCGCAGGAGGGCCAGAGATTCCTGCTTCAGGGCGGCGACTGCGCGGAGAGCTTCAGCGACTGCGAGTCCGGGTTGGTGTCCAACCGCCTGAAGGTACTGCTGCAGATGAGCGTGGTGCTGGTCTATGGCCTGCGCCTTCCGGTCATCCGGGTCGGCCGCTTTGCCGGCCAGTACGCCAAGCCGCGCTCGGCCGACACCGAGGTGCGCGATGGCGTGGAGCTGCCCAGCTATCGCGGCGACATCATCAACTCGCCGGCTTTCACCCCCGAATCCCGTGTGCCTGACCCGCGGCGCCTGATCGAGGCTCACTCGCGCTCGGCGCTGACCATGAACTTTGTTCGTGCCCTTATCGATGGCGGTTTCGCCGACCTCCACCATCCTGAGTATTGGGACCTTGGTTGGGTCAGCCACTCGCCCTTGGCCGAGGAATACCACCGCATGGTGCGCGCCATCGGCGATGGCGTGCGCTTCATGGAAACGCTCTCTGGCGAGCACTCGCAGGGCGTACGGCGGGTGGACTTCTACACCTCGCACGAGGCCCTTCTGCTCGACTACGAGGAAAGCCTTACCCGTCAGGTGCCGCGCAATTGGGGCTGGTTCAACCTGTCAACGCATTACCCGTGGATCGGTATGCGCACGGCGGCTCTGGACGGCGCGCACAGCGAGTACATGCGCGGGATCCGCAATCCGGTCGCGGTCAAGGTGGGTCCGGGCGTAAAGCCCGAGGCCCTGTTGCGCCTGGCTGATGCGCTCAACCCCGACAACGAGCCTGGGCGCCTGACCTTCATCCATCGCATGGGAGCCGCCAAGATCGCCGCCGAGCTACCGTCGCACCTGGAGGCGATCCGGCGCGAAGGCCGCCGCGTGCTGTGGGTAGCCGATCCCATGCACGGCAACACCGAGTCGACCAACAACGGTTTCAAGACCCGGCGTTTCGACAATATCCGCAGCGAGCTCGAACAGGCTTTCGATCTGCACGCTGCGGCGGGTACCCGTCTCGGCGGCGTGCACCTCGAACTGACCGGCGAGAACGTCACCGAGTGCACCGGCGGCGCGCGCGACCTCACCGACACCGATCTCGAACGCGCCTATCGCTCCACGGTTGACCCGCGCCTCAACTATGAGCAGTCGCTGGAGCTTGCCCTGCTGATCGTACGCAAGCGCGGCGTGCAGTCGCTGCCGGTGTAGTCAGCCCGCGCCGCAACGCGTGACCAATGGCGCTTCGCCGGTGGTCCAGCAGCCCCGTAAGGTGGCTGCTGGCCCCGTTCGGGGCGGAGGGCGATCCCATGCAACTTGAATCACCGTCGGCGCGAGCCGGCGTGGCGTGTACGTTGGCGCTGCTGGCGTTTGCACTTGGCCTTGCCGGATCGCCGGCTTCGGCTCAGCAGCGCAGCCTGCCCAGTGAGGGCGTGGCGGATCGGCCGGTGCGCAGCGTCGCGCTCGTCAATGCACGCGTCATCAGCGAGCCCGGCCGTGTGCTTGAGAGCGCCACGGTACTGCTGCGCGACGGCCGCATTGAAGCGGTGGGGCCGTCGGTGCGCGTGCCTACAGGCACGCCCGTGCGCGACATGGGTGGTGCCACGGTTTTCCCGGGCTTCATCGAAGTATCAAGCACCCTTGGCCTGCCTGCGGATCATCAGCGCGGCGGCATCCGCGGACCGCAGCGCGGCCAGCCCCTGCCGCACGACCAGCAGGCTGACCAGCCCGGCACGCCGCATTGGAATCGGCGCGCGCGCCCCGAGCGCTCGGCCGCCGCCGTGCTGGACTACAAACCCGCCGAGGCCAAGCTGCTGCGAGAGCTGGGCTTCACCGCTGCCCACAGCCTGCCGCAGGCCGGCATCCTCGCCGGGCAAGGCGCCCTGCTGAGCCTGGTCGACGAGGCGCCGCGGCGCGACGCCCTGCTGGCCGCCGACACCGTGCAGGTGTTCGGCCTCGACTTCCAGTTTGGCCAGGAGTACCCGGGCTCGCTGATGGGCAGCTTGGCATTGATCCGCCAGAGCCTGCTGGATGCACGCTGGTACGCGCAACGGCAATCGGCCCGCCCGGGCCGTGGCCTGTCGCCCGAACGTCTGCAGCACAGCCAGAGCCTGGCGGAACTGGGCCCTGCAGCGGCAGGCCGCCAGCGCGTGTTCATGCTGATGGACGATGAGCTCGATGCCGGCCGATTCGCCGCGATTCGCACCGAGTTCAACTTGGACGGTGTACTGGTCGGCAGCGGGCATGAATACCGGCTGCTGCCGCAGCTGCGCGACTACGGCATGCCGCTGGTGCTGCCGCTGAGTTTTCCCGAGGTGCCGGCGGTGGAACAGCCCGGCGTAGCCCTGCAAACCGCGCTGGCCGAACTGCAGCACTGGGAGCAGGCGCCGGCCAATGCCGCCCGCGTCGAGGCGGCCGGGCTGCGCTTTGCGCTCAGCACCCGTGGCCTGCGTGATCCCGCCAAACAGTTCTGGCCGGCCCTGCGGCGCGCGGTCGCCGCCGGACTGTCCGAGGACGCAGCCCTGCGCGCGCTCACCGTGGCGCCGGCCGAATTGTTGGGCGCCTCCGATCGGTTGGGCCGGATCGCGCCGGGCCAACTGGCCAATCTGGTGGTGGCCGAGGCTGGGCTGCTGCGCGACGCGCAGGCCAGGATGTTCGAGGTCTGGGTGGAGGGCGAGCGCTTCGAGCTGGCCCCGCTCGCCCAGCGCGAACCGGGCACCCTGCTGTCGGTGCGCTGGCACGGCGGCGGGTCGGCGGCGGACTGGAGCCTCGAAGGCAGCGGCGATACCCGCGAGCTGGTGGCCGGTGATGTGCGACTCAAGCTGAAGCGTGTCGACGGCCGCTGGCTGGGCCTGCCCGAGAGCCTGCCCGAGGGCTGGCCGGCCGGCACCGCCCGCATCGAGCTGACGCAACTCGCCGATGGCCGCATCGAGGGCTTTGCCGAAACTGTCGATGGCCGCCGCTTCGGCTTTGGCGGCCGCGGTGAGGGCCAGCCCGAGCCGGCCGCCCGCTGCGACGAGACGGCGCCCGCGATCCCGGTGCTGGCCGGCTATCCCGCCGGCGAGTACGCCCGCGAGCGCCTGCCCGAGCAGCCCGAGGCCCTGTTGTTCCGGGGTGCCACGGTGTGGACCAACGACAGCCGCGGCGTTCTGGAAAACGCCGATGTGCTGGTGCGCCGCGGCCGCATCGCTGCGGTGGGCACCGCCCTGTCCGCGCCTGCCGGCGCGCGCGTGGTCGAGGCTGCCGGCATGCATCTGACCGCCGGCATCATCGACGCGCATTCGCATACGGCGATCTCGCGCAACGTCAATGAGCCCTCGCACGCGGTCACCACCGAGGTGCGCGTCGCCGATGTGCTCGACCCGACCGACATCAATCTTTACCGGCAGCTGGCGGGCGGCGTCACCAGCGCCAACCTGCTGCACGGCTCGGCCAACCCCATGGGAGGGCAGAACGCGGTCATCAAGCTGCGCTGGGGCGCGGACGCAGCCGGCCTGGTGTTCGAGGGCGCACCCTCGGGGGTCAAGTTCGCGCTGGGCGAGAACGTCAAGCAGTCCAACTGGGGCGAGGGCATGACCACGCGCTACCCGCAGACCCGGATGGGCGTGGAGCAGATCCTGCGCGACCATTTCCTGGCTGCGCGCGGCTACGAACAGGCCGTGGCCCGCGGCGAGCCGGTGCGGCCCGACCTTCGGTTGGACGCGCTGGTCGAGATCCTTCGCGGCGAGCGTCTGGTCCACATCCATTCCTACCGGCAGGACGAGATCCTGATGTTCGTGCGGCTGGCGCAGGAATTCGGATTCCGCGTGGCCAGCTTCCAGCACGTGCTGGAGGGCTACAAGGTGGCGCGCGAGTTGGCCGAGGCCGGCGCCGGCGCTTCCACCTTCTCGGACTGGTGGGCGTTCAAGATGGAAGTCGCCGATGCGATTCCGTACAACGGCGCGCTGATGGTGCGCGCCGGCGTGGTCACGTCCTTCAACTCCGACAGCAACGAGCTGGCGCGCCGGCTCAACACCGAAGCGGCCAAGGCCCTGCGCTACGGCGGCTTGAGCGACGAGGAGGCCTGGAAGCTGGTCACCCTGAACCCGGCCATCCAGCTTGGGGTGGAGAAACGCGTGGGTGCCATTCGAGAGGGCCTCGACGCCGACCTGGTGCTGTGGAACGCGCACCCGATGTCCAGCTACGCCGTGGCGCAGCAGACCTGGATAGACGGCCGGCTCTATTTCGACCGTGCCGAGGACCTGCGCCTTCGGTTGGCGGTGGACTCGGAGCGCGAGCGATTGATCGCGCTGGCGGCCGCCGACCGCCGCCGCAGCCAGTCCATGCAGGTGGCTGCGAAGCCGGCCGCACCCTCCGATCCCGGCGTGGCTGCGGCGCGCATGCGCATGCTGCAGTCCGACCTCAACTGGCTGGCGCACTTCGGGGCCTTCCGCGGCCTGTACCACGATGGAGCCGAACTCAACAGCTGCGGGAAAAACGACCATGTGCATTGACACCTCTGGCTTGCGCGCGCGCCTGCTGTGCGCCGTCGGCCTGCTGGCCGCAAGTGGCCTCGTTCTTGCCCAGCCGGGCCCGCCGGCGCGTCCGGCCGAGCGTCCGATCGTCATTGACGGCGGCACCGTGCATACCGTCAGCGGCGCACGCATCGAAAACGGGCGTGTACGCATCGAGGGCGAGCGCATCGTCGCTGTCGGCGGCTCTGAGGTCGCGCTCGACGGTGCGGACCGCATCGACGCCAGCGGCAAGCAGGTTTACCCCGGCCTGATCGCCGCCCACAGCGTGCTGGGTCTGACCGAGATCGGCGCCGTGCGCGCCACCCTCGACATGTCGGAGGTCGGACTGAACGCGGCCAACGCCCGTGCTGAAGTCGCGGTCAACCCGGAGAGTGAGCTGATTCCGGTCACCCGCGCCAACGGCGTGTTGATGGCCCTGACCGCACCCCAGGCCAGCGCGTCCAGCGTCATCACCGGCACCTCGGCCCTCATCCAGCTCGACGGCTGGACCTGGGAAGATCTCACCCTCAAGGCGCCGGTCGGGCTGCACGTGGTCTGGCCGCAGGTCAGCCTGCCACCCTGGCTGCCCGCCGAGATGGCCGACAGCGCGCGCCGGGCCAATGCCGAAAAGCTGCGCGGCCTGCGGCGAGCCTTCGAGCGCGCGCGCGAATACGGCGAAGCCGATGCGGCGGGTCGCATTGCCGTGCCCGACCTGCGACTGGCGGCCATGCAGCCGGTGCTGGGCGGGGACATGGCGGTATTCCTGCACGCCGGTGATGCCCAGGCGATTGGCGAGGCCTTGGATTTCGCCGCCGAGTTCGGCCTGCGCGCCGTGCTGGTCGGTGGCGTTGAAGCCTGGCGCGTCGCCGATCGCCTGCGCTCGATGGACGTGGCTGTGATCCTCGGCGGCACCCATGTGCTGCCGCTGCGCCGTCACGACCCGGTCGACGCGGTGTTCACCCAGGCCGCGCAGCTCAAGGCGGCCGGCGTGCGCTTCGCGATTGCCAGCCCCGGCGACAGCTTCGACACCGCCAACCTGCGCAACCTGCCGTATCACGCCGCCAGCGCGGTAGCGCATGGCCTGAGCTTCGAGGACGCCCTGCGCGCGATCACCCTGTCACCGGCGGAGATCCTCGGCGTGGCCGACCAGGTCGGCTCACTGGAGCCCGGCAAGCTCGCCACTATGGTCATCGCCGACGGCGACCCGCTGGAAGCCCGCACCCATGTTGAGCGCGCCTGGATCCGTGGGCGTGAGATCGATCTGTCCAGCAAGCACACGCGCTTGTATGACAAGTACCGCGGGCGCTGAGGCGCCCGAGGTACTTCGGGGTTGGGGATTCGGGATTCGCAAGAGCGGGAGCATCTCCGCACATCAGCTGCTGCATCCCCGATACGTACAACGCTCTGGCTCCTAACGAATCCCGAATCCCGAATCCCCAGTCCCGGCGGCTCAGAAATACGTCCAAAGCTCCCGCGCTTCCGCCAGGTGAGGAACGTTGTTCCAGCTGGCCAGCCGCAGGTCGCCGGTGCGGTGGTGGAACTCGCAGAGCGCGCTGTTGCGCAGGCTGAGATTGAGCTCGATGGCGCGGGCGTTGC
Source organism: Aquimonas sp. (assembly GCA_022241605.1). Lineage (GTDB taxonomy): Bacteria > Pseudomonadota > Gammaproteobacteria > Xanthomonadales > Xanthomonadaceae > Aquimonas. The sequence goes on along the minus strand of JAKOMQ010000006.1, from coordinate 127,334 downwards.
TGGTTTCCAGCGCGGCCTGGGCGAACTGGGACAGCACACCGCCTGAACTCACCGCCAGCACGGTGCCGGCCCCGGGGCGCAGGCGCGTGGCGCCGGCGCGGGTGCGGGCCTGGAACTCGGGCCAGCGTTCCGGCAGGTCCTCGATGCGATCTTCGGTCCAGGCCGTGAGCGCAGCCAGCAGCTGCTGCAGCACCTGCCGAGGGTCAGGGCGGCTGTCCGGCACGGCGTGGAACAGCGCGGGGTCGCCGACATGCTGGCGGGCATACCCATCCAGCACGGCGCGATGGTCAAACTCGTTCAGATCAGGGTCGATTTCGGGCTCAGGCAGCGCGATGCCGGCCGCGGCATAGGCCTCGGCCAGCGCTTGCCAGGTCTGCCGGTGCCGGCGCATGCCGCCCAGCACCACCCGCTCCGGCGGCGATGCGTGGCTGGCCAGCCATCGCCCCAGACGTCGCGACTGCTCGTAACCGGCCTCGGACAGCTGGTCGTAGTCGGCGGCGCCGTACGAAGCCTGGCCGTGGCGGATGGCGATCAGGCTCATGGGCTCAACGGTTGTGGAAGTGAGTGGCGAAGCGCAGCGTGATCTGTTCGCCGTCGGCCGGGGTGATGCGCACCTCGAAGTCGAGGCGCTCGCCTTCGCTGATCCGCGGTTCGCCGAGATAGTAGATCGCGCTGCCTTCGCGGACCTCGCGCATGCGCAGGTTCTGGCGCTGGCCGGCGGGGTTGATGGCGGCGGCCTCGACGCTGGCAGTGACCGCCTCCGGCATGATCTCGCCATCCTTGAGCACGGCGATGTTGAGCAGGCCGCGGCTGGCCGAGCGGGTAATTCCGCTGTTGCGTGCCACCTCGGGCGTCAGCAGGGTGGTGGGCAGGGCGCTGTAGTGCACGGTGTACTCGCCGCGCTTGGTGCTGCTCTGAGCGACCGCCAGCGCGGGCGCGAGCAGCAGCAGTCCGGCGAGGCCAAGTCGGAAGAGGCGCATGGGGATCTCCTGGTAAGAGGCTATGGACCCGGCAGCATAGAACGCGCGCGAGTCGTGGTTGTCTGCAGGACGTGGCGCTTGGCGGTCGCTACAGCCCCTGTCGGGCCAGCATCAGGCCGAAATCGGTGAGCGGCGCCACCAACAGCACCCGCGCAATCAGCAGGGTCAGCATTGCAAGCAGCGGCGAGAAGTCGAGGCCGCCTGCGGCCGGCAGCAGGCGACGGAACGGTGCAAGCAGCGGCTCCGTGAGCTGGCCAATCAGGGGCAGGGCAGGGTGGGGCTGGCTGGGAGCGAAGAAACTCAGGATTGCGCGGACCAGGATCAACCAGAAGGCGATCGACAGCAGCAGGCCGAGCAGATCGGCGAGGCCCAGCACGAGCGTGGGCAGCAGTCCCAGCATGCGGCCTCCCAGTGCCATCACCAGCCAGGTTTTCAGCATCACCACGGCCCAAGCCACGATCGCAGCGCTGGTTTCGAAGCGTCCTACCGGCGGCAGGGCGCGGCGCAACGGCGCGATGACGCCATGGGTGGTCCGATAGATGAACTGGCAGATCGGGTTGTAGAAATTGGCGCCGACCATGGGCAGGGCCAGGCGCAGCAGGAACAGAGCGGCGATCAGGCTCATCACCACTTCGATCAACAGGGCGCCGGCCTGGGCGAAATAGCTCATTGCTGGAGGCTCCGGATGCGGTTTGGGGGTCAGCCGCCGAGCTCGCGGCCGCGGCGCACGGCGGCCTCGATGGCGGAGGCGATCAGCGGCTCGATGCCGCCGGCCTGCAGGGTTTCGATGGCGGCCTGGGTGGTGCCGCCCGGGGACGTTACACGCCGTCGGAGTTCGGCGGGATCCTCCCCGGACTCCACCAGCATTCGGGCAGCGCCCAGCGCGGTTTGTCCAGCCAGAGCTTGCGCCGTTGTGCGCGGCAGGCCCTGGGCGGCGGCAGCCTTCACCAGCGCCTCCACCAGCAGGAAAAAGTAGGCCGGGCCGCTGCCGGAGAGCGCGGTTACAACGTCCATCTGGGCTTCGTCTTCCACCCAGACGCACAGCCCGGCGCTGGCGAGCACGGCCTCCGCGCGGCTGCGATCCTCGGCGCTCAGCCCCTGCGGCGCATGCAGGCCAGTGGCACCGGCGCCCAGCAGGGCGGGAGTATTGGGCATGGCCCGCACGACGCGGCCGCTGCCCAGCCACTCACCCAGGCGTGCGCAGGAGACGCCTGCCGCCACCGATACCGACACTGCGTCGTCGACATGGCCGCGCAGGTGCTCGCAGACGGCCTGCATCACCTGCGGCTTGACCGCCAGCACGACCACTTCGGCGCCGATCACCGCCTCGCGGCCCTCTTCGCAGGTGCGCACGCCAAACTCTTCCGCCAGCGCCTCGCGCAGCGACGCCTGTGGCTCGGCGACCGTAATCAGCCCCGCATCCAGCCCACGCCGCTGCAGTCCGGCGATCAGCGATCGCGCCATATTGCCGCCGCCGATGAAGGCAGTGGAGCCGGGAGTCGGGAGTCGGGAATCGGGAATCGACATGCGAAGGGTGGCCAGGGCTGCTGATGGGGCAGAGAGTTTCGGAGCACAGCATAGCTGGGGGCGAGCAGCCCCTTATCGATTGCCGATGCCCGATTCCCGATCCGCGGCTGTCCTCGCCCCAAACAGGGCACTGCCCACCCGCACCTCGGTCGCGCCCTCGGCAATCGCCAGCTCGAAGTCCTCGCTCATGCCCATCGACAGGGTGTCGACGCCGGAGTCCTTGGATGCAAGTTCATCGAACAGGATGCGCAGCGCGGCGAAGCTGCGGCCGCGCGCAGCGAGATCGTGGGCGGGGGCTGGAATAGACATCAGTCCCCGCAGGCGCAAATGGGGACAGCTGCGAACAGCTTCGGCCAGCGCGGGCAGTTCGGCTGGAGCGCAGCCGGATTTGGTGGTTTCGTCGTCGATGTTGACCTGCAGCAGGATGTCCAGCGGGGGCAGGCCAGCGGCGGCGCGACCCGCGTCCAGCAGGGGCAGCAGTTTTGGGCGGTCCACGCTTTCCACGCAGTCGAACAGGCTGGCTGCAAGCGCCGCCTTGTTGGACTGCAGGTGGCCAATCAGGTGCCAGCGCAGGCCCAGCGGGCGCAGCGCCTCGATTTTGCCCTGGGCCTCCTGCACGTAATTCTCGCCGAAACGGCGCTGGCCGGCAGCCGCCACCGCCGCCACCGCCGAGGCGGAGTGGGTCTTGCTGACTGCCAGCAGTTCGACCCGGCGGCCGACGCGTGCGGCAGCGGCATCGATTCGGGCCAGGATGGCGACGAGCGGCTCGGGGCCGGTGGCTTGAGTTGACATGGGTTCAGGTGGCGTGGGGTGGCGGGTGCGGGGCTATACTCGACCCCGGGCCTGTCGATCGCCGGCTTTGCACGGGCAGTGCAGGGAGGCGTACCGCCGACGGGTATGGCCAGTTCGGGGTGAGGGGAGTGTATGGATATCGCTGAGCTTCTGGCGTTCTCGGTGAAGAACAAGGCGTCTGACCTGCATCTGTCGGCCGGCTTGCCGCCGATGATCCGGGTCGATGGCGACGTGCGCCGCATCAATATTCCCGCGCTGGACCACAAGCAAGTCCACGCGTTGATCTACGACATCATGTCGGACAAGCAGCGCCGCGACTACGAGGAGTTCTTCGAGGTCGACTTCTCCTTCGAGATCCCCGGCCTGGCGCGCTTTCGCGTCAACGCCTTCAACCAGAACCGCGGCGCCGGTGCGGTGTTCCGCACCATTCCGTCCGAGGTCTTGACCCTCGAAGACCTCAACGCGCCAAAGATTTTCCGCGAGCTGATCGAGCAGCCGCAGGGTCTGATTCTGGTCACGGGTCCGACCGGCTCTGGCAAATCGACCACGCTGGCGGCCATGGTCGACCACGTCAACAAGAACGAGTACGGGCACATCCTCACCGTCGAGGATCCGATCGAGTTCGTGCATACCTCGAACAAATGCTTGATCAACCAGCGCGAGGTCCATCGCGACACGCATGGCTTCAACGAGGCGCTGCGCTCCGCCCTGCGCGAAGACCCCGACTACATCCTGGTCGGCGAGCTGCGCGACCTGGAAACCATTCGCCTCGCCCTCACTGCCGCTGAAACCGGCCACCTCGTGTTTGGCACCCTGCACACCAGCTCGGCCGCAAAGACGATCGACCGCATCATTGACGTGTTCCCCGCCGGCGAGAAGCCGATGGTTCGCTCGATGCTGTCGGAGTCCCTGCGCGCGGTGATCTCGCAGTCGCTGCTGAAGAAGGTGGGCGGCGGCCGGGTCGCCGCGCACGAGATCATGGTCGGCATCCCGGCCATCCGCAACCTGATCCGCGAAGACAAGGTCGCGCAGATGTACTCGGCCATCCAGACCGGCCAGCAGTACGGCATGCAGACCCTGGATCAGTGCCTGCAGGATCTCGTCAAGCGCGGCCTGGTTGCGCGCCAGAGCGCGCGTGAGTACGCCAAGGACAAGCGTCTGTTCGATTGAGAGCCGGGATTGGGGATTTGGGATTCGGGATTCAGAGCACGTCCGTGCCGCGGCATTCGGCGTCACGCTTCGATCGAAACCCGGTTTCCTGATCTGGCCGACGCGCGGCATTACCCAAACCCGAATCCCCAATCCCGAATCCCGCTCCGAAGGAGCCGAAAATGAGCACCATCGACTTCACCAGCTACCTCAAGCTGATGTCGCACAAGAAGGCCTCGGACCTGTTCGTCACCTCCGGTATGCCGCCGACGATCAAGGTGCATGGGCGGCTGCAGCCGATCACCCAGACGCCGCTGACGCCACAGCAGTCGCGCGACCTGGTGCTGAACGTGATGACGCCGAACCAGCGCGAGGAGTTCGAGAAGACCCACGAGTGCAACTTCGCGATTGGCGTGTCCGGTGTAGGCCGCTTCCGTGTGAGCTGCTTCTACCAGCGCAACCAGGTCGGCATGGTGCTACGGCGCATCGAGACGCGCATCCCCACCTGCGATGAGCTCAACCTGCCGCCGGTCATCAAGACCCTGTCTATGACCAAGCGCGGCATCGTGATCCTGGTCGGTGCCACCGGCACCGGCAAGTCGACCACGTTGGCAGCGATGATCGGCTACCGCAACCAGAACTCCTCGGGCCATATCATCACCATCGAGGATCCGATCGAGTACGTGCACAAGCACGAGGGCTGCATCATCACCCAGCGCGAGGTCGGCATCGACACCGACAGCTGGGAGAACGCCCTCAAGAACACCCTGCGCCAGGCCCCCGACGTGATCATGATCGGCGAGGTGCGCACCCGCGAGGGCATGGACCACGCGATCGCGTTCGCGGAAACGGGCCATCTGGTGCTGTGCACCCTGCATGCGAACAACGCGAACCAGGCAATGGACCGCATCATCAACTTCTTCCCGGAAGACCGCCGCAACCAGCTGCTGATGGACCTCTCGTTGAACCTGAAGGGCGTGGTCGCGCAGCAGTTGATTCCCACGCCTGATGGCAAGGGCCGCCGGATCGCCTTGGAGGTGCTGCTGGGCACGCCGCTGGTGCAGGATTACATCCGCGACGGCGAGGTCCACAAGCTCAAGGAAGTGATGAAGGAATCCACCAACCTTGGCATGAAGACTTTCGACCAGGCCCTGTTCGAGCTGTACCAGGCGGGCGAGATTTCCTACGAGGATGCGCTGCGCCACGCGGACTCGGCCAACGAGGTCCGCCTCAAGATCAAGCTGGCCCAGGGTGGCGACCTGCACAGCCTGGCCCAGGGCATGGACGGCGTGGAGCTTATCGAGACACGTTGAAGGCACATCCCCCGCGGCGCGATTTGACAGCGCGCGGCGGGGAGGTCTAGCTTTTGCACCCCACGCGGCGGCAATCCCCGCGACCCGTACAACGCGATCAAAGGTGGCCGCGCGGCAACGCCGGCCGAGCGTGCGACATGTCCACTACTCGCGATTGATCCCAGCCAGCCGCGCCAGCACCCGGATCCGAGGGCGCTTGCGCCCTTTTTTGTTGCCCGCCGCCTGCGCCCGGAACTGCTCGGGCGGCCCACCGCAAGAGTGAACACCATGCTCCAGATCACCCTCCCGGACGGCAGCCGCCGTGAATTCGAAGGCTCCGTTACGGTGGCCGAAGTCGCCGCCAACATCGGGGCCGGCCTTGCAAAGGCCGCGCTTGCCGGCAAGGTTGACGGCAGGCTGGTCGACACCAGCCACCGCATCGAGCGTGATGCTGCGCTCGAGATCGTCACCGACAAGCACCCCGACGCGCTCGAGATCCTGCGTCATTCCACCGCGCATCTGCTGGCCCAGGCCGTGCAGCGCCTCTATCCCGGCGCCCAGGTCACCATCGGCCCGGTGATCGAAAGCGGCTTCTACTACGATTTCGCCTACGAGCGCCCGTTCACGCCGGATGACCTTCCGAAGATCGAGGAGGAGATGCAGAGGATCGTGGGCGAGAAACTGGCGGTCAGCCGATCGCTGAAGTCGCGCGACGATGCCATCACTTTCTTCCGCGACATGGGCGAGCATTACAAGGCCGAGATCATCGCCTCGATCCCGGCCGAGGAAGACCTCTCGCTGTACTCGCAGGGCGAGTTCACCGACCTGTGCCGTGGCCCGCACGTGCCGGCTACCGACAAGCTGCGCGCCTTCAAGCTGATGAAGGTCGCCGGCGCCTATTGGCGCGGCGATTCCAACAACCAGATGCTCTCTCGCATCTACGGCACGGCCTGGCTGAACGACAAGGAGCTCAAGGCCCATCTGCACCAGCTGGAGGAGGCCGAGAAGCGCGACCACCGCCGCATCGCCAAGCAGCTGCACCTGTTCCACCAGCAGGAGGAAGCGCCGGGCATGGTGTTCTGGCACCCGCGTGGCTGGGCCCTGTGGCAGACCGTCGAGCAGTACATGCGTGGGGTCTACAAGGCCTCGGGCTACCAGGAGGTCCGCTGTCCGCAGATTCTGGACGTCTCGCTGTGGAAAAAATCGGGCCACTGGGACAACTACAAGGAGAACATGTTCTTCACCGAGTCCGAGAAGCGGACCTATGCAGTGAAGCCCATGAATTGCCCCGGGCATGTGCAGATCTTCAACTCCGGCCTGCACAGCTACCGCGATCTGCCCATCCGCTACGGCGAATTTGGCGGCTGCCACCGCAATGAGCCGTCCGGCGCCCTGCACGGCATCATGCGCGTGCGCGCCTTCACCCAGGACGATGGCCACGTCTTCTGCACCGAGGATCAGGTCGAGGCCGAAGTCACCGCTTTCCACCAGCAGGCGATGGCTGTCTATCGTGACTTCGGCTTTTCCGACATCTCGCTGAAGATCGCCCTGCGTCCGGACTCGCGCCTGGGCGAGGACGCCATCTGGGACAAGGCCGAAAACGCCCTGCGCGCAGCGCTGGGCAGCTGCGGCGTGGAGTGGCAGGAGCTGCCGGGCGAGGGCGCCTTCTACGGCCCCAAGATCGAGTACCACATGCGCGATTCAATCGGCCGCAGCTGGCAGGTCGGCACCATGCAGGTCGACTTCATGATGCCGGGACGGCTGGGCGCCGAGTACGTGGACGAGACCAGCACGCGGCGCCACCCCGTGATGCTGCACCGGGCCATTGTCGGTTCGATGGAGCGCTTCATCGGTATCCTGATCGAGCACCATGCTGGCCTGTTCCCGCTGTGGCTGGCGCCGGTGCAGGCGGTGGTGCTGAACATCACCGACGCCCAAGCCGACTATGTGCGCGAGGTCACCCAAGCCCTTGTCCAGCAAGGCTTCCGAGTGCAGTCCGACTTGAGAAACGAAAAGATCGGTTATAAGATTCGAGAGCATACCCTGCAAAAGATCCCTTATCTCTTCGTCGTGGGCGACCGCGAAAAGGAGCAGGGATTGCTGGCAGTGCGCACCCGCAGCGGCGAAGATCTGGGCAGCTTCAGTCTGACCGACCTCGTTACGCGCCTGCGCTCGGAGAATGGGCCGGGGGGCACCGTCCACGCTTGAGATCCTGCGCAGCCAAGGCAGGAGCGCTTCAGGCGCGGCGGATGCAATCCCGGTGGTAGAACCCGTACGGAGACACGCGAATCAATACCGACAAGCTGAACCGCAAGAACCATGAGATCCGGGTCCCACGCGTGCGCGTGATCGGTGCCGAGGGAGAGAATCTGGGCATCCTCGCGCGCGACGAAGCCCTTCGCATGGCCTTGGAGCTGGAGCTCGATCTTGTCGAGATCCAGCCCAATGTTGACCCGCCGGTCTGCCGCATCATGGACTTCGGCAAGTTCCGCTTCGAACAGCAGAAGAAGGCCAGTGCGGCCAAGAAGAAGCAGAAGCAGGTCGAGCTCAAGGAGCTCAAGTTCCGGCCCACCACGGACGTCGGCGATTACGCGATCAAGCTGCGCAACATCCGTCGCTTCCTGGAGGACGGTGACAAGGTCAAGATCAACATCCGCTTCAAGGGACGCGAAATGGCGCACCAGGAGCTGGGGCTCGCGATGGCTGCCAAGATCGAGGCCGACCTCGGTGACGAGGTGGTGATCGAGCAGCGCCCGCGCCTGGAGGGGCGTCAGATGGTGATGATGATCGCGCCCAAAAAGAAGCAGTAGGCGCTATACTTCCGCGGCTGTGATGCCGGAGCCTCAGGGCACGGGCATTAGTCAGTGGCATCCCGAAGCGGGATGCCGACACTGCGGCGGTCTCGTCCCGTCGTTGATTTCTCCCGGCTCTGCCGGGCCTTCGTTGCCTGCGGCAGTTTTGCAGGCAGCTCCCGCGCGGCGTTCATACGCTCGCACGGGCGCATCACCCGCCTCGCAGGCTCAGGCCCAAGAGGTCCACAAGCACGGGCCGTGCTCCCCAAGCGCCGGACGGCCAGCCGTCAGGCCGCGCAGCCCGAGTCACCAAGAGACGCGTCGCCGCTTTTCCCGGCGCCGCAAAAGGAGTTTCATCATGCCCAAGATCAAGACCAACCGGGCTGCCGCCAAGCGTTTTCGCAAGACGGCCTCGGGCAAGTTCAAGTGTGGCCATGCTTTCAAGAGCCACATCCTGACCAAGAAGTCGACCAAGCGTAAGCGCGGTCTGCGCGCCACCAACCACGTTCGTGCGGAGGATGCCGGCCGCGTCCAGCGCATGCTCCCGTACCTCTAAGGGAGGATCGCAGCCATGGCACGAGTCAAGCGTGGTGTTACCGCCCGCCGTCGTCACAAGTCCGTCCTCGCACGCGCGAAGGGTTATTACAACGCCCGTCGCAAGGTGTTCCGCGTAGCCAAGCAGGCCGTCACCAAGGCCGGTCAGTACGCCTACATCGGTCGCAAGCAGCGCAAGCGCCAGTTCCGCGCCCTGTGGATTGTCCGCATCAACGCGGCGGCCCGTTTGTTTGGCCTGTCCTACAGCCGCCTGATGAACGGGCTCAAGAAGGCCAATATCAGTCTGGACCGCAAGGTCCTGGCCGACATCGCAGTGCACGACCTGCCTGCGTTTGGCGCACTGGCCGAGAAGGCCAAGGGCGCTTTGGCGTAACCGAGGCGTTCGACATGTCGCGGTGCTGATGCCGCGAAGTTCCTGTGGGGAAGGGCATGCTCTTCCCCACAGTCGTTTTCGGGGTTGGCAGCCCGGGTCGCAGCGCGGCCGCCGCCCTGCGAGACGGATTTTGGTCTGAGCGCGCGCCTGCGTTGCAGGCGCCGCGACCCCGCCACCCATGCAGCCACGAGCGATGAGCATGAGCGAATTGGAAGTGCAGGCGCGCAGCGCCGCAAACGAAATCGAACAGGCCGCGAGCATCGAGGCGCTGGAGAGCATCCGCGTGCGTCTGCTCGGCAAAGCCGGATTGATCACCGAGCAGTTGAAGCGTCTGGGTGCGCTGGATCCCGAGGCGCGCAAGGCTGCGGGTGCTGAGGTCAATCGGGTCAAGCAGGCCCTGACGGACGCAATCGGTGCCCGTCGAGAAGCGCTGGAGCGAGTCGCGCTGGAACTGCGTTTGGCCTCCGAGCGCATCGATGTCAGCTTGCCCGGCCGCGGTGCACGCGCCGGCAGCCTGCATCCCGTCGCGCGTGCCGCCGAACGCATTGGCGGGATCTTCGCGCGCATGGGCTATGAGCTCGCCGACGGCCCCGAGATCGAGGACGACTGGCACAACTTCGAGGCGCTGAACTTTCCGCCGCATCATCCCGCGCGGGCGATGCACGACACGTTCTATTTCCCGGACGGCCGCCTGCTGCGCACGCACACCTCGCCGGTGCAGGTGCGCTACATGCGCGAGCGCCAGCCGCCGTTCCGGATGATCGCCATCGGCAAGGTTTACAGGTCGGATTCCGACCAGACCCATTCGCCGATGTTCCATCAGATGGAAGGCCTGCTGATCGATGAGACCAGCACCTTCGCCGATCTCAAGGGCACCCTGAAGCAGTTCGTCGATGCCTTCTTCGAGCGCGACTTCGCGATGCGCTTCCGCCCCAGCTACTTCCCCTTTACCGAACCCTCGGCCGAGGTCGACATCCGCTGGGATCGCGAGGACGGCAGCGAGCGCTGGCTGGAGGTGCTGGGCTGCGGCATGGTGCATCCGAACGTGCTGCGCGCCTGCGGCATCGACCCCGAGCGCTACACCGGCTTCGCCTTCGGCATCGGCATCGAGCGCTTTGCGATGCTGCGTTACGGCGTCAGCGATCTGCGCAGCTTCTTCGAGAACGATACGCGGTTCCTCAGCCAGTTCGGCTGAGGACGGTAATGGGGAATCGGGAACAGGGAATCGGCACGACACAGCCTTCGGGCTGGAGCTCCAAGGCGACCCCCCGAGACATGCGGCATGGCGCGATGCGCGGCCAACTCACGATGGACACAGGCAATGAAGTTTTCCGAGAACTGGCTGCGCGAACACGTAACCGCCGGGGCATCGCGCGCGGAGCTTGCAGAAAAGCTCACCGCGATCGGGCTCGAAGTCGAAGAAGTCACCGCACTCGGGCAGGGTCTGGCCGGCGTGGTGGTGGCGCAGATCGTCGAGTGCGCGCGGCATCCCGAGGCTGATCGTCTGCAGGTCTGTACGGTCGATACCGGAGACGGCACCGTGCAGATCGTATGCGGCGCGCCGAATGCGCGGCCGGGGCTGAAGGCGCCGCTGGCGACGGTGGGCGCCGAGCTGCCCGGTGGGCTCAGGATCCAGCCGGCCAAGCTGCGCGGCGTGGAGTCCTTCGGCATGCTGTGCTCGGCCAAGGAGCTTGGCGTCGACGCCGATGCTGCTGGCCTGATGGAGCTGCCGGCTGATGCACCCGTTGGTGCGGCCTTCGCCGACTATCTCGGCCTGCCGGACGCCAGCATCGAGATCAAGCTGACGCCGAACCGCGCCGACTGTTTCGGGGTGCGCGGCATCGCCTATGACGTTGCCGCCGTGCTGGGTACCAACGTCAATCCACTGGACGTGGCGACTGCGGCGGTGAGCAGCGTCGATGCGCTTGCGGTCGAGCTGCATGCGGGCGCGGATGCGCCACGTTACTGCGGCCGCGTCGTCGAAGGGATCGATGCCTCGGCGCCGACGCCGCTGTGGATGGCCGAGCGGCTGCGTCGCTCCGGCATCCGCCCGATCAGTCTTCTGGTCGACGTCACCCAGTACGTAATGCTTGAGCTGGGCCAGCCCATGCACGCCTTCGATCGCGCCACGCTGACGGGGCCGATTGGCGTGCGCCATGCGCGCGCGGGCGAAACCCTCAAGCTGCTCGACGAGCGCGCAGTCACCCTCGACGAAGGCTTTCTGGTCATCACCGATGCCGACCGCGCGGTGGCGCTGGCCGGGGTCATGGGAGGTTGGGACACCCGCATCGGCACCGACAGCCACAGCGTGTTCCTGGAGAGCGCGCACTTTGCTCCGGATGCCATCATCGGCCGCGCCCGCAAGCTGGGCATGCACACCGATGCCTCGCACCGCTTCGAGCGCGGCGTCGACCCCGAACTGCCGCGGCTCGCACTGGAGCGCGCCACCCAGCTCATCCTGGCGCACGCCGGCGGCCGCGCCGGCCCGGTCATCGAGGCCTCGTTGCCGGAGCACCTGCCCCTGCCCAAGGCGGTCCGCCTGCGCCGCGCGCGCCTCGCTCGCGTGCTGGGCGTGCACATCGAGGACGCCGAGGTCGAACGCATCCTGCGCGCGCTCGGCATGCAGGTCGATGCCTTCGACGGTGCAGTGGATGAACCCGTGGATGCCCTGCGCGGCTCGCATTTCGGGGGTGGCTGGTGGGTGACCCCGCCGTCGCGGCGCTTCGATATCGCCATCGAGGAAGACCTGATCGAAGAGGTGGTGCGCATCCATGGCTACGAGGCCATTCCCACCAGCACGCCGACCGGGGCGATCCCGCTGGCCATGCCCAGCGAGACGCGGGTAGGCGAGGCCGAACTGCGGCGGGCCCTTGCGGGGCGCGGCTACCGCGAAGCGATTTGCTTCGCGTTCGTCGAGCCGGCATTGCTGGCGCGTTGGGGGGCGGCCGAGGGTGCAGTTGCACTGGCCAATCCCCTCAGTGCGGAACTGGCCGTCATGCGGACTGCCTTGCTGCCCGGGCTGGTGCAGGCGCTCGCCCACAATCTGCACCGTCAGGATCCGCGGCCGCGCCTGTTTGAGCTGGGGCGGGTTTTCAGGCAGGGCACTGAAGGGCCGGTCGAGACCCTGCGATTTGCCGCCGCCGCCATCGGGCGCGCCGAAGCCGAGCAGTGGGCGCTGTCGGCGCGCGCGCTGGACTTCTTCGATGTGAAGGCCGACCTGGAGTCCGTGCTGGCCTTGGCTGGGGATCCGGCGCGCGCCGAGTACCGGCCGACCGCGGCAGGTTTCCTGCATCCCGGTCGGGCTGCCGACATTTGGCTGCAAGGCCGCTGCATTGGCTGGATCGGCCACCTGCACCCGGCGCTGCTGCGCGCGCTCGACCTCACGGAAGAGGTGGTGGCCTTCGAGCTGGAACTGGCGGCGGTGCAGGCCTGCGAGCTTCCGCAGGCGCGACCGGTATCGCGCTTTCCGGCGGTGCGCCGGGATATCGCCGTGCTCGTTGGCGTCCAGCACCCTTGGGCAGCACTCGAGTCTGCCCTGCTGCAGGCCCTCAAGGGCCGTGTCAACACGGTCCAGCTGTTCGACGAGTATCAGGGCAAAGGCATCGAACCAGGGTTCAGAAGCCTTGCTATTGGCTTGATTTTGCAGGACGTTTCACGCACTCTCACCGATCACGACGCGGAGCGTGCGGTGGCCGATGCAATGGCTGCGCTGTCCTCCCAGTTCGGCGCCACGCTCAGGGGGTGACATGGCACTGACCAAGGCCGAGATGGCCGAAAGACTGTTTGATGAGGTCGGCCTCAACAAGCGTGAGGCCAAGGAATTTGTCGACGCCTTCTTTGACGTGCTGCGCGAGGCGCTGGAAACCGGTCATCAGGTCAAGCTGTCGGGCTTCGGCAACTTCGACCTGCGCAAGAAGAACCAGCGCCCCGGTCGCAACCCCAAGACAGGCGAGGAGATCCCGATTTCCGCGCGCACCGTGGTGACCTTCCGTCCGGGTCAGAAATTGAAGGAGCGCGTGGAGGCATATGCTGGATCCGGGCAGTAATTCCGAGCTTCCCGCCATCCCGGCCAAGCGCTACTTCACCATCGGTGAAGTCAGCGAGCTGTGCCGGGTCAAGCCGCACGTCCTGCGCTACTGGGAGACAGAGTTCCCCAGCCTGAAGCCGGTCAAGCGGCGCGGCAACCGGCGCTACTACCAGCGCCACGACGTCCTGACCATTCGCCAGATCCGTTCGCTGCTGTACGAAGAGGGTTTCACGATCACCGGCGCACGCCAGCGCCTTGACGGTGATGGCAGCAAGCACGATTCGGAATTGTCGGCGCAGATCGTCCGCCAGGTCCGGATGGAGCTCGAGGAAATCCTGCAGCTCTTGAAGTGCTGAGGAAGCGGGGCGATCCGGCCCGCAGACAATCGAGGATTGAGCCGCTATACTTGGGCGCTCTCACGGCGGGCCCCAGCCCGCCGTCGCCGCAGCCGAGGCCACGCGCCCCTGCCGGCACACAGTGTCAGTCCAGCGTCGGGGCGTAGCGCAGCCTGGTAGCGCATTTGCCTGGGGGGCAAAGGGTCGTCGGTTCAAATCCGGCCGCCCCGACCATCTGACTGACAAGCCATGCGGGCCCGCCCCGCAGCGTGCATCGCCTCCCCCCCCCCGCCGACACGGCCACGCGAGACCGCCGCCGCGCCGATGGAAAAGGCTTCACCGCTTTGCCCGTCGACAAGCACAGGTCGCTGCCGCCACTGCCTGACGCCCCGCCACTGCGTCCTCCGAGCGGGTCCCCGCGAAACCTGCGTGGGTGTCGAATTTTCCTGCAGGGTCCAAGCGCATGAGCGGCAGCCCGCGGATGCCGTGGTGCCCGCCGTAGCCCATCCCGTGTCGCGTGCCCGGTAGATCGACAGCTGGCTGGCGGTGGATTTGGGCGCGGATCAAGGCGTCAGGAGAAGCCACGGCGGCGCTACGGCTAGGACGAGCAAGGCCAAGCCGCGCCCCGAGACGCGGTCAGACGCTGAGGATCTGTTGCGCGCGGAACACCCGCTATTCCACAGCCGGTCGCGTATCGGCGGAGCAATCCCAATGGCGCTGGTGCCCGACGCTGAGAGAGCAGTGCAGCAATCGCGCGAGGCGCGCCGGAATGTCGCGCGCCGGCGTCGCCGCTGAAGCGCCCTGGATCGGCTGGCTCCGACTCGCCCGCGTCATGGTCGGCGCAGCCGGGCGCGCGGTTCTCCGAGCGGTCGGTCAGGCCGCAAGGCGTGATCTGGCCGTGTCGGTCGAAGGCCGCACCGCACGGTGGCCCGGACCGGGCTCGAAAGCCCGAGTCGCGCGCCAAGGCGCTGCAGTCGCGTTCCAGCAGCCCGATGGGAAGTCCCGAGCAGCTTGCAGGCGTCGACGCGTGCCACAGCTGCAAATGTGCGATGGCTGCCCTGCTGCGCTCCCGCCAGGCGCTTAATCCGTATGTGCTTGCGCAGCATCATTTGATTTCTCCTCAATGAATGCAGCGATTGGGTGCTTGTGCGCAGCAGCATCCAGGGCGGCGATGGAAGCCTGCGCGCGCGCGCTTTCGCCGCCGCGGTGGCACCCGCCGCTCACTGCATGAGCATGAATACGTATGCAACTGGTCACGCTGCCGAAAGGCCCGGGCTTACCATCGCCCGGCGCCCGGCTGGCGGGAGAACGCGGGCCGGCGACACAGTGCGAAGCCGGCTGCGAAGCAGTCGGGACGCCCTCGGGCGGTGCCGGCGCGGTGCCGGTAGACGTCACGAATCAGAACATTCGAGTGGAGGGGACAATGGTGAATCTGAAGCGCAACATGCTGAGCATGGCGCTGGCCTCGGCGGTCATGCTGTGGGCCCAGGGCGCGCAGGCAGAAGCCGGCATGCTTGCCCAGCAGGACGAGGAGGAGAAACAGGAGGAAGACGAGGCCAAGCGGCTTGAGCGCATTGAAGTGACCGGCATTCGTGCCGGCATCGAGAACGCGATCGAGACCAAGCAGATCGCCACCTCCATCGTCGAAGCCATCTCCGCCGAAGACATCGGAAAGCTGCCCGACGTCAGCATTGCCGACGCACTGGCGCGCCTGCCGGGCGTTACTGCCCAGCGCGAGCGCGGACGCTCGCGCGAGATCAACGTTCGCGGCCTGTCCGGTGATTTCGCCAACGCCACCCTCAATGGCCGCGAGCAGGCCAGCATGTCCAACAACCGCGGCGTCGAGTTCGACCAGTACGCCTCGGAGTTCATGCGCCAGGTGCTGGTCTACAAGACGCCTTCGGCAAATCTGGTTGGCCAGGGCCTGTCGGCGACGATCGACCTGCAGACCGTGCGGCCGCTGGACTTCAGTGACCGCGTCATCAGCGGCAACTACCGTCGCGATCAGTACAAGCTGGGTGATTCCAAGCTCTATGGTGAGCGCGGCACCTTCGCCTACATCGATCAGAACAAGGCCAAGACGCTCGGATTCGCGCTGGGCTATGCGTATCTGAACTCGCCGCAGCAGTCCAACAGCTGGCGCGCCTGGGGCTATGAACCAGATGACGCCGAGCGCGCCGAACTGCGCGGGCTGGTCAGCGGCGTCACCATCCAGGGCCGCACTACCGACCTGGTGCGCAAGGGCCTGAGCGGCACGCTGGAGTACCAGCCCAACGACGCCCACCGCGGTGCCTTGGACCTGTACTACTCGCGCTTCGACTCGGACACCATCCAGCGCGGACTGGAGATCGGGCTGGCCGGTGCCGACGGCTATCTGGCCACCTTCGCTGGCCGCAACGGCACCACCGCCAACTACACCGGTGCACGGCCGGTGCTTCGCACCGACCAGTACCGCAACGAGGACAAGCTGACCTCGCTGGGCTGGAACCACGAGTTCCGCATCAACGAGAGCTGGCGCCTGACCACTGACCTCAGCACCTCGCGCGCCGACCGCGACGGTCGCAACTTCGAGAGCAATGCCGGCCTCGCGCCAGGCAACCCCGGCGTACCGCTCACCGTAAGTCTGAATCGTGGCGGCTGGTACGACATGGACTTCGGCACCGACTTCAACGATCCCTCGGTGCTGCGCCTGTGGGACCCGGGTGGCTGGGGTGGCGACGGCTTCGACAAGCCCTACGCCGTCGAGGACCGCATCAATCAGGTGCGTGTGGGGCTGGAGCAGGAGTTCATGGACGGGGCGATTTCAAGCATCGAGTACGGCCTGAACTACACCCGCCGCGAGAAGGACCGCTTCGCCAGCGAGGATGCCCTGTGCATCCAGGCTTGCAACGATGGCGCCAGCCTGCCGTATCCCGTCGGTGGCTCTTTTGGCTTTGGATTCTTCGGGCTGCCCAATCTGCCCACCTTCAATCCTGATGGAGTGCCCTACCGGCGGATCAGCCGGTTTGCCGACAACGGCTTTGCGCGCAAGAACTTTGGCGTGGAGGAGAAGATCACCACGCTCTACGTGCAGGCCAACTTGGACAGCGTCTGGGCCGGCACGCCGGTACGTGGCAACGTCGGCGTGCAGGTGCAGCGGGCGGATCAGGAGGGTTTTGGCCTTCGCACGTTTGCGGACAACTCTGCGGGTGACCCGGTCAGTGATGGCGTCACCTATACCGAAGTGCTGCCAAGCGGCAACTTGATCTTCGACCTCTCCAACGATCAGAAGATCCGCCTCGGCCTGGCAAGGCAGCTCGCTCGGCCACGCATCGACGATCTGTCCGCCGGCTTCGGATTCGGCATCAACCAGAACTCCCAGCGCTGGGAAGGCGGTGGCGGCAATCCGCTGCTGCGGCCCTGGATCGCGAATGCCTTCGACATTTCCTACGAGAAGTACTTCGGCGGGCGCGGCTACGTCTCGCTCGGCTGGTTCTTCAAGGACCTCAAGAGCTATATCTACGGTGACCTGCGCGAGTTCGACTTCAGTGGGTTGCCGGTGCCCAGCGGTGCCCAACGTCCGAGCAGCGATATCGGCACACTGAGTTCTCCAATCAATGGCGAAGGTGGCTTGATCGCCGGCCTGGAGCTGGCCGTGTCCATACCCTTCGATCTGTTCTGGGAGCCGCTGGAGGGCTTCGGCCTGCAGGGTCACTACACCGATACCCGCACCAGCGTGCAGCCAAATGGGCCGGGCAGCAGCGAACCGCTGCCGGGCTTCTCCAAGTACACCTCCAACATCACCCTGTACTGGGAGCGTTTCGGCTGGGGCGTGCGCGCTTCGCGCAGGCATCGCTCGGAGTTCGTAGGCGAGATCCAGAACGTGTTCCTGGACCGCGAGTTCGTGCGGGTCAACCGGGAGGCCATCGTCGACCTGCAGGTCAACTACACCTTCATGGACGGCCCGCTCAAGAACCTCGGCTTCTTCTTCCAGGTCAACAACCTGCGTGACGAGCCGTTCCGCACCAGCTTCGGCAGTGAGGAGAAGCCGCGCGAGTTCGTGGAATATGGCCGCAATGCGCTGCTCGGCCTGAGCTACCGCTTCTGACCCATCGCAGCCCCCCGGAAGCCCCCGTCCACTCCCCGTGGCGGGGGCTTCGCTTTTTTGGGGGCCAAGGTCGCGCTTCGGCGCTGGATCCAGGCTGTATCGAGGAACCGCGCAGCCCAATAAAAAAAAGCCACCTGATGGGTGGCTTTTCGTTCCAACCGCCCGGGCACGAAGCCCGGGCTGAGTGTTGGTGGGCAGTACAGGGATCGAACCTGTGACCCCTACCATGTCAAGGTAGTGCTCTACCGCTGAGCTAACTGCCCCGATTTCGCGGAGCCACGCATGCTAACACAAGCTTCGCGGCTTCCACAACGCTGGCTTCACGCCATCTGGCGCTCGACGAACTCCCAGTTGACCAGGTTCCAGAAGGCCTCGACGTACTTGGGCCGGGCGTTGCGGTAGTCGACGTAGTAGGCGTGCTCCCACACGTCGCAGGTAAGCAGCGCGCGGTCGTCGCCGGTCAGCGGGGTGGCGGCGTTGGAGGTGGAGACCAGCGCGAGGCTGCCGTCCGGGCGCTGCACCAGCCAGGCCCAGCCGGAGCCAAAGGTGGTCAGCGCGGTCTGGGTGAACTTTTCCTTGAACGCGGCGAAGCTGCCGAAGGCCTTGTTGATGGCCTCGGCCAGGCGGCCAGTAGGCTCGCCACCGCCGTTGGGCGACAGGCAGTGCCAGTAGAAGGTGTGGTTCCAGACCTGGGCGGCGTTGTTGAACATGCCGCCGCTGGAGGCGCGGATGATGGCCTCGAGATCCTTGCCTTCGAAATCGGTCCCGGCGATCTGGTTGTTGAGGTTGGTGACGTAGGTCTGGTGGTGCTTGCCGTAGTGGAAGTCGATGGTCTCGGCCGAGATGTGCGGGGCGAGGGCGTCGCGGGCGTAGGGCAGGGCTGGCAGTTCGATGGCCATGGCGGGTCCTTGACTGGGCGAGCGTGGGGAGAGGTTGGCGGGGTTGCCGCCAACCGGAAGAATCGACACGGGCAGGTACGGCGTCGCCGTCAGACCTGCGCCTGTGGGAAAATTGTAGCAAGCCGGCCGCGTGACTCGTTCGTGAGGATCACGGCCCCGCACGTTTTGTCCGATCCCTTCATGTTCGCCCGCAACCGCCGGGCGGCCCCAGGAGCCTGCATGAACAGCGCCGTCGACCGCATCAAGTCCGTGCTCGAAACCCATCCCATCGTGCTCTTCATGAAGGGCACGCCGCAGTTCCCGATGTGCGGTTTCTCCAGCCGCACGGTGGAAGCCCTGAAGGCCTGCGGGGCAGTCTTCCACGCGGTCAATGTCCTGCACGATCCGGAACTTCGCGCCAGCCTGCCTCGCTTCTCCAATTGGCCGACATTTCCGCAGCTGTTCATCAACGGTGAGCTGATCGGTGGCTGCGACATCACCATCGAGCTGCATGAGGCCGGCGAGCTGGCGCGGATCGTCAGTGAGGCGCAGAAGGCCGCATGAGCACACCGAGCGAGCGCCCGCTGGCCGGACGCAACCTGCTGGTGGTGGGCGCCCACGGCGGGCTTGGCTCCGAGGTGGCGCGCGCGGCCGCGGCCGCCGGTGCGCAGGTGGTGCTGCTGGGGCGCCGCGTGCCGCGTCTGGGCCAGGTCTACGATCAGCTGGTGGCCGATGGTTCGCCCGAGCCTGCGATCTACCCGCTGGATCTGGAGGGCGCCAGCCCGGCCGACTATGCGCAGCTATGCGACACCCTGCGCGCGGAATTGGGCAGCCTGCACGGGGTTTTCCACGCCGCCGCCGAGTTCAAGGGCCTGGCCTCGATCGAGAACGGCGATCCGCTGGACATGGTTCGTGCCCTGCACGTCAATCTGACCGCGCCCCTGCTGCTGAGCCGCGCCCTGCTGGGCCTGCTGCGGGAGAGCGCCGCCGCCAGCGGGCTGCCCTCACGGCTGGTCTACACCTTGGCCGATCTGGAGCTCGTCGGTCGCGCCTACTGGGGGGGTTACGGCATCGCCAAGCATGGCCTCGAAGGCCTGATCAGCGTGCTGGCGCAGGAGCTGGACGGCTCGGCTGTGCTGGCCCAGGGCTTTCGGCCCGGGCCGATGCGCACCTCGCTGCGCGCCCGCGCCTACTTCGCCGAGGACCCCGGCCAGTGGCCGCCGCCGGCGCAGTACGCGTCTGCCGTTGTGGATCTACTGGCCGGTCGTCGCGATCCGGGGCAGGGCGGGGTGCTGGCGCCGTGAGCACGCTTTCGGCCGCGATCCTGCTGTTCATGATCCTGGATCCGCTGGGCAATGTTCCGATCTTCCTGAATCTGCTCAAAAACCTGGCGCCGTCGCGGCGGCGCTGGGTGCTGGCGCGCGAGCTGCTGATCGCGCTGGTGGTGCTGTTCGTGTTCCTGTGGGGTGGCCAGCACATCCTGTCGGCCATGCATCTGCGCCAGGAGTCGGTGGCGATCGCAGGCGGCATCGTGCTGTTCCTGATCGGCATCAAGATGATCTTCCCCACGCCAGAAGGCCTGTTCGGCGAGACTCCCGAGGGCGAGCCCTTCATCGTGCCGATGGCGATTCCGCTGATTGCCGGGCCGTCCGGGATGGCGGCGGTGATGCTGATGTCCAGCTCCGAGCCGGACCGCATGGGTGACTTCAGCCTGGCCCTGCTGCTGGCCTGGCTGGCGACTGCGATCATCCTGTTCTCGGCCACCTTTCTCTACCGCATCCTCGGCCGGCGTGCGCTGGCAGCGATTGAGCGGCTGATGGGCATGCTGCTGGTGGCGCTGTCGGTGCAGATGTTCCTGGACGGCATCGCCGCCTATCTGGCGCGTCCGGTCGGAGCCTGAACGGCTACAGCTCGATGTGGTCGACCCCGCGGTAGTGGTGCAGGGCCTCCAGTGCAGTCACCAGCGCCGGCTGGGTGGCGTCGGCCAGCAGACGTTCGCGCTGCAGGCCTTCGACGTGGCCGAACAGGGCCTGGCGCAGCGCTTCCATTCCGTGAACGCGCTGCAGCAGGTCGGCCAGCAGGCGCTCGAATTCGCCGGGTGTGGGGCTGGCGCCGAGCGCATCGAAGGCAGCGGAGAGACTCTGGAACAGTGCCTGTGCATCTGCGCCGAGGCCATGGTCTTCGGGTCGATAGTCCAGATGCGCGCGCTCGGCGTCGGTCCAGATCCGGTAGGACAGCCGCGCCAGCGAATGGTAGAGCGGCCCGTCCCCGATCAGAGCCACCAGTAGCCGCCCGGGGTGCGCCACCACGCTGCCGGCAGCGCTGGTCCATTCACCACTGCGCAGGAAGTCTGTGAGCTCAAGCTGGTCGGCAAAGGCCGCGGCTTGGAGCTGGTCGAAGATCAGCAGGGTGGGTTCGGATTCGGAGAAAGCGCAGGCTTCGGTGATGCAGCGCTCGAAGGCCGGCATCGGTGCTTCCGGCAGGCCTGTGGTGCCGTCGTCCAGGGCCACCGGCAGCTGCAGCGCCGGCGGCTCGGGCTGGCTGAAGTCGTGGTAGAGCAGGTGCGGATAACCCAGCGCAGCCCCCAAGGCCTTGGCGAAAGCGGTCTTGCGGCGGCCGGCGCTGCCGTCCACGTGCAGGCAGCGCACGTGCTCAATCTGTGCGGCGAACAGGCAGTCCAGGGCGAAGCCGTAGTCGGTGTTGCTTTCGAAACCGTGGCGGGCCAGCTCGCGGCGCAGGTTCATCGGAGGCTCCTTCGAAAAGCGCTGGCGCAGAATCGGAAACGGCCGCTGCGAGCGGCCGTTCCGAACGATCCTGAGAGTGTAAGCCCGGGCTCAGGCGGCCGCAGCGCTGGCTTTGCGCGGGCCCTCGAGCAGAGCGCGTCGGACGCCCGCCAACACCAGGTCCACTTCCGCGCTGGTGGTCGTGAAAGGCGGAGTGAAGCGCAGCGAATTCACGCCACCGTGGATAACGCCCAAGCCGTGCTCGCGCATGAACTCCTCGGTGCTGCCGTTTCCATAGCATTTGAAGTCGTCGGAGAGCTCGCAGGAGAACAGCAGGCCGGTGCCCTGCACCTTGGTGATCAGGCCGCCCATCTCGGTTCGCAGCTGTTCGAGCTTTTCCAGGAACTCACGACCGCGGGCCACGATATTGGCGCGGACCTCGGGGGTGAGCATTTCCAGCACCGCGCAGGCCACGTCCATCGCGCGCGGGTTGGTGGTCATGGTGTTGCCGTAGACACCCTTGCGGTAAAGGCCCGCAGCGCGCGCGTTCACCGCCAGCACGCTCAGGGGGTACTGGCCGGCGTTGAGCGCCTTGGAATAGGTCTCCATGTCCGGCGCCTCGAAGCCCTCGAAGCCCGGGTAGTCGACGATCGACAGCACGCCATGGGCGCGCAGGCCAGCCTGGATGGAGTCGACCAGCAGCAGCGTGCCGTGGGCGTGGGTCAGCTCGCGCGCGGCGGCATAGAACTCCGGCGTGACCTGGCGGCCAGGGTCGCCCTCGCCCATCACCGGCTCCAGGAACATGGCCTCGATGTACCAGCCCTGCTGGTCGGCCTCGGCGAAGACCGCGCGCAGCTCCTCCACCGAGTAGGGCGTGATGGTGATCAACTGCGGCTCGTGGTGCTTCCAGCTGGCCAAATGCTTGGCGTAGGTGGGGCGGGTGCTGTCCGAGTAGAGCATCGGCAGCTCGGTGCGGCCGTGGAAGGCGCCCTTGACGGCGATGCGCTTGACCCGCTTGCCGGCGTGGCGACCGCCGGGATCGGTATGCAGCTTGGTGTTGACGTCGGCAATGCGGCCCGCCAGCGAGACCGACTCCGAGCCGGAGTTCAGGCACAGGAACTTGTCGAAGGGGCAGCTGCCGCGGCGGTGCCCGACCTCGCGCTTCAGCGCCTGCGACAGCTTCAGCTGCGACAGGTTGGCGGTCATGATATTCGCCATTACCTGCGGCCGCGCCATCGCCTCCAGCACCGCCTTGGGCGTGTGCCCGAAGCCCAACATGCCGTAGCCGCCGGAGTCGTGCAGCACGGCACCCTTGAGCGTGACCACCCAGGGACCGCGAGCGGCCAGCGCCACATAGGGGTTGACCGCGTCGTCGGCGTAGAAGTTGACGTAGTCAACGTGGATCGCCGTCAGCTGCTCCGCCTCATCCGCGCGCAGGAGCGCATCGAACTCGCCGCCGCGCAGGGCCTCGAAGGCGGTCGCCGCCGCCTCGACCGCCTCGGCCAGCTCGGGATGGCTGGCTCCGAAGCGCAGCACCGTGGCATCGTCGAGACCTGTGCAGCGGGCCGGGCCGCCGTAGCTGCGCAATGGCTTGAGGCGCTCGATAAGGTTGGGCGTGGGCTGGCTCATCTGCTTGGATCTCCCCGGGTACGCGGGCGACGTGCTTGGATCTGCACGCACAGCCCAACAAAAACAAAAACTTAGACCCGGGATAGTAGCATCCGGCATAAGCCGAAGTCAGTCGCGAGCCGGAGCGTGGCGTTCCGGCTTTCGGAATCAGGCACTTGCGCAAGGCCCGTCAGAGGCCCCCGCAGCGCACCGCCCTCAGGGGGGCGATGGTGCTTCGAAGCCATCGCCGAACAGTCTGGCTGGGAGGCTGGTAATGCTGCTGGCGTTGTTGCCAGCGTCGAGCTCGCGGCTGAAGCCTGCCGGCAGCAGGCTCACGCTGGCAGCGAAGTCCACTTGCAGTGGAACATTCTCGCCGAGCACGCCCTCGATGTTGAACTCGACCGCGGAGGCTGCGGGCAGGGCGGGGATCACCAGGTTCGGCAGGCCCGAGCCCGAAGCGGTCGGGCAGGCCGCGCCGCTGCAGGTCCACTGCAGGGGGCCGATCGAGGGCGACAGACTGCTGCCCAGCGAGACCTGGAAGGCCGTGTCGGGGCCGAGGTTCTCGACGCGGATCCGGTGGCGCAGCGGCTGCTCAGGCAGGTAGATCGGATCCAGCGCTTCCACCGCTACCGTCGGATCGGCCGGGCTGAAAACGCGATAGCTGCCGCCGGCGCTGCTGCCGCCCATTTCGGCGCTGTTGGAGACGAACACCGCCGAGACCACGTAGTCGCCGACCGTAGCGTCGGACCCGAAAGCGATGCTGCAGCTCTGCTGCCCGATCTCGATGACCGGTGCGCTGCAGCTCAGCACGGTGCCGCCATTGCTGGCGCTGACCGCGAAGTTGCCGCCGGGCGCGCTGGCGCCGTCCTCCACCACCGCAAGCTGGGCGGTAAACGTCCGCGACTGGCCGCGATCGCCCACGCTGACCGGATCCAGCAGCGTCAGCTGGGTGGTGAACGGCGGGTCCACCTCCAGCGTGTAGGCCCGACTTTCGCTGAAGGGGCCGCCCAGCTCCGCGCCGCTGCTGTCGGTGACGGTGACGCTGAAGTTGAAGCTGCCAAACGCAGACGGTGTGCCGGACAGGCTGCCGTCGGGGGCCAGCGTCACATCGGGCGGAAGCGCTCCGGAGGCGAGGCTCCAAGTCAATGGCGCGGTAGCGCCGGTGGCGGGGCTGCTGAAGCCCGCCGAATAGCTGCGGCCGATCTGGGCGCGGGGCAGGGTGGTGGGGGAGATGCTGAGGTCGGGTATCACTTGAATCTGGCGCTCGCCGAAACTTTCGGAAACGCCCGGGGCGCCGTCGTAGCGGGCACGCAGCGTCCGTAGTCCGACCGCACTTGCAAGCAGCTGGCAACTGCCGCTGCCTGCCTGCAGAGCAACAGTGCATTCGGTGCCGAGCTCGTCGCGCACGCGGACAGTGCCGGTCGCTGTGATCTCGACGGTCTCCACCGTCGCGGTTGCGGCGAAGGGCTGGCCGATACGCGCGCTTGCAGGCGTGCCTGCGAGGTCGATCTGGCTGGCGCGGCTGACGTAGGCGTAGGCGGCACCAGCCAGCACCTGTCCCTGCAGGTTGGTTCCTGGGGCTCCGACGCCGGCGAAGTTTTCTGAAAGCACGACCGCTGAGCCAAACAGGTCCTCCGCCGCGCCGTTCGGCAGGATGACGCGCTCGCGTCGCTCCCACCCGTTGCCGTCCAAAAGGAAGAGCTCCGCACTTCCGCGCGACAGGCCTCCGGCGACTGCATCGCCGGGCAAGCCAACCAGCAGCCTCGGGCCCAACAAGGAGACAGCGTCACCGAACTGCGCGTTGATGCTGGCCTCCGGGCTGGACAGCTCGGCGAGCGCAATCCACTCGGAACCCGTCAGCTGCCAAGTCATGATCACCCCGGCATTGGACGGTCCGTCCGACTCAGCGAACGGCGCACCCGCCACGGCGATCGAACCACTCATTGCGACGGAACGGCCAAGCTGGTCAGAACTGCTTGCATCGGGCCGCAGCAGGGAGGCCTCGAGGCCCCAGACGCCTGACTGCCGCCGAAAGATGTAGGCGGCACCCTGGTCTGCAGTCGGCTGGTCGCGTCCGGGGGCACCCGCGATAAGCCGGTCGCCATCGAAGGCCACTGCAAAGCCGAATCGATCGTTCTGGGCGCCGTTGGCCAGCGAGAGTCGTTGAGATTGCTGCCAGCTGCCAGCGTTCAGCGAGAAAACATACACGGCACCTCGGGATTGATTGGCACCGTCGGCACCAACGATCAGCGTCTGTCCGTCGCCCGCCAGCGAGCGTCCGAAGCGCACGTTGCTTGCTGCATCACTGGCACGCAGTCGCTGTCGAAAGGTCCACTGTCCGCCAGACTGTTCGAAAACATAAACGGATCCGCTGGCGCTGAGGTGCTCTGTTGCTGAAATGAACAGGTAGTTTTCAGCCAGCAGAACGGCATCCCCGAAGGCGTCGAAGCCCTCGCCGTCCGGGGACAAGAGCGCGGTTTCCAGCGACCAGCTTTCGCCGCTCCTCGTAAAGATGTCCACGCGCTCCCGAGGGAAAGCGAAAGGAGCACCGACCACGAACCGGTCTCCCTGGCCTGCTGATCGCAGGCCATAGGCTTCGAACAGGCCGAAATCAGGGTCGATGAACTGCGTTGGTGGTCCAAGCGACGCGACCTGCTGTTCTCCGGCCGCGGCCAAGCTGTGATGCGGCCCTGCGATGGATGCGCATACAAGAGCAAAGCGAAGCAAAGTGGTGTTCATTGAAGGGCTCCCGGCTGCCAGAGATTGGCTATGGATCGCTGCAAGCGGTATGCCCCTTGAATGTGTGAGCTGGCCCAGTTCCGTTGGGTGAGCCAGTGCACATGCGGGTCCGCTGAAGCCGGTTGCGGCGCTGGGCAGCGACAGGTTTCCGGCACCTCTCGACAGCCCCCGTGCAGCGCGCAGGCTGGCGAGCAGAAAGCGCCCGCTTGGTGTCCGGTCATTGCCGGAATGCGGCTTTCGACAACCTCAGGCCAGCCCCGCATACTTCGCGCCCCCAAGGTTTGTCTATCCGCCGTCCGTGAAGAAATCCGACTTCGACTACCACCTGCCCGAGGAGCTGATCGCCCAGGCCCCGCTGCCGGAGCGCTCTGCCAGCCGGCTGCTGCATCTGGATGCGGAAGGCGCGCACCATGATCGCCATGTGCGCGACCTGCCGGCGCTGCTGGAGCCGGGCGATCTGCTGGTGTTCAACGACACCCGCGTGATCCCGGCGCGGCTGTTCGGGCGCAAGGACAGCGGCGGGCGGGTGGAGATCCTGATCGAGCGCCTGACCGGCAGCCACGAGGCGCGGGCGCAGCTGGGAGTCAGCAAGTCACCGCGCGCCGGCACGCGGATCCTGCTCGACGCCGGCGGCGAGTTCGAGGTGCTGGGCCGCGAAGGCGAGTTCTACCTGCTGCGCCTGCTTGGCGACGAAGCGCTGGAAAAGCTGCTGCTGCGCGCCGGTCGACTGCCGCTGCCGCCCTATATCCAGCGCGAGCCGGGGGCCGACGACGCCGAGCGCTACCAGACCGTATTCGCCAAGCATGTCGGTGCGGTGGCGGCGCCTACCGCCGGCCTGCATTTCGACGACGCGCTGCTGGACCAGCTGCGCGCGCGCGGCGTGCAGTTCGGGCACATCACCCTGCACGTCGGTGCCGGCACCTTCCAGCCGATGCGGGCGGAGAGCGTGCACGAGCACACCATGCACAGCGAGTGGCTCAACGTGGGCGCCGAACTTGTCGAACAGATCCGCCGCACCCGCGCCGCGGGCCGTCGCGTGATCGCGGTCGGCACCACCGTGGTGCGCGCGCTGGAAACCGCGATGCGCGAGGGGGAGATCCAGCCCTATGCCGGCGACACCCAGATCTTCATCTTCCCCGGCTACCGCATCCGCGCGGTGGACGCCCTGATCACCAACTTCCACCTGCCGCAGTCGACCTTGATGATGCTGGTGTCCGCCCTCTGCGGCCGCGAGCGCATCCTCGCGGCCTACCGCCACGCGGTGGAGCAGCGCTATCGATTCTTCTCGTATGGCGATGCGATGCTGCTTGAGCCGGAGGCTCAAGCAGCCGGGATTCGGGATTCGGGATCCGGGATTCGCTCAGAGCAAGAGCCTCATCCCTGAGGCACCGCCCTGGTTCTGGCTCGCCCGATTGGGCGGCGGAACACCAGCGTGCCGCGACCCGTATTTACGAATCTCGAATCCCGAATCCCCAATCCCGGCTCTCAAATGTCCCGCCTAGATTTCTCCCTGACCACCACCGACGGTGCCGCCCGCCGCGGGCGGCTCACTTTTCCGCGCGGTACGGTGGAGACGCCGGCCTTCATGCCGGTGGGCACCTACGGGACGGTCAAGGCCATGTTTCCGGAGGATCTGCGCACTCTGGGCGCGGAGATCATCCTCGGCAACACCTTCCACCTCTACCTGCGCCCGGGCCTGGAGGTGATCGGCCTGCACGGCGGCCTGCATGGTTTTGCGCGCTGGGACGGGCCGATCCTCACCGACTCCGGTGGCTTTCAGGTGTTCTCGCTGGCGCACCGCCGCAAGATCACCGAAGAGGGCGTGACTTTCGCCTCGCCGGTGGACGGCAGCAAGGTGTTCCTGAGCCCGGAAGTGTCGATGGAGATCCAGCGCGTGCTGGATTCCGACATCGTGATGATCTTCGACGAATGCACGCCGTACCCGGCCACCGAGAAGCAGGCGGATACCTCGATGCAGCTCTCGATGCGCTGGGCCGAGCGCTCCAAGCGCGCGCATGAAGGCAACGATGCCGCGCTGTTCGGAATCGTCCAGGGCGGCGTGTACCACGACCTCCGGACCCAATCCGCGCGCGGCCTGATCGAGATCGGCTTCGACGGCTACGCGGTGGGTGGCCTCGCCGTGGGCGAGCCGGAGGCCGAGCGCAACGCCATGCTGGAGCACACCTGCCCGCAGCTGCCCGCCGACCGTCCGCGCTATCTGATGGGCGTGGGCCGGCCCGAGGACATCGTCGAGGCGGTGGCACGCGGCATCGACATGTTCGATTGCGTCATGCCCACCCGCAATGCCCGCAATGGGCACTATTTCACCCGCGAGGGCGCGGTGCGCATCCGCAACGCCAAGTACGAAAAAGACACCCGCCCCATCGAGGAGGGCTGCGGCTGCTATGCCTGCTCACGCGGCTTCTCGCGCGCTTACCTGCGCCACCTGGAGCGCTGCAACGAGATGCTGGGCGCCATGCTCGCCACCCAGCACAACCTCTGGCATTACCAGCAGCTGATGCGCGAGATCCGCGCCGCCATCGAGGTCGGCGGCTTCGCGGACTTCCGCGCCGAGTTCTACGCGCGGCGGGGCCAATCAGCGCCAGCGATGACCGGCTGACGGGCTGGGAGCGGACCGTCCCCGGGGCCGTGGCATACTCTGCGGCTTTGTGGCGTCCCGCCCCTTGCGTAAGGGCTGTCGCCGCCCTCGCCCTTCCACCCATCACCACCGGAGCCCCCATGGACTTCCTGATTTCCCCCGCCTTC
Organism: Aquimonas sp.; assembly: GCA_022241605.1. Lineage (GTDB taxonomy): Bacteria > Pseudomonadota > Gammaproteobacteria > Xanthomonadales > Xanthomonadaceae > Aquimonas. Next base: position 98,711 of record JAKOMQ010000006.1, on the reverse strand, counting down.
GCTCAAGCAGCAGGCCCCCAGCCTTCGCCGTGGTCTCCGTTGATCATGCTGGCCATCTTCTTCCTGGTGTTCTTCTTCCTGGTGATCCGCCCCCAGATGAAGCGCGCCAAGGAGCATCGCGAGATGGTCTCCGCCCTTTCCAAGGGTGACGAGGTGATCACTTCTGGCGGCGTGGCCGGCCGTATCGACGAGGTTGGCGAGAGCTTCCTCACCGTGGAAGTGGCTGACGGCGTGCGCGTCAAGGTGCAGAAGCAGGCCATCACCGTGGTCCTGCCCAAGGGCACGCTCAAGGCGGCCTGAGAGCCTGTGAAAAAATCATCCGCCTTCTGCGGCCGCCTCTGGGCGCGCGTGGCGGCAGCGCGCTCAGCGAATTCTGCGGTCATTTGGTTCACCAAACTCCCGTGAATTCACGCACCGCGCTTTGCCACGAACGCCCAGCGACGCTCTCGCTACGGCGTCTGGGTTGTTTCACATGCTCTGAGCCGCACCGGGCCGGCGCCACCCGGTTCGGGGCGGCGCCGGTTCCATCGCGGGGCAGGGCTTGAAGCCCGGATTTTCGCGCCCACTTCACTCACTCCGCCGCAGTCGCGGTGTACCCGGGTCTTTCGCCCATGCTTGATTTTCCCCGCTGGAAGTACGCGCTGGTCGCGTTCCTGCTGATCTGCGGCGTGCTGTACGCACTGCCCAACCTCCACCCCAACGATCCGGCGGTGCAAATCAGCGCCAACCGCGGGAACACCGTGGATGCCGTATTGGCCGAGCGGGTGCGCGACGTGCTTGAGCGAGTCTCGATCGAGGCCGTCGGCATCAGCCAGGAGATGGGCCCGGGCAACACCCGCAGCCTGTTGGTGCGCCTGCCGAGCCCTGAGGCGCAGCTGGTTGCCGCCGACCTGATCCGCGCGGAACTGGGCGACGGGTTCACCGTGGCCTTGAATCTTGCCCCCACCACGCCCGACTGGCTGACCGCCATCCGCGCAAAGTCGATGGTGCTGGGCCTGGACCTGCAGGGCGGCGTGCACTTCCTGATGGAGGTTGACCAGCAGGCTGCCATCGCCAAGCGCGAGGAAGGCTTCGCAGACCAGATCCGCCTGCTGCTGCGCGATGCCCGTATCGTCGCCACCCGCGTCGACCGCACCCCCACCGGCATCGTGGTGCAGGTGCGCAACCCGGACGACCGCGCTGCGGCGGCGCAACAGATCGGCTCGAACATCCAGGAAGTGCAGCTGACGGAAGGCGCGGAGCCCAATGTCCTGCGCGTCAGCCTGCGCGAGGACGTACTTGCGCAGATCGTCTCTGATGCCATCGAGCAGAACGTCGGCACCCTGCGCAACCGCATCAACGAGCTCGGCGTCAGCGAGCCGGTCATCACCCGTCAGGGCGGCAGCCGCATCGTGATCCAGCTGCCGGGCGTGCAGGATACCGCCCAGGCCAAGCGCATCCTCGGCTCCACCGCCACGCTGGAGTACCGGGCGCAGGTCGACGGCAATGCGGTGGAGGCGCGCGACAGCGGCCGCATTCCCGCCGAGGCGCGGCTTTACAACATGCGCGACCGCGGAGTGGACGGCCGCCCCATGCCGGTGTTGCTCAGCCGGCAGGTGATCACCTCTGGGGACCAGCTGGTGCACGCGGCCTCACAGCTCGACCAGCAGTCAGGTACGCCCTCGGTCTCGGTCACCCTGAATGCAGCCGGCGGCCGCCGCATGCTGGAGTTCACCCGCGAGAACGTCGGCCGCGGCATGGGCGTTGTGTTCATCGAGCGCACGCCGGAAGTGCGGATGGTCGATGGCGTAGAGGTGCGCAGCGCGCGGGTGTCCGAGGAGGTGATCTCGCTCGCTTCCATCCGTGGCGTGTTCAGCAACCAGTTCCAGACCACGGGCCTGGGCAGCATGGAAGAGGCCGCGCAGCTGGCCCTGCTGCTGCGCGCGGGCTCGCTGGCTGCGCCGGTCGATATCGTCGAGGAGCGCGTGGTCGGCCCTTCGCTGGGCAAGGAAAACATCGAGGCCGGCGCGCGCGCGGTGATGCTCGGCTTCGCCCTCGTCTGCGCGCTGATGATCATCTACTACAAGGGCTTCGGACTCATCTCGGTGTTCGCCCTGCTGATGAACCTGATCCTGCTGGCGGCCGCGCTTTCGATCGTGGGGATCACCCTGACCATGCCCGGCATCGCCGGCATGGTGCTGACCCTGGGCATGGCGGTCGACGGCAACGTGCTGATTTGTGAACGCATCCGCGAGGAGCTGCGCGCCGGCAACACGCCGATCAACGCCATCGTCTCCGGCTATGAGCGCGCCTGGTCTCCGATCCTCGACTCCAACGTCACCAAGCTGATCGCGGCCACTGCGCTGTTCTCGTTCGGCTCCGGCCCGGTGCGCGGGTTTGCCATGGTGCTGTTCGTCGGCGTGCTGACCTCGATGTTCACTTCGGTCACCGTCAGCCGTGCGGTCGCCACCCTTGCCTACGGCCACGGGCGGAAAGTCCGCTCGGTGTCGGTCTGACACCGCCACGGACGGAGCCGGAACCATGGAATTCTTCAACCCCAATCGCAACTACGACTTCATGCGCTACCGCCGGTTCACCACCGGTGTGGCGATCTTCCTGATCCTCGCCTCGATCTTCCTTCTGGCCACGCGTGGGCTGAATTTCGCGCTGGACTTCACCGGCGGCACCCTGGTCGAGGTCCAGTACACGGAGCCGATGGAGCAGTCCAAGCTCAACGAGCTGCTGGAGCGTGCCGGCTTCGAGGGGGCACTTGTGCAGCGCTTCTCGGCCACCGAGTTCTCGGTGCGGCTGGCGCCGCGCGATGTCGAGGTCGACGCCGCTACCGCTGCCGCGGACAGCAGCATCGACGACAGCAGTGCCGCCACCGCCAACCGTGTGCTGCAGGCGTTGGCCGCCGACGGCGATCGCGTGATCATCAAGCGCAGCGAGTTTGTCGGCCCGCAGGTCGGCAAGGAGCTGGCCTACAACGGCATCATCGCGGTGCTGGTGGTGCTGGCCGGCATCATGATCTACATCGCGATCCGCTTTGAATGGAAGTTCGCCGTGGCCACCGTGGTGGGCGAGGCGCACGACGTGATCGTGACGCTCGGCTTCTTCGCGCTGACTGGCATGGATTTCGATCTCACCGTGCTGGCGGCAATCCTTGCGGTCGACGGCTATTCGGTGAACGACAAGATCGTGGTGTTCGACCGCGTCCGCGAGCTGTTCCGCGCCACCCGCAAGGAGACGCCGGAGCAGGTCATCAACCGCTCGATCAACACCACGCTGTCGCGCACCATCATGACCTCGCTGACTACGCTGCTGACCTGCATCGCGCTGTATGTCTGGGGTGGTCCCACCCTGCAGGGCTTCGCGGCCGCGCTGATCATCGGCATCGTCGTCGGCACCGCGTCCACTGTCTTCTTTGCCGCCCCGCTGCTGCTGAATCTGGGTGTCAACAAGGAAGACCTGATGCCCAAGACCCAGGACGATCCTGAGCTCGACCGCAGGCCCTGAGCGTCGATCAAACAAAAAGGGCGCCCGCTGGGCGCCCTTTTTGTTTGTGGGATTGGGGATTGGGAATCGGGGATTCGGGATTCGTTGGACTCGATATCGGAACGCCAGAGTCAAGTTGGCGAGATCGATCGAAGGCCCGACTTGTCCGCAACCGGATACCGCATCTGAGTGGCTGCACCGGGGCAGGAGCGCAGCATGAAATCTGCCTCAGTCCGCTCTGTCGAATCCCGAATCCCGAATCCCGAATCCCGGACTCAGAACGCCGCGGCATACCCCGAGCTGACGATTATCTTCTGCACCGCCTCGCTCACCTTGAGGTTGCCGGCCACGATCTGGCCGTTCTTGAGGTAGTCGGTGCCGCCGCGGTAGTCGCAGACGCGGCCGCCGGCTTCGCGCACCAGCAGCACGCCGGCGGCGATGTCCCATGGCATCACGCCGGCCTCGAAGTAGGCGTCGGCGCGGCCGGCCGCCACGTAGGCCAGGTCGAGCGCGGCCGAGCCGGTGCGGCGCACGTCCTCGGCCTCGTTCATCAGCTCGCGGATGGCGTCCAGCTGAGGGCCGAGCTTGGAGCGCTGGCGCGGGGCGAAGCCGGTCACCAGCATGGCCCCGCCAAGATCGTTGCGCTGGGCGACGCGGATGCGCTTGTCGTTGAGCACCGCGCCCGAGCCTTTGGCGGCGCTGTAGATCTCGTTGCGCAGGGGGTCGTAGACCACGCCCAGCACCGGCTCCTGGCCGTCCAGCAAGGCGATCGACACGCAGAAGTGCGGGATGCCGCGCAGGAAGTTGCTGGTGCCGTCCAGCGGGTCGATCACCCAGGTGTAGCGGGACTTGCCGGTCTGGCCGGATTCCTCGGCCAGGAAGGCGTGGTCGGGGAAGGCGCGCTTGAGTTCGCGGATGATCTCGGCCTCGGCCTGCGCATCCACCTCGCTGGCATAATCCTGCTTCGATTTCTCGAAGACGCTCAGGGATTCGATCCGGCCGACATGGCGCAGGATCAGGTCGCCGGCACGACGTGCCGCCTTGACCACGACGTTGATCGCGGACTTCTGCATACGAACTCTCGCTGTGAAAAGAACGGGCGGCCTGTTCGGCCGGCCAGTAGGGGCCGGGAGTGTACTGCAAAGGTCCGGGTGCGTCCCGCCTTGCGTCTGAATCACCACGCAGCCTCGCCGTTGCAGCGGCCCGGCGGCAATCAAGGATCCCCATGCTCGACACCATCGCCATCGTCCTGGTGCGCCCCCAGCACCCGGGCAACATCGGCTCCGCCGCGCGCGCCATGAAGACCATGGGGCTGTCCGACCTGCGGCTGGTCCAGCCCGACCGCTATCCCGACGTCCAGGCCAACGCCCTGGCAGCAGGCGCCGATGATGTGCTCGAGCGCGCACGGGTGTTCGAGCGGCTGGAGGACGCCATCGCCGATTGCCGGCTGGTGCTGGGCTCGACCGCGCGCAGGCGCGGAGTGCCGCTGCCCGAATACGAGCCGCGCGAGGCCGCGGGGGTGGTGCTGGAGGGCGCCCGCAGCGGCCCGGTCGCCCTGATGTTCGGCTGCGAGCGCGCCTGCCTGACCAACGAAGAACTGCAGCATTGCCAGGCGGCGGTGCGGATTCCGGCCAACCCGGAGTACAGCTCGCTGAATCTGTCGCAGGCGGTGCAGGTGCTCTGCTATGAGCTGCGCATGACCCATTTGCAGGGCCTGCAGACTGCGGGCGCGGCGGTTCCGGCAGCGGTTCCGGCACTTGCCGCCACGCTGGCGCGCGGCGATGCGCTGGCCAGTCTGGGCCAGCTGGAGCGCTTTTTCGTGCACCTCGATCAGGCCCTGCACGATATCGATTTCCACAAGGGGCGTGCGCCCGAGGTGGTGATGCAGCGTCTGCGTCGGGTGTTCCTGCGGGCAGCGGTGGATGAGCGCGAGCTGCGCATCCTGCACGGCATCCTGGCAGACGCCCAGCGCATGGCCAGCCTGGCGCTCAAAGCTGGCCTGCACGTGCCCACCGCCGAACGTCACGGTGGCGAAAGCGACTGAGCGCCTGCGAAAGAACCATCCGCCAACTGCGCCTGGCGCTGGACGCCCGCGGCGGCGGCGCGCCACGCCAATGCCGCGCTCACTGGGCCCGCCCAATTTCCCTGAAGTCGCGCGCCACGCCGAGGCCTTGGGGTGTCACAGGCTCGGAGTTTTCCGCCAGCGTGTTCAGCGGGGAAGCAGCGCTGCGTCAAAAGCCGCCGGATTGCCCTGATGCTCGGCTGCGCGCAGGCCCAGCAGGCGGGTCATCAGGGGATACACGTCGACCGCCTCCACTGGCGGCAGGCGTACGCCAGCCTGGAAGGCCGGGCCATGGGCCAGGAAGAAGGCGCGCATTTCCGGCAGGGCGTTGTCGTAGCCATGGCCGCCGCGATTGGGCCGGCGATTGGGCTGGTTGACGGCCCGCCGCGGCAGGATGGAATGCGGCGGCACCGCCTGACAGGTGATCGCAGGCACCCGCGGGTGGCTGCCGTAGTGCCAGCGCTCGGGCAGCTCGCCGCGGCGATGGCAGCTCATGCGCGGATGCGGGCGCAGCAGCGCCTGCTCTACTGCGGCCTCATGGCCGGCCCTCGGATTGACGCCGGCGACCTGGCCGAAGTGCACCCAGTCGATTGCGTCCGCAGGCAGCAGGTCATCGAGCACGATCGGGTTGTCGGTATCGAGCCAGGTCATGCCGTGATCGGAGGTGATCAGCATGTTGACCATGCCGCGTTGGCCGAGTGCCTCCAGCCCGTCCAGAAGTCGGGCCAGCGCTGCATCGACCGCGGCGATGGCGGCCCGCACCTGCGGTGTGCCGGGGCCATGCGCATGGCCCATGCTGTCGACCGCTTCGAAATACAGGGTCATGAAGTGAGGTCGCTGGGCCTGCGGCTGGGCCATCCAGCCGAGCACGCGATCGACGCGGTCCTCATGCGACTTGCGGCCGTCATAGGGCAGCCATTCGTCGGGGCGTTCACCCTGGATATCGGCCTCCGAGCCCGGCCAGAACAGGGTCGCCGCGCGCAGCCCCTGGCGCTGCGCGGTCAACCAGATGGGCTCGCCCCCCCACCAGCGGCCGTCGCCCACCGCGTCGCGCAGGTGAAGGCCGAAGCGCCCCAGGTCCGGGTCGCTCATGCTGTTGTGGATGATGCCGTGTCGGTCCGGGTGCAGGCCGGTGACCACCGTGTAGTGGTTCGGGAACGTGAGAGTCGGATAGGCCGGCGTCATCCATTCGGCAAGGGCGCCCGCGGCGGCCAGTCGGCGCAGGGTGACGGCCTCCTCAAACTCGAGATAGTCAGGGTGGAAGCCGTCGATGGACACCAGCAGCACCGGCGTCGGCTCGCTGGCGGGTCGCAGCTGCGGCGTCGCGCAAGCGGCCAGCAGCAGGGTAGCCAGCGACAGCAGCCACGCGTGCGTCAGCGCGCGGCAGGGCCTTTTCGAGAGTTTCTCCATCCCGCCGAGTATCGGCCCTGCAGGGCGCGTCCTGCTTGCGCCATTGGTCCCGCTCCGGTGTGCCGCGCGCTGGAAATCCTGCGTGTCTGGCGGCGTCTTCTGGCGCTGCCCGGCGCTGTCTGTCATCGCCATCGCGCCACGATGTCCTCTTCTTGGGCCTTGATCCGCACCCATATCCACCCCCGCCATCCGACGACTCGTCAAGGCGGGACACCGGGCCGGGGCTATCGCATCCGGACAGAAGGGCAGGGCACCCTGACGGGTGTTCAGTCGACCGGCTGCAGCGGGCGCAGCCAGCGGCGACCCGGGCCACCCAGCCAGGCCTCGAACTCCGCCGCCGGCATCGGCCGCGCGTAGTAGTAGCCCTGCGCCGCCGGGCAGCCCGCCTCCAGCAGGAAACGATGCTGTTCAGCGGTTTCGACGCCTTCGGCCACCACGTTCTGTCCGAGGCTGCGGCCGATGCCGATCACCGCACTAGCCAGGGCGCGATCGCTTGGATCCGTCTCGATGTCGTTGACGAAGCTGCGGTCGAGCTTGAGTTCGTCGACGGGGAGGCGCTTGAGATAAGAGAGGCTCGAATAGCCGGTGCCGAAATCGTCCACCGACAAATGCACGCCCATCGTATTGAGCTCATCCAGCGCGGCGTGGATTCGCGGAGCGTCGTTCAGCATCAGGCGTTCGGTGATCTCCAGCACCAGCGAGCCGGGGGACAGCCCGTGGCGCTGCAGCACCAGCCGCACATGTGCGGGCACGTCGTCATGGCTGAAGCGCTGTGCAGACTGGTTCACGGCGATCGAAGGCACCGGCAGCCCACGCAGGCGCCAGTCCGCCAATTGGGCGCAGGCGCGCTCCAGCACCCAGGCATCCAGCGCATTGATCAGTCCGCAATCCTCGGCAAGCGGGATGAACTGGTCCGGCGGCACCCAGCCGTATTCCGCGTGCTGCCAGCGCAGCAGGGTTTCGACCCCAGCCAGGCCGGGCTGGCCCAGCAGTATCTTGGGCTGGAAGTAGAGTTCCATGCACTCGCGGGACATCGCCAGCCGCAGCGCACTTTCCATCTGCAGGCGCCAGCGCGCAGCCTCGTTCATCGAGGACAGAAAGAAGCGCACGCAGCCGCGGCCATCGCGCTTGGCCTCGTACATGGCGACATCGGCGTTGCGCATCAGCGTGTCGAAATCGCGCGCGTCATCCGGGAACTGGCTGATCCCGATGCTGACGCTCGGCGCATAGCTCTGGCCCTCGAGGTCGATCGGGGCGGCCAGCGCACGAAGCACCTTGTCGGCTGCGATCGCGCTTTCGCGGGCGTCATTGTCGGGGAACAGGATCACGAACTCGTCGCCGCCGACCCGGCTGACGGTGTCGGAGTCGCGCAGGGTGGCGCGCAGGCGGCGCCCGACCTCGGCCAGCACGCGATCGCCGGCGGCATGCCCCATGGAATCGTTGATGGTCTTGAAGCGGTCCAGGTCCAGCACGGCGAGGCCCAGCCTGCGGCCGTCGCGCCCCGCCTGATGCAGCGCCATGCGTGCCCGATCCTGCAGCAGCGCGCGATTGGGTAGGCCGGTCAACAGGTCGAAATAGGCCAGGCGCTCGATTTCGGCCTGGTTGTCCTCGTGCTGGATGGCGATCCGGCACAGCTGCGTGCAGGCCTCCACCATGCGCCGATGGAAGCGGCTGGGGCCGCGCGGCTCGCGGAAGTACAGGGCGAAGCTGGCGCGCACCTTGCCGGTGCGGCCCAGCACCGGGCTTGACCAGCAGGCGCGCAGGCCCAGCGGCAGTGCGAGGTGTTTGTAGTCGGCCCAGAGCGGATCGGTTTCGATGTCCTCAACCGCGACTTCCTCGCCGCGGAAGGCGGCGGTGCCGCAGCTGCCGGCGGAGGGGCCGATGGCGGCGCCATCGAGCTGGGCCGCATAGCTTGCGGGCAGGCTGGGCCCGGCGAGCGGGCGGATCAGGCCCGCGTCGTCAATCCGAACCACTGAGCAGACCACTTCGGGTGCCAATGCTTCGACTTGGCGGCAGAGCAGGTCGAGCACCGCGCGCAGGGGCCGGCCCAGCGCCACGGACTCCAGCACATCGCGCTGCAGCAGGCCGACAGCGGCTTCCTGTTGACGGTCGACAAGCGGAAACACCAGCCCCAGCACATCGCGCCCGCCGGGCGCCGCCAGCAGGCGCAACTCCACCGCGCGCACGCCGGCCCCGGGCGCACCGAGGGCGGCCGGTGCCAGCAGCGCGGTGTCGCCGCTGTTGAGTGAGCTCAGCAGTCGCTGCCAGCGCGCGGCGTCCAGCTCGGAGATCAGGTCGTGCACGCTGAGCGGGTGGGTAGGCCCGTCGACCAGGTTGGCATTGATTGCGAGCAGGCGCCCGTCCGGGTCCGCCAGAAACACCCCGATGCTGGTGTCGTGCAGCACCTCGAAAAGCTGGGCGGCGGATGCGGATCCCGCAGCGGTTCGCGCGCCCGAGGTGCTCACGCTGCCAGGCCTCGGCGTGCGAGCAAGCTGGGCTGTGTCGGATTTCCGCCGACGGCTTGGCGCGGGATCTTCATACGGGGGACGCACTGCAAGTTGCGTACCCTGCCGGTAGCTTGCTGGTTGCTGAACGGGGCTTGGCCGCGTGACGGCCCTGATTTTTTCTATACAAAATATTTTGTAAAGTTTCGCGATGACTCGTCCCCCGAAAGCCCGCCAGCAGGTGCTGGACGCCGCACGTCGCATCGTCGAGGAGCGCGGCGCCGGCCATGTGACCTTTGACGAGCTGGCGCGCGTCAGCGGCGTCACCCGCGGCGGCATCACCTACCACTTCCCGACCAAGGAAGACCTGCTGCGCGGCCTGATCGAGGCCGATGTAGCGCAGTGGCAGCAGGCGGCGGACGCAGCCACCGCTGAGGCCACTTGCGAAGGCATCGCCTGCCCGCGCGCAGCGGCCCTGCGCGGCCAGCTGCGCTGCCAGCTCGGCGAGGATGAGCAGCACCGGCGTTTCGTCGCCGGCATGCTGATGGCCGGTATCGCCGATGACAGCCTGCTGGAGCCGGTACGCGCCCACCAGGCCCGCCAGTTCGGCGACTGGCGCTGGGACGAAGCCGACCTGCGCCGTTTCCTGCTGTTGGCCGCGGCCGACGGCCTGTTCTGGCAGGACATGTTCCGGCTGAGCCCCATTCCTGCCGAAGCGCGTCCCCGCCTGCATGCCCTGATCGAGCGCCTGCTCGATGAATGGTCGCCGGTCGAAACCGCGCCCCCCGATTCAACCAAGCCCCCCGATTCAACCAAGCCCTGATCGCTGCAGACCCCTCCCGACTGCTACCCACTCCCCGGCCCACCTCCATGACTGTCATACCCACTTCCCCCGGCGCATTGCGCCGCGTCCTGCTGATCCCTTCACTCGCTCTGCTGCTCAGCGCCTGTGGCGCGGCACCCGAGCAGGTGATGCCGCCGCCTGAGGTCTCGGTGGCGGTAGTCGCTGCGCGCGACATCCGCGATCAGGATCTGTATGTCGGCCGCATCGAGGCGGTGGATCTGGTGGAGATCCGGCCTCGCGTGGCCGGCCACGTCGCCGCCCTGCATTTCGAAGAGGGCGGGCTGGTCCGCGCCGGTGACCTGCTGGTCAGCCTGGATGATCGCGAGTACGCCGCCACCGTGGCGGCAGCGCGCGCGGAGCTTGAGCGCGCGCGCAGCCGGGTCGAGCTGGCCAGGAGCGAGCTCGCGCGCAGCGAGCAGCTGGTGGAGGCGCGTGCCGTCTCGCGCGGCGAGCTGGAGGCCCGTCAGGCCGAGCTGCGCCAGGCCGAAGCCGACCTCGGGGCCAGCCGCGCCCGCCTGCAGCAGGCCGAGCTGCAGCTCTCGTTCACCCGCATCACCAGCCCGATCGATGGCCGCGCCTCCGCCTCCGAAGTGCGGGTGGGCAGCCTGGTCGGCACCGGCGAGCCGCTGCTGACCACGGTGGCCTCGCTGGATCCGGTGCGGGTGCTGTTCGATGCGGATGAGCGCGCGCTGCTGCGCTACCGCAGCAATGGCGCCATCGCCGACACCACGTTGGAGGTGGCCGTGGGCGGCAATGGAGCCGACTTCAGCCATGCCGGCCAGCTCGACTTTGTGGACAACGCGCTGGCCGCGCGCACCGGCACCATCCGCATGCGCGGCACCCTGCCCAACCCTGATGGAAGCCTGCTGCCTGGGCTGGCTGCACGGGTGCGCCTGGCCGCGGGCGCGCCGCGCAGCGCCCTGCTGGTGCACGAGCAGGCCCTGCTGACCGATCAGGACCGCAAGTACGTATGGGTGCTGGCCAGCGACAAAGACGGCCAGCCGATCGCGCTGCGCCGCGACCTGGTGCTGGGCGGCAGCATCGATGGCCTGCGCGAGGTGCGCGAGGGCCTCGCGGTCGGTGACCGCGTGCTGGTCAACGGCGTGCGCAAGATCTTCTACCCCGGCCAGCCGGTGCAGCCGGTGGAGGTGCCGATGGAGGCACCGCTGCAGGCCTCGCTGGCGGCGGCTGCCGCGCAGGGAGGCTGAGCCCCGTGGCCCACGCCGATTTCTCCAAGGTCTTTGTCGACCGGCCGATCCTGGCGGCAGTGCTGTCGCTGGGCGTGTTCCTGGCCGGCCTGATTGCCCTGCCCAGCCTGCCGGTCAGCGAGTATCCCGAGGTGGTGCCGCCTTCGGTGCAGGTGACCGCGATCTACCCCGGCGCCAACCCCAAGACCATCGCCGACACCGTTGCCGCCCCGCTGGAGGAGGCGATCAACGGCGTCGAACGGATGATCTACATGAAGTCCGTCGCCGCCTCCGACGGCACCATGATCCTGACCGTCACCTTCTCGCAGGGCACCGACATCGACCTCGCCGCGGTGCAGGTGCAGAACCGGGTAGCGCAGGCCCTGCCGCGCCTGCCCGAGGCCGTACGCCAGCTCGGCGTGACCACCGCCAAGAGCTCGCCCAACATCACCATGGTGGTGCAGCTGACCTCGCCGGACGAGCGCTATGACGCGCTGTATCTGTCCAACTTCGCCAACCTGCGCGTGCGCGATGAGCTGGCGCGGCTGGACGGCGTGGGTCAGGCGCTGGCGTTTGGCGCCGGCAACTACGCGATGCGGATCTGGCTGGATCCGGACGCGGCCGCGGCGCGCGGCATCACGGCCGGTGACGTGCTGCAGGCCGTGCGCGAACAGAACCAGCAGATCTCGGCCGGCGCCATCGGTGCAGCGCCGATGCCCGGCGGCAGCGGCGTGCAGCTGTCGATCAACGCGCAGGGCCGACTGGAATCGCCCGAGGCCTTCGGCGACATCATCCTGCGCGCCGAGGGCGGCGCCTTCACCCGCCTGCGCGACGTCGCCCGCATCGAGCTGGGTTCCAACACCTATGCGCTGCGCTCCCTGCTCAACGGCGAGGACTCCGCGGCGATCGTCATCTTCGAGGCGCCGGGCGCCAACTCGATCGCGCTGTCGGACTCGGTGCGGGCGCGCATGGGCGAGCTGGCCCGTGACTTCCCCGAGGGCCTCAACTGGAGCGTGGAGTACGACCCCACCGTGTTCGTGCGCGCATCGATCAATTCGGTGCTGATGACCCTGCTGGAGGCGGTCGCACTGGTGGTGATCGTAGTGGTGGTGTTCCTGCAGACCTGGCGCGCCTCGTTGATCCCGCTGCTGGCGGTGCCGGTGTCGATCGTCGGCACCTTCGCGGTGCTGTGGCTGCTGGGCTTCTCGATCAACGTACTGACCCTGTTCGGGCTGGTGCTGGCGATCGGCATCGTGGTCGACGACGCCATCGTGGTGGTGGAGAACGTCGAGCGCCACATCGAGGACGGCATGGCGCCGCGCGATGCCGCGCACAAGGCGATGAGCGAGGTTTCCGGGCCGATCATCGCGATTACCCTGGTGCTGGCGGCGGTGTTCGTGCCGCTGGCTTTTCTGGATGGCGTCAGCGGCCAGTTCTACCGGCAGTTCGCGGTGAGCATCGCCGCCGCAGTGCTGATCTCCGGCTTCAACTCGCTGACCCTGTCGCCGGCGCTGGCGGCGGTGCTGCTGCAGCCGCACGGCGCCCGCAAGGACGCGCTGGGCCGCGGCATCGAGCGCGTGTTCGGGCGCTTCTTTGGCGGCTTCAACCGGGTCTTCAAGCGCGGCAGCGATCGCTACTCCGGCGGTATCGGCGGGGTGATCCGGCGCGGTCCGCGGCTGCTGCTGCTGTATGCGGCGCTGCTGCTGGTGACCGTGTTCGCCTTCCGCAGCATCCCGGTCGGCTTCATTCCGACCCAGGACAAGCAGTACCTGTTCGCCGGCGTGCTGCTGCCCGAAGGCGCCACCCTCGACCGCACCGATGCAGTGGTGCGGCGCATGGGCGAGATCGCGCTGGCCACGCCGGGGGTATCGAATGCCGTGCAGTTCCCCGGACTGAACGCGGTGCACTTCGTCAACACGCCCAACATCGGCCTGATGTTCATCGGGCTGGAGCCTTCGCGCGGGCGCGGCATCGAGGCCGCCGACATCGCCACCCGGCTCAACATCGCCTTCAGCCAGATCCAGGACGGCCTGGCGTTTGCGGTGATGCCGCCGCCGGTGCTGGGCCTGGGCAATGCCGCCGGCGTCGAGGCCTTCGTGCAGGATCGCGCCGGGCTCGGCTATGGCGAGCTCAACGCCCAGACCCAGGCCCTGGCCGGGGCGCTGCGCCAGACTCCGGGCTTCGATCCCTTCAGCGTGCTCACCTCCTTCCAGGCCAACGTGCCGCAGCTGGAGGCGCATATCGATCGCAACCGGGTCAAGGAACAAGGCCTGGCGCTGAACGATGTCTACGAGGCGCTGCAGGTGTACCTGGGCTCGGCCTACGTCAACGACTTCAACCTGTTCGGCCGCACCTACAGCGTCTACGCCCAGGCGGATGCGGCGTTCCGCGACGACATCGGCGACATCGACCGCCTGCGCACGCGCAACGCCGCCGGTGAGATGGTGCCGCTGGGCAGCGTGGTCGAGCTCAAGCCCGGTTTCGGCCCGGACCCGGTGATCCGCTACAACGGCTACCCGGCGGCCGACATCGCCGGCGGCGTCGATCCCTCGCAGATGTCGTCCTCGGCCGCGGTGGCGGCGCTGGCGCAGCTGGCCGTACAGCAGCTGCCGCGCGGCATGGCCATCGAGTGGACCGGGCTCACCTATCAGCAGGTCAACCAGGGCACCGCCGGTCTGCTGGTGTTCCCGCTCTGCGTGCTGCTGGCCTACCTGGTGCTGGCCGCGCTGTACGAGAGCTGGTCGCTGCCGCTGGCGGTGATCCTGATCGTGCCGATGTGCCTGCTCTCCGCCATGGGCGGGCTGTGGCTGGTCAATTTCGTGCACGGCCTGAGCCTGGCGATCTCGCCACCGACCTACCCGCCCAGCTTCCTCGACAACAACCTGTTCACCCAGATTGGCCTGGTGGTGCTGATGGGCCTGGCCTGCAAGAACGCCATCCTGATCGTCGAGTTCGCGCGCGACCTGGAGAAACAGGGCCGCGGCATCGTCGACGCCGCCATCGAGGCCTGCCGCCTGCGCCTGCGGCCGATCCTGATGACCAGCTTCGCCTTCTGCGCCGGCGTGATTCCGCTGGTGCTGGCTTCCGGCGCCGGCGCCGAGGTGCGCCACGTGATGGGCGTGACGGTGTTCGCCGGCATGCTGGGCGTGACCTTCTTCGGTCTGTTCTTCACCCCGGTGTTCTACGTGCTGGTGCGCAAGGCGACCGAGCGCCTGCGCGGCCGCAGCGTCGCTGCCGAGGAGGGCCCGACCCATGGCTAAGCACTTCATGCCACTGGCAGTGTCCGCACTCGCGCTGGCGCTGTCGGCCTGCACGGTGGGGCCGGAATACCTGCGCCCGCAGCCCGAGCTGCCCGAGCGCTTTGATCAGGCCGGCGTGGCGGCGTCCACCGAGGCGGCGCCGCCCGCCCTCTGGCGGGCCTTTCGCGACCCCGCGCTGGACGCCTTCATCGTGCGTGCGCTGGAGGCCAATCCGCGGCTGTCGCAGGCGCTGGCGCGGCTGGATGAGACCCGCGCGCTGGCGGGGCTGTCCACCTATAGCCTGATCCCCACGGTGGGTATCGGCCTCGACGGCGAGCGCAGCTCCCCCAGCGGCCGCGATCCCTTCCTGCCGCCAGAGCAGGGCCGCACCGACACCTGGCGCGCCGGCTTCGATGCGGTCTGGGAGATCGATCTGTTCGGCAGCCTGCGCAATCCGAAGCGCGCCATCGACCGCCGGGTCGAGGCCGATGCGGCAGCGCTGGAGCACGTGCACATCAGCCTGGTGGCCGAGGTGGCGCAGGCGCTGTTCGAGCTGCGCGGCGCGCACGCCCAGCTGCGTCTGGCCGAGCGCAACCTCGCGGCGCTGTCCGAGAGCCTGGATCTGGCCGAAGCCCTGGAGCGTGCCGGCCGCCGCAGCGCGCTGGACACCGCCCGCATCCGCGCCCAGCGCTCGGCGCTGGCGGCGGACTTCGCCCAGACCGAGGCCACGCTGGCGCGCGCCGAGCAGCGACTCGCCGTACTCACTGCCCAGCCCGTGCAAATCGTGCGCGAGCAGGTCGATCCGCAGGCTGGCCTGCCCGAGCTGCCGCCGCTGGTGGCGGTGGGCAGCCCCGAAGACTGGCTGCGCCGACGCCCTGATCTGCGCGAGGCCGAGCGCAGGCTGGCTGCGGCGTATGCCGACATCGGCACGGCGACCAGCAACTTCTATCCGCGGCTGGAGCTGCTGGGCGGTTTCGGCTGGACCGCGCAGGGGTTCGGCGAAATCGGCGAGGCTGGGTCGGAGCGCTGGCGCTGGGGGCCGTCGCTGCGCTGGAATATCCTCGACTTCGGCCGCACCCGCCAGCGCGTGCGCGCCGCCGAAGCGCGCGCCGACGGCGCACGCGCGGTTTTCGAGGACACCCTGCTGCGGGCGCTGGAGGAAACGGAGAACGCATTCGCCAGCCTGCGTGCGGCCAACCGCTCCGCTTACGACCTCGGCGAGGCGGCGGCGGCGGCCGGTGAGGCATCGCGGCTGGCGCGGCTGCGCTATGAGGCCGGTGCCGACGACGCGCTGTCGCTGCTGGATTCAGAGCGCAATCGCATCGGGTTCGAGCAGCGCGCCGTGCAGGCGCGGGTGGCGCAGGCCACCGCACTGGCGGCTCTGTACAAGGCGCTGGCAGGCGACTTCGCCAAGCCCGCCGTCGCGGAATGATGTTCTGCCTGAGCGCAGGCAGGCAGGAGGTTCAGTCGCGCAGTTCGAAATGGATGCCGCGCGCGTAGGCGTCGCGCTCGGCGCGGCAGAAGCCGCTGCCCATGGTGAAGCTGCGGCAGACGGTGGGCCGCTGGCTGTAGATGCTGCAGCACATGTTGATGCGGTCCACGGCGACGCACCAGCCGTCCTCATCGCGTGCCATCACTTCCAGGCCTTTCGACGTGTGGGTGGTCAGGTGGCGAGGGACGATGTCGTCGGGCATCACCACCACGGTCAGGCGGCAGCACACCGCCTCGCAGGCGTCGCACTGCACCGTGGGGTCGACGAGATGGTCGTCGGGGAGGATTTCAAAAGGCATTGCGGGGTCCGATCAGGGGCTGTAAGCGTCCGGCCCCCCGGCCGATCGCGGGCGGCAGCTTCTCACGCGTCCGCGCGGGCTGCCTGAACGGGTGGCGCCAGCCGAGGCTCACTTCACCTGCGCGCCCGCCACCGCACCCGCGTCCACATCCAGCAGGAACAGATCTTCGCCGCCGGTGCCGGCCGAGAGGATCATCCCCTCGCTGATGCCGAAGCGCATCTTGCGCGGCGCCAGGTTGGCGATGAACACGACGCTGCGGCCGACCAGTTTCTCCGGCTCGGCATAGGCCGCGCGGATGCCGCTGAAGATCTGTCGCTCGCCCAGCTCACCGGCATCCAGCTGGAAGCGCAGCAGCTTGTCGCTGCCCTCGACGAACTCGCAGGCCAGCACCTTTGCGATGCGCAGGTCGAGCTTGGCGAAGTCGTCTATGGTGATGGGATTCGGGATTTGGGATTCGGGATTCGTGGGCGGGGATGTGGGGACTGAGGGTTGGGTTGTCGCTGCCGCGGGCTGAGAACTGCTCTTGGTGGCTTCCGCTGCGGGGGCGAGGCTTTCCTTGCTGTTTTCGATCATGGTTTCGATGTGCTTGGGGTCGATGCGGGTGGCGAGTGGGATGTAGGGTCGAATGGAGAGTTGCGCTTGCGGATTCTTCATCACCTCGCGGAAACGCAAAGCGCGCGTGGCATCTTCTTCACCAAGGGCGTCGATGTTCTCGTGCACGAAGAGAGCGCGCGCCGCACTGCTGAGCTTCGGGGTGATGGGATAGAGGTTGGCAGCGATCAGGCCGAACAGCCGAACTGCGAGTGAGCAGATGTCATGAAGCTCTGAGTCCTTCCCATCCTGCTTTGCGAGCGCCCAGGGCGCGGCCGCCGCGATGCGCTCATTGATTCGATCGGCTTCGGCCATCAGCGTGCGAATGACCGAAGCGAAGTCACCCTGGTCGAAGCCGGGCGAGACCGCAGGGATCAGGCGCTGATTGACGCTCTCCCAGAAATTCAGCGAATCACCCTTCGGTAGGCACAGCTGGCCGCCAAAGCGCTTCTCGATGAAGCCAGCGCAGCGGCTGGCGATGTTGACGAACTTGCCGACGATGTCGGCGTTGACGCGCTGGGCGAAGTCCTCGAGGTTCAAGTCAAGGTCATCGACGCCGCCCGAGCTCTTGGCGGCGAAGTAGTAGCGCAGGTACTCGGGGTTCAGGCCGGCGTCGAGATAGGTGCGGGCCTGGATGAAGGTGCCGCGCGACTTCGACATCTTGGCGCCGTTGACGGTCAGGTAGCCGTTGACGTGCAGCGCGCTTGGCACGTTCATGCCTGCGCCCTTCAGCACTGCCGGCCAGAACAGGCCGTGGAAGTTGATGATGTCCTTGCCGATGAAGTGGTGCATCTCGAGCGAACTGCCTGCGCCAGTGAGGGTGTCGAAGCTCATGCTGTCCGAGTTCTTGTCGCACAGTGCCTTGAAGCTCGCGAGATAGCCGATCGGTGCATCCAGCCAGACGTAGAAAAACTTGCCCTCCTTTCCTGGAATAGCAAAGCCGAAGTAGGGCGCGTCGCGCGAGATATCCCAGTCACGCAGACCTGTAACCAGCCACTCGCTCAACTTCGCGTGGACGCTTGGCGCGATTGCTGCCTTTTCTCGTCGCTCGTCCAACCACTCACTGAGGAAGCTCTGGAACTTCGGCAGATCGAAGAAGTAGTGCTCACTCTCGCGCAGCTCGGGCACTGCCCCCGAGACCACCGAGCGGGGGTTCTTCAGGTCGGTCGGTGCATAGGCTGCGCCGCAGACCTCGCAGTTGTCTCCGTACTGGTCCTGCGCGCCGCACTTCGGGCAGTCGCCCTTGATATAGCGGTCGGGCAGGAACATCTGCCGTTCGGGGTCGAAGAGCTGCTGGATCCGCTTGGGCTTGATGTACCCCTTCTCCTCCAGCTTGCTGTAGATCAGCTCGGCCAGCGCGCGGTTCTCGTCCGAATGCGTGCTGTGGTAGTGGTCGAAGGCCACCCCGAATTCGGCGAAGTCACGCTCGTGGCTGGCCTGGATGCCGCGGATGTAGTCCTCGGGCGCCATGCCGGCCTTCTCCGCTGCCAACATGATTGGCGTGCCGTGGGCATCGTCGGCGCAGACGAACCAGGCCTCGCGGCCCTGCATGCGCTGCGCGCGCACCCAGATGTCGGCCTGGATGTAGCCAACCAGATGGCCGAGATGCAGGTGGCCATTGGCATAGGGCAGGGCGCAGGTGACGAGCAGCGGGGCGTGGTCGGACATGGATGGGGTGCGGCCAGGACGAACGGCCGCGGATTATCCCATGCGCGACGCGGCTGGGCCCCGCGGCGGGCGGATGGATCTTCACATGAGCTCGGCCACGAGCTGGCGCGTTTGCTACCGGCCCGCGCGCGTCGCGCGTGAGGCGCGGCAAATCTGGGTATTCATTCGGTTATGGGCGCGGGGAAGGGCTGGCCGGGCGGAGCGCAGGCAGGTACCCCAGCAACCGCCGTCAGCTGCACCAGCGGGGTGAAGAAGGTCGGAAACGCGGGGTTGAACAGTGCGCCCTCGCCGCAGCGCAGGTAGGCGAAGCTGAGGCGCATCGAGCCACGGCCGCTGCCGCCCGCGATGAGGTCCAGGGTGAGCAGGCCGTCTTCGAATTCGCCGACACCCGTGTACCAGACGGGGCTCCCGCTCGGCTCGACTTCGGCGAGGTAGAGCACTGCGCGCGGCTTGGCGTCCTCCGGTGGTTTTGGGAGCAGGCTGATGAAGGTGCCGCTGCCCGGCGCTTCCGGGTTGAACCAGGAGCCGGACAGGCTGATCGCGGGAGTGTCGCCGACAGTGATTTCAGCGAGATCGGAATGCGCGAGGCGTCGCTCGTCGCTGCCCTCGCTGCGCAACCACAGCCTGCGCTCGACCGTGTAAGCCCCCATAGCCTGCTTGCCGATGCTGGCGTGGTAATAGACCGGCGGCAGGTTCTCGGCCTCGAAGCAGTTCTGGATGGTCGGCTCGAACAGGAACAGATCCACCACGATGCGAGTCTCCTCGACCGTGACTTCCGGCGCGCGCAGCGGATCCGGCAGCGGGATGCCGCAGCGATGGGCATACAGCACCCAGGCCTCGTCGCGCGCGGACAGCTGACTGTCGGGATGCAGGAAATCGCGCAGGCCGTCGGGTGAGGTGCTCGCGATCGCCATTGGCGATACCGCAAGCAGTGCAAGGGTGGCCATAGCGGGGGCAAGGGCTTTCATGGCAGGTCTCCGGAGATCTGCTGCACTCTGCCGCAGCGGGATTGGGCGGGCGCTTTGGACACAAGCGTGAAGATTCTGGAGTCCGAGGGTGCCCCAGAGGACGGGTGGGTGCAAGTCCGTGAACGGTATCGAATGTGTAGGCCGGCAGAAGGGCAGGCGATCGCGTTGGGCCGCGCTGGCAAGTCGAGCCCGCCCGGAGCGTCCATGCCTGAATACGTATGCATGGGATTGTTATGCAGCGCAGCACCTGCCTACGCTGCGCCTGCGCTGGAGCTGGCATCAGACGGCGCACCGACGGAGCCGCAACAACGCGCAGTAGACGCCTGGTTTCGACGTGATTCACGAGGTTGCGCAGCCGCCCGGGCGTGGGGACGCCAGCGAGCCTGCAGCGACGGACCATCGATCGGGAGGGAGATCACATGCACCGTCTTGCAACGGGCGCCGTCGCGCGTCCAGAGAGTTTGCGCGCCCGACTTGTCGCGCGCCTGCTGAAGCGCACCGCTCCACTGCTGGTGCTGTTCGCGATCGGTCTGGGGGCCGCCCCGGCCAAGGCCGATGTCATCCTGCATGCCTTCAACTGGCGCTACGACACCGTCGAAGGGCGCGCCGCCGAGATCGCGGCCTTGGGCTACAGGGGCGTGCTGGTGGCGCCGCCGGTGAAGTCGGAGGGCTCGGCCTGGTGGGCGCGCTACCAGCCGCAGGACCTGCGCACCATTGATCATCCGTTGGGCAACCGCGAGTCCTTCGTGCGCATGAGCAATGCGCTGCGCGCGCGCGGCGTCCGCGTCTATGCGGACATCATCCTCAACCACATGGCCAACGAGGCCGCGCAGCGTCCGGACCTGAACTATCCGGGGCAGCGGATCCTGAACCAGTACGCCGCCAATACGGCTTACTGGGGACGCCAGCGCCTGTTTGGCGACCTCCGCTTCAACTTCCTCTCGCAGTGGGATTTCGGCCCGGCCCAGTGCATCCAGAACTACAGCGATGTCTGGCAGGTGCAGAACTGGCGCCTGTGCGGAGGCGGCAGCGACCCGGGCCTGCCCGACCTTTTGGGCAGCGACTACGTGGTGGGCCAGCAGCGCATCTACCTGCAGGCGCTGAAGGCGCTGGGAGTGACTGGCTTCCGCATCGACGCGGCGAAGCACATGCCGCTGTCGCACATCAATCGCGTGCTGACCTCCGATATCAAGGCCGGCGTGCATGTGTTTGGCGAGATCATCACCAGCGGCGGCGCGGGCGAGTCCGAGTACCAGGGGTTCCTGCTGCCCTACCTCAACGGCACCGACCACGGCGCCTACGACTTTCCGCTGTTCAACAGCATCCGCAACGCCTTCAGCTTTGGCGGCAGCATGAGCGGGCTGGTGAATCCGCTGGCGGTGGGCCAGGCCCTGCCGAATGCGCGGGCGGTGACCTTCACCGTGACCCATGACATCCCCAACAACGGCGGCTTCCGCTATCTGATTCTCGACCGGACCGACGAGACCCTGGCCTATGCCTACATCCTCGGCCGGGATGGCGGTGTGCCCTTGCTGTACTCCGACAACAACGAAAGCGGCGACAACCGCTGGGTCAACAAGTATCGGCGCTCCGATCTTGCGGCGATGATCCGCTTCCATAACGGCGCCCAGGGCAGTGACATGCAGGTGCTCTCCCACAGCAGCTGCCATCTGCTGTTCCGCCGCGGCAGCGTCGGCATCGTCGGCATCAACAAGTGCGGCAGCACGGTCAACACCACCATCAGCATGAGCAACAGCGTGCTTTGGTGGAACGTGCCCTACCGCGATGTGCTGGATGCCAACAGCGTGGTGGCCATCAACAGCGGCAGCTACACCTTCAGCCTGCCGCCGCGGCGGGCACGGATGTGGATGCGCTGAAGGCCGGTTCTCACAGGCTCTCAGGGGTCGCCGTTCGGCCGGGTTGGGCTTTCGCTCAGCGGCCGCAGCGGCAAACCGCTGCGGCGCCAGTCCGTTCCGGTTGCGATGACTTCGATGTCGAGGCTGCCGGCGCCGCCGCTGCCGGGATTGAATCTCAGCTGGCCGATGCCGGCGTTGCTCAGCGATGCGTCGCCGCTGCAGCCGGGACAGAGTGCGCTGGAGCTGAAGCGCAGCAGCGGTACGTTTGCCTGGCCGTCGGCGAAAGGCGCACTGCCCGCCACCCAGGTGGGTCGACCCTGCGCGTCATAGATGAATGCGATGGCGGTGAGCACATCGCCACCGCGCGTAACCGACAGGCCCCAACCATCCTGTTCAGGCGCATACCAGGCGGCTGTCGGCCAGGAAGTTTCCACGGTACCGCCCAGCCACAGTGGAACGATCCGCTCACTGCCGGTGGTTTCGCCGAGGCGCCAGTCAAGGCGGGCGCTTTCCTCATCGTCAAAACGCAGGTGCAGCTGCCCGACCTCTTCTGCCACCGCGCGCCCATCCACCCACTCAAAGCGCAGCCAGGGAGCCTGCATTTCGCTGCCGACCAAGGCCCCGCTGGCGAGATACCAGGTGGGAGTGGCGTCCGCCGCGTAGGTGTACCAGAGCAAGGACACACGGTTGCCATTGATCTGCACGTCCCAGCCTTGACCCGGGCGATCCGGGTCGTACCAGGTCGCGGCAGTGGGCCTCAGTTCGCGCACGCCATCCAGCGGAAAGCGGTCGGCAACGCGGGGCACGAACACCAGCCCGCGCGGCTCTCGCAGGCGGCCCGGCGGAACCCGGCTGAAAACGTCGACGAAGCGGCCGTCGGCGGCGTCAAAGCGCAGCACCTCGTCGCTGCCCGCGCTGCTCACATAGAGGCGCCCATCCGGGCCGATGGCCAGCCCTGCAGGCGCACGCAAGCCGCCGCTGCCCGCCGCTACCAGCGTCTGCAGGCCGCCGCTGCCGTCGGCGCGCATCCAGAGCACGCGGTCGGTCGCCGCGCACGCGACCAGGATCCGGTTGTTGGCGGCATCGAACGCTATTGCGGTGGGGTTGGCCAGCGCAGGGCCGTCGACCACGCTGGGCTGCAGGCTGCGCAGTACGGCACCGCTGGCGGTATCCAGCTCCAGCACTCGGCCGTTGCGCTCCAGCGACCACAGCCGGCCGGGTACGCCCACTGACAGGCCACGCGGTGCTGACTGCAGGAGGTTGGCCTGCTCGAAGCTTCCAAGCGGCAGGCGTTGCCCGGTGACGCCGTGCACGCGCTGGATGCGGAGCGTGGAGTCATCGGCGACGAAGACCGTGCCGTCGGCTTCAACGGCCAAACCCGTCGGGAAGGCCGAGGCGAGTGCCGGGCGCGGACCGCCGGGCACGCTCTGTGCGACCGTGCCCAGCGCACCGGTGGCGCGGTCCCACGCGCGCAACTCGGTGGAGACCAAGCCGAGCAGCCGCTTGCGGCCTGCGTCCCAGGCAAAGCTCGACTGGCTGCCAAGTGCGACCGGCGTGAACTGTTTGGCAATCTCGATGCCGGCGAAGCGGCCGCTGTCGGCACGAAGGCGGACCAAACGATCCGTGCCGAGGCTCGCGACCAGTAGATCGAAGGCCGCGGCCCCCGGCCCAGCCTGCAGGTCGGGGCGGCCATCGCCGTCGCGATCGGGATCGATGTTGTCGCCCACCCCGTCTCGGTCCGTGTCGCGCCACTCGGTGGGATCCAGAGGAAAGGCGTCGCTGTTGTCGCCGACGCCGTCGCCGTCGCTGTCCGCCCACTCGGTGGGGTCCAGCGGAAAGGCATCCGAGGCGTTGGGCACGCCATCGCCATCGATATCGGGATCGCGGTTGTCGCCAATGCCGTTGCCGTTGGTGTCCGCCCACTCGCTGGGGTCGTCCGGAAACGCATCCAGCTCGTCCGGCACCCCGTCGCCGTCGCGGTCGCGGGTGTAGCGCGGATCGAAGGGGAAGGCGTCCTCGCTGTCGGGGACGCCATCGCCATCCGTGTCGGGATCACGCGCGAGCAGGGCCTGCGGGCGGGGCAGGGTGCTGCGTTCGGGGGAGTAGGCCGCCACGGCGGCCATGGTGTCGCGCACCCTGCGGGCGTTGTCGGCAAGGCCGGGTACGCCGCAGGGCTGGCCGCCGCAGCGCTGGGCCGGGTTGGAAAACCGAAGCAGGCGCCGGAACCGGTCGGGCTGCCCCGTGCCAAAGGAGCCCATCAGAGTGTTCAGCCGGCCGGGCAGGACGTGGGCGGTGCCAAAGCCGGCGTTGGCCGAGTTGGCGCCGTTCTGGTGTTCGGCCCCCAAGTTGTGGCCGACTTCGTGGGCCAGCACCTCATCTGCACACAGAGACCAAGAGCTGAAGCCATCGCTGACAACGTTGACGCCGTTGCTGGCGCCGCCGCCGAACAGGTAGGCGATACCGCAGTTGCCGCGGGTCTCGATATCGTGCGGACGCAGAAAAGTGACCAGATCGGCGCCGCTGGCGGTGCGGCGATTGCGCAGATTCGCAAGCGCCGGATGGGTGGACTGGCCAAGCAGCGCAGCGCGCATGCGCTGCAGCAGGGTAGCGTTGGGGCCTTCGCTGTCCGGATAGGCATTGGGATCGGTGCCGACCAGCCTGAGCCCCAGCGAGAGGCCGCTGTCGGCGAAGATGCGGTTGGTCAGAGCGACCAGATGGTTGACCCGGGTTTGCGCAATCTCGCCCGGATAACGCGCGGCGAAGCCCTCGCTGTAGAGCACCAGCAAATCGATGGTGACCTGCACGCTCTTGGGTGCAGGCGGTGGCGGCGCGGCGAAGCCCGGGCTGTTGAGGGGGGCAGCCAGGTCGCCCTCGCGCAGCGCCGGGTGGCCGAGGTCGATCAGCCAGGCGGAGTCGCCGTGGGCCTCGAATCGGAACCGGCCCGAGGGCGTGTCGAAGCTGCCGAAGCTGGCCTCGCGTCCTTCGGTCAGGAATACCTGGAAGCGCCCGTCGGCGCCCACCATGGACCCCGAGTGGCTGAGGTCGCCGTTGGCGTGGGCCTGGGTTGACTCAAGCTGCAGCGTGTAGCGACGCCCGTCCGGCAGCTGCAGCGCCCAGCTCTCGCCGCGCTTGGAGTCGGCGCCGCGCCGCCACTCGCTGACGCTGCCCACGGGCAGGGACTGCAGCGCCGCAAGATGCGCCGGCAGGGCGCGCTTGGCGGTTGCTTGCACCGGCTCCCAGTTCGATTGCGCCAGCGCAACGCCAAACGGCGCGATCAGCAGGACGACAAGGAACATGCTGCGGAGGCTTCGGCGAGCGTACGAATTGGACAGGGCAGGCATGGCGAGGCGTGTGGTACCGGAGGTGTGTGCCCGGGGCGGCCTGGATCGTGCCTTCCGAGCGTGATTCGGGCATCGCAGGTGTGGCGCAAGCGCGGGTTCTCTGCTGCACCCGGTCATGCACCGCGCCCAATCCGCAAGTGGGCCACCCATGGCGCGCGCGCAGGCCCTGTCAGTCGGAGCGTCCGCCGTCGGCAGCGCTTGCACATCCCGTGCCGCAGGCAGCCGAGGCATTGGCCTCGAAACCATCGGCGAACAGCAGCGGCGGCATCAGCACCGCCAAGCCGGCCAACACCGCAGCATCCATGCGCAGTATGCCGCCGGCCAACGCATGGGCGCGCGCCATGTTTTGTGGCAGGTCTGTCGCCTGATGGTAGTGCGGATAGATGCCAGCGCCGTTCTCCCATGTGAACACCCCCGGAATACCGCGCTCGATGAAGGGCCAGTGATCCGAGTAGGCCTGGGTGTTGGTGGAGAGAATCAATCCAAGCTCGGGGGCGTACAGCGCGGCCGCGTCCGCATAGCGCGCCAGCTGGCCTGCGTGCGCGGGGGTGGTCTCGGCGCGGGCCGCCAGGCTGTCGTTGATGGCGTGGGCGATCATGTCGAGATTGATCATGTGCTGGATGCGGGCCAGCTCCCCCGAGGACTGCAGGCTGCCGACCCAGGCACGCGCGCCGACCAGGCCCTGCTCTTCGCCGGCAAAGCAGGCGAACACCAGGCTGCGCTCGGTGCGCAGGCCCTGGAAAGCCCGCGCCAGCTCGATCACGCCGGCACAGCCGGAGGCGTTGTCATTGGCGCCGGGCTGCGGCTGCGTGCTGGTGTCGCACAGCACATTGTTGCGCGCGTCGTAGTGGGCGCCGACCACGATCCACTCGTCCGGGCGCGTGGTGCCGGCCCGGAACCCGATCGGATTGGCCAGCGTGGTGAGGGGCCGCTGCGGGTTGCAGCTGGCACCACCCAGCTCGAAGGTGTGGCTGGAGGTGGCAAGCCCAGCCCCAGCGAATCGGGCAAGGATCCAGTCGTGCGCCATCGCAAGCTCAGGATTGAAGCTGTTGCGATTGAAGGTGGACAAGTCCTCCACGGCAGCGAACCAGCGCTCGGTATCGATCCGGTCCACCAGAGCCTGGACCTGCGCGTCCGCGGCACCCTTGGCCCGGGCTTCGGGGCGGTTGGCCACCTCCCAGGCGATCACGCCGTCGGCCGGCAGCGGCCGACCGCCCACTCCGACCAGCCCGGCGGCGCGCGCAAGCGGTGCGGGGCGCCTGACCAGGCTGTAGCCGCCCACCGTGTCCAGCACCGGTTCGGGTGAGTGAACGCCGCAGACCAGATCGCGCACCACCAGCTCGTCGGCGGCGAGTGCCGGCGGCCCTGCGCGCACCCCTTCTCGGGTCAGCCAAACGGCGAGGCTCTCCGGTTCGACGCCAAGCAGCAGCTCATTGCCGAATTCCGCGAACCACTGGACACCCTCGGCCGCCTTGAGTGCCTCTACCCGAGTGCTGCCCGCAGCGTGGATATCCACCACCACGGTCGGCAGTGGCGTGCTGCGGCCCGCGTGTGGGGCTGCCTCTGCGGCCGGCGCGAGAAGCAGTGCAGCCAGCAGTGCCGGCGGGAGAAGACGGTCGAGGGGCATGCGGCGGTCCTGAGCCTCCAAAGGCGCGAGTCTTGCATAGCAGT
Organism: Aquimonas sp.; assembly: GCA_022241605.1. Classification (GTDB taxonomy): domain Bacteria; phylum Pseudomonadota; class Gammaproteobacteria; order Xanthomonadales; family Xanthomonadaceae; genus Aquimonas. The sequence goes on along the minus strand of JAKOMQ010000006.1, from coordinate 72,166 downwards.
GCCGTGAGAGTCTGACGCAGTGCGCCAGAAATTCGTCTCGCCGCACCGTCGGCGCTGCGCCACAGGTCAGGGATGAAGATCGTGTTCAACACTTCGTCGAGTTCAGAACCGCGGCCAGGCGAACTCGTTGAAGATCCGGATCCTGCGCTGGCCGAGGCGCGCGAGGCGCATGCGGACATCCTCGCCCGGGCACGTCTCGGCGGCCCGTTCTATGTGTTGGGCTGGGCCCTGACCGCCTGGCCCCAGCAGCTGGACGGCCTTGCACTGTGGCTGCCGCTCGCGCTTTTCGCAGCGTTGGCGGTGCTTCGCCATCGGCTGCACCGACATGCCGACGGGGTGGGCGCACCGCGCGCCGTGGTGCTGGCGTGGTGCGCGGTGCTGACCAGCGGCGCCCTATGGGGCGGCAGCATGCTCGCCTTGCTGCTGTGGACTGCGCCTGGTGTGGGTCACTCGATCGCCCTGTTCTGCACCGTCGCCTTTGTAGCCGCGATGGCGCACACGTTCGCGATGCGTGAGGGGCTGGCCGCTGCAGGCATCCTGCTGATCGGATTGCCGCCACTGCTGGGGCTCTGGTTCCAGCCGGAGTCTCCACCCGGTCAAGGGCTGCTGGTGTTGGCGGTTGGGCTTTTTCTCGTCTATGCGCTTGCGGTGCTTCGGCGCAGCCATGCCGAATACTGGCTGCGGGTGCGCCAGGGCATCGAGCTGGCGCGCCAGCGCGACCAGTTTGAGCTGCAGAGTCGACGCGACCTGCTGACGGGCCTGGCCAATCGGCGTCGCTTCGAGGGCGCGCTGCGCGCCATGGCCGCGGATCCGCGGCAGCGCGGCCAGCCCTTCGCACTGCTGATGATCGATTGCGACCACTTCAAGCACATCAACGACGGGCTTGGTCACGCGGCGGGCGATGCCGTGCTGGCGGAGTTCGGTCGTCGTCTGCAGCGGGCCTTCCCCGGCACCCAGGAGCTGGCCGCGCGCTGGGGCGGCGAGGAGTTTGCCGTGCTGCTGCCTGCCACGCCCCTGGCTGCCGCCGCTGAACGCGCGGAGGCCCTGCGCGCCGAACTGGAGGGCGCGCCACTGTTGGACTGGGAAGGCGCGGGCCTGAGTCTGCGCATCAGCATTGGCGTCGGCGGGGGCCGTGCCGCGATCGACACGGATGTCGATGCCCTGCTCAAGCGGGTGGATGCAGCGCTGTACCGAGCAAAGGCCAACGGTCGCAACCGGATCGAGGTGGCGATGGACGGCCGCGGCGCGGACGCGTCGGCCTGAGAGCCTGCAAGAACCCTCCGCCTACTGCCGCCGCCTCTGGACGCCCGTGGCGGCAGCGCTTCGCGAATTGCGCGGTCATTCAGCCCGCCAAACTGCCTTGAATTCGCTCAGTGCGCCTTGCCACGAACGCCCAGCGATCCCCTCACTACGGCGTCTGGGTTCTTTCACACGCCCTGAGTGCGTCGCCCGGCCTTGAGCTTCTCCAGCGGCTCGCGCACCCTGTGCGGCCCCAGCAGGCCGTCCGGCCTGCAGCAGCCCTTGCGAAGCCCCCTCATGGACCTGATCGACGACCTCATCTGGCGCGGCCTGATGGCCGACTGCACCGACACCGATGCGCTGCGCAAGCGACTGGCCGAGGGTCCGATCACCCTCTACTGCGGTTTCGATCCCACCGGCGACTCGCTGCATGTGGGCCATCTGATGGGCCAGCTCACCCTGCGCCGCTTCCAGCGCGCCGGCCACCGCCCAATCGCGCTGGCCGGCGGCGCCACCGGCATGATTGGCGACCCTTCCGGCAAGTCGGCCGAGCGCAACCTGCTGACGCGTGAGCAGCTCAGCCACAACATCGCCTGCATCAAATCGCAGCTGGCGCGCCTGCTGGCCTTCGAGGGCGCCAACCCGGCCGTGCTGGTCGACAACGCCGACTGGACCGCGCCGCTGTCCTTTCTCGATTTCCTGCGCGATGTCGGCAAGCACTTTCCGCTGAGCGCGATGCTGGCCAAGGACTCGGTGAAATCGCGCATGGCCGGCGACAGCGGCATCAGCTACACCGAGTTCAGCTACCAGCTGCTGCAGGCCTACGACTTCTACCACCTGCGGAAGGAACTCGACTGCGAGCTGCAGATCGGCGGCTCCGACCAGTGGGGCAACATCACCGCCGGAACCGAGTTCGTGCGTCGCAAGCTGGGCGTGCCGGTCTACGGCTGGACCTTCTCGCTGATCACCAAGGCCGACGGCTCCAAGTTCGGCAAGACCGAATCCGGTGCGGTCTGGCTGGATCCGACCCGCACCAGCGCCTACCGCTTCTACCAGTTTTTCGTGAACACCGAAGACGCCAAGGTCAGCGAGTACCTGCGCAAGTTCACCTTCCTGGATCGCGCGCAAATCGAAACGCTGGAGGCCGCGCACGCATCCAACCCCGGCGCCCGCGAGGCGCACAGGGCGCTGGCCCGCGAGGTGACCACCCTGGTGCACGGCGCCGAGGCCACCGATGCCGCGATCGCCGCCAGCCAGATCCTGTTCGGCGCCGAGATCGGTGACACCCCCGAGGCGGTGTTCGAGGACGTGATCGCCGAGATCCCCAATGCCGAGCTTGAGCGCGCGCAGCTGGACGGCGAGGGTGCGGCGCTGATCGACCTTCTGGTGCTGAGCGGGCTGTGCCCGTCCAAGGGTCAGGCCCGACGTGACCTGGAGGGCGGCGGCATCTATCTCAACAACCGCCGCAGCAGCGGCATCGAGCAGCGCATAGGCAGCGCCGACCTGCTGTTCGGGCGCTACCTTCTGCTGCGCAAGGGCAAGAAGAGCTACGCCGCGCTGCGGGTCTGATCCCGGGCCGGCCTTCGATCGCTGCGGCCCGCCCGGGCGCGGGGGCAATGGCCCAGCGCCCGGGCTGACCGTGGCGGTGCTTCAATTGCTCAGGAAGTACTCCACCGTCGACACCACACGCACCAGCTTGACGTGCGGTGAGCCCTGGTCGCGGTCGTTGATGGTGATCACGCCCTGGTTGGCGCTGCGGATGCCGCCCACGGTGGCGTTTGCGTCCATGGCGAACTGCTCGGCCGCCTCGCGGGCGTTGGCGGTGGCTTCCGCGATGAGCTCAGGCTTGATCGAGTTGAGCCCGGTGTACTCGAAGCTCGGAAATCCGCCCTCAGCCAGCAGCACCCCAGCGGCCACCAGACGGCCGGTATTGCGCAGCGCCTCAATGGCTTCCGGCACCCGGTTCGAGCGCAGGGTCAACGTGGTCTGGTAGCGGAAACGCTCGTTCGGCTGGCTCTCGCCCCACGCCCAGGCCGCGCGATCCTCCAGCTTGGGCGGCGACACCACGATCTCCGCGTCCTCGAAACCGGCCTCGCGAAAAAAGCGACGGATTGCATCGGTGTTGGCATCCAGCTGCGCCTGCAGCGGGGCCAGATCGTTGCCCATCACCGCGTGCCCCAGCGGCCAGACCACGAGGTCGGCGGGCACCTCGCGCTCGGCCAGGCCCTTGACCACCACGTAGCGATCATCGGTGCGGAACTTGGCCAGCCCCTGTCCGGCGAACCAGCCGCCGGCGGCAAGCCCGACGGCGATGAGGAGGGAGGAAAGTACTCTCGCGCTGCTGTTGTATGCGGTGGTCATGACCTGTTCCTGGAAGGGTGGCAAGGGTGCCGAGCGCAACAGATCTTCCGTGTCTGAGGCTTTGTCGCGGGCGGCACAGCAGATGCTGTTCGACTTGGCATTGTGGCGGGTTTGGGGCAGCCCGAGGTGGCTGGGGCAGACCCACGGGCGAATGCGCCCGCAGCGATCGTTGGCAGCCTTCCGAACTCGGCAACACGCCAGCGCCCCTGCCTGCTTGGCATGAGTACGGGGCTCGCAGCGATGGCGACGCATTCGACGCGCCGACTGCCGTCGCGTCCGCCCGCATCGGGCAGCAGGCGAACCGGTCGAACCTCAGTCGCTGCGTCCAAGCAACGCGCGCGCTGTCGTCCCAAAGTCCGTCCGTAGCCATATCACGCGCTGTGGCTCGATCGCCCGCACCGCGTCAACAGCGCGCTGGGCTTCTCGATCGGAGGACGCCGAGCGTTCTGGCCCAGGAAACGCGCCGCACTTGGGCCTGATGAGCCGATCTAGATCCGACGCTCAGTGGCACGCAACCTTCCTTTTGGAGCTTGGATGGGTTCTGAGGTCTCGGCTAAATATTCCCCGAGGCAGGGTGCTCCTGTAGAGCTCGATGCAGAGGGGTTCGGTCGAAAAGCCAAAATCACCCGGGCGATTGAATTCGCTGCGCGATCAGTGGATATTCCGGCGACGAAACCGGTTTACCAGTAGCTTTACTGGTTTGATGTCAAAAATTTTTGCAATTCGCCCGTTTTCTTTCGGAAATGCGGGAGTGGAGCAAGTAAGTGTCAGAGCGAATGAAGCGATCGGATGAGTCCGCTGCAGATGCAAGATTTCTGACGGGTGAGTCAGCTGACGGGCCTGCGGTATGCCTCCGAGTCGGTGCGCTCGCCAAGCTCAATCTCGCCGACTTCCAAAACGCCGTGCCGGTCTTGCATGAGCTCGCTGTCGTCAACGAAGGCAGCGCATCACTCCGTGACCTGAGGCTCCAACTCACTTGCGAGCCAGCTTTCGTGAAGCCTCGCACCTGGCGGCTCGATTCTGTCGGCGCTGGCGAGACTTTCCACCTGAAGGATCTGGACATCCAGCTCGACGGCACCCTGCTGTCGCGGCTTACCGAAGCCGAACCTGCGACGCTGAGCTTCGAGCTCCACTCTGCAGAAGCAAGCAACGCGCCTCTGACGACGTATTCCCACAGCTTGGAACTGCTCGCACGCAATCAGTGGGGCGGCATCGCCTACCTGCCTGAAATGGTCGCTGCATTTGTGCAGCCGAACGATCCAGCGATTGATCGGCTTTTGAAGAGCGCAGCACTCGCGCTGCAGGAGTCAGGGCAATCGGGCGCAATCAATGGGTATGGCGATGGCGCAAAGCGCGCCTGGGAGCTGGCGTCTGGCATCTGGACCGCAGTGCTCAAGCGAAAGTTGAACTACACGCTGCCACCCGCCAGCTTTGAAATGACCGGGCAGAAGGTGCGCAGCCCCAGCCAGGCTCTGGATTCGGGCCTTGCCACGTGCCTGGACCTCACCCTGCTGTTCGCTGCCTGCCTCGAACAGGCCGGCCTCAATCCGCTGCTGATCTTCACCCGCGGCCATGCGTTTGTTGGGGTCTGGCTGCGTGATGAGGAGTTCTCGTTTGCAGTGGTCGATGACATCACCGCCCTACGAAAGCGCCTCAAGCTGCAGGAACTGGTGGTGTTCGAAACTACGCTGGCAACCTCCGCGCAGCCGGCCGGTTTCAGCCAAGCGATCGCGCAGGGCAATCGCCAGCTTTCCGAGGAAGAAGAGGACGCCTTCGAACTCGCGGTAGATGTGCGGCGTGCGCGCATGTCGCGCATCAAGCCGCTGGCGCTCGCCAGTGCAGCGCCCACGCTTTCTGTTCCTGCGGAAGCTCTGCCCGAGCCCATCCTCACCGTTGAGGCCGCCCCCGATCTTCCGGATGAAGTCGTCAGCGAGGTCCCCGCCGCTGCGCTTGATCCGAAGGACCGCTTGGCGCGCTGGCAGCGCAAGCTGCTTGATCTGTCGCTTCGCAACGCTTTGCTGAACTTCAAGCAAGGTAAGCGCGCGCTGGTGCTGGAGGCCGATGCCGCGGCGCTCGAAGACGCCCTGGCGGAAGGCCAGACCCTGCGGCTATTGCCCATGCCCGAGGTGATGCAGGGCGGCGATCCTCGCAGTCAGCAACTGCACGAATCCAGAACCTCGGAAGACCTTCGCCGGGCCCATGCAGCGGACGCCTTGAAGCGCAAAGACGTGTTCGTGCGTTTAGACGAGCGTGATCTGGACGGGCGACTGGTCGAACTGTTTCGCGGTGCCCGAACGGCGATGCAGGAAGGCGGCGCCAACACTCTGTTTGTCGCGCTCGGCTTTCTGGTGTGGTCGCGTGCAGACAAGCCCGAGGCGCGCATCAAGGCCCCGTTGATCCTGATGCCGGTGACCCTGGAACGAAAGAGCGCGCGCTCGGGCTTTACCCTGCTGGCGCACGAGGACGAGTCCCGCTTCAACCCGACTCTGGTCGAAATGCTGCGGCAGGATTTCCAGCTCGATCTGGGCGTGCCCCTGGGCGAGTTGCCTCGCGATGACTCGGGGCTGGACATTGCCGGGATCTGGAAGCGGGTACGCGCGGCGATCCGCGACATCCGCGGTTGGGAGCTCAGCGAGGACGTGGTGCTGTCCATGTTCTCGTTCGCGAAGTATCTGATGTGGAAGGACCTGTCCGAGCGCACAGACGACCTGCGCAAGTCGCCGGTGGTGGCGCATCTGCTCGACACCCCGCGCGAGCCCTATCCGTCCAGCATTGCCTTCCCCGACGCGCACACGCTGGATCGCGACTACACGCCCGACAAGGTGTTCAGCCCGCTGCCGGCGGATTCCTCGCAGCTGTCCGCGGTGATGGCCGCGGCCAAAGGCAAGGACTTCGTGTTGATCGGGCCGCCTGGCACGGGCAAGAGCCAGACAATTGCCAACCTGATCGCGCAGTGTCTGGCAGACGGCAAGCGCGTTCTGTTTGTGGCCGAAAAGATCGCCGCGCTGGACGTGGTGCATCGTCGATTGCGCGAGGTCGGGCTGAGCGAGTTCTGCCTGGAGCTGCACTCCAGCAAGAGTCGCAAGCTTGATGTGCTGAGCCAGCTGCAGACCTCATGGCAGGCAAAGGGCATTGATGCCTCAACGGTGTGGGCAGCCAAAGCGCAGCAGCTTTCGCGGCTTCGCGAGCAGCTGTCGAGCTACGTCGAGCGGTTGCATTTTCGCCATCGCAACGGCTGGACGATCTTCCGCGCTATCGGCAGCGTGGTAGGCGGTTCGGCGCTGCCGGATCTGCGTTTCCGTTGGCCTTCGCCGGAAAGCCATGACGAAGCCGCGTATGCATCACTGCGTGAACTGGCGACGCGGCTGCAGGCCAACGCTTCGGCGATCGGACAGCAAGATCTCGCCGCTGGGCCGCTGACACCCGTGCATGTCACTGAATGGTCGGCGCGGTGGCAGCAAGAGTTGGTGCAGGCGGCGCAAACCTTGCGCGGGGCAGCAGATGCGCTGGCCGCAACGCTGAGCGCGCTCGGCAGCCAGTTGGATATCGAGTGGCCCGAACTCGGCTATCGCGCGCGCTCGTCGCTGGGCATCCTTTCCAAGGCCTTGCCGCAGGCCGCCGCGCAGGACTGGAGCTTCTGTGCCGCGGCCGATAGCGAGCGCCTGTGTTCCTCGTTGAAGTCGGCAGCCGAACAGCTGGCGCAGCACCGCGATCTGTCGACCCGAATGGCCGCACCGTGGTCGCCCGAGCTGCAGGCCCAGTTGGGTCAGGCGATCGCCTTGCTTGAACAACGCCAACGCGTGCATGCCGAGCTCGGAACGCCGTGGCCGGTGGCCGTGCGGGCTGAGGTCGAACGCGGCGTGCAGTGCATCGAAGAAATCGCTCGCCTGCGTGAAGGGCTTTCGGTGCGCTATGGCAGTGGCGTGGCCCCGCTTAACGTCGCCCAACTGCAGCGCGACTGGGACAAGGCCGACAAGTCGTTCTGGCCGATGTCCTGGCTTGGCAAACGGCGGGTGCGCAAGGCGCTGGATGGCGTGATCGAAGGCACCGGCGAGCCGCGCGTCGCCGAGGACCTCGACGCACTGGTGCGCATCCGCAGCCTCGGCAGCGAGGTCGAACAGATCAACCCCGGCGCAGCCGTTGAAGGGGTGTGGGCCGGGCTGAAAACACGCGCCGACGACGCGCGCAGCGCACTCGCTGCGAATGCCGCACTGCTTGCCGCACGCACGCAGCGGCCATTCAACACCAAGGGGCTGGACGCCGCGCTCGAAGGTGGCTGCGGCGAACGCTGGGTGACCGAGGCGCAGCGATTGAAAGCGCTGGCGCAACAGGATCGACAGCTGGCGGACTGCGCGGCGCTGGCAGAGCCCAGCCACGGCCTGTGGCGCGGGCTCACCACCGATACCGCAGAGCTGCGCGCGGCGATGGAGTTTGAGCGCGAGCGCCTGGGCCTGAGCCAGCGCGGCGCGCTGCAGAACGCGCACGATGCCGTCGCCGACGGCCGCTGCGGCGCGGCCTTGCAAGCCCAGCACGCGCTGCTGATTCAGCGCGCGACGCTGGAAGCACAGTTGCTCGGCCTGAGTGAGCTGCACAGCCGTTGCCCCGCCGTGTGGAGCGGGCTCGACACGGACCTCGACAACCTCGCTCGCGCGCTGCGCTTCCGCGCGCTGCTGCAGGCGGGCTTGAACGGCTTGGGCGCAAGCGCTGCTACGGCAATGCAAGCGCTGTTCGGCGTGCTCGCCCATCGCCGTGAGGCGCTGGCCGAGACGGGCGAAATCGGCCGCCTGTGTTCGCGTTTGCCCGCGCAGCTCGCTGACCTCAATGCCGCGCTGGAGGGCTTCGGCACCCTGGCAGCGCAGCCGGACACCGAGCGCGCCGCACTGAAGGAGCGCTCCGCCGAGGCCGTATCCACGATGGCCGCGCAGTTGGAAGGCGCGCACCCAGGCCTGCGTGCCTGGTGCGGCTGGCGCGTGGTGCAGCAGCAGGCCGCTGCGGCCGGCTTGGATGCACTCGCCAAGGCGATCGAGGCCGGCGATGTCGACGCAGCTCAGGCGCCCCAGGCCTTCGAGACCAACTACGCGCGCTGGTGGCTGGGCGAGGCGGTGGATGCCGACGAGGTGCTCAAGCGCTTCGTCTCCGCCGAGCACGAGCAGCGCATCGCCGACTTCCGCGCGCTGGACGATGAGTTCACCCGCATCACCCGGCAGCTGATTCGCGCGCGGCTGTGTGCCGATCTGCCTTCGGTCGAGAACATCTCGCGCAACAGCGAGTGGGGCGTGCTGCGGCACGAGATGGCGAAGAAGCGCGCACACAAGCCGCTGCGCCAGCTGCTGCAGGAGATTCCGTCGGTGGTGCTGAAGCTGGCGCCCTGCCTGCTGATGAGCCCGCTGTCGATCGCCCAGTACCTCTCGGCCGATGCCAGCAACTTCGATCTGGTGGTGTTCGACGAGGCCTCGCAGATTCCGGTGTGGGATGCCATCGGTGCCATGGCCCGAGCCAAGCAGGTGGTTATGGTCGGCGACCCCAAGCAACTGCCGCCCACCAACTTCTTCGACCGCGCCGACAGCTCCGAACTCGACTCCGATGATGTCGAAGGCGACCTTGAGAGCATCCTCGATGAATGCCTGGGCGCCAGCCTGCCGACCCGCAACCTGTCCTGGCACTACCGCTCGCGCCACGAGAGCCTGATCGCCTTCAGCAACCACCGCTACTACAACAGCGGCTTGGTCACCTTCCCCTCGCCGGTCACCGATGACCGCGCGGTGAGCTTCCACTTTGTTGAGGGCACCTACGAAAAGGGTGGGGCGCGCATCAACCAGCCCGAAGCGAAAGCGCTGGTCGCTGACCTGGTGGGTCGCCTGAAATCCGCTGGCTTCCGCGAGTCGGGCCTCACCATCGGCGTGGTCACCTTCAACTCCGAACAGCAGCGCCTGATCGAAGACCTGCTCGACGCTGAGCGCCGCATCGACCCCGCGCTGGAGAGCTATTTCTCTGAGATGCTGCTTGAACCGGTCTTCGTAAAAAACCTGGAGAGCGTGCAGGGCGACGAGCGCGACATCATGTACTTCTCCATCACCTACGGGCCGAACACCGCAGGTGTTCTGTCGATGAACTTCGGCCCGCTCAATCGCAGCGGCGGCGAACGACGTTTGAACGTCGCTATCACCCGCGCCCGCCACGAGCTGCGCGTGTTCGCCAGCCTGCGCGGTGAGCAGATGGATCTGTCTCGCACCCAGGCTCTTGGCGTGCGCGATCTCAAGCATTTCCTTGAGTTCGCCGAACGCGGCCCACGCGCGCTGGCCGAAGCCCATCACTGCAGCCAGGGCGATTTCGACAGCCCCTTCGAGGTCAGTGTATGCGCGGCCCTGCAGCGCAAGGGCTGGCAGGTGCATGCACAGATCGGCGCCTCGCAGTTCCGCGTTGACCTCGGCGTGGTGCATCCCGATTTCGCCGGTCGCTACCTCGCCGGCATCGAATGCGACGGCGCCACCTACCACCGCTCAGCCACCGCCCGTGACCGCGACAAACTGCGCGAACAGGTGCTGCGCGGCCTGGGCTGGGAGATCCTGCGCCTGTGGTCCACCGACTGGTGGGTCAACCCCGGCGGCACCCTGGAGCGCATCCACACCCGCCTCAATCAACTGCTGCAAGAAGACCGCGGCCAGCGCGCCCTGGCGCAGCGTGCCGAAGAGCAGGCCGCGCGGGAGCGCGCAGCGCAGGAGCTTGCGGCAGAGCAACTCGCCGCGGACGAGCAGGCAACGAGAGAGCGCGCCGAAGCGGAGCAGGCATCAGGGGAACAGGTGGCGGAGCGGCAAACTGGCAATGAGCCGATGGTGAGCGAACTACGCTCGGCGGGCAGCGACGACGCCAACGCGGCACGCAGCCAAATCGAAACCGATCGGCTCACGCCCTTGGCCGCCGCAGCAAGGCAGATCGACGCAGGCACGAGCGATTTCGACACAAACAACGCCGCGCGCGCAGCGACCGCGCAAGAACAGGCCGTCTACGCCGACAGCGTCGAGCATGCATCCGCACCACCGCCATCTGGCGCAGCGCAAGCGCAAGCGCAAAGCGACCGCCCACGCTTCGCTCCCAGCAACCCCGCCGAGGCCGTGCCCGAGGGCGCCCTCTCGGCTGAACGCTTCTTCGATCCCGACTACGACAGCGTGCTCACCGCGATGATCGAGCACGTGGTCCAACACGAAGGCCCCGTGCTCGATAGCGTCCTCGCCCGCCGAATCGCCCGCGGCCACGGCTTCCAGCGCACCGGCAGCCGAATCCAGGAGAGGGTAGTTCAGATCACGCAGAGGCTCTTCAATGCCACGGAAGAGGTCGGAGGGACCTTCTATTGGCCGCGCGGTTTAAAGACAGGCAGCGACGTGGTGTATAGATGGCCTGCGGACGACGATGTCGCTCGCGCGGTAGGCGAGATCTGCATTCAAGAACTGGCGTCGCTTGCGCACTGGGTTCTTGATTCTGGTAGGACAGAGGAGGTTGCGGTGATAGCTATGGCTCGGGAAATCGGGCTTCAGCAACTGCGGGCAGCAAGCAGAGAGAGGCTTATGGCGGCGATTGCCGTCATAACCGGCTAGTGGAACTTTTCAGAATTCGGTTCCACGTCGTGACTATGGAGAGGAAAAATCGACCATGAACAATGATCCCCACGCCCCCGCCCCCGCCCCCGCCCCCGCCCCCGCCCCCGCCCCCGCACTAGCTGTGCCGGATTCTACACCCGGCCCACTTGACGTGAAATTACCTCAGGTTCATGACGCCGCTCAGCAAGCTAGAAATCTGCGCCAGGTACTGCAGGACAACAAGCAACGCATCGGGTGCTTTCTTGGCGCAGGTTGTCCACTTGGCGTCTATGACGAATCAGGGGGCGCAAGTATCGTCCTTATTCCGGCAGTTATTGAGCTCACAAAACGTGTGGCGCTTGGTTTGGAAAGACTCGACGCCGAGCCTGGGTCGTCCTCAAAGTTAAAGAGCCATTGGGACTCGTTGTACGACGAGTGCCAATCAGCCGACGGAAAAATCCCTACCGTTGAGGATGTGCTTACGGAGCTGCGAACCCTAGCAAACCGGCGCGGCAGTGCGCCAGTGTTGGGTATTTCAAAGGTGGAACTTAGTGAGCTGGATGAAAAAATCTGCTCATTGATCGTGAACGAAATCAGCAAGCCGCTGCCTGAGTATCGAAACTCGTACAACCGCTTCGCTTCTTGGATTGGTGGGGTAAGTCGCGACTCGCCTGCCGAAATATTCACTCCCAACTATGACGTCCTCTTTGAACAGGCACTCGAGCGGCATCCACTACCGCACTTCGATGGCTTTGTTGGTTCTCGGGAGCCATGGTTCGATTTGTCCTCGATCGAAAGCGATGCAATCCCTGCTCGTTGGACTAGATTGTGGAAACTTCACGGGTCAATTAACTGGGAGCGGATCGAGGAGAATGTAAATGGAACCAAGGTGGCGAGGGTTGTTCGCGTAACTCGGGAGGCCGCTAACGGCAAAGTGATGATCTATCCATCTCACCTTAAGTACGACCAAAGCCGACGAATGCCGTATCTTGCAATGCTAGATCGGCTTCGCGCCTTTTTCCACGGAAGGGATGCTCCCAGGCTGGTGGTTTGCGGGTATTCTTTCTTGGACGATCATCTGAATGAAGTTATTCTCGATGGACTGCGTGGAAATAGAAACGCTCAGTGTTTCGCACTTATGTACTCTGAGCTGGGCGCGCATCCCAGAGCAGTTGAGTACGCGGCGAAACAAGGCAATTTGACTGTGCTTGCGTGGGATGGTGCTGTCGTCGGAACCCGTCCTGGGCTCTATCGCCCGGGAACGGCTGGCGGCGACGAGCACGCGCCGTGGTTATTTGAGAAGTCGATGCCCGGGAGCGATCCAGAGCCGACGAGTCCGTACTGTCGGCTTGGAGACTTCCACTACTTCGGTCTCTTTCTAGAACAGCTCTGTGGAGGGAGCGGGCATGGCTCGAAATCAGATGCGTAGCGCGGATCCATCACGGCTTGGCACAGTAGAGGACGTCAATGGGTCTAGCATTGGTGTCAAACTTGCGGACAGCACCCCAGGTGGGCTCTTGTTCGTCAACGGCGAGGCATACCAAGTCGGTCAGGTTGGCGGCTTCGTTCGTATCCCTTTAGGGTACGTTGATCTGTACGGGGTGATATCGCAGGTGGGCGCGGGCGCCGCGCCAGGCCCTCCGGAGCTCGCGCCGCAGTTTGGAAATCGCTGGCTTCGGGTGGAGCTTGTGGGGCAAGGTCGGCGAGGAGCGAAGTTTGAACGCGGTATCGCTCAGTACCCCTCGATTGGCGATTGGGTGCACGTTGTTACCGAGTCCGATCTGAAAACCGTCTACGCGCCTGGCGATGACGACAGCTATGTTGCGGTCGGGAGAGTTGCCAGTGCTGAATCCATTCGTGCCTACCTTGATTTGAATCGATTGGTCAGCCGTCACTCTGCTGTGGTTGGGAGTACTGGCTCTGGAAAGTCCAATGCTGTCGCCAAAATCCTAGGTGTTGTTTCGGATAGAAACCGTTTTCAGTCAGCCCGAGTGATCTTGTTTGACCTTCATGGCGAGTACGCGAAAGCATTCGGCACTCTTGCAAGAGTGTTTCGAGTCGGGGCCGATATCGCGGCCGGTGAGCGGGAGCTTCACGTCCCCTTTTGGGCTCTCACCTCAGACGAGTTCATGTCGATCGCGATGGGCTCGGTGAGCGGGACACCCTTGGCAATCATGCAAGAGAAGATCCTGTCTAGCAAGCGATTCTCACGACCAAGAGGAATTGCCCACAGTCTGGTTGATGAGGAGATTACTGTGGATTCGCCACTGCCGTTCTCGGTGTTCAAGCTATGGCACGAACTGTATTCGATCCATTGTGCAACCCATACCGTTTCCAGCAATCAGAATCAAACAGAGGCGACACGAGCTCATATTCTTGAAGGTGTTCCTGCTGTTAAATTTGAAGGCGATGCATATAAGCTGATCCGCCCACGATTTAAACCGGTAACCACGGATGCTGGTGCCGAGAAGATCCATAAGGGTCTGTACATGGATATGCCGCGTACCCACTTGGACATTTTGGAGGGTAAGCTCCGGGACCCGCGGATGCAGTTTCTGTTTAACCCTGGTGAGTGGTCTGTAGACTCAGATAATCAAACCAGATCCGACTTGGATGAGTTGCTTTCGGCGTGGATCGGGTTGGAGGCTCCCATTTCTGTTTTTGATCTATCAGGGATCCCGGCCTCAATTGTTGATGATATCGTCGGGGCGGTGCTACGTATCTTGTATGACGCGATCTTCTGGGGGCGCTTTATGAAGGAGGGTGGTCGAGAACGACCGCTTCTCGTTGTGCTTGAAGAAGCTCATGTCTACCTCGGCGCTCAATCGAAAGGCCGCGCATCGACTTCGGCTCGAAGAATTGCGAAAGAAGGCCGTAAGTATGGTGTAGGCCTCATGTTGGTTAGTCAGCGACCTTCCGAAGTTGACGCGACAATTCTCTCGCAGTGCGGCACGGTCGTCGCTTTGCGTCTCACCAATGACGCAGATCGCTCGCAGGTGATGTCTTGCGCATCCGACAATCTGAAGGGACTGTTCTCGATGTTGCCAGTCCTGAGGACGGGTGAAGCACTAATCGTCGGTGAAGCTGTCAACATGCCGGTTCGGGCGGTCATTGATCGCTTGGCTGAGGGGGGTCGACCCGATAGCGAGGACCCTGCTGTCGTGGTGCCTAAAGGTGCAGATGGGCTCCGTGTCAGAAGTGGCGGGTGGACCGAATCGATCACAGGCGAGGACTATAGGCCATTGATAATGGCGTGGCGGAAACTGAACCCAAAGGTTCCTCAGTCAACGCCTGTCGTCGAAGAGGAACCGGAGAAGCATCCAGAGACAGAAGAAATATCGACGAAGACCCCATTAGCGTAAGTTACGGCGGACTAGGAGATTAGATATGGAGCGCACGTCAGTGGTGTCAACCGACATCCAGAGTATCGGCTATGACGCAGATGCCAAAATGCTCGAAATTGAGTTCATCAGAGGTGCTGTGTACCAGTACTCCAATGTCCCTCTCGGCATTTATGAAGGGATTATGATGTCAGATTCAAAAGGCAAGTATTTCCACGCGAACATCAAGAACGCCTACTCATATATGAAGTTGTAGCGTCTTCTGTCGGCGCCGGTCGCGCAAGAGCAGAGATTTGTCTAGAGGTGTTCGCTCCGCCGAGTTATCGAAGGCGGGGGGTGTGAATCAGGACTCCAATCCCCGAGTCACCACCCCAAGATCCCGCCACCCCGCCGGGTGGCAGGTAAAGATCAGCAGCTGATGCCTCTGCGCTGCGTCGTAGAGCACGCGTTTCATGCCGGCGAGGCGGTCGTCGTCGGTGTTGACCAGGGCGTCGTCCAAGATCAGCAGGGTGGGTTTGCCGGCTTGCTGCAGCAGGTCGGCGTAGGCGAGGCGGGCGATGATGCCCATTTGTTCGCGGGTGCCGAGGCTGAGCTGATCGAAGTCGCCGGTCTCGGTGCCGCGCTGGCCGTTGCGGGTGATCGGGCCGGGTGAGAGGTCGTCGGCGATCTCGATGTGGGCGCCGGGAAACAGGATCTGCAGGTTGCGATCCAGATGCTGCTGCAGGGGCGCGCGCAGTCGGCGGGCCAGCGCTGCGCGCTTGTCGCGCAGCAGCTTCAGCAGGTGATCGAGCGCGGCGGCGCGCTTGCCGAGTTCTTCGCTGCGTCGGCGGCTGGCTTCGTGCTTCTGCTGTCGTTCGGCGCGCTGTTCTTCCAGGCCCAGCGCGCCCTTGCTGTGCAGTTCGGCTTCGAGCCGGATCAGTTCCTGCTGGCGTTGGCTGTGGGCCTCTTCGAGTTGGCGGGCGCTGCGATCAAGCCGTTCAACATCCTGCTTCAGCAGTTCGGGCTGCGCGTTCTGCAATGCCTCCTGCACGCTTGTCAGCGCTTGCTCGGCCGTCGCCTGCCGTGCCAAAGCATCGGTCAGTGCGTCCTGCGCTGTGGTCTGTTTCTGCGCACGCTGTGGGTCGTTCAGCGTGGCCTCGGCGGCGCTGAGTTCCTGGCGTGCGCTGGCGATTGCGCTGCTGGCCTGTGCATGGGCGATGCGGGCCTCGTTGAATGCGGCCTCTGCGCATTTGAGTGCGGTGGCAGCGTGCGCTGCTGTGGCCTCCACGCTGGCCAGTGCGGGCAGTTTCGCGTCCTCATCGCTGATCGGCGGCAGGGCCTCCAACTGTCTGCGCAGGGCATCAAGGCGGGCGCTGCCGGCGGCGCGCTCGGCGTCGAGCGTGTCGATGCCCTGCGGTGCCAGCGTTTCCAACACCTTCTGATGGCCATCGGCTTCATGGCGGCGCTGGGTCGCCTGGCGCGCGCGTTCTTCGGCGGCGGCCACGTGTGCGACGCCGAGCCGGGCGAGCAGGATCTGGAGGTCGCTGGCCGGGTGTTCGCGCTGCGCCTTGAGGCTGTTGAGGTCGGCGGCGCCAGGGGTGACGGTGATGCGGCCGACGCCCGCGATGTCGATCAGGGTCGGGCCGAGCACGGTGCGGCGGGCGCTGCCGCTGAGCGTGTCGTCACCGATGCGCAGGGTTTGGCCCGGCTGCAGTTCGATGTCGAGTGCGGTGGCGATGGCTTCGAGGCGCACGTCGAGGTCGCGCAGCGAGGCCGTCAGGCCCGCAAGCGTTTTGAGATCGGCCGGCGCGATGTGCAGCGCATCGGCATCGGTGCGCAGCGCCAGCATGCCTTCGCGCGCTTGGCGAGCACGTTGCAGGGCATCGGTCTGCGTGCGCAGCGTGGCCTCGATTGCGTCGGCCTTGGCGCGCAGCTCGGCGTGCTGTGCGCCGGCACGAATGCGGGCGAGGTGCTCGCGCGCGGCGGCTTCATCGGCGATGGCGTGCTGGTGACGCTGCTGCTGCACGCCGAGTTCTGTCTGTGCGCGCTGCAGCGCAGCTTCAGTCTGTTCAAGTGACTGTGTGCGCGCTTTCACGGCTTCGTCGTCGCGCGCAAAGGCGCTGAGCTGATCGCGCAGCGCGCTGACTTGCGTGGCGATCTGCCGCTGCTGGTTCAGCGCTTCGGCTTCGCGTGAGGCCAAGCCCATCGCCTGCTGCAGCTTCGCTTCGGCGACGCTGTGCTGCTGGCGAAGGCTCTCCCACGGGCGTTCCTGCGCGTCGCGCTGGTGATCGCGGCGCAGCATGGCGAGGCGGTCCACGGTGTTCTGGTAGCTGTCGATGTCGCGATCGAGCTGCGCGAGCGACTCGGCTAGTTCGGCCTGCTTCTTTTGCGCATCTGCGAGTTCGCCACGCGGCTTGCCGGTGCTGGCGGTCAGCAGTTCGTTGCGGGCGGTTTCAACCTCGGCCAGCAGGGCGTCGCCGCTGGTTGCGGTCAGTTCGCCGAGTGACTCGCTGAGCACCGTGCGCAGCTGGTCGGCTGCGTGGCTGACGACGTCACCGAGTTCGTGCGAGCCGCCCTGGCGGATCCACAGCAGGCCGGGTATGCCCATGTGCTCGGGCTTGCTCTCGCCCTTGCCCGGGAACTTGAAGCCCAGCAGGCCGGCGAGGTGATCCTCGGCGGCCACGCCGTCCAGGGTTGACTGGCCGGCGATTTCCAGTGCGCAGCGCTTGCGACCCAGGAATGTCTTGTGCAGTCGATAGCGGCTGCCATCGATATCGAATTCGACCTCGACGCTGGGCGCGGCGCTGGCGTCGCCCCAAGGCCGCAAGTGTTCGACGCTGCTGCTGCGGTGGCGCTCGAAGAAGGCGGCGCGGATGGCTTCGGCGACGGTCGATTTGCCGGCCTCGTTCGGTGCGGCGAACAGGTTCAAGCCGTCGTCAAAGTTTTCGATCAGCAGCGGCTCGCGAAAGCGTTTGAATTGCTCGATGCGCAGGCGCCGCAGCTTCATGCCGGGCCGCCTGCACGGGTCGTGGTGCGCGCGCGTTGCTCGTCAAGCAGCTGAGCAAGGATCACCAGCGCATCGCGGGCGCGCTCGCCGTCGGCGCCGGCTTGTTCGTCGCGCAGGGTCTGCAGCACTTCGCCCACATAGCCGTCGGCATGCAGGGCGTCGAGATCCTCGGGCGTGGGTTGCAGGCTGAGTGCATGCGTCGTCGCCACCAGTGCGCGCACGCGCGCACGGGCATCGTCGATGGCATGTTGCAGCCGACGTTGGCCGGCCAGGTCCGTGAGGCCGGCGACGTGGAGCTGCAGCACGTCATCGGCGCCGAGCGCGGAGAGCTGCTGGGTCACGCTGTCGAGATCGCTGGCGACCTGCACGCTGGCCTCAAGTGTCTGCCAGCGGTAGCGCCCGCAGCGAAGTTGCTGCACCTGTTGCGCGGAACCCGGGCCGTCGATCTCGACCAGCAGGCAGTGGCCGGGGTCGTTGTCCTTGAAGCGCTCGGGTTCATGCGTGCCGGCATACCAGGTGCGCGCATCGATCTGCTTGCAGCCGTGCCAGTCGCCGAGCGCGAGATAGTCGAGCCGTGCGTGTGTGGCGCGATCTGCGGCAATGGGATTAGCCGAGTCGATGTCCTCGGCCAACACGCCCTGCACGCTGCCGTGGGCCAAGCCGACGCGTGGCAAGTGTGCAGGCGTTTCAGCCTCGTCGAACCAGCGGGTGAGATCGTCGTAGGTGTGTCGCTGCATCAGCGGCGCGGGCAACAGGGCAAAGCGCTCGTTGATGATCTGAACGCGCGGTTCCAGGCAGGCGCGCATATGGGCGGGCAGCACGCCGAGCCGCTGCGCGCGCGTCCACACCGATTCGGCCAAGGCAGCATCGTGGTTTCCCGGCAGCAGCAGCCAGGTGCCGGCGTAGGCCTGCATGGCTTGGAACAGACGGCGAATCGTCTTGTCCGCCACGGTCTGCGCATCGAACACGTCTCCTGCGACCAGCACCGCATCGACCGCGTGCGCGTTGGCCAGCGCGGCGATGCGTTCAACGCTGGCGAAGCGCGCCTCGAACAGTGCAGCCGCGTCGTCCGGCTCGAACTGCGAGAAGACTCGGCCGATCTGCCAGTCAGCGGTGTGGAGTAATCGCAGTGGCATGGTCAAAAGCTCTCGGCGTTACGGGCGGGGTAGGGCGGCGTTGGGGCTTGGATCACGCGGAGATTGACGCAGCGCGAGCAGCCGGTCTGGCTTCTGAAGCCGGCGGGTTGGGCAAGGATTGGGCAGTCTCAGTCGCGGAACAAGCCCTGCGATGCTTCGGCATCCTGCTTTGACGCATCCCGTAGGACGTGTGTGCCGTCGGACTTCGTGAGAACGGCCGAGCCCATTGGTTCCACTGCTCGGAAGCCGTCAGAGTCACCGTCACCTGACAGCCCACAGTGTTTCCCGCCCCGCGCAAGGTCTCAAGCCTCAATCCGGCATCGGTGGCATTGAGGATGCGATCCAGATGGGATCGGCTGGTTCCCATGCGCTTGGCTACGGAGAGCTTGCTGAGCCCCTTAGCCTTCATCGCCTGCGCCAGCTGCCAGGCGATCACTCGCTTGATTGCGATCGCACTGGCCTCTTCGACTAGCCTGTCCTCCGCGAGGAAGTCGTCGAAGTTCGAACCGAACGTGCTCTGCGTCTTCGTCATCGTCCGAACCGCTCGATGCTTGTAGCCGCCATCGCTTGCACTCGTCCTCGACTTTGGGCGGAGATTGGAGACGAGGCGGGATCACCCATGGGCGCCTTGCCCCGGCCATGACCCGCGCCGAGGCGCACGCCGTGCTCGAGCGGGAGCGGCTGGCTATTGATCCCAGCAACCTTGCCTCGCCGATTATGCAGCTCAAGGCGGAGCTGGTGGATGCCTTGCTGACAGTCGGAGTCAGGCCGGCGGAGATGTCGGCCATCACCCGCCAGGATGCGGTGCAAATGGCGGTGCTGACCTGCACCGAGGGCGCGCGCTTCGATCTGGGTGTCAGCTGGCTGCAGGTGTTGAAGCGCCATGGCCTGGACATGGATGCGCTCGGAAACGCCAACTACACGGCGCTGATGATGGGCGCGCAATTCTGCCCGCCCGAGACGGTGAGCTTCCTGCTCGCTGAGGGCGCCGACCACGGCCGGCAGAGCGCGCAGAGTTTCACCCCGCTATCGCTGGCGCTGTACACCGGGGGCGACGATACCGCGCGGGTGTTGATCGATGCCGGCGCACGCGTGTCGACCGAAGCCAAACAGGCGATCGGCGAGTACCAGCAGGTTCCCGGCATGCGTGCCCTGCTGGAAGAGGCCACGCTGCGCTGAGGAAGTGGGTGCGCAGAGCGCCGCGCACTTGGGTTGCGGGCTGCCGCCTCATTCGGCAGGCCTGAGGCGCCGCGGCTGTGCTGCCGCTAGGTACCCATCACGCCAGTGCTGATGGAGGAAGGCGACCGCCGCCTGTGTCGCAGCGTCTACACTGCGCGCATCCGAGGGTTCCGGGGGGCATCCGAATGGCGGTGGGCGGGCAGCGTGCGCAAGTGGCGCTGGCCGCGCAGCAGTGGCTGCGCGGTTTCGTCGCGCTGTGCCTGTGGCTGGCCGGCGCAGCCGCTGTCGATGCATCGCCGCTGCGGGTCGACGCGCTGGATCCCGCGCTCAACGCGCTTGAGCTGGTCGAGGTGCAGGCGCGCGGCGAGGGCTGGTCGCAGCAGCCGCAGGCCTTGCGCCGGAGCAGCGGCAGCCAGTGGTGGCGCGTTCAGATCACTGACCCGCAGGCCACTGCTGACCCGGCGAACTGGATCCTCAGCCTGCGCGAGGCCTATGACGCGCGTCTGGTGGCTTACCTGCCGCCCGACTATCGACCGAGGCCGCTGCACCTGTTCGACTCCACGCTGCAGCAGCCCGGCTCACGCCATCGGCTGGCGCTTTCCATCGATGCTGAACAGCGCGCGCAGCCGATTTACCTGCGCATCGAATGGTCACGCTTTCAGCCGATCCAGCTGAATGCGCAGCCTGAGGCGCTGTATCTCGCCGAGGATCTGAATCGGGTTCGCTTCAGCACCGCGGTGCTGGCAACCCAGCTGCTGCTCGCTTTGGTCGGGGTGCTGTTCGCGCTGGCCTTGAGGCGCCGGGTGCTGGCGCTGTTTTGCCTGTGGGTGGTGTCGGCGATGGTCTACCACCTGGTGATGAGCGGCGAGGTGGTGGCGATCCTGGGCCGGCTGGTTGAGCGCGTGTCACCGATGGCCTTATCCGGCGGCATGGTGCACCTTGGCTTGCTTTCGGCTTACGTCTTCGTTTATCGCTTCCTCTCGATCGACCAGCATTTTCCGCGCACGGCCAGGGTGTTCCGCGGTCTGCTGTGGTCGGCCTTGATCCTGACCCTGCTCACGGTCTTCAGCGCTGCGGCACCCATCGCCGCCCAATTGATCAACGTTGTCATCCTGATGTTGGCCCTGCTCGCGCTGGGCCTGGCCTTCCGATTGGCGATCAGAGGCTCCGAGCAGGCCTGCTTCTATCTGGTGGGCTGGGGGCTGGTGGCGGGCGTGGCGATCGTGCGCGCCGGGTACTTCCTGTCGTTGCAGGGTACGCCGCCGTGGCTGGAGTATCTGCACCCGGCCATGGATGCGCTGGGTGCCTTCGTGCTGGTGCTGGCGGTGGCGCGCGCGGCGCGCTACGCCGAGCGCGAGATGCAGACCGCGCGCACCGACGCCCGCACTGATCCCTTGACCGGCCTGCCCAACCGCGCCGAGCTGGACAGCAGCCTGCCGGGCCGCATCGCCGAAGCCGAGCGCAGCGGCCGGGCGCTCAGCCTGATGTTCATCGACCTCGATCACTTCAAGCACGTCAACGACCGCTGGGGGCACGACGTCGGCGACCTGTGCCTCGCCGCCGCTGCCGAGGCCATGCGTCTCCACGTACGTAGCACCGACCTGATGACGCGCTACGGCGGCGAGGAGTTCGTGCTGGTGCTGGACGGCGCAGACCTCGCGGTGGCAGAGAGCGTGGCGGCAGAGCTGCGCGCCGGCGTTGAGCGCCAGGGCCGCCGTATCGGCGAGCACACCGTGGGCCTCACGGTTTCGATCGGCATCGCCGAGCGGCAGCCGGGTGAAGGCGCCGGCGAGCTGCTGCGCCGCGCGGACGAGGCGCTGTATCGCGCAAAGGCCGAAGGTCGCAACCGCTACGTGGCGGCGCCCAAGGCCGCCTAGGCTGGCGATGATGCTTGGCGTTAAAGTGCGGAGCGGGCATGGTTCGATCACGGTGGTTTGTTGCCTGCGCCCCTTCTCCATGACTGAGCGAGCCCTGCATGACGCCCTTCATCGATCCTGCCCAGCTGCGCCCCGGCGATGTCCTGCTGATGAAGGGCATCGGCGCCGTCTCCGACCTGATCGCCTGGTTCGGCGACTCCAGCTACAGCCATGCCGCGCTGATGGTGGATGGCGGCGCCTTCGTTGAGGCTGCCCTGCCTGTCTCCCGCCGCGTGATGCTGGTAGATCGCCTCAAGCAGTCGGATCACTACGATTTCATCGATGTCTACCGGCCCACGCAGTCCAGCGGAAGGCCGCTGCAGGACGCTGAGCGCGCCACCATCACCGACGCCGCCACCGCCCTGCTGGGCGTGGACTATCCGCTGGATGCCCTGCTGCAGATGGCCGTCTTCGCCGGCCTGCGCAACCGCATCCCGGCCGACAAGGGCCTGCGCTGGCTGCTGCGCGAGATCCTCGATCATCTTGTGAAGCAGGACCCGAAGCACATGGTCTGCAGCGAGCTGGTCTACAGCGCGCTGCGCAACGCAAGCCAGGCGCCGGCGCTGATCATCAGCGCCCAGCTCGACCTGCCCGTGCCCAAGATCAACGTGACGGAGCTGATCAAGGAATGGCTGCAGGCGCACGGCAAGAGCCTCGCCAGCGCTGCTGCGATCGGTCCGCACGAGGCCGCAGAGAACGAACTTGCAGAGCGCTTCGCTCAGCTGCGTGCCCAGCGCGCGGGCCTGGCCAAGCAGGCTGCTCTGGCGCTGCCCGCGCTGGGCATGCCGCCGGTGCTGGATGCGAATCCGAAGAACGTGCTGCCGGTGGACCTGGAAACCAGCCCGCAGCTGCGCTTGATGGGGCGGCTGCCGCTGGGGCAGTGAGGCAAGCCGACGCCGCGCGGGTTCCTGGCCGCGTCTCAGGGAACGCTGTAGCGCAGGCTCGTGTCCGCCGCCGGATCGTCAAAGCCGACGCCCGGCGGCAGCAGGCCGCCGCCGGGCTGTCCGATCGCGACCCGGCCGATGGGATGGCGTCCGCCGTGCCAGTACTGCGAGGTGGCAAAGCGCAGCGCGGGCTGCAGGCCCGCGGGATCGAGTACCGCTACGCTCAGCACGTATTCGCCGGCAGCCACGGACGGGAAAAAGGTCTGCGACAGGCGATGTGTCGCCGGCGGCGTGCCCCAGCCCGCTGGCTCGCTGGACCAGCCGGCCCTGACGACCTGCCCCGGCCAGGTTCCGCTGCTTTCGAACTGCGGCGGCGTCCAATCGCGGCCGGGCGCCCAGCTGCGGATGTCCGCGCCGGCGAAGGTCGCACTCCAGACCACTGCACGCGTGCCCGGATGGTGCAGGGCCACCTGCACCGGCCAGCGGTAGTAGAACGGTGCGGAGCCTTCATTGCGCACCGCAAGCTCGACGCGCATCCCGCGCGTTCCGACTTCCGCGTCGAAGCCCACCCGGTCCAGCGCGAAGCGATAGCCCATCACCCGCTGCAGCTGTTCGGCGCCAGCGCGCGCGACTGGATCGTTCTGGTCATAGGCCGAGATCCAGCGCAGCTGGGTGCCGTGCAGCCAGCGGATCGAGTTGATCAGGAAGTCGCGATGCACCGGGTCCGACACGCTGGCGGTGGGGTTCAGGCCGGGCTGGGTCTGCCATGCACCCCAGTCGTAGGCCACCTCGCCGCCGACGTAGGTGTGCAGATAGAGCTGGCTGTCGCGATTGAGTTCGGCGATGCGGTGGCCGTGCCCCCACATCTGCTGCTGGTGGCCCCAGCTGTCCCAGTACACGCCCATGCCGAACCCTTGGAACTCCGACCAGGCATGCCGCACCGAAACCTTCTTGTCCGGAAAGGCATCGCGGAAGGCCTGGCCCACCAGTTGCTGCAGCGCTGGCGTCGGGGTGGGCGAGTGGTGCTCACCCCACTTGCCGAAGATACCGAGCTCGACGAAGGCCACACGCGGGTCGTTGTTCCAGGCCTGGCCCAGGCGCTGCACCAGCCGGGTCACCCGCGCCTGGAACTGGGCGCTGGTGTAGTCGTCGGTCTGCATGTCCTCCGGCCAGTACTTCTGGTGATCCTGGCTCCAGTGCAGGTAGACGCGCGGGATGAACTTGACGTTGTTGGCCGGGCCATTGGCGAAGCGCTGCTGGCTGACCTGCAGGATCCGGTCGAGTCCGTCCGACTCGACGTTCTCCAGCTCGTTCCAGCGGAAATAGACGTGCTGGGTGCTGGCCCAAGGGTGCCCGATGCCGTGGGTGAAGCCTTTCATCGGATTGCGCAGCGCACGGTCGTAATACGCCGGCGTGCTGCGGGTCAGTTCGAAGTCGTCGAAGAAGATCGCTGTCGACCGGCTTGCCATGGCAGATGCGTCGCTTGCAGGCCCAGCCAGCAGCGCGAGCAGGAGCAGGGTGTGCATGGGCGGTTCCTCGACATTACCGCGGCGCACAGTAGCCCCGATGCGCTTGAGCCTGCACCCTAGCTTTTCCGCGCCTTTGAAGCCGTGATCGGTCGCCCGGCCCTGAGAGCATGTGAAAAAACGATCCGCACTCCAGGAACAGCCGTGGCGGGCGACCCGGCAGCGCCGCCAGCAGCAGGAAATCCTCGCTGGCCCGCCCCCGTTAGCCTGCGGGCTATTCCGCCCCCGCATCCAGCGCCTCGGCCATTGCCAGCAGCCAGTGCCCGGCCGCGGCCGTCCACCACGCATCCAGCGCGGCCGGTTCCAAGCCTGCGGGCCGCCCCGCTTCCATCAATTCCCAATCCGGCAGCGGCAGCCGGGTGTCATCGAACCACTGCATGGGAACCGGCGGGAACTCGCTGAGCACCGCGACGGCGGAGCCGCGGCTGTGAACACCGCGATCGTTGTCGGCGCTGAGGCGGGAGAGGGCGGAGAACAGGCGCTTGAGCATGTAAGTGTGGGAGGCGGTAAGCGCAGGGGAGACAGGCTCGCGACTCTATCCAAGAAGAGCTCGGGCCAGGATCCGCACGGGCTGGCTGGGGCGTATCCGTGAGCGTGCACGTGCAGCGCATCCGCGGCGTTGGGCCTGCAGCGAGGCCGGGTCCGCCAGCAAAGATCCGCCGGTGCCCCCGGGAGCCGTTCGGTGGCTCGTCCCGTCGCGCCTGCGTTGCGGGTAGATAAGAGATCGAATTCGGTCTAAATTCGGTCCACCCGAACGTGGAGTCGCACGCCATGCGCTACTCAAGCCAAGTGAAGCCGATCAGCTACCTCAAGGCGCATGCCGCCGAGGTGCTGAGCAAGATCGCCGAAGACCGCGAACCGCTGGTGATCACCCAGAACGGCGAGGCCAAGGCCGTGCTGCAGGATGTCGCCAGCTACGAGCAGACCCAGGAAACCCTGGCCCTGCTGAAACTGCTGGCGCTGGGCCAGCAGGACTTCGAAGCCGGCCGCGTGCGGCCCGCCGCCGAGGTCATCGCAAGGCTGCGCCGCACGCGCAGCGGCAGCGACGACTGATGCCGCGCCCACCCAAGCGCCACGCGGTGCTGCTGACCCGCGGCGCCGAGAATGATCTGGAAGCACTGCACCGCTATCTGTCTGAGTTCGACAGCCCGGCCAGCGCGGATCGCCTGCTCGACCGACTGCTGAGCGTCGTGCACAGCCTCGAGCAGTCGCCCGAACGCGGCAGCCAACCCAGGGAGCTACTGGCGCTGGGCATCAAGGCCTATCGGCAGGTGCTGTTCAAACCCTGGCGGCTGATCTATCGCGTCGAAGGCGGAGCGGTGCATGTGGTGCTGATCGTCGATGGACGACGGGATCTGCAGTCGGTGCTGGCGGAGAGGTTGTTGGGGGCGTGATCGCCAAGGTTCTGGGCTGCGGCGGCGCTGCGGAAGCGAGGGAGCAATGTGGCGAATCAACATCCTCGGGCTGCTCGCGGCTTGAGCTCAACGCCGACGAGTGCTCCAGAAGCAGGTTGCAAGCCTAGGTAAGCGTGGAACCCCGAGTTGCTGCAGACGGAGCTGCGCCTCAGACGTATCTGGCGCAAGCCAGGCCTTGCCGGTGCCCGTGTCCAGGATGAAGTAGCCCAGTTCGCGGAGGCTGTCAGAGCTCGCTTCGTCGGTCATGCGGCACACCACTGCATGCGCCTGCCAGCCGAACTCGTTGCACCAGCGCTCACTGCCGTCGTCTTGGATGCCGAAGGCTCGCAACCTTCCGCCCTTCTGGCGGATGTGGCCGTAGCTACCCCCGTTCGAGTGGTAGGTGTAGCCGTTGGGAAGTTCGGTCATGAGTAGAGGCGGATCCGCGCAGCCCCCGAGAAGCAGGCAGACGGACAGGCCGAGGACTCGCTGTACGCTCGATCTGCTGAGTGGAGCCGGGTTCATGCAATGCGGGTTCGCGATCGGGTCCGTTTTCGTCGGGCGTGGCAGTGCTGCATCCTTGGAGCAGCCTGTGCCCAGCATGTGGCGGTAGGACGACGGATTCGGGCTACCGACGGGCAAGTCGGGGCATGATCGCACGGCCGCAGAAGCCGCCGATGGTGCGGCGATTGCGACGGGTGCCACCTCGCCCGCTGCGCCCGGCGCAGTGGGCGATTCCTGATGCAAGGGTGCAAGGAGATCGGAATGGCGCGGAAGGCGCTGGTTGCGCTTGTGTCTGGGGGCCTGGTGGTCTTGCTGTTGGCTGCAGTCGCGTCGATGGAGGTGTCGGACTCACGAGCCGCCGCGGCAGCACAGGCCTTCTGCGCATCGATCGCACCCGGGGGCTCGGCCGACTCGCTGGAGCAGGATGCACGCGCCGCCGGCGCTCGTTTGCCGCGCGCCGGGTGGATCAAGTTGGACATAGAGACTGACGCTCTGATGGCTCGTTTCAGCGGTCTGGATGCGCTGGATGGACACCTCTGCGTCGTCCGAGCGGTGAACGGTATCGTCGTCGACCGTGAGGTGGTGCGTTTGGATCTCTGAGGTTCACGCCTCGCCGCGAGATCGCGGAGATCGCGATTGGCCGCGTCGTTGCGGCGCGCCAGCATGGTGCGCTTGTCGTCCATGTCTGTTGCTGCCCCCCGTGGGCCGGGCGTGGTCGAGCACCAAGACGCCAGACTTGACCCAGGCTGGGATGGGTCGGTGAGCGTTCGAATCCAGGGCCTGACACCCAGAAAGCAAACGGGCGCCCAAGGGCGCCCGTTTGCTTGAACCTCGACACCTCGCGCCAGCGCCCGAAGGCGCCAGCGCAAGCCCCGATCAATACCGGTAGTGATCCGGCTTGTACGGCCCTTCCACCGGCACACCGATATACGCGGCCTGGTCTTCCGTCAGCGTGGTCAGGTGCACGCCGATCTGCTCCAGGTGCAGGCGGGCGACTTCTTCGTCCAGCTTCTTGGGCAGGCGGTAGACGGTGTTCTCGTAGGTGTCCTTGTTGGCCCACAGGTCGATCTGCGCAAGCGTCTGGTTCGAGAACGAGTTCGACATCACGAAGGCCGGGTGGCCGTGGGCGCAGCCGAGGTTGACCAGGCGGCCTTCGGCCAGCAGGTAGAAACTGCGGCCCGAGTCCTTGAAGGTGTAGCGGTCCACCTGCGGCTTGATGGTGTCGCGCTCGACGCGGCCGGCGGCCACTTCGGCATTCAGGCGGTCCACCTGGATCTCGTTGTCGAAGTGGCCGATGTTGCAGACCAGCGCGTTGGACTTAATGCCCTTTAGGTCTTCCAGGGTGATGATGTCGCGGTTGCCGGTGGTGGTGACGAAGATGTCCGCCTCGCCCAGCACCTGGTCCATACGCTTGACCTCGAAGCCTTCCATCGCCGCCTGCAGGGCGTTGATGGGGTCGATCTCGGTGACGATGACGCGGGCGCCCAGGCCGCGCAGGCTGTGGGCGGAGCCCTTGCCGACGTCGCCGTAGCCGCAGACCAGGGCGACCTTGCCAGCGATCATCAGGTCAGTGGCGCGCTTGATGGCATCGGCCAG
The DNA here is from genome assembly GCA_022241605.1 of Aquimonas sp. Classification (GTDB taxonomy): domain Bacteria; phylum Pseudomonadota; class Gammaproteobacteria; order Xanthomonadales; family Xanthomonadaceae; genus Aquimonas. The sequence continues at coordinate 44,530 of JAKOMQ010000006.1, read as the reverse complement.
CGACTCGCGGCAGCCGTACAGGTTGTCGAACTTCGACTTGGTCACCGAGTCGTTGACGTTGATGGCGGGCACCAGCAGCTTGCCGGCTTCCATCATCTGGTACAGGCGATGCACGCCGGTGGTGGTCTCTTCCGACACGCCCTTCCAGTCGGCCGCCACGATCTTCCAGAAGCCGGGGCGCTCGGTGCGGGTGCGCTTGAGCAGATCCTTGATGACCTGCTCTTCGTGATTGGCGCCGGGGCTGTCCACCCAGGTGTCGCCGTCTTCCATGTCCAGGCCCTTGTGGATCAGCAGGGTCGCATCGCCGCCGTCGTCGACGATCAGCTCAGGGCCCTTGCCGCCCGGGAAGGTCAGCATGTCGAGGGTGCAGTCCCAGTACTCTTCCAGGGTCTCGCCTTTCCACGCGAATACCGGAATACCGGCAGCGGCGATCGCTGCGGCCGAGTCGTCCTGGGTCGAGAAGATGTTGCAGCTGGCCCAGCGCACGTTGGCGCCAAGGGCCTTGAGCGTCTCGATCAGGACCGCGGTTTCCTTGGTCATGTGCAGCGAGCCCGACAGGCGCACGCCCTTGAGCGGCTGCAGCGGGGCGTACTTGGCGCGGATCGACATCAGGCCGGGCATTTCTTCTTCGGCCATGCGGATGCGCTTGCGGCCGAGTTCGGCCAGGCCCATGTCACGGATCTTGAAGTCGGTGAAGGGCAGCTCTTTGACTTGTGCGTTCATGCGTGTGGCTCCGGGTTGTGGCGGCCTCTTGAAGCGAGGCTGCAGTCACCGGGCGCCGTTGAAACAGTTGCGTCGCGCCGAGCCTGGCCGGTACCTCCGGTCGCAGCGCCCCTCGGCGTAACAGCCGCCAAGTATACCGGTGCCCTGCGATGGCCTCATGAACGCTGCGTCGATGCGTGTTGGGTCCATCGCGGATCAGGCCGCGCGCGGGGCTTCCAGCAGGCCTGCCGGCAGCTCGCGCAGCACCGCGGCCACCTTGGCCAGGAACTCGCCATGCGCTGACGAACGCCGCCAGACCAGGGCGATCTGCCGGCGGGGCGGCTCGGCGAAGGCCAGCAAGGCCAGGGTCGGCGAGCGCGGCACGGGTGGCTGCACGGCCAGCAGGGGCAGCAGGGTGACGCCAACGCCGGCCGCTACCATCTGCCGCAGGGTTTCCAAGCTGGTGGCGCGGAAGCCGTCCTTTTCGCTGGCGCCGGCCAATTGGCAGACCCCAAGCGCCTGGTCGCGCAGGCAGTGGCCCTCGTCCAGCAGCAGCAGGCGCTCATCGGCGATGTCGGCCAGACGCAGCGGGCTGCTGCCCACCAGTCGATGATCCGCTGGCACCGCCAGCACGAAGGGCTCCTCGAACAGCGGTTCGGCGTGCAGCTGGTCCTCATGCAGGGGCAGGGCCAGCACGGCGGCGTCGATGCGGCCTTCATGCAGCTGTTGCAGCAGCAGCTCGGTTTTCTCTTCGATGAGCAGCAGCTCCATCCGCGGAAAGCGCTGACGCAGCAGCGGCACCACGTGCGGCAGCAGGTAGGGCCCGAGGGTGGGAAAGATGCCCAGCTTGAGCGTGCCGGCCTCAGGGTCGAGGCTGCGGCGGGCGATGGTGCGGATCTGTTCGACCTCGTTCAGCACCACCCGCGCGCGCTGGGCGATCTCGACGCCGGCCGGGGTCAGCATCACGTTGCGCGGAGCGCGCTCCACCAGCAGCACGCCCAGCTCTTCCTCGATCTTCTTGATCTGGGTCGACAGGGTGGGCTGGCTGACGAAGCAGGCCTCGGCGGCGCGTCCAAAGTGACGGTACTCGGCCAAAGCCACGAGGTAGCGGAGGTCGCGGAGGTTCATGCAAGTGGCCGATTGCAGCTGTCGATGGATTAGAAAACCACAATCGACTCTCTGAATACAGCATGCGGTGCAGCAGAGGCCTCCGCCCCGGCGCATGGCCGGGGCGGAGGCTGGCTTCAGCGTGCGGCGTTGCTGTTCATCACTGAGTTGCGGCTGCTGTCACGGTACTGCGCCGGGTCGCGCATGTTGGCGGTGTGGCACTGGCCGGTTACGTGGCCGCGGTTGATGCCGCCAGGCAGCTGCCCGTAGGTGCGCTCGACGGTGCCGTCTTCGGGGTCGCTCAGGACCAGGTCGGAGGCGAAGTTGCAGTAGTCGTTGGTCCACCAGTTGGTGCTGCGGAAAGCGGTGGTGTAGTAGTTGACCTGCCCGCGCGCCCAGGTGGGCACGCCGGCCAGCCAGCTGGCGGCTCCGCTGTAGGTCAGGTTGCTGTTAGTGCCGCAGCCCACCCCAAACAAGTTGCCGAGCGCGGCCAGCACGCCAGCAAGGTTGGTGCCCTGGTAGGGCGTGCCGACCGACTGGATGCGGCGCCCGCCGGTGGCGTTGTCCAACCCGCTCCAATAGAACGCATACAGATGCAGCGAAGCGGCGCCGCCCTGGCTGTGGGCGACGGTGCCAAAGGAGTTCCACTGCGCGCCGAAGGTACGGATGCGCTGGGCGAACTGGTCGTGGGTGCGGTTCTGGAAGCTGTCGAGGAAGGTCGAGGCCGTGCTGAACTGCGCCGCCGGCCAGACGCCGGCAGAGCAGTAGCCGTGCACCAGCACCAGCCGGCGGCCGGTGGCTTTGGTATCAAGCTCGGCCGGGCGCGGGCCCATTCGCATGCTGTCGTCGATCTGCAGCCGATCGGCCGCCACCTTCAGGCTGGGCTCCGGCAGGGCCAGCGGCAGGCTCTTGGCGCTGGCCACGGTGACGAAGTGGTCTGGATCCTCGATGCGCAGGTTGCGCAGCTCATACGGCCCCTGCGCGCCAGACAGCAGCTGCCAGCGCTGGTCGAACCCAAGCGCCAGCGTGCCGGCCTCCGGGCGCACCATGCCGCCGATCCAAGCCACCGGCGCAGGCTGGCCTTTGGCATCGCGGCCCCACACTTCCGCCACCGCGCGGTAGTGCTGGTCGCGCTTGGCTGCGGCCACCGGGATCTCGATGCTCAAGCGCTCCGGGCCGCCCTGTTTGGCGCTGATTGCGCGCGCATCGCCGAGCAGCTGCAGGCTGGGCTCCACCACCGGGATCACGTGCTCCGTGCTGCGGATCAGGGCGCGGCCCTCGCTGCTGCTGCCGTGCACCAGCACCTGAGCCGTGTGCATGCCCGCGTCGGTGGCCTTGAAGCTGCCGGAGTAGATCCCGTCGCCTGCCACGGCATCACCGTCCAAGCCCTGATCGTTCATTGCAAGCGTTTGCAGCCGACCGTCGGGGAAGCTCACGCGCAGATCGGCGCGGTCTACGCTGCCCGCCTCGTGGCCCAGCAACACCCGGCCGCTCTTGGCGGCGCCGCTGAGCTGGGCGGTCAGGGTGATGCTGCGGCCCTGCACAAAGTCCAGATGCGCCGGATGCGAGCTGAGTTCAGTCGCGGGGTCACCTTCGATCAGCAGGAAACCTCCGCGGGGCGATTTGGCATCGGCACTGATTTCCGCCGACCACAGCCCGGCCTGCAGCCCGTCAAAGCGATACAGCTCGGAAGGAAAACGCTCGGCCTCCATGCCGAAGCCACCGCGCTCGATGCTCTTGGCCAGCCCCGCGGCCTTTTCCAGACGCCCTGACGGACTGCGCAGGTCAAGCTGCCAGCTGTGGCCCTCGTCAGCCAGCAGCAGTAGCCGAAGGTCCGGGCCTTCCACCGGCAGCTGGCCGCGCCAGACGAGGCGGCCGGATTTGTCCTGGCTCAGCTCGATCGGCACCAGCGCTGCCTTCGAATGGACAGCGCCAGCTGCCGGATGTGGTGCTGCCATCAGGGCGAATTCGGACGGTGGGCCTGCCAGCTGCTTGGCATTGAGCGGCTCGACGGCCGCGGCGGACGTGGACAGCTGCAAGAGCAGGGCGGACGCTGTGGACAGCAACAGTGGCTTCAGCTTCATTGGTTCCCTCCCCGGGAGTTGGTGGTTGGCCGCGGCCCCCGCCGCGGCGCTGGGTGGATGGCGAAGGCGCCCGCCGGATGCCTGTCCGGCTGGTGTCGCCCTACGCCACCGCACGGTGCGTTATACCTGAACGTCAGGCAAATGCATCCCGCGCTGCGGCAAGCCCGCCGGCGCGCGGCTACACTTGGCGCCATGGATATCCTGCTTGCCAACCCGCGCGGCTTCTGCGCCGGCGTCGACCGCGCCATCGAGATCGTCAAGCGCGCCCTGGAGACGCTGGGCGCGCCCATCTATGTGCGCCATGAAGTGGTGCACAACCGCTTCGTGGTGGAGGACCTGCGCGCCCGCGGTGCGGTGTTCGTGGAGGAGCTCGATCAGGTGCCCGATGGCGCCACCGTGATCTTCAGCGCGCACGGCGTGTCGCAGGCGGTGCGCAGCGAGGCCGCGCGCCGCGGGCTCAAGGTGTTCGACGCCACCTGCCCACTGGTGACCAAGGTGCATCTGGAGGTCAGCCACCACTGCCGCGCGGGGCGCGATGTGGTGCTGATCGGCCACGCGGGTCATCCCGAGGTGGAGGGCACCATGGGCCAGTGGAACGCCGAGTGCGGTGAGGGCCGGATTTATCTGGTCGAGGACGTGGCCGACGTGGGTCGTCTGGTGGTGGCTCAGCCCGAGCACCTTGCCTACACCACCCAGACCACGCTGTCGGTGGATGACACCCGCGGCATCATCGAGGCCTTGCGCCAGCGCTATCCGGCCATCCTTGGGCCGCGCAAGGACGACATCTGCTACGCCACCCAGAACCGTCAGGATGCGGTGCGGCGACTGGCCGGACAGTGCGATCTGCTGCTGGTGGTCGGTTCGGTCAACAGCTCCAATTCCAACCGCCTGCGCGAGCTGGCAGAGAAGCAAGGCGTCCCGGCCTATCTGATCGACGGTGCTGAATACATCGATCCCGCATGGCTGCTGGGCCGTGAGCGAATCGGCCTGACTGCCGGTGCCTCGGCGCCCGAGCTGCTGGTGCAGGGCGTGGTGGAACGCTTGCGCGAGCTGGGCGCCGGCAGCGTGCGCGAGCTGGACGGCGAGCCCGAGAACGTGATTTTCGCTCTGCCCAAGGAGTTGCGGGTCCATCTGGTGGGTTGAGCGCCGCGTTGACCGGCCCGCCCGACCTGCCTACACTTGGCGGCTTGCTGCCGGAATAGCTCAGTTGGTAGAGCGGCGCATTCGTAATGCGTAGGTCGCAGGTTCGACTCCTGTTTCCGGCACCATCCTGCAACGCAAAGAGCCGCCTACCGGGCGGCTCTTTGCGTTTTTGCCTGGGCGAGGCTCGACCTGCTCAGTCGGCCTCTGTCGCCACCCGCTTCAACACCCGCACGCGTCGCACGACGTTGTCCGCGACTTGCTCAATGCGCATCTGCAACCCTTCGATATCGACCTCGTCGCCGGCCACCGGCAGCGCCTCCAGGCGGCCCACGATGAGCCCGCTGAGGGTGCTGAACTCGTCGGTGGGAAGCTCCCAGCCCAAATGGCGATTGACGTTGTGAAGCGGCGTGCGACCATCAATCAGCAGACTGCCGTCGGCGTTGTGGATGATCCGGCGGGTGTTCTGGCCGGGTGCGCTGACGAAGTCGCCGACGATTTCCTCCAGGATGTCCGGCAGGGTGACCAAGCCGACGATGTCGCCGTACTCGTCCACCACCAGCCCGACCCGACGTTTGACGCGCTGGAACTCGAGCATCTGCTTGGTCAGGTGCGTTCCCTCGGGGACAAAATAGGGCTTTCGCACCTTGGTTTCGATGTGGGTCGCATCGATGGTGACCTCCGCGGGCGTTCCGAGCAGGCTGCGCAGGTTGAGCACGCCCACCACGTGGTCAATGCTGCCGCGGTATACCGGTGCACGTCCGAAGGGGAAATCTGCGAGCCGCTGGCGCAGGTCGGCGGGATCGGCGTCGAGGTCGATGCCCTCGATCTCATTGCGCGGCACCATGATGTCTTCGACGCGTGCCTCTTCCAGCGCCAGAATGTTTATGAGCATCTGGCGATGCTTGTCCGGGATCAGCTTGCCGCCCTCTTCCAAGAGGGTGCGCAGCTCGGGAGCGGAAAGGGTATGCGCATCGCCCTTGGGTTCGCGGTGCCCGACGAGCCACAGAACGCCCGCGGCCAAGCTATTGACCAGCCGCACCAGCGGCATGGCAAGGCGCAGCATCGGCCACAGCACGTAAGCTGCTGGCAGCGCGACCCGCTCGGGTCTCAGCGCGGCCAGGGTCTTGGGCGCCACCTCGGAAAAGATCAGCACCACCACGGTCAGTAGCGCCGTGCCGATCAGCACGCCGGCTTCGCCGGCAATGCGCACGAAGGCGATGGTGGCAAGGGCCGAGGCCGAGATGTTGACGAAGTTGTTGCCGAGCAGGATCAAGCCGATCAGGCGTTCGGGCTGCTCCAGCAGTGACTGCGCCAGCCGTGCGCCACGGCTGCCCTCGCGGGCCAGATGCATCAGCCGGTAGCGGTTGATCGACATCAGGGCCGTCTCCGAGCTGGAGAAGAAGGCCGAAAACACCAGCAGGATGCCGAGAGCGGAGAAGAGCAGGCTTAACGGTATGTCGTCCATCGATCCACGCCTGCGTGGGGCCCGGGTCGGGCGGCGCAGCCGTTCAGTTTTGAGGGCAGGGGCGCGATTGTGGCAGAAAGCCTGCGCCTCGGTCGGCAGCGCACCGGCCTGCTACAGTCCGGCGCCCCCAACCTGCCCCAGTGGAGTGCACGCGTGGCCAAGCCGAAGATCGCCTATGTCTGCACGGAATGCGGCGGCAGTTCCAGCAAGTGGCAGGGCCAGTGCCCGGACTGCGGGGCGTGGAACACCCTTGTCGAGTTCGCCGGCGCTCCGGCCAGCGCCGGCGCCCGCGGGCGTGCAGGCTATGCCGGCGGTTCCGGAAGTGCGGTGGTGACCCGGCTGGACCAGGTGCCGCAAGGCGTGGAGGCGCGCACCGAGGTGGGGATCGGTGAGCTTGATCGCGTGCTCGGGGGCGGGCTGGTGGAAGGTTCTGTGGTGCTGATTGGCGGCGACCCCGGCATCGGCAAGTCCACCCTGCTGCTGCAGACCCTGGGCTCGCTGGGCAGTCGTTTGCCGGGCCTCTATGTCACCGGAGAGGAGAGCCTAGGCCAGGTCGCCAACCGCGCTTCGCGGCTGGGCCTGTCTTTGCCCGGCCTGCACTGCCTGACTGAAACCTGCGTGGAGCGGATCGTCCAGCATCTGGCCAAGGAGAAGCCCAAGCTGGCGGTGATCGACTCGATCCAGACGATCTATTCCGAGCAGCTGCCAGCGGCGCCGGGCTCGGTCAGCCAGGTGCGCGAGTCGGCTGCACGTCTGGTTCGCCACGCCAAGGAACAGGGCACCAGCATCTTCCTGGTCGGTCATGTCACCAAGGAGGGCGGAATCGCCGGCCCGCGCGTGCTCGAGCACATGGTCGACGCGGTGCTGTATTTCGAGGGCGAATCTGGCAGCCGTTTCCGCGTGCTGCGCGCCTTCAAGAACCGCTTCGGCGCAGTCAACGAACTGGGCGTGTTCGCGATGGGGGACCGCGGTTTGCGCGAAGTGCCCAACCCTTCGGCCATGTTCCTGTCCGGCACGCTCAGCCAGACCCCGGGCAGCATCGTGATGGTCACCCGCGAGGGCACTCGCCCCCTTCTCGTCGAGGTCCAGGCCCTGGTCGACCAGAGCTCGCTGTCCAACCCGCGCCGCGTATCGCTGGGGCTGGAGCAGAACCGCTTGGCGATGCTGCTGGCGGTGCTGCACCGGCATGGCGGGCTGGCGGTGTTCGACCAGGACGTCTTCGTCAACGTGGTCGGCGGCATCCGCGTGCAGGAGACGGCCGCCGACCTGCCTGTGCTGCTGGCCGTGCTGTCCAGCTACCGGGATCGGCCGCTGGCGGAGAAGACCGTGTCGTTCGGTGAGGTGGGGCTCTCCGGCGAGATCCGGCCGGTGCCCAACGGCGAGGAGCGCCTGCGCGAGGCCGCCAGCCATGGTTTCCGGCGCGCCATCGTGCCCAAGGCCAACCTGCCGCGCAAAGGCAGCATCAAGGATATGGAAATCATCGGCGTGGAGCGGTTGGTGCAGGCGCTGGAAGCGGCCGACTGAAGCTGGTGACCGAGGCCGAGCGTCTCAGCTGCCGAGGACAGAGAGTTCTCGACTGAGCAGGCCCGCGTTGCCGAGGTTCAGCTCGATAGCGCGCTTCAGCCTCAGGAAGCTGTCGAGATCGATGCGTTCGCAGCTGAAGGCGAGCGCCTCCGGCTCCAGTCGCGACAAGCTGACGGCCATGCCGATCATCGGCCCCCCCTCCAGCCGCAGATCCAGCCGGAACCGGTTTGCCGGGCTGGCTTCAAAGCCTTGCGGCCGGCTCACCAAGGCGCCGCGGATCGACAGGTCGATCAGGGTCGCCTGCCACATCGCGGAGCCCGAGTAGATGCGCACGCTCCCTTCCAGCGGGAAGCGGCTGTAGCGGCGCTGGCCGCCGTTCGATTCAGGCGCGGTCATGCGCGCTGCAGGAGCAGTTCGAGCACGAACTTGCTGCCAAAGAAAGCCAGCAGCAGAAGCGCCATTGCCAGCAAGGTCAAGCGAACCGCGCGACGGCCACGCCAGCCGAAGCGATGCCGGCCGAACAGCAGGGCCGCCAACACGGCCCAGGCCAGCAGCGAAAGCACGGTTTTGTGGGCGAGATGCTGGCCCAGCAGGTCTTCGACGAAGACCACTCCGCTCAGCAAGGCAAGGCTCAGCAAGCCGAAACCCGCCGCCAAGAAGCGGAAAAGCAGGGATTCCACCTGCACCAGCGGAGGCATGCCCTGCAGTGAGGATTGCAAGCGCCGCTGGCGCAGGCTGCGCTCCTGCAGCCACAGCATGAGCGCCAACACCGCAGCCACGCTGATGACCGCATAGGCCAGCAGCGCCAGCCAGGCGTGCAGCTGGATCTGCCAGCCCAGGCTGATGGGTGCGCCCGCCGGCAGCAACGCATGCGGCAGCACGGCAAGTGCAGCCAGCGGCATCACCGCCACGTGCAGGGCATTCACCCGCCGTAACAGGCCGTCGCCCAGCGTGACGACGGCCATGCCCAGCGCCACCAGAGAAAGAGCTGCGAAGAAGTGCAGCTCCGGGCCCGATAGGCCCCAGCCCTTGAGCAGGTAGCCGGCCGCATGCAGGTTGACCGCGAGCAGGCCACACAGGACCAGCCGCCGCGAGGTGCGTGTCTGACCCTGGCGCCGCTCGCGCAGGCCCAGCGCAGCGGTTCCCGCATAGGCGGCCACGGCAAACAGCTGCAGCAGGAGGGCGAGCGCAGGCATAGCCTGAAAGTGTGGCACAGGGCCGGCGTTTCCGGGGTGGGGGCGGTGAGAGTTGGCGGCTGCGTCGGAGCGGCTTGGCTATACTGACGGTCATTGAATTCACGGCAGCAACCATGTTCGAGTCACTCAGCCAGCGCCTGTCTTCCACCATTCAACGCCTGCGCGGGCGCGGACGCCTGTCCGAGGAAAACATCCGCGAGGCCCTGCGCGAGGTGCGCGTGGCACTGCTGGAGGCCGATGTCGCCCTGCCGGTGGTGCAGGCGCTCATCCAGCGCATCAAGGTGCGCGCCGTCGGCCAGGAAGTGGCCCGAAGCCTCACCCCCGGCCAGGCCCTCATCAAGGTGGTGCGGGATGAGCTGACCCTGGTGATGGGCGCGCAGAGCGCCGAGCTGAACCTCAATGTGCCGGCCCCTGCCGTGATCCTGATGGCTGGCTTGCAGGGTGCGGGCAAGACCACCACCGTCGGCAAGCTCGCCAAGCACCTGAAGGAGCGCCGCAAGAAGAAGGTGATGGTGGTGAGCTGCGACGTGTACCGCCCGGCCGCCATCCAGCAGCTCGAAACGCTGGCGGGGCAGGTCGGTGTGATCTTCCACCCCAGCACTGCCGGGCAGGATCCGCGAAGGATTGCCGCCGAAGCGATCGATGCAGCCCGCAAGCAGTATGTCGACGTGCTGCTGGTCGACACCGCCGGCCGGCTTGCGATCGACGAGCAGATGATGGCCGAGATCAAGGATCTGCACGCTGCGATCCAGCCGGTCGAAACCCTGTTCGTGGTCGACGCCATGACGGGCCAGGACGCCGCCAACACCGCCAAGGCTTTCAGCGAGGCGCTGCCGCTGACGGGCGTTGTGCTGACCAAGACCGACGGCGACGCCCGCGGAGGCGCCGCGCTGTCGGTGCGCTACATCACCGGCAAGCCAATCAAGTTCATTGGCGTCGGAGAGAAGCCCGATGGTCTCGACGTATTCCACCCCGACCGTATCGCCAGCCGCATCCTCGATATGGGCGACGTGCTCTCGCTGGTCGAGGAGGTCGAGCGCAATGTCGATCAGGAGAAGGCCGCCAAGCTGGCCGAGAAGGTCGCCAAGGGCAAGAAGTTCGACCTGAACGATATGCGCGACCAGCTGGAGCAGATGCAGAACATGGGTGGGCTCTCCAGCCTGCTCGACAAGCTGCCGGGCATGGGCGCCATCCCCGAGCAGGTCAAGAACAACGTCAATGACCGCGAAATGCCGCGCATGATCGCCATCATCAACTCGATGACGCCGAAGGAGCGACGCTTTCCGGCCACCCTGAACGGCTCGCGACGTGCCCGCATCGCCCGCGGCTCCGGCACCACGCCAGCGGATGTCAACCGCATGCTGAAGCAGTTCCAGCAAATGGAAAAGATGATGTCCAAGCTGGCCGGCGGCGGCATGAAGGGGATGATGCGCGGCATGAAGGGCCTGCTGGGCGGCCGCGGCCCCGGCGGCATGCCGCTGCGCTGATGGTGCGGCAGGCGATCGACGGGCTTTGACATCCGGGCCTGTCGCGCTATCATTGCGCGTTCACTTGGGCGCTTTGCGCCTGATCCTCATCCGAGAACAACAGAGCAAAGCGACTATGGTCAAGATCCGTCTGACCCGCGGTGGCGCGAAGAAGCGCCCCTTCTACCACGTGATCGTCACCGACGAGCGCAACAAGCGCGATGGCCGTGCCATCGAGCGCGTCGGGTTTTACAACCCGGTGGCCTCGGGCAACGACCTGCGTCTGCAGCTGGACACCGCACGCATCGACCATTGGGTCGGTCACGGCGCCCAGATGACCGACAAGGTTCGTGCGCTGTACAAAGAAGCCGGCCGTCAGGCTCCGGCCGCCGCCGCGGCCTGAGTTCGGCCAGGCGCGCGAATCTCGCATGAGCGGGGCGCTGCCGCCTGCGGCCGAGCCGAATGAGCGCCGGGTGCTGATGGGCCGAGTGGTGGGCGCCTTTGGCGTCCGCGGCTGGCTCAAGATCGAGTCCTACAGCAACCCTCGCGGGCAGATCTTCCGCTACCGGCCTTGGCTTATGGGTCGTGAGGGGCAGCTGCAGGAGATCCAACCGCTGGATTTGCGCGAGCAGGGGCGCGGCGTCGTGGTGCAGCTGCCAGGCTGCGACAGCCCCGAGAGCGCGGAGCTGCGTCTGGGCCAGGAGATCTGGGTCCGTCGCGGCAGTCTGCCACCGCCCAGTCCCGGTGAGTATTACTGGGTCGATCTTGAGGGGCTGCAGGTGGTCACTGTTGAAGGCGTCGATCTGGGCCGGATATCGCACATGGTGGCGACTGGCGCCAACGATGTCATGGTGATCCGCGGCGATCGCGAGCGCCTTGTGCCATTTACGCCCGGCCATGCGCTGGTCTCGGTCGATCTTGCCAGCGGTCAGGTGGTGGTGGACTGGGATCCGGAATTCTGATCCCGGCGGCCCCGGGAGGGTTGATGCGCATCGATGTGCTGAGCCTGTTCCCGGAGTTCTTCGCCGCCAGCGCCGAGGTCGGCGTGGTCGGCCGGGCTATCCGGCAAGGTTTGCTGCAGTTGCACTGCCATACCCCTCGGGACTACACCCGCGACCGCCATCGTCGTGTCGATGACCGCACCTTCGGCGGCGGGCCCGGCATGGTGATGCAGGTGGAGCCGCTGCGCGAGGCTTTGACGCAGGTTCGGGCGATGGCACCCGAGCCTGCGCTGAGCATCTATCTGAGCCCACAGGGCGAACGCCTCACACAGGCACGCGTTCGCCAGCTTGCCGAGTTGCCCCGCCTGCTGCTGCTGTGTGGCCGCTACGAGGGCGTCGACGAGCGTCTGGTCGAACACGAAATCGACCTCGAGCTTTCGATCGGCGACTACGTGCTGTCCGGCGGCGAGCTGGCGGCGGCGGTGCTGATCGATGCGGTGGGGCGGCTGCAGGAAGGCGCGCTCAACCGCAGCGAGAGCGCCGCCCAGGACAGCTTCGAGGACGGGCTGCTGGACTGCCCGCACTACAGCCGTCCGGAGCAGGACGACTATGGCGCGGTGCCGCAGGTGCTGATGTCCGGCGACCATGTCGCCATCGAGCGCTGGCGGCGCAAGCAGGCACTGGGACGCACGTGGCTGAGACGTCCTGATCTGCTCGCCCGCAAGTCGCTGACCGCGCGGGAGCGCGCCCTGCTCGAAGAGTTCCGCCGCGAATGGCTCGCGGAGCAACAGTAAAAAAATCCGGCGCGGGCCTGACAACCCTCGGGAACCGCGCTACACTTGTCGACTAACTTTGCCGGTGGGTAGTGTCATGAGCAAGATCAACAAAAGCGTCATTGCCGAGTTCGAAGCCGCGCAGGCCTCGCGCCAGCTGCCCGACTTCGGCCCGGGCGACACCGTAGTGGTGAACGTCAAGGTCAAGGAAGGCAACCGCGAGCGCGTCCAGGCCTATGAGGGCGTCGTCATCGCCAAGCGCAACCGCGGCCTCAATTCCGCCTTCACGGTTCGCAAGATCTCCCACGGTACCGGCGTTGAGCGCGTTTTCCAGAGCCACAGCCCGCTGATCGACTCGGTGGAAGTGAAGCGCCGCGGCAAGGTCCGCGCTGCCAAGCTGTATTACCTGCGTGATCTGGAAGGCAAGGCCGCCCGCATCAAGGAAGACCTCGGCGCCCCGCGCTGATCTGCGCGCCATGCGTTTGAGCGAAAGCCCGCCTTGTGCGGGCTTTCGTTTTTCTGCGCGCGAGCAAGCCTGCATTCGCATTGCTTGATGTCCAGCAACTGCCTCCACGCGTTCATGCACGCCGGATGCTTTCAGGTTTACACTCAAACGCTTGCAGTCACTTTTTAAAGGCCTACTGTATGCGCCACACGCTCACCGCTGCGCTGCTGACTTCAATGGCGCTCACTGCGTTCGCCCCTACTGCAACGGCCTCGATCTGCGAAGGCGGCGCCAGCACCATTGGCCGCAGCCTGCCGTTGGCCGCTTGGGCGGGTGGGCACCACGAGGAGCTGGCCATGCTGGCCGGTGGCCCCGCGCTCGGTTCCGCGATGGATGAATCCCTGTCGGTAGGCGCCGTACTGATGCGCCGCCAGATCGCCGGTTGCGCGCCGCTTGCGGCGGCGGAGCACGCCGGTTACGTCCCCAAGACCGAGCATGACAACACCCCATGGCGTTTCAACATGGATGCCGGCAAGAAGCTCTCTGCCGCCGAGTTCGATGCCTGGATGAAGGCGCGTGGCGTGCGCGTCGTTGGCCAGCGGCCGCAATCGCAGCAGGGTGAAGTGCCAGTGACCGAGGTGGTTGGCCAGTAAGCCTGTTTGGGAAGAACGCCGGCGCTACAGGCCGGCGGTCTTCTGGGCGAGCTCTCAGCGTCGCTTGAACCGGTAGTGCGTCACCAGCCACTCGTTGCCGTCGGAGTAGCCGAACAGTTCGGCGCAGGCCATCCAGAATATCCGCCAGCGCTGGGCCCAGACCTTGGCCTCGCCCTTGTCGTAGACCTGCTCGAAGAGTTGAAGTACCTCGTCAGTATGGCGGTCCTGGTTCTCGAGCCAGTGATTGGCGGTGCGCTGGTAGTGCGTGCCTGAGAGGCGCCACTGCTCCTGAAGCACCAGATCCTCCTGGAAGTGCAGGAAGGTGTCGGCTGCAGGCATCAGGCCACCGGTGAAAAAGTAGCGGCCCATCCAGTTGTCCTCGCCCTCGGTCTCGAACGGATACATCAGTTCGCGGTGGCAGAACACGTGGCAGAACATCTGGCCTTCGGGCACCAGCCAGCCGGCGATGCGGCGGAACAGCTCTCGGTAGTTGCGCACGTGCTCGAACATCTCCACCGAAACCACGCGGTCGAAGCGACGGCCGCCGAGGTCGAGCGTGTTGACGTCATGGGTGAGGATTTCGACGTTGGACAGACCGCGCTCGGCGCACTGGCCGAGGATGTGCTCGCGCTGGCTGGCGGAATTCGACACGCCCAGGATGCGCGCGTTCGGGAAATGCTCAGCCATCCAGAGCGTGAGTGAGCCCCAGCCGCAGCCGAGCTCCAGGATGCACTGGCCGTCTGCCAGCCCAGCGCGCTCGCCGTAGAGCGCCAGCATGGCCTCCTCGGCCTGGTCGAGGCTCTCGCTGCCGGTCGGGTAATAGCAGCTGCTGTACTTGAGGCGCTTGCCCAGACACAGCTCGAAAAAGCGCGCGGGCACTTCGTAGTGCTGGCGGTTGGCCGCCTCGGTCTCGATTGCCAACGGGCTGGCGCGCAGACCATCGAGCAGACCGCGAAAGCGCTCCCAAGCGGCAACCGCGTCCCCGGCGTGCTCCTCGCGCAGGCGTTGGGCGCACAGACGGCGGATTCCGTGGCGGGTCAAGGCGTCGGGCAGCAGCCCACGTTCGCAGAGATCGATCAGGCTCATGGAAGGTCCGTCGGGGGTAGGGCGTGACTCAGTCGTCGCGACGACGCGGCGGCCAAGGGAAGAACTTGCTGACTTCGCGCTGATAGCGGCGGTAGTCCTCGCCCCGCGAGCGCAGGGCCTGCTGTTCGGTGTAAGGGATTCCGGTGACCCACAGCAGTGACAGCAGCATCGCAAGCGGGCCGATCAGGCTGAGCCAGAACAGCGGGGAGCCGACCGCCAGCAGCACGTAGGCAAACCAGTGCAGCCATTCGAAAAAGTAGTTGGGATGCCGCGACCACGCCCAAAGGCCGACACGGCAGGTTTTGCCGCGGTTGCCCGGGCAGGCGCGAAAGCGCGCGAGCTGCATGTCGGCAAGGCTTTCGCCCCCGAGGCTCAGCAGCCATACGAGCGCGCCCGCGATCATGAACAGGTCGAAACCCGTGCGCGGGTTGCAGGCCACGGCGAGGAAGGGCAGCGAAAACAGAACCACCAGGGCGGCTTGGCCAGCAAAGAACAGCAGGAACTTGCCCTGATGCCCCTGCCAGTGATCGCGCAGCGCGCGGTAGCGGCCATCCTCGGCCTCATGCAGAACGCGCGAGAGCAGGTGCAGGGCCAGCCGGGCCCCCCAGATGCCCCCGAGCATAGCGACCAGCAGACGCGGGATTCCCGCGCCTTGGCCGAACGTCCCGTACAAGAGCGCGGCGATGCCGAGCAGCGCGGCCCAGGTGACGTCCACATAGCCCGCGTTGCGGGTACGCAGCTGCAGCAGCCAAGTGGCGAACATGCCCGCCGCGGCAAGCGCGGCGACGATGCCGACCAGGGCAGCGGCGCTCATGTCGGTTGTGCCACCGGCTGCAGGCGCAAGCGTTCCGCCAAGGCCAGCAGAAGCGGTGTGATCACCGCCCAGATCAGGCCGATCGCAAGCAGCGGCAGCAGCACGCTGCCGTTGAACTCAACCGCGTTCCAGGCACGCGCTGCGATCCAGTAGGCCAGTGGCCCGCCCAACAGTCCCAGCCCGATCGCCAGCACCGGGCGCCGCTTGAGGCCCGACAGCGAATGGTTGAGCGTAAGCGCGAAGCCTACCCACAGCGCCACGATCCAGATGGGCGCCGCACCCTCCCAGGGCACCGGGGTGGAAAACACCAGCAGCCCGCCGACGACGAGGGCGCTGTCGATCAGGAAACCCGCGACTGCCGCAGTGGCCATCAGCTTGAGGTCGGCACGAGGACATTCGGACAAGGGCACCTGCCACGCGGCGAATGCAAGCGCCGCCAGCGGACCGGCCCACCACAGACCGTTCGCGGCACCGGCGACGGTTGCAAGCCAAACGAGCTGGAAGCAAAGCGCATTGGCGATCAGCTTCATTGGGATGCGGCCTGCATCGACAGGTCCGGCAGATACTCGGCGCGCCGCGCGCGCGGTGCGGCGAGCAGCAGCTGCACGTCGCCGATGGATCGCTCGATGAAGCCGCCTTCGCAGTAGCAGAGGTAGAACTCCCACATGCGGATGAAGCGCTCGGGGTAGCCCAGCGCGCGTACCTCGTCGAGGCGCGCCATAAAGCGCTGTCGCCAGTGGCGCAGGGTCAGCGCGTAACTCGGGCCGATGTCTTCCAGGTTGTAGAGCTTGAGGTCGGTCGAGCGTGCGATGGCACCCTGCATCGCGTTGATGGACGGGATGAAACTGCCCGGAAAGATGAAGCGCTTGATGAAGTCGACTGCCTTGAGCGCCACCTCGTAGCGGTGGTCCTCGATGGTGATCGCCTGGATCAGCGCCATGCCATCGTCCTTCAGCAGGCTGCGTACCTTGGCGAAATAGGTATCGAGATACTGATGCCCAATGGCCTCGATCATCTCGATCGACACCAGCTTGTCGTAGCGGCCACTCAGGTCGCGATAGTCGGACAACAGCACCGTGACGCGATCCGACAGCCCGGCTGCTTCGATACGTGCCACCGCCAGCTCGCGCTGCTCTTTCGAGAGCGTGGTGGTGGTGACATGCACGCCGTAGTGGCTCGCGGCGTGGATGGCGAAGCCGCCCCAGCCCGTGCCGATCTCGACCACGTGCTCGCCGGGCTTGAGATCCAGCTTCTGGCAGATCCGGTCGAGCTTGCGGGTCGAGGCGATTTCCAGCGGTTCCGCCGGGTCGTCGAACACCGCGGCGCTGTACATCAGCTTGTCGCAGAGAAACAGCTTGAACAGATCGTTGCCAAGGTCATAGTGGGCCGCGATGTTGCGGCGGCTGCCCGCGCGCGTATTTCGCTGCAGCACATGCCAGGCGCTGAGCGCCCAGCCGCCGAGCCGCGCCAGGCCGCCCTCCATGGCATCGAGCAGATCGCGATTGATCACCAGAATGCGGACCAGCGCAACCAGGTCGCTGCACTGCCAGTGGCCGTCCATGTAGGACTCGCCGGCACCAACCGAGCCCTGCGAGGCGACCAGTCGGTAAAAGGCGGGATCGGAAATCCGGATCCGGCACTGCAATGTTTCCCGACCCGGCACCGCGCGCCCGAGTTTGACCTGACCCTCCGCATCTTCGACCACAAGCTCACATTCCTGCAGGCCGGCAAGACGCTGCAGCAGCTGCGCGCGCAGGCGTCTGTCGAGGCCCTTGAGAGCCTCCATCGGAAGGGCTTCGAGTGGACTGCCCATCGAATCGCCGGAGCTGAACGCGCTGGCTTGGGTGCGGGAATTCATGCGGTAGCTTGCCAAGATGAACTGGAACGGAAAGAAGGATGCACGGCGGGGCGTGGACTGCGTGTCATCACGAATGTGTTTTGCCGGGGTGATCGTGGACCGGATTGCGCTTCAGCCACAGCCGCAGTGCCTGCAGGTGAATAGCCACAAGGACTTTGGCCGTCATCCACGGGTGTCGAAACAGGCAGCCGGCAAGTACCCGCCCGGTCAGTGGACGCCTTTCGAGGGTGAGTGTCGCGTCAAGGTCTCGCCCCTCGGCACGGTCGATGTTCATGTGCACGAAAAGACGTGCATCCGGGGTGCTGAAGCGCCAGTCGTAGCTGCGATCCATGGGCATGAATGGCGAAACGTGGAAGCGCTTTGCGAAACGCCAGCGCAAGCCCCCGCGGCCCTCGACCGCTGCGCCCAGGGGCAGCACATAGCTGTGCCGCTCCTTCCATGGCGTGTTGGTGATCTCAGCGACGATGCCGTCAAGCCCTTTACCGTCCGGCAGGAAGCAGTAGTAGAAGGTCACCGGATTGAAGGCGTATCCGAAATAGCGCAGGTGCGTGAGCATCCGGATGGGCCCTTCGGGCCTGCGCCCCGTGACTTCAGCGTAGCGGCGGCGCACGGCTTCGTCCAAGGGCAGGGCTGGATCTCCGAGGTAGTCCTCGCGACGGAAGGCGGCGATATTGCGGCGCCCCACCGACCACAGCCAGCGTCCCGCGAACACACTGTCCAACTCACCCAGGTCGAGGTAGAGCATGAACAGCGGGTATCGGAAGGCATGCGGATGCGGCGCATGTCGTCGGTGCTGCACCTGGCCGACGTAGACCGCGCTTGCCAGCGCCGGACTGTCGGCGGAGCGCTTCATTGCGGCCAGCGCACGCCCAAGGCGCGCACCACGTCGATGGCCGAGCGGATGCCGTCCTCGTGGAAGCCCCAGCCCCAGTACGCGCCCGCATACCAGACGCGATCGATGCCGTTGATCTCACCGCGGCGCGCCTGCGCGGCTACGCTGGCATGGGTGTATTCGGGGTGCGCATAGCGCATACGCGCGATGATCTTCGATGGATTGATTGCGGCCGTCCGGTTCAGGGTCGCCACGAAGGGCTCACGGGACTTCAGCCCCTGCAGCAGGTTCATGCAATAGCTGACGGTGCAGTCGGCGCTGGTTTCGGCCGGGATATGCGCGTTCCAGGCGGCCCAGGCGCGCGGGTTCTTCGGCAGCAGTCGCGCGTCGGTATGCAGCACGGTCTCGTTGGGCTGGTAGCGGATCGCGCCAAGCACCTCGCGCTCGCGCTCGGAGGGAGCGTCCAGCATGTTCAGCGCCTGATCGCTGTGGCAGGCCAGCACGGCCTGGTCGAAGGTCTCGGCGTAGTGCGGGGTGGTGATTTCCACGCCGCCGTCCACCCGCCGCACCGTCTGCACGGCCGTCGAAAGCCGTGCCTCCACCCGCCAACGGCTTTCCAGCGCGCGGATGTAGGCGCTGGAGCCACCCTTGACCACCCGCCACGTGGGGCGCGCGCTCGCGCTCAACATGTGGTGGTTGGCCATGAACTGCACCAGATAGCGTGCGGGGAACTGCAGCACGCGATCCGACGGCGAGCTCCAAAGGGCCGAGGCCATAGGAATCAGATGCTCATCGATGAACATCGGCGAATAGCGGCGCTCGCGCAGGTAGTCGCCCAGTGCCGGGCCCTGGGCATCGCCTTCCAGCAGAGCCGGGGACTCCCGGTAGAAGCGCAGGATGTCGGCCACCATGCGGTAGAAGCGCGGCCGCAGCAGGTTGCGGCGCTGGCAGAAAAGCCCGTTCAGCGTGCCGGCGTTGTACTCCAGCCCGGTGCGCTCACTGTGCACCGAGAAGCTCATGGTGGTCGCCTGGGTCTCGACCCCGAGCTCGCGGAACATCGCGGTGAGCAGCGGATAATTCTCGGGGTTGTGGACGATGAAGCCCGAGTCCACCTGGTAGCTGCGGCCCTCGCGCTCCACGGTGTGCGTGTGGGTGTGGCCACCGAGGCGCGCATCAGCCTCGAACAGCACTACGGAATGCTCCCGCGCGAGCTGCCAGGCTGCCGCCATGCCGGCGATGCCGGACCCTACGACTGCGATGCGCACGTCAGTCCGTGCCGCTGCGCTTGAGGCCCGCGGGCACCGGCTTCAGATCCCACACCAGGCCGGTCCACTGCATGGCCTTGAGGCCGTAGTAGGTCAGATCGATCTCCCACCAGCGGAAGCCCTGGCGAGCCGAGCCCGGATAGTGATGATGGTTGTTGTGCCAGCCCTCGCCGAAGGTCAGCAGGGCCAGCCACCAGTTGTTGCGGCTGTTGTCACGGGTTTCATAACGACGAGTGCCGATCTGGTGTGCCAGGGAATTGATCGTGACCGTGGCATGGAACAGCACCACGGTGGAGATGAAGAAGCCCCAGATCAGCAGCTGTGGTCCGCTGGTCTGCAGGGCGGGTGCGGCCGTCTCCAGCCAGCCGCCCAGCAGGAACAGCGCAGTCGCCAGCGCCACCGGCATCAGCACGTCGAAGCGATCGATAAGCCGAAGCTCCGGATACTTGGCGAGGTCGTTGATCGAGCTGCAGTCAGTGCCGAACGCGCGTCGGGTGAGGAACCAACCCATATGCGACCGAAAAAAACCGTGTTGGACGGGCGAGTGCAAATCCTCGGGGCGGTCGGAATGGCGATGGTGGTGCCGATGATGCGCCGCCCACCACAGCGGCCCGCGCTGCACGCTCATGGCGCCAATCACCGCAAACGCGAACTGCATCGGGCGCGAGGTCTTAAACGCCTTGTGCGAAAAGTAGCGGTGGTAGAAGCCGGTGATGGCGAACATGCGCAGCGCGTACAGTCCGAGGGCCACTGCCACTGCAAACCACGAGACCCCCACCCAGATCACCCCCACGCAGGTGAGGTGCAGGCCGATGAAAGGAACGACTCGAAGCCAGTCGATGCGGTCGGGATCCTGTTCGTCGTCAGCGGCCACGCTGCTGTCGAACCACCGGCGGAGTGCGGCAAGCGGGCGCCGGCCGGGTTTTGGATGGGGTGGGAGAGACTCTGACATGGGCTAGATTGTGAGGCTTGACGGTGATACCGCGGTGAATCGGCTGCTGCGGTGCCGGGTGCTGGCGGACTCTGCAGCCGCCGCTGTTTGGCAAACTGTGCACGCTGTGGCGCGCAGGCGATAGCCTTGGCGTCGAAATTGCGCTCGCTTCGGCCTACGTCGGCGCTGTGCCCGCTGGATGCAATCGGATTTTTTGCCAGAGACCATGACCTCCACCTTTCCCCGCTATGGTCTCGCCCGGGTCCTGAGCAAACGCGGCCTGTGTTCTCGCAGCGTCGCCGAGCGTTGGGTGCGCGAGGGCCGGGTGAGGGTAGGCGGGCGCCGCGTCACGGATCCGGAGTCGCCAACCGCACTGGACGAGCCGGGTATCGAGGTCGACGGCGATGCAGCCGTTGCCGTAGCGCATGTCTATCTCGCGCTGAACAAGCCGCGCGGCCTGGTGACGACGGCCCGCGATGAGCGTGGCAGGCCTACGGTCTACCAGTGCATCGAGGGCTTGGGTTTGCCGTGGGTGGCGCCGGCCGGGCGCCTGGATCAGGCCAGTGAAGGCCTGCTGGTGCTCAGCAACGATCCGGTGTTCAACGCGGCCCTCACCGAGCCAAGCTCCGCCCTGCACAAGACGTACCACGTCCAGGTCGGCGCTTTGCCCACTGGGGACCAGCTGCATGCGCTGCGCGCAGGCGTGGTGGAGGGCGGTGAGCGCTTGGCTGCAGTGCGGATCGAGCTGCTGCGCCAAGGCTGCCGGCAGGCGTGGCTGGAGGTGGTGCTGGATGAGGGCCGCAACCGCCATATCCGCCGGCTGCTGGCCGCACAGGGCCTGGAGGTGCGGCGCCTGCTGCGGATAGCGATCGGGCCGCTGGAGCTGGGCGATCTGGCCAAGGGTCAGGTGCGACGGCTGTCCGCCGCGGAGGTTGAGCTGCTGCGAAACGCGGCGGGGGGCGGAACTTCAGGCGGTCTCGGCTAATCTATGCCCCTGATGCTCACCTGCCTGCCCCTGCTCCGCCGCCTGTTCTTTCTGCTGCTGGCGGCTTCACTTGCGCTTCCGCCGCTGGTGGCGAATGCCTCCGTGGGGGCGTCTGCCGAACAGGGCACCCCCCGCGTCGAGCATGCCGAGGGCTATGTGCCACCCTGCCACGGCGCTGGTGCCGGCTTGGCCGAGGCGCATGCCGGCTCGGCTGGCGAGGCGGACTGCAGCCAGCTTTGCCTGTGGCTGTGTGCACATGCCAATGCGCTCGCCGCCGGCGTTGTGGCAAGCGCGGCGGCCGGCGCGCCTGAAGGCCCGGCTCCCGCTCCGGCCTGCCTGTTACACGGCCCGGTGCGCGTCGTTCCCTTGCGTCCACCCATCGCCTGAGTCTGCGACCTGCGCAGGCCGCCATTCCGGCGCGGCCACGACTCCGCCTTTCCCAACTCGCCTTGTCCAGCCCCGGCTCTTTCTGCCCGCGGTGACGGCGTGCCCTGGCGGTGCACACAGACGACGTGATGGAGCAACACATGATCCTTACCCACTTCGGAAGCCTGTGCTTTCGACCCGCAGCCGCGCGCAGCGGCGCCGCGGGACTGGCTCTGCTGGCGCTGGCCGTCGGCAGCGCAGACCCGGCCCAGGCCCGGCCCGTGTCCTACGCCCAAGGCCACATGCTGATGGCGGATCACTCCGCCGAGCTCGACCATTGGAGCTACACCTATTCGCCCAGCTTCCGCTGGTCCGGATCCGCAGGCTTCCTGCGCCTTGATGATCTCGTCGGCACGGATCAGCTGGAGCTGTCCTACGTGCGCGGTTCGCGCCTGCTCAAACGCTGGAACCTCCCAGCGGCCCAAGCCAATGTGTTCGGCTGGGTCGGCGCCGGTTCTGCGCGGACTTTTTACGGGCGTGACCTCGCCCGCCACGTCGGGTTCCAGGCTGACTACGAGACCCGCCGGATCTATACCGCCGTGATCAGCGAGCTGCACGAGGGCCCGGACTGGTCGCATCGCATGGACACGGTCTCGCTGGGCTGGGCGCCCTACCTGCACGACATCGACCGCATGGCCACCTGGGTGGTGGCCAAGGGGATGCGCACCAGCAATGCCGTGGACGAAAGCTTCAATCCAGCACTCGTGCTGCGCTTTTTCACCGTGCGCTGGTGGCTGGAGGTCGGCGCCGATGGCGACGGCAAGCCGCTGGCCAACCTGATGATCAACCTCTGATCCGCAACGACACCAAGGACATTCCCATGAACATCCGCACCCTGCTCATCACCCTGCTGTTTGTCATCGCGTGCGTCTCCGCCGCCGGCGTCGCACGCGCCGAAACCACTGGCCCCACCAGCCTGCGCATCGAGGTCAATGGCCTGGTCTGCGCCTTCTGCGCGCAGGGCATCCAGGCCGCTTTCCGCAAGGAAGCGGCCGCCGGGGAAGTCTTCGTCAGCCTCGAGGATCGGCTGGTCGCCGTGCAGCTGCGCGAGGGCCATGCGCTCAGTGATGAGGCGGCGACCAAGGCGCTGGTCGAGGCCGGCTATACCGTAGTCAGCATCGAGCGCGTGCAGGCCTCCATCGCCGAGCTGCGCGCGGAGCTCGGCCGTGGCGGCTGACGGCCTCGGCGCCCCGCGCCAAAGCCTGTGGGGCGCGCTGGCGGCGCTGCTCGCCAGCGGCGGCACCCTGGTCTGCTGCGTGCTGCCGGCGGTGATGGTCAGCCTGGGCGCAGGCGCCGCGCTGGCAGGGTTGGTCACCGCCGTGCCGCAGCTGATCTGGCTGTCCGAGCGCAAGGGCCTGGTGTTCGGCGTCGCGGCCCTGGCCCTGGCCGTAGCCGGCAGCCTGCTGTGGCGGGCGCGCAGCGCGCCCTGCCCGGCGGACCCGGCCCTGGCCCGGGCCTGCACGCGGCTGCGGCGCTGGTCGGTGGGCGTCTACGTGACGGCCGTGGTCCTCACTGGCGTCGGGGCGATCTTCGCCTTCGCGCTGGGGTGAGGCTGGAGGGTTGGCGCATGCGCAGCCTATGCATGCGCCGACCCATACTCCGCTGATGTTTGCGTTCTATTGCCACCACTTCGTGCTGCCGCTGCCGCCGGAGCACCGGTTTCCGATGGACAAGTACCGGCGCCTGTACGAGCGCGTGCGGGGGCTGGAGCAGACGGGCCGCGTACGCCTGCGCGAGCCGCAGCCGGCCACGTACGAGGACCTGCTGCGCGTGCACTGCCCGGACTACGTGGCGCGCATGCTCGAAGGCCGCGCCAGCGAGGCCGAGCTGCGGCGGATCGGGTTTCCGTGGTCAGCGGCGATGGTGGAGCGCTCGCGGCGCTCCTCGGGCGGCACCATTGGCGCGCTGAGCGCCGCGCTGGAAGGCGAGGGCGTGGCGGTCAACCTGGCGGGCGGCACCCACCACGCAGCCCGCGATCGCGGCGGTGGCTACTGCGTATTCAACGACTCGGTAGTCGCGGCCCGCCATGTGCAAGCGCGCGGCCTCGCCGATCGCTTGTTGGTGGTCGACCTCGACGTGCACCAGGGCGACGGCACCGCCGCCCTGTGCGCGGACGATCCCAGCATCCACACGTTCTCGATCCACGCCGCGCGCAACTACCCCGCCGTCAAGCCGCCCTCCGATCTTGACGTGGCGCTTCCGGACGGCACCGACGATGCGGCCTACCTTGACGCGTTGGACCATCACCTGCCCCGGGTGATCGCTGCTTCGCGCCCGGATGCGGTGATCTATCTTGCCGGCGCCGACCCCTTCGAGGGTGATCGCTTGGGCTTTCTGCGCCTGTCGAAGGCCGGCCTGCTGGAGCGAGACCGCCGCGTGCTCGATACCTGTCGACGCCACGGCCTGCCGCTGTCGATCAGCATGGCTGGCGGCTATGCGCCCGAGGTCGAGGACATCGTGGACATCCACTTCGCCACCGTGGGCGCTGCGCTCGAGCACTGGGGATCGGCCACTGCGGCGAGGCCATCCAGGCGCGCGTGCGATGATCCCGCGTCTGCCCCAGCCTGGGCGGAGACCGCCCCTACACCGAGCATCGCATCCTGATGGACCGTATTCCTCCGGCCACCAAGGCCCTGCTGTTGGCCTGCGGCCTGATCTTCCTGCTGCAGACCCAGCTGGGCGAGATTGCATTCCTGCACTTCATGCTGTGGCCGGCCGGTGACTACGCGCTGGGCATGCACGAAGGCCGCATGATCACGGCCGGCTTTCTGCCCTGGCAGCTGCTGAGCTACGGATTCCTGCACGGCAACTTCGCGCACATCGCTTTCAATGCCCTGGCCCTGTTCATGTTCGGCAGCGCGATCGAGCAGGTCTGGGGTGCGCGGCGGTATCTGTACTACGTGCTGTTCTGCATCGTCGGCGCCGGCCTGATCCAGCTGGCGGTGGCGACCTGGTCGGTCTCCTCTGGAGGCCAGCCCTATCCCACGGTGGGCATCTCCGGCGGCGTGTTCGGCGTGCTGCTGGCCTACGGGATGATGTTCCCGGAGCGGCGGGTGATGCTGCTGTTCCCGCCGATCCCCATGAAGGCGCGCACGCTGGTGATCGGCTACGGCCTGATGGAGCTGGTGCTGGGTGTCAGCGGCACCGCCTCGGGCATCGCCCACTTCGCGCACTTGGGCGGCATGCTGTTCGGCTTTGGCCTGATCCAGTACTGGCGCGGGCGCTGGCCGTTCACGCCGCGCCGGCCCGAGTGAGCAGGCGTCGCGCGTGCTGCAGCACCTTGGTGCGAGCCTTCGTCTGCTATCCAGGTTCTGTCCTTCCAGCCGCCAAAAGCTGCCTTCGGTCTTGGCGACAGGGTCCACAGGCAGGAGCCGCACAACCGGCGTGCCGGCGCGGGCAATGATGACTTCCTCGCCTGCCGGTGCTTTCTGGATCAGCTTCGATAGATGGGTCTCCGCTTCGTGGATGGTGGCCTGGATCCTGCTCTCAGGATCACTTGGCTAACGCGGTTGGCCAAGAATTCTCGGCGCCAGCCTGTCAAGGCAAGGCCGCCTCAACCCCGGCCAAAATCCCGATGACAGCTCTGGCAGCCGTCCTGTACCCGCGACATCGCGTCGGCGCGGATGCGGCAGCTGGTGTCCTCGGGCAGGGCCAGGGTGTCGTCGAGGCGAGCGCGAAACTGTTTGGCGTGGCGGCTGAACAAGGCCTCGTCGTAGCCGCGCTCGACGTACACCCGCTCGAGGTCGTCCGACAGGCTGCGCATCAGCAGGAAATGACGCTCACCCTGGCCGGCCTCGCAGCCGGGCTCGATCAATCCGCGCGCCTCGCCCAGGTGGTATTGCAGCATGCCCATCAGCGCCACATGCGGGCGTGGGCCGCCCTGACCCAGGGCCATCAGATTGAGCGCGGTGGCGGTGAGCAGGATGCCGGTAAACAGGCCGACCAGAAGCAGGATGAGGGCGCGCATCGGGAATCTCTAGGCTGAAAGGCAGTGGGGATGATAGCGGCGCACCCATCACGGCCTTGCCACGGTGGCAGCCAGGGTAGTGATTCGCACTTGAGCGAACGTAGCTGCGGCATCCTGGCGCGGCCGATGGCGTTACTCCTCCTCGCCATAGCGCTGCCATGATCCGTCGTCGCGCCTTGCTTGCGACACAAATCCGCTCGCAGCTACCGTCCGCCAAGTACGAAGCACTGCACTAGAATCCGCGCTTTACCCGCGCCGACCCTCGCCTTGAACGACTCCGACCAGCGTTTCGCCGGCATTGATCGCCTGTATGGCCGCGGCAGCGCCGAACGCCTGTCGCGCGCGCACGTCTGCATCGTCGGTGTGGGCGGCGTCGGCAGCTGGGCTGCCGAGGCGCTGGCCCGCAGCGGCGTGGGGCGGCTCAGCCTGATCGACGCCGACGACATCTGCGTGAGCAACGTCAACCGCCAGCTGCATGCGCTGGACGGCGAGTTCGGCCGGCTCAAGGTGGAGGTGCTGGCCGAGCGCCTGCGGCGCATCAACCCCGGGCTTCAGATCACGCCGATCGCGCAGTTCCTCACACCTTCCACCCTCGACCCGCTGCTGCTGGGCGGGTACGACGCCGTGCTGGATGCCTGCGATGCGTTCCGGGTGAAGGTGGAGATGATCGCCTTCTGCCGTCGCCGCAAGATTCCCATGGTGGTCTGCGGCTCAGCCGGCGGCCGTGCCGATTCCACCCTGATCGAGGTGCGCGATCTTTCGCGCACCGAGCACGACGCCCTGCTGGCGCTGGTGCGCAAGAAACTGCGCGCGGAGTTCGGCTTCCCCAAGAACCGCGATCGCTACTTCGGCGTGCCGGCCGTGTTCTCGCGCGAGAACGTGCGCTATCCGCAGGCCGACGGCAGCGTCTGCGGCCTGCGTCCGGCCGGTGGCGACAGCATGGGCCTGGACTGCGGTGGCGGCGGGCTGGGCGCGGCCACCCACGTCACCGGCACCTTCGCCTTCGCCGCGGTCGGGCGGATCCTGTCCAAGCTGCTGCAGGCAGGAGCCTGAGCGCGATGCAGGGCGCGCACTACCAGTGGCTGGCCGACGCCGTGCTGGTGCTACACGCCGGCTATATCTTCTTCGTGGTCGGTGGCCTGCTGCTGATCGTGATCGGCAACCTGCTGGGCTGGCGCTTCGTCAACCGCTGGTGGTTCCGCCTGCTGCACCTCGCGTGCATCGGCATCGTCGTGGTGGAGGCCTGGCTGGGCGTCACCTGTCCGCTGACCACTCTGGAGGTCTGGCTGCGCGTGCAGGCCGGGCAGGAGGGCTACGGCGGCGGCTTCATCGAGCACTGGCTGGGCAGGCTAATCTTCTTCGAGGCGCCGGCCTGGGTGTTCACCCTGGCCTACACGGGCTTTGCCGCGCTGGTGGTGGCCGCCTGGTGGCGCTGGCCGCCGCGGCGAGGTGATTGAGCTTCATCCCCGCCGCGCGAAGTCGAGCACGGTATCGGCGAAGCGCCGGATGTCGGCAAAGCGGTTGTACAGCGGCGCCGGGCTGATCCGGATCACATCGGGCTCGCGCCAGTCGCCCAGCACACCGTTGGCGGCGAGGTACTCGAACAGCGCGCGGCCCTGGGCGCGGCCGCCGTGCACGCGCAGCGACAGCTGGCAGCCGCGGCGCTCGGGTTGGTGCGGGGTGAGGATCTCCAGAACGCTCGACAGCTCGGCCTCGATCAGTGCCTCCAGATAGCCGGTGAGCCGCAGCGAGCGCTCGCGCAGGGCAGCCATGCCGCCGGCCTCGCGGAACAGCTCCAGCGAGGCGCGCACCGGCGCCAGCGCCAGGATCGGCGGGTTGCTCATCACCCAGCCTTCGGCGCCCGGCGTCGGGTCGAAGCTGGACGCCATCTGGAAGCGCGTCGCCAGCTTGTGCCCATACCAGCCGGTGAGGCGGGGCAGGGTGTGGTCGTGCGCATGGCGCTCGTGGACGAAGATGCCGCTGACCGCGCCGGGCCCGGCGTTGACGTACTTGTAGTGGCACCAGGTGGCGAAATCCGCGCCCGAGTCATGCAGGGCCAGCGGCAGGTTGCCTGCGGCATGCGCACAGTCGAAGCCCACCGCCGCGCCCTGGGCCTTGGCCAGCCGCGCGATCTCCTTGAGATCGAAGGCCTGGCCGGTGCGGTACTGGATGCCCGGCCACAGCACCAGCGCCAGCCGCGGGCCGTGCTGCTCGATGGCGCGCGCGATGGCTTCCATAGACAGCGTGCCGCCCGGCGCATCCGGCTGCACTTCGATCAGGCAATCGGCCGGATCGAAGCCGTGGAAGCGGATCTGCGACTCCACCGCCTGCCAGTCGGAGGGAAACGCCCCGGCCTCGATCAGGATCGACGGCCGCTCGGGCGTGGGCCGGTAGAAGCTCACCATCAGCAGGTGCAGGTTGACGGTCAGGGTGTTCATCGCCGCCACCTCGATCGGCTGCGCGCCGACCAGCTCGGCCAGCGGTGCGTTCATCGATTCCAGATAGCGCAGCCATGGCCGCTCACCCTTGAAGTGGCCCTCCACCGCCAGCTCGCGCCAGACCGCGAGCTCGGTCAGCACCGCAGCTTCGGCATCCTTCGACTGCAGGCCCAGCGAGTTGCCGACGAAGTAGGCCAGCTCGCCCTCGCCGTGGCGGGGAATGTGGAAGCGCTCGCGGAAGCGCGAGAGCGGATCGGCGCGGTCGGCCTGCGCCGCCCATGCTGCACTGTGGTGGTCCATGTCGCTGCCTCGGATGCCGGGGCGCAGATGGTAGCGCCGCGGATGTGCACCGCGCGGAGGCGTCCCGCGCGGCTGGCCGGTACGCTCCGGCGCTGTCAGCGCGGCGCCGTGGCGTCCGGCTCACGAAGCGCCGGCGACAGCGGCAGGATCATGCGCAGCCGGGTGCCGGCCTGCGAGCTCTCGATCGAGAAGCCCGCGCCCAGCCGCTCGGCGCGCGCGCGCATGCTGCGCAGCCCGGTGCCCGCGGTCGCGGCGCTCGCGGCCTGGGCGTCGATGCCGAAGCCGCGGCCGTCGTCGATCACCTCCAGCCGCAGGGCTTCGTCGTCGGCGGCGATGCCGACCTCCACGCGGCGGGCGCCGCTGTGATTGAACACGTTGACCAGGCCCTCCTGCAGCACCCTCAGCAGGTCGAGCCCCTGCGCCGGGCGCAGCCGCAGGCCGTCGAGCCCTTCGAGTCGCCAGTCGACGTCTATGTCGTGGGCCTCGAAGAGCCGGCCCAGCCGGTGCCGCACCGGCGCCAGCAGGTCCGCGAACGTGTCCTGGCCATAGTGCTGGGCGGAAGCGCCGTCGATGATCAGGCGCAGGTCGTCGCGCAGGTCCTCGAACATATCGAGCACGGCGCTCGCCGGCAGCGGCTGCTGCGGCGCCTGCCGCAGGCTGGCGATGCTGCTGACCAGCTTGCCGCCGATGCCGTCGTGGAGGTCGTGGACCAGGCCGATCCGCTCGCTCAGCCGCGCATGGGTCAGCTCCAGTTCGTGCTGTCGTTGCAGGGTGTCTGCCAGCTCGCTGCGCGCGGCTTCCACGCGGTGGCCGAGCTCGGCGTTGAAGCCCTCGATGCGCCGCAGGCTGCGCGCGAAGTTCCATGCCAGCACCACCGCGACACCGATGACGGTGAGGTTCAGCGTCAGCGTCGCGTAGTAGGTTTCGCCGCCGAGCAGGCCCATCACCTGCAGCGCGTCATGCACCCCGGCGAACAGGCTGAGCAGGGCGAATCCGGCGAGGATCCGGTGGTCGATGCGGCCGCTGCGTGCGGCAAGTGCGACGAACAGCAGGTTCACCCCGGCATTCACCAGCACGGCCAGCACCAGCAGCAGCTCGCGCACCTCGCGCTTGCTGCCGTCGGGTGCCAGCACCATCGCCAGCGAGGCTGCTGCCAGCAGCAGCCACAGGGCGCGCTCGGGGCGCGGCCAGCGCTGCTCGCAGAAGCGAAGCACGAACATCGCCCAGCAGCCGCTGAAGACCATCAGCATCACGGTGGTCATCGACTGGTAGGCATGCGTGCTGGCGAACGGCCAGGGGCTGAGCGCAATCTGGTTCCAGGCGATGGGAAACCAGGCCAGCTGCTGGGCCGCGAACCAGCCGTAGGCCACCTCGCGCCGGCGCAGCAGCCACAGCAGCAGGAAGAACAGTCCCAGGGTGATGCCGATGCCGACGCTGATGTGGGCGAGGCCCTGGCGCAGCCACTGGGCCTGCACCTGCCGCTGCGCCAGCGCGGCGGCCTCGCCGACCGCGACCGGGCCGAGGCCGCCGGCATAGGCCGCGAACCCCGATACGCGGATCAGCACGGTGTTCTCGCCGCTGCGCTGCAGGGCGGTCGGCAGGTGCCAGTGGCGCGGGCTGTTCCACAGCCGCGACAGCGGCTCCACCCGCTGCGGGTCGCGCGCCAGCAGGGCACCGTTGACCTCGATCTCGGCGGCCAGGTTGACGTACTCGACGTACAGGCCCAGGCCCTCCTGCGGCGCCGGCTGCTGCCAGCGCAGGCGATACCAGACCACGCCGTCGTGCGCGGGCCAGCGCGGCTGCCAGTTGTCGGGCAGGCTGACCTCGACCCAGCCCTCCGCCGGCGGCTCGGAGGCCAGCCAGTCGCTGGCGACGGCCTCGACCCGCAGCGCCTCGGCGCTGCCGGCAGGCGCGCTCCACAGCGCCGCGAGCAGGAGCAGCAGCAGGGCGGTCGTTCGGAGCATGGCGCAGGCCTGCGGGACGGGCCGGCATTGCCGCAGCCGCGGTTTCGGCTGTCAAGCGCCCGCGGCCTTGTGCGCGGTTTCACGGTCCGCATACCCAGATCTGGGGATGCGCTGGCCTGCAGCCTGCGCAAAGCTCGCGCCAGCGCGGGCGAGGGCTCGCAATCCGGACACGATCATGCACAGCAGAACCCGTTCCCTGATGAGCGTTTGCATCGCTGCGGCGCTGGGGCTTGGCGCGGCCGCACCCGCATCGGCGCAGGCCATTGCATCGACGGAGCAGGGCCATGGCGGCAATGGCGGTGGCCTTCTCGAACGCCAAGGCCAGGTGTGTTTTGCTCGTGGTGGCGCAGCCAACGTGCCCGGTCAAACGGGGCCCGCATGCTTTACGTTTGGCATCCTCGCGCCGGGTGGCGGTGGCGGTGGTGCCAATGCCCCGGGTGGAGCAGGCGGGCAGGTGGGCTCCACTGGGGCGGGCGGAACAGGCGGGGCGGCTGGCGTGGCCGGCGTGAACCTCGGGCGTGGTGGCAACGGCGGCAACTCCGTAGCATCAATCGGCGGCGGCGGCGGCGGTGGCGGTGGCGCCGACTGCTTCCGTGGGCCCGTGACCGCTTGGACCAACCCGTCCAGTTGCAG
This sequence comes from Aquimonas sp., assembly GCA_022241605.1. Lineage (GTDB taxonomy): Bacteria > Pseudomonadota > Gammaproteobacteria > Xanthomonadales > Xanthomonadaceae > Aquimonas. Next base: position 13,532 of record JAKOMQ010000006.1, on the reverse strand, counting down.
GAGCGGCGACGGCGGAACCGGGGGCATGTCCGAGCGAGCGCTGCCCGGCGGTGGCGGCGGCGGCGGAGCAGTCACCTTTCTGGGCACCGGCCAGACAACCGTTGCCGGACAGCTCACGGGGGGCAATGGCGGCAGTGGCGGATCCACCCCACGCTTCCCGACCCAGACCCTGCCCTCGAACTACGTGGCCGCTGCGGGCGGGGCCGGAGGGGCCGGGCTGGTGGTGGCCGAAGCGGCCCTCGTGACGGTTGCCAGCACCGCGCGACTCACGGGGGGGCGCGGCGGCCTGTCCGTCAACAATCCGGAATCGGTCCCCGGGGCGAACGGCGCGGACGGGGTCGGCGCCGACAGGCCCTGCACCGCAGGCGGAGCGGGTGAGCCAGCTTCGCTGGGCACCGAACGAAGTCTTTCGCCTTCCGTGGGAGTCAGCGCGCCCGGCGTCTGGTTGGGTGATTCAGCGAATCTGGGCAATTCCGGCGCCATCACGGGCGGGCCCGGCGCTTCGGCCTCGTCTAATCCAAGGGTCGGCGCCGCTGGAGGACAGGGGGGGCGCGGGGGCCATGGCGCAGACTCAGGTGTTCCTGGCCAACCGGGAGGAAACGGTTGCACAGGCGGCAATGGCGGCCAGGGCTTCGAGGGTCCTGACGGCCCCGCCAGCGGCAACGGCGCAGCAGGCCTGCTCGCGGGCCGCGGCGCGCGGATACGCAACGAGGCAAGCATCACCGGTGGCGGCGGCGGGGGCGGCTCGGCGGCCAACGGTGGCAGCGGTGGCCGTGGCGGTGACGGTGGCCGCGGCGGCGACGGCGGCTTCGGCACAGTCGGCTTTGGCACCCCGGCGCGCGGCGCTGGCGGCAACGGCGGTGGCGGCGGAGCAGGCGGCAACGGCGGTGACGGGGGTGCGGGTGGCGCCGGCGGCGACGGTCTGGTGCTTCAGGGCGCGGGCGTGCTGTTCAACGCGGCCGGCGCGCGCATCGACGGCGGCATGGGCGGCGATGGCGGTCAGGGCGGCTTGGGGGGCGCGGGCGGTACGGGCGGCTTCGGTGGCGGAGGCAGCTCGTCCGGTGCATCCGGAACTTCAGGGTCCCCGGGCTCCGGCGGCCAGGGCGGCCGCGGCGGCCGCGGCGGTGTTGCGGTGATGACGGCCACTGCCGACGAGGTCATCAACGACGGTCTGGTGTTTGGCGGCCTCGGCGGCGCGGCGGGCGTGGGCCGCAACTTTGCCGCCCTCAACTTGGGCGCTGCCGAGGGCCTTGGCGGTGACGGTGGCGACGGCGGCGACGGAGTGGTGCTGGCCACGGGGGCAAGCCTCGACAACCGCGGCGAGATCCATGGCGGCTTTGGTTACGAAGGCGGCAACGGCGGCGCCAACGTGGGCACATCGCTTTGCGGAAATAGCCAATGCGACGGCGGCCTCGGCGGGCAGGGCGGCCGCGGCGGGGCGGGCGTGCGCGTGTCGGGCGGCAGCCTTGCCAACAGCGGCCGCATCGAAGGCGGTTGGGGCGCCTGGGGCGGCCTGTCCGGCGGCGGCCGTCGCATCCCCACCACAGGAAGCGACAGCGGCGATGGCGGCGATGCCCTGGTCGCGGATGCGGCTGCCGTGATCACGCACACCGGCACCCTGCTTGGCGGACCCGGACCGGCGGGTCGCAGCGGCACCAACGGCGGGCTGCGGTCGGGCGGCGACGGTGGCGCGGGCGCCCGTGTTTCGGGCGGGTCCCTGCTCGGCACCGAGGGGACGCTTGAAGCGCCCGCAACACTGTCCGGCGGTACGGGCGGCGACGGCGGCACGGGGTCTTCGGCAGCACTGGACAGCTTCGATTGGCTCAACCATCGCGGTGGCCGCGCCGGCGACGGCGGGGTTGCGCTGCGGCTGGAGGATGCGGCGGAGTGGTCCCCTGTCGGCCAAGCCTCCCTCCGCGGTGGCGATGGTGGCGTGGGCGGCGACAACGGCCTGGCCGGCCAGGAACTGACAGGGCGGTTCGTTGGCGATTCGGTGTTGGGCGGTGCCGGCGGTGCCGGCGGCGCCGGGGTCGAACTGCTCGACAGCGCCAGCGTCTCGCTGCTCGGCAGGGTCACCGTGCAGGGGGGGCGGGGCGGTGCCGGCGGTGCCTGCGCGTTGAACCCCTCGCAGCCGAACAACGTAGCGGCCCACGGCGGTGCCGGCGGCCCCGGCATCGTCCTGCGCAACGCCGCGCTGCGCTGGACTGCCGCGTCCAGCAGCGCCGGCAGCGTGCGCGGCGGCAACGGGGGCGGCATCCGGATGTTCAGCCCCGGCGTGCCCTGCGGAGTCGCGGGCCTGGGTGGCCCCGGCGTGCTCCTGGACGGCAATGCCGTCCTGCGATCCGCACCCAACACCATCCTGATTGTCGGGGGTGCGTCAGGCGCCGCGGTGCCCGAAGCCGCGCCGGGCATCCTGGTGCGCGGTGGCGGCAACGAACTCGTCCTCGAGGGGCGGGAGGCGCCCGCACAGCGCGCGGTCAGCCAAAGCGGCGATCTGAACGGGGGCGACACCCTCGTGCTGGATCCGAGCAGCGCGGAAGAGATCTTCGATGGCCGCATGCTGCAGACGAGCGTGACGGGAACCAGGAAGATCGAGGGCTTCCGACGCATCGAGAAGCGCGGCCCGAATACGACACGTCTGTTTGCGGGCAACGAAACGGTCACGCTGCCGTTCACGCTGCGCGCTGGCGTCGTCTCGATGAACAGCACCGCTCGCTTCCCCAACATGCCGCTTCGGGTGGCCGGGGGGACGCTGACCGGTACCGGCGAGCTGGGCGTCATCGACAGCGAGGCCACCGTCGACCTGCGCAGCAATCCAAACGGCGGTTTCTTCACCCTGCGCGCGGCCGCCTACAACCAGAGTTCCGGAACCCTGCAGATCGCAGCCAGCGGCGGTGCCAGCCCGGCCAATGCGCGTCTGGAGGTCAGCGGTGCCGCGCAGCTTGCCGGCACCCTGCGCATCGACTTCGCCGCGCCGCCGCAGGATGGGCAGGTTTACACCGTGCTGACCGCCGCGTCGCTGACCGGCCGCTTCGACAGCGTGGTGCTGAACGGTGCCGAGGGCCTGGGTGCGCGGGTGGAGTACGGCGATCGCCAGCCGAATGCGGTGACGCTGGTGATAGACGCCAGCCTGGCGGTGCCCGAGCTGTTCAAGAACGGCTTCGAGTAGCCCGGGGCGGGCCGTTTGCGTTCCTCGCCGTGGGCGGCTTGCGCGGCCGTCAGGGCTCGCGCAGCAGGCCGCGCGTCCGCGCAGCGTGCACCGCTGCGGTCCGCGTGCGCACGGCCAGCTTGGCGTAGACGCGCTTGATGTGAGTCTCGACGGTGTGCCTCGAGATCCCGAGCGCCTCGGCGATCTCGCGGTTGCCGAGCCCGCGGGCGACTTCGCCCAGGATCTCGGTCTCGCGTTCGGTGAGGCTTTCCGCCAGCGAGGGGATCGGCGCGGACGCGGCCTGGTCCGGGCCTGGGTCTCCCAGGCCGGAAAGCGCCAGGATACGTCGCGCGACGAAGGGGTCGATCGGTGCCCCTCCACGCAGCGTGCTGCGGATTGACAGCTCCAGCTCGATGTCCTCGCGGTCCTTCAGCAGGTAGCCGGTGGCGCCGGCACCGAGTGCGTCCACGATCTGCGCTTCGGTGCTCCACGAGGTCACCACCAGGATCGGCAGCTCGGCCTCGCGCAGGCGCAGCCAGCGCACCAGTCCGGCGCCGTTGCCGTCCGGCAGGCCGAGGTCCACCAGGGCCAGCGCGAACGACTGCTCCAGCGCCAGCACCTGTGCCTCGCGGATGCTGGAGGCGAGGCGCAGGCCCTCGCGTGCAAAGCCCACTGCAGCGAGCACCCGGCACAGGCGCTCGAGCAGGGCCGGATCGTCGTCGACCACCAGCACCGGGAAGGGCGTGGCCGCGGTGTCCATCAGGGCCGGGGGCGCGACGACGCGAGGACGAACTCGCGAAGCGCTCGGCCCAGCGCCTCCAGCGAAGGGCCGTGCGAATACATCATGTGCCCGGCTTCGTAGTAGCTCATCGACACGTTGCCGCGCAGCTCGGGCTCCAGGCCCAGGTGGTCGAAGGTGTATTCGGTGGCGAAGAAGGGGGTGGCGAGGTCGTAGTAGCCGTTGGCCACGTGCACCTTGAGGTGCGGGTTGCGGCTCATCGCCGCGCGCAGCTGCTCGCCGGTGTTGACGAAGCTGCCGCCGTTGCCGCCACCCCAGTTCCAGCGGCGGTTGACGTCGCCGCTGAGGATTTCGTACTTGCGGCTGTCGCGGTAGCCCAGCTCGGCGCCGAGGAAGTGGTTCAGCGCGGCGGTGTAGGGCCCGAGGATGGCGGTGTAGTTGGGGTCGTGCGAGGGCGCTTCGCCGGCGGCGTCGGCGTCGATGCCGAGGTAGCGGCTGTCCAGCCGTCCGACCGTGCGGCGCTGCTCGCGCAGCAGCTCCTTGCCGAAGCGCTGCATGTTCACCCGCAGGTTGGCGCGCAGCAGGAACTCCGGCGACAGCCCGGTGTAGGCCGACAGCCGCTGGGCGATCTCGCGGGCGCGGGCCTCGGGCAGACGCGCGCCCAGCATCAGCGCCTGCGCGTACTCGGTCTCGGCGAAGTCGCGCACCTCCTGCAGGAAGGGCTGCAGCGCGGGCCGGGGCTCGATCCGCCCGTGGTACCAGGCGGTGGCGGCGTAGCTGGGCAGGAACAGCACGTAGGGCAGGTCGTTGCCCGGATTGAAGCGTGCGGTGCCGAAATTGAGGATCGACGACACCAGCATCAGGCCGTTGAAGAACATGCCCTCCTGGGTCTGCAGGTGGTCGACCAGCGCCGCCGCGCGGGCGGTGCCGTAGCTTTCGCCGGCCAGGAACTTGGGGCTGTTCCAGCGCTGGTTCTCGCTGGTCCAGCGGCGGATGAACTCGGCCACCGCCTGTACGTCCTCGGCGACGCCGTGGAACTCCTGCGGCTTGGCCTCGCCGGCGGCGCGGCTGAAGCCGGTGCCGACCGGGTCGATGAAGACGAGATCGCTGACGTCGAGCAGGGAGAACTCGTTGTCGGCCAGGCCGTGCGGCGGTGGCGGCGGCTGCACGCCGTCGGGGAACACCACCCGCCGCGGGCCGAGGATGCCCAGGTGCAGCCAGACCGAAGATGAGCCGGGCCCGCCGTTGAAGCTGAAGGTCACCGGCCGCGTGCTGCGGTCGCGCACGCCCTCACGCTGGTAGGCGATGTAGAACATCTCCGCACGCGGCTTGCCCTCGTCGGTCTGCAGCATCAGGGTGCCGGCGCTGGCGGTGTAGTTCACCGTTTCGCCGCCGATGCGCAGGCTGGCGCGGCGCTGCACCGTCTCGGGTGTCTGTGTGCTGCTGCCGGCGCTCGTTGCCGCTTCTCTGGCGCTCGCGGGGTTTGTCGCGGCAAGCCCAAGGCAAAGCAGGGCGCAGAGTCCCAAGGTGGGCAGGCGGGCGGAGTTCAAGCGCAGCGGCATCGTGTGCTCCTGGCGGGATGGCAGTCAGCGAGGGTGCACGGCGGCTGCGCCACGCGCGCCTGTCGGAAGGCAGGGCGTGCGCAAACGCGATTCATTCGCATATATTGCGAGGTTCCAGCCATCCGATGAAGACCGTCATGCACATCCCCCCGCGTTCGCCGTCCCCCGCGCGCCACTTGGGCGTGATCGCCCTGCCGCTTGTCCTGGTGCTTTCAGCCTGCGGCGGTGGCACGGAGCCGCCCGCCGCGACCGCGGCGCCCGAACCGCAGGCTGCCACCGCCGCGCAGGCGCCCGTGCAGCAACCGCCGGGCCCGGCCGCCGAGTTCATCGAGGGCGCGCGCAGCCTGCTCGGCAAGCTGCAGGACGATGCCGATCCAGCCGCGCTGTCGGAGTCGGCCGATCGCCTGATGCGCTTGGGTGCCGACATGGTGCCGGCCTACGTGGAGCGCCACCCGCACTGCGCGGACTACCTGCAGGCCACGCTGGCGATCATGGAGCTGTGGCCGCAGCTGGACCTGGCCACGATCGAACACGACTTCCACGAGGACGGCGCGCTGCCTGCCACCGACAACGTGGCGGTGTGCTACCACCTGAAGGATCTGATCGTGCACCCCGCCACCGTGCTGGCCCTGCTGGCGCAGCCCGAGGTCGATTTCGCCGCCGCCCGCCGCGAGATCGAAGAAACCCTGGCTCACGCCAGCGTGGTGGAGGCGGCGCTGCGCTGACGAGGTCGCTCACTGACTGCAAGGCATCGCTTCTATCCACAGCGCCTGTGGACAGACCTGTGAGCCGCTTCCGGGTGGCGCTGCGCATTCGCGCAAGAAACAGGCACTTGCTTGGTGCTGGCCAATCCTTCGCCAGCCTGCGCCATGGCGATGCGCGGTCAGGCCAGCGGAGCGGCTAGCCGCCCGGCGCCTCGAAGCCGTTGGAGAACAGCTCGCTGGGCCCGGGCCCTGCCCCTGCGGTGTACTGCCGGCAGCGGCCGAACTCGGAGGTGCCGCGATGGCTGTAGGCGCCTAGCAGAGGCGGGCCTGAAAGGCGGGTGGCGGTGGCGGTGATCCAGGTGCTGCCGGCCACGAAGTAGCTGCTGCTGCCCTCGCGACGCAGTTCGACTTCGCTGAAGCTTGCGCTGCCATCGGTGATTTGAGTGCCGTTGCTGATCTGCAGGAAGGTCGAACCCAGCCAGTCGCGGCCCTCGCCGAAGAAACCCACCGGCAGCTGGCCGGCAATGACCAGGCTGCAGCCCGTGGTTGACGGGATGCCGTAGAAGTCGATGCGATACCAGCCGTTGGCGGAGGTGAGCGCGCCCTCTGCCAGCCCCACTGCAGCGGTGCCGGCGACGCTGCCCAGGCTGGGCGCGTTCTGGCTGTCGTTGCCGGCTTCGACCGGCGCCGCGGCGCTGTTGTTGACGTTGAAAAGATTGCGTCCGTCGTCGCCAAGGTCGATACCGATGCCCGACTGCTCGTACATCGTATTGCGGCGCAGGCTGTTGCGGCGGGCGCCGGTGACGGCGATGCCGTCAAGCCCGCTGTGGGCGATCAGGTTGGACTCGATGCGGTTGTCGTGGGCGCTGTTGCGGATGAACACGCCGTGGCCGCTGTTGCCGCGACTCACGCAGTTGCCGCTGCACACCGCCGGCACGCCGATACGGTTGCCGGTGATGCGATTGCGCAGGGCGAGGCTGCCGGACAGCTCGATCCCGTGGCTGCTGGCATTGGCGATCACATTGCCGCGAATCAGGTGATCCGGGCTGGCGATGAACACCCCGCGCTGACCGCCGCGCACATCGCCGCCGCTCTGTGTGCCGATGTAGTTGTTCTCGACCACGGCGCCGCTGGGCTGGGTGCTGCCGGAGCCGCTCAGGTTGACGCCGATGCCGAGCGTGCCGGCGATGACGTTGCGGTCGCCGGGCTCGGGCCCGCCCACGCGCACGCCCTCGACGCTGCCGCCGATGCGCACGCCGGTGCCGGACGCGATCAGTGCGGTCGATCCCACCACGCCGCCGATCTGGTTGCCGACGAAGCGATGATCGCGGCCGGCGATGAACTGCGCGGCAGCAAACGAATGACCGGAGAAGGCAATGCCCTCGATGCTGACCGTGGCGTCCGGCGAAGCCCCGGTGTTGACGTTGAAGCCGTAGGCACCAGTGATCTGGTTGGCACCGTTGAGCACGATGCACAGGTTGGCATTCCAGCCCAGCACCGCGGTATTGCGGCTGGCGCCCGACTGGGTATAGCCGTCGATGCGCACCGGATGCACGATGTCGGGCAGCAGGCTGGCCAGGGTGATCGTGCGCGGGCACGCACCGCTGATGTTGAAGCGGATCTCGTTCAAGTTCGGCGCGGCATTGGCGTCGATCAGGGCCTGGCGCAGCGAGCCGATGCCGGCGTCGYTGGTGTTGGTCACGCTCAGCACAGTCGCGGTGGTACCGATGTTGGACTCGAAGGCACCGCGGTCGGGCGCCTGCCCGAACCAKCGCGGGCCACCGTCGAAGTCGCGCTGGTTGAGCAGGTTGGCGTCGATGCGGCCGCTGTTGATGGCCGGCGAGGCGCCGGACAGCCGCCAGTTGCCTGCAGCGGCGTTGACGAACTGCGGGTTGGCGCTGCTGGTGGCGACCGGCGTGGTGCGCAGCGCGCGATTGGACTGGATTGCGGTGTAGGTGTTGTTGCGCAGCACCGCGTTGATGGTCTGGACGCCCGGGTTGTTGAGTTGGATATCGACGCCACCGTTGTCCCAGAACACCGAGTTGACCAGATCGAGCCGCCAGTCGTCTTCTTCCTCGTCAAGCCGACCTACGCACAGCCCGGGCCCGGCATTGGCGGCGAAGGTGCTGTTGCGGATCGACAGATCTTCCAGATAGCCGGGATAGGCGAAGCCCGAGGAGGTCGTCTCGTTGGCGATCTGCAGCACGCAGATTCCTCCGCGTACGAACAGGCTGTTGCGCACGATCAGTTCGGCGGCGGCCTCCACGCCGACCTGCTGGACTTGGTCCACCCAGACGCGCTCAATCGTCAGCGTGGCATCGTTGGTGTTGCGACCTTCGACACTCAGGATCACTCGGTTCATGCCTCGAAGGGTCAACCGTTCGAGGGTTAGATCGCCCGCGCCATCCAGATTGCGCTGGTGGGTCTGCAGTCGGATGCTGCCACCGCCAGAGTGGGTGATGACGGTGGCGCCTGGATCTTCGACGCGCGATGAACAGTTGCTGTTGTAGCCGCCGCGGATCGTCACGTGGTCGTCCACGTCTTCCAGCGTCGCTGTGGCGAAATCGTAGGTGCCGGCCGCCAGCTTGATGAGGACTGGATCATCATTGGCGATAAACCACGCGCTGTTGAACTCCGCCACCGTGCGCACACAGCGCTCCACCTGGGCCTGCGAAGCGCCTGCAGCGAGTACAAGGCCGAGGCCCACCAGAACGCGGATCGAGAGGTGCATGGCGGCGCTCCGAACAGGGGTGTCAAAGCAGGGAACGCATGCGGGCAGCTAAACCGAACGCGGAATAGAGGGGAGCTTGTGCGCCGGCGGCCGCCGATGAACCTCGCTGTGGAGCCATGAACAAATGAAAGTCACTCCCCAGGCACTTCGCGGCCATGGACGCTGACTGTTCTCTCTGTTCTCTCTGTGCGCCAGTGGCTGGCCACGTTCGCTGTCGAACAGACCGGCGTCAAAAAAGCGGCGATAGTAGGTAGGCGTAGGACGCGCGACGCGCGACTCCTGCTGCATCCGCCGCATCATCCTCTGGAGAAAGCCGTGAACAAAGATCAGAAGGCCGGACGCATCAAGAAAGCCAAGGGATCGGTCAAGGAGGTTGCTGGCCGCATCACTGGTGACAAGAAGCTGGAGAGAGAGGGCGAAGCCGAGAACGCAGTCGGCAAGGTGCAGACCGCGTTTGGAAACGCGAAGGCTCGCTTGAGCAAGGCGCTGGACAAGTAGGGCTGCGCCGCCGCGTCGCGCGCCCTTCGGTTCGGGGCGCGCGCCGATGTGCTGCTTCGGTTTCCACTGTCGCGCACGTTCGAGCCCAGCCTTGAGCACCTCCAATCGTGCGTCGCAGTCGCATGGATGGGTATGGCCATCATTGAGCTGGACCGGTTCCTCGATGGCCTTTTTGATGGTCCACCCGGTTCCGGTCTGCGCCGGGACGAATCATGCAGCGGCGCTTCGGGTTGGGATCGAACGGGGCATGCTGTACGGCTTTGGCGACGGCACCGGCTCGGGGTAATTCGAGCGATCGGCGACAAGCGTTGAGGGGCCCGCCCACGCGGCGGCGGTGGCGCCGATATCCGAGTTGATGTTGCCGGGATTGAGCGGGCTGACCGTCACGCCATTCGGCGCCAGTTCGCCGGCAAGCGAGTCGCCGAAGGCTTCGATGGAATGTTTGCTCGAGATGTGGATCCCGAGCGTGGCGACAACAGAATCCCGGAGATAGAACGGATGTTGGTGATCCGGGCCTTGGGCCCGATGATCAGCCGCGCAGAAGCCTTGGTGATGAACTGACCCGCGGACGCGAGCTGCTGGGGCCTGTGCAAAGTTCAGACGCCCTTTTCGTCCTGCGCCCTGATCCTCCCGGTTGATCCCTGCACAGCGTTGTGCCGCCGCTGCGAGCATCGACGTGCCGATTCGGAATCACTGCTGCGGATGCGGAACCGATCCGCTGTAAAAGACATTGCAGTCCTTGGCGGTGATGGCCCTCATGCCGCGCTTGACCAGATTCAGCAGCGGACCCACCGCCGAGACCAGGAAATTCGGCCGTTTCACTTCAGGTTCGCTGAATGCGCCCGTGATCGTTTGTTCGACGACGGCGCAGCCATCGCGATCGAGCACCGCCACCTGCAGGTCCCGAAAACGGTAGCGGGCAAAATCCAGTCCTCCGGCCAGGGCGAGGCGATTCTGCGGCGTGCTGAACGCCACGTCGCGAGCCTCTGCCACGCCGCCTTGAACCGTCCAGCTAGAAACCATCTGAACAATGCGGGTGCTGCTGTCGCTGTTTTCAAGCAGGCCGGAAAACGCGTAGCCGCGGCTGGCTACAAGACCCACGGGGCCGACCAGCAACACGGCACCCACATCGACAAGATTGAAGCGCTGTGTTGCGGCATAGCCGTCGAGCTCACTGTCCAGATCGTAGCCGACGAGCACCAGTTCTCCAGCCGCCATGCTGAGCGTGCCCGCGGCGCTGTCCCGCACGTGCTGCCAGGTTTTTCCCCGTGCATCCAGGGCCAGATCGAGGTCCATGGTGCCGGTGGTGACCTGCTCCGGCCCCAGCAGGGCCATGAGCGCACCGACTTCAAAGCGGGAGAGACGGGTGGCCAGACTGAACACGGGTGGGCTGGACGAGAAGTCGATTGTCATCCCTCCCGAAACCTGTCCCTTCAAGGCCTTGCCGCTGAGCTCGGACAGCTCAAGAATGCCCCTGTGGGCGTGGATATCCACCGACAGATCCGAGACCGCAAAGCGTGCCTGGCTCAGCCGCCCGCATTGAAGCGCGCCAGCCACCGCAAACGCTGCGCCCGAAGCATCCGATTCATCCTGATGGGTGGCGCGCAGCTCCAGGTCGCAGTCCTCGAACAGCCATTCCAGGCCCGAAGCCAAGTCGCGATAGCTCAGCCGACCATTGGACACCTGCAGGCGCCGCAGCGACAGTTCAGCGAGCGCGCCATGCTCGCTTTCCATCGGGTAAATGTTGAACAGCCCCGGGCCCATGCGCTGGATCGAAAACGCAGGCCCCTGAAGCTCAAGCGCATGCGGATGAAGCTTGCCACCCAGCAGACTGAGCAGGGCAACCTGCACGTAGGCGCGTTCGGCCGTCGCCACCAGCTGCCCTTGCCTGCTAACTTCGACGTCGGCAAGCGCGACGCTGGCGCCTCGAAGCAGGCTGAAGCGCGGCCGCTGACCAATTTTCACCTCCATGCCCAGCGCATGGCTGAGCTCCACCTCCAGCTGCTCCCCCATCCGATCCGGATCGAAAAGCAGCCAGACCGACAACACCGCCACCAGAGTCAGTGCGACGAGGGCACCGGCAATCAGGAGCATCAAGCGTTGTGGTTTTGCCATCGAATTACCGACCCTCGCTGCGCAAATGCGGCCAGAGTAACTTGCCTCGCACTGCGCGGAGTAGTCGGTGCGCTGCAGTACCGATGCCCCCACCCCAGGCTTGCCTGGCCGGGCGGTCACCTGCTCGTAAACGCCGTCGAGCCACGGCCGGTGGAAGCGCACATCAAGGTTGAGCGCGCTGCCAAAGCGCGGGATCAGTGTCACTGCGCCGCACTGAGCCGTGACGCGGTCGACGCCTGTTTGATCCGCCAGCCCCATCTCGCGATCACGCGATGCACGATGCCCAGCACGGGGCCGATGGCCTCAGAGCGTGTGAAAAACCCAGACGCCGTCGCGAGGGCGTCCAGCGGCGGTCGCAGTACGCGGATGTTTTTTTTGACGTGCTCTCAGGCCCTCTGGCGAACAGCAAGCGCAAGGGCCAGGGAGTGCCGTGTTCCTATACCCTTTGCGTAGTGACGCACTTGCCGAGCATTCCAGCGCCCCTGTCCTTCAGCCCTCGAAGCCGTTGGAGAACAGCTCGCTGGGCCCAGGCCCTGTCCCTGCGGTGTACTGCCGGCAGCGGCCGAACTCGGAGGTGCCGCGATGGCTGTAGGCGCCTAGCAGAGGCGGGCATGAAAGGCGGGTGGCGGTGGCGGTGATCCAGGTGCTGCCGGCCACGAAGTAGCTGCTGCTGCCCTCGCGACGCAGTTCGACTTCGCTGAAGCTTGCGCTGCCGTCGGTGATTTGAGTGCCGTTGCTGATCTGCAGAAAGGTCGAACCCAGCCAGTCGCGTCCCTCGCCGAAGAAACCCACCGGCAGCTGGCCGGCAATGACCAGGCTGCAGCCCGTGGTTGACGGGATGCCGTAGAAGTCGATGCGATACCAGCCGTTGGCCGATGTGAGCGCGCCCTCTGCCAGCCCCACTGCAGCGGTGCCGGCGACGCTACCCAGGCTGGGCGCGTTCTGGCTGTCGTTGCCGGCCACAATCGGTGCAGCGGCGCTGTTGTTGACGTTGAAAAGATTGCGCCCGTCGTCGCCAAGGTCGATGCCGATGCCCGACTGCTCGTACATCGTATTGCGGCGCAGGCTGTTGCGGCGGGCGCCGGTGACGGCGATGCCGTCAAGCCCGCTGTGGGCGATCAGGTTGGACTCGATGCGGTTGTCGTGGGCGCTGTTGCGGATGAACACGCCGTGGCCGCTATTGCCGCGACTCACGCAGTTGCCGCTGCACACCGCCGGCACGCCGATGCGGTTGCCGACGATGCGATTGCGCACGGCCAGGCTGCCCGAGAGCTCGATCCCGTGGCTGCTGGCATTGACGATCACATTGCCGCGAATCAGGTGATCCGGGCTGGCGATGAACACCCCGCGCTGACCGCCGCGCACATCGCCGCCGCTCTGCGTGCCGATGTAGTTGTTCTCGACCACGGCGCCGCTGGGCTGGGTGCTGCCGGAGCCGCTCAGGTTGACGCCGATGCCGAGGGTGTTGGCGATGACATTGCGGTCGCCGGGCTCGGGCCCGCCCACGCGCACGCCCTCGACGCTGCCGCCGATGCGCACGCCGGTGCCGGACGCGATCAGTGCGGTCGATCCCACCACGCCGCCGATCTGGTTGCCGACGAAGCGATGATCGCGGCCGGCGATGAACTGCGCGGCAGCAAATGAATGGCCGGAGAAGGCAATGCCCTCGATGCTGACCGTGGCGTCCGGCGAAGCACCGGTATTGATGTTGAAGCCGTAGGCGCCGGTGATCTGGTTGGCGCCGTTCAGCACGATGCACAGGTTGGCATTCCAGCCCAGCACCGCGGTATTGCGGCTGGCACCCGACTGGGTATAGCCGTCGATGCGCACCGGATGCACGATGTCGGGCAGCAGGCTGGCCAGGGTGATCGTGCGCGGGCACGCACCGCTGATGTTGAAGCGGATCTCGTTCAAGTTCGGCGCGGCATTGGCGTCGATCAGGGCCTGGCGCAGCGAGCCGATGCCGGCGTCGTTGGTGTTGGTCACGCTCAGCACAGTCGCGGTGGTACCGATGTTGGACTCGAAGGCACCGCGG